>CAVRUB010000012.1:0-187497 GCA_963724275.1 uncultured Actinomycetota bacterium | reverse complement strand
GCCGGATCGGAGGTCGCCACCAGTCCGCGGAGCCGCAGTCCCTCCTCGAGGTGGTCTTCATCGGGCCGGTTCGGTCTGAACGAATCGGCGACCGCCAGCACCGGAACCCCCACGCGGCAAGCGGATGCGCGGCTTCGTGGGCGCGGCTGGCGGCGGCGCTGGCGTGAACCATGCCGAGCACCACCTTGGGGGCCCATTTGCACACGGTGATCCGGCGGTCGGCGGTGGTGCAAGGTCGTCATCCGCTGTAGGTCCGCGTCGAACGGCACCTTGCAGGACCCGCTCCAGGATCGTGCGGCTTCGAGCGCGCTTTCGTCGTACTTCGCTGCCGCGACGAGGAGCGCTGCCTCCAGTGGGTCGCCGACGATCTCCCACGTCTCGGCCCGCTGCGTGAGACGAGCGTCGTTGCACAGAACTACGTCACGCAGGAGGTCGGCGACGTCGTTGTCGGGCCCGGTGCCGGTCTGGAGAAGAAGGCCCTTCACCTGCAATCCCGTAACCGCGGCCGCTGACTCGCCAGGTGCCGTGCGGTGTCCACAGCTCCTGCACGACCATGCGACCTTCGGTCAGGGTGCCCGTCTTGTCCGAGGCAAGCACCGTTACCGAGCCCAAGGTCTCGACCGCCGGGAGCCATCGGACCAGTGCGGCTTGCCGCGCCATCCTGAACGCGCCGAGCGCCAACGCCACGGACACGACGGCGGGAAGCGATTCCGGGATGGCAGCCACTGCCAGGCTGACGGCCAGCGCCATCATCCCTCCCGCTGCGTTCTCCGCTCCGCGAGCACTGCCGAGGGCGAAGACCAGTGCGGCCAAGGCGAGCGTGAATACGACCAGCTGTCTGGAGAGCCTCGCCGGTCCGCGGCTGCAGCGGCAGTGGCCGGAGCTAGATCCCGAGTCGATCACCGCGGAGGCGATGCGACCGAGGCCGCTGTCGGCGCCGGTCCGCTCCACCTCAGCGGGAGCCCGCGGGCTTGCGGTGGCTGCGGTACCCGACAGATCTTCGTCCCCCGACCCGCAGGGCCACCGGCACCGACTCCCCTGTCATCGCGGCCTCGTCAGCTGAGAGGGGCAACGGCCTCTCACCAGCGCACCCAGTCGGCCGGCACGATGTCGCCGGCTTCGAGGCGGACCAGACCACCCGGGGACAACGTCTTCGCTGGCAACCCGGACCCGATGTGATCGTTTCCGCCACGCGGAGTCGCGTGCGAGGGGCAGACAAGACGATCGAGCGCCGCGATGGCGTTGGCCCGCTCGAACTTCCTGCACGACGCCGATCGTGGTGTTGAGCAGGATGACCGCGGCGATGATGATCGACGTCGGTGGAGGTCGCCGAGGCCGGACGACCACGACGAGCGCACCGGAGCAGCAGCAGGATCATGGGTGCGCGCGGCTGGGTGATGATCCTCGACATCAACCGGCGCGGTTTGCCGGCCGCGGAGCCCGGTTCGGCCCGAACACCTCCAATCGGCGCGCCGCTTCTTCGTCGGTGAGACCCGTCGATGCGCTTGCCTGACCCGCCATTGCGCTGGGCATTCCCATCTCCCTGTCCTCTACCACAGAGTCTAGTGAAATGGGTCCAAGGAAGAAGAACGTGACGAATCCGATGGTGTTGTTGAAGCCGTGCGCCAGGATCGCGGCCCAAAGAGTTCGTCGTGGAACCGCAATGCGCTCCAAGCGACCGCGTCGAGCGTCACGATGAGCACACCGATCAGCCCTTGTTCGGTGTGGCCCAGCCCGAAGAGCACGGACGAGACGAGCACCCCCACGACGAGCCCAGCGCGTCCACCCCCGACCGCCTCCTGGAGCCGCGTCAGCAGGTAGCCGCGATAGGCGAGTTCTTCTCCGAGCGCAGCAAGGGTCCAACTGAGTACCAGCAGGACGGCAAGCATCCCGAGGTTGCCCTGCAGGCCGTCGAACGCTCTAAGGTCTTGCTCCTCTCCTGAGAGGTGGTTGCGACGGGCATCGTGACGCCGACCTGGAACAGCGACCAGACCGCGGCGAAGGCAAGCATCTTTGCGATGAGTCCGAGGCCGTGGAACCGATGTACGCCCAGCGAATCCCACCCGTGACGACGGACCAAGAGTGACACCGCTGCCATGGCCAGCAGGATGAGGGTAGGCACCAGAAGGTCCAGCACGACCGTGGCCACTGCGGCGGCCGACTCGACGGCGGCGGCAACGCCCCACCATTGTCGGGACTCAGACGACGAGGGCGGGTCACTGCTGTTTGACCTTGCCGGCCTGCTCACATACGACACGACCCTCACCTCCCGCGTCCAGCACATCGGCTCGCGGGATCCGGGAACAGGGCCTTTGGACCCGCACGCTCTGCCGAGGGTCCCTTCACCGGGTGGCCCGCGGATCATGGTCGTGCCTACCGATGAACCGCCCCGAGTTGCGCGCCAGTCGGCTTCAGCTATCGGCGGGCGTTCAGAGTGACCAGTCGCGAATCGACGGCATGTCCTCGAGATGCGCGACGACGTGGGTGTGGTGAAGGCGCAGCTGCTCCTCGCACCACGCCTTCAGCTCGGTGGCACCGCGGGGCGTTCGGGACGCGTTGTTGATCGCGTCCATCACCAGGTGGAAGCGCGAGGCGCGGTTGCGCACGGTCATGTCGAACGGAGTGGTCGTGGTGCCCTCCTCCACGAACCCGCGTACGTGGAACCGGTCGGCGTCGGGTCGCCCGTGCACGAGCTGATGGATCGCGCCCGGGTAGCCGTGGAACGCGAAGACCACGTCGACGTGGTCGGTGAACAGCTCGCGGAAGAGTGTCCCCGCCATGCCATGGGGGTGGTCCGTGGGCCGCGGCAGCGTCATCAGGTCCACGACGTTCACCACCCGCACCTTCAGCTGCGGCAGCCTCTCGCGAAGGATCGCGGCCGCCGCAACGGTCTCCATGGTCACCACGTCGCCGGCACATGCGAGCACCACGTCGGGGTCGACCGAGTCGTCGTCGGTGCCGGCCCAGCTCCAGATACCCGCCCCCCGTGCACAGTGCTCGATCGCTTCGTCGATGCCGAGCCACTGCGGCTGCGGCTGCTTGTCGATCACGATCAGGTTCACGTAAGCGCGGGATCGCAGAGCATGGTCGGCGACCGACAGCAGGCAGTTCGCGTCGGGCGGCAGGTAGACACGGGCGACCGAACCGCGCTGGGCGATGACGTTCTGGATCAGACCGGGCCCTTGGTGGGAGAAGCCGTTGTGATCGTTTCGCCACGCGGTCGACGTCAGAAGGATGTTGAGGCTCGGCGGCGGCTTGCGCCAGCCCAGCGCTGCGGCTTCCTCCAGCCACTTGCTGTGCTGGATCGTCTGTGACGCGCTGACCATGGCGAACGCCTCGTACGTCGCGAACATCCCGTGCCGCCCGGTGAGCGTGTAGCCCTCCAGCCAGCCGTGACAGTTGTGCTCGCTCAGCACCTCCATCACGCGCCCGTCCCGCGACAGGGACACATCATCGGGCACGACCGCCTCCGCGAAGGCTCGGTCGGAGACGTCGAAAACTGCCCCGAGCCGGTTGGAGTTCGTCTCGTCGGGACTGAACAGCCGGAAGTCGTGCGGATTGCGTCGATAGATCTCGCGCAAGCATGGCTCCCAGCTGCCGGGTGGACTCCGCGCGGCTGGTAGCGGGCGCAGCGACGTCCAGAGCGAACTGACGGAAGTCGGGGACGACGAGCTCGTCCGTGCCGCTGCCGGCGTTGGCCGCAGGATGTGCGCTCATCCGCAGCGCTCCGGCGGGGTTCGCGGCGAGGACGTCGCCGGTGGGTGCGCCGTCGTCGCCGAACAGCTCCTCGGGCCGGTAGGACCGCATCCAGGTCTCCAGCATCGTCAGGTGTTCGGCGTTCTCTCGCACGCCGGCGAGCGGCACCTGGTGCGCTCGCCAGGTGCCCGCGACCTGGATGCCGTCGACGATGTCGGGTCCGGTCCAACCCTTGGGACTGCGCAGGACGATCATCGGCCAACGAGGACGGTGACCGTCCCAGTCGCCCCTCCGTGCCTGGTCCTGGATCGCCCGGATCCGCAGGTAGGCCGTCGCCATCGCCTCAGCCACCCGGTGGTGCATGCCGGGCAGGTCCTCACCAGACACCTCGATCACGTCGTACCCGTGACCCTCGAAGAGGCTTCGCACCTCCGCGGGGTCCTTGCGGGCCAACACCGTGGGGCCGGCGATCTTCGCGCCGTTGAGGTGCAGCACGGGGAGGACGGCGCCGTCGCGGACGGGGTTGAGGAAGGAGATGCCCTTCCAGGATCCCTCGAGCGGTCCGGTCTCGGCCTCCCCGTCCCCCACGACTGCCAGGGCGATGAGGTCTGGGTTGTCCATGACCGCTCCGAACGCGTGCACGAGCACGTAGCCGAGCTCTCCGCCCTCGTGGATCGAGCCGGGCGTGGTGACCGAAACGTGGCTGGGTATGCCGCCCGGGGCGCTGAACTGCCGGAACAGGCGGCGCAGACCCTCGGCGTCACGGGTCACCGTCGGGTAGACCTCGCTGTAGGTGCCCTCGAGATATCCCGCGGCCACGAGCGCGGGGCCGCCGTGGCCGGGACCGGCCAGGTAGATCATCTCTTGGCCGGTCAGCCTGATCAGGCGGGAGGCGTGCACGTAGAGGAGCGACAGGCCGGGGCTCGTGCCCCAATGGCCGAGCAGGCGTGGCTTGATGTGCTCGGGACGCAGCGGTTCGCGGAGCAGCGGATTGCCTTGTAGGTAGATCTGGCCGACGGTCAGGTAATTGTTGGCGCGCCACCATGCGTCGACCGCGTCGAGATCCTCGTCCGTGAGCCGAGCGAGCTCGGTCGAGCTGTCCACCGTCATCTGGTCCTCCTTGAGCGTCGCGACCTATCTCAACATCCTGGCTCAAGATCCGCACGGCTGACAAAGGTCGAAACCTGACGGACCGGCGGCCACATCAGGCCTTGGGAGTGCCCGTGCCGAGGCCCGAACCACCCGAGGTGGTCCGGGCCTCGCGCTCCTCCCTCCCTAGAGCAGAGCACCCACGGTGACGAAGGCTGCGGACAGGACCGCGAGGATCGCGACCAGCGGCAGTACGAAGCGGAGGTACTGGTCGTAGCGCACCCGGGCCAGCGCCAAGCCACCCATGACCACCGCCGAGGTGGGGGTGATCAGGTTGACGACGCCCGAGGCCGACTGGAACGCGGTGACCACCACAGCCCGCGAGACGCCGGCGAAGTCGGCGAGAGGGGCGAGGATCGGCATCGCCAGCGCTGCATGTCCGGACGTCGAGGGCACCAGGAACGCGAGCGGGATGTTGATCAGGAACATCAGGAACCCGAAGAGCCCGGAGCTGGTGTTCTCCACCATGCTCTCCATCGAGTGGAGGATCGTTCCCGTGATCTCGGAGTTGTTCATGATCACGGTGACCCCGCGGGCCAGCACGATGATCAGCCCGACCCCGATGAAGTCACCCGCGCCCTTGACGATCGTGTCGGTCATGCCCTTCTCCCCCAGCCCACCGACCAGGCCGACCACGATCGCCATCACCACGAACAGTGCGGCGAGCTCGGGGAAGTACCAGTCCAGCTGCCAGCCGAAGCTCGCGGCATCCGGGCCGTTGATGACCTGTGCCCAGGGGACGATCGCATAGATCATGAAGGCGAAGGTGGCGCCGACGAGGCTGAGCACGGTCTTCTCCCGGACGGTCAGCTTCGGTGCCTCCCGCAGGCCGTGGGCCCGGAGCTCGTCGTCTCCGTCGACCTCGGCCGCCAGCGACTTCGACGGGTCGGTCTTGATCTTGCGGGCGTAGCGCAGCACCCACCACACGCCAACCGGGACGAGCACGAGGTACATGATGAATCGAAGGACGATGCCGTCACCGATCGAGATGTCTGCAGCGGCGGACGCGACGCCCGTGGCGAAAGGGTTCACCGTGGACGCGAGCACGCCGATGCCGGCGCCGACGAGGATCGTCGCGGCCGCGACCATGCGGTCGTAGCCCAGGGCCAGCATCAGCGGGATGATCAGGGCGTAGAACCCCAAGGTCTCCTCGGCCATGCCCTCGGTGGTCCCGCCGATCGAGAACAGCACCATCAGCACGGCGATCAACATGGTGCCGCGGGTGCTCATCCGCTGCGCGATCCGCGCGACACCGTTGTCGATCGCACCAGTGCGCATCGCCATGGTGATGAAGACGCCGATGGCCAGCACGAAGAGAAAGACGCCGGCAGCGCCGTAGAGCTCCCCGGACTCGTAGGGTCCGATGTAGCCGTCCGGGTTGATCACGCCGTACAGGCCGTTGACCGGCGTCAGGAACAGCTCCATCAGCCGGTCGCCGAACGACAGGCCGGCGTCGGTCTCACCGTACGTCCCCGGGATCGGGCGTCCGCTCTCGGCGTCGGTCTCGTAGGTCCCGGTGGGGACGACGAACGCCAAGAGCCACACGGCGATGGTCACGCCGAACAGCACGGTAAAGGCGCTCGGGAAGCTGAACTTCTTCGCGCCGTCGGCGGCTCTGCATTGTTGGTTGGGTGGGACCCGGCTGCCTTCTGCGCTCGGGCCCTCTTCGTGGTGAGCATGGCTCTTCCTCTCTCGCATGGCCTGACTCGGCCTCCTTCACCGAACCACCTTGTTGGTGCCCCTGAGAGGTGGCGATGGGCCTGATGCTGAGGGACCTTCGGCCCTCCACGAGCCCACCGTCCCCCCGCAGGCTGGGACGACCGAGATGAAAGAGGGAGACATGAACCTGCACGTCGACTCGGAGGTCGGTCGCTTGCGACAGGCGATCCTGCACAGGCCCGACCTGGAGCTGAAGAGACTCACACCGACCAACCACGACGAGTACCTGTTCGACGACGTGCTCTGGGTCAAGCACGCCAAGCAGGAGCACGACGCGTTCGCGGACGCGCTGCGAGACCGCGGTGTCCGGGTGCACCTGCTTGACCACCTGCTCACCGACACTCTCGCGATCCCGGAGGCGCGCAAGCACGTCGTGGAGGCAACTCTCGACGAGCGGGTCTACGGGCCGATGGCGCTGGACGCTCTGCACGGCCTGTTGACCGGGATGGAGGCTTCGGAGCTCACGACGTGCCTGATCGGCGGCATGACCAAGCGGGAGCTGCTGGACCGTGTCGAGGAGCCCTCCTCCGTCGTCGTCCAGGCTCTCGGGATGGATGACTTCCTGATCCCGCCGCTGCCCAACCACCTGTTCACCCGGGACACGTCCGCCTGGGTCTTCGACGGCGTGTCGATCAACGCCATGCGCAAGCGCGCGCGAATCCGCGAGACTGTCCACTACGAGGCGATCTATCGCTGGCACCCGCTGTTCGCCGGCGGCGGGTTCAACGTCTGGGCCGAAGGCACCGCGAACGGCGCAGCCACGACCGAGGGGGGCGACATCCTTGTCCTGGGACGTGGAGCGGTCCTGGTCGGCATGAGCGAGCGCACGACCCCGCAGGGAGTCGAGCGACTGGCCCAAAGGCTCTTCGCCGCCGGTAGCGCTACGAAGATCGTGGCACTCGGGATGCCGCAGAAACGGGCGTTCATGCACCTCGACACCGTGATGACCATGGTCAACGAGGACACGTTCACCAAGTACGTCGGCCTCGGCATGTTGCCGTCGTACACGATCGAGCCCGGTGACTCTGCGAAGCAGCTCAAGGTCACCGCCCACGAGCCCGAGCGGATGCACGACGCGATCGCGTCGGCGCTGGGGATCGACTCGATCAACGTGCTGACTGCGACCCAGGACGTCCACGCCGCCGAGCGCGAGCAGTGGGACGACGGCTGTAACGTGCTCGCCGTCGAACCGGGCGTCGTCGTCGCCTACGAGCGCAACGTCACCACCAACACCTACCTGCGCAAGCACGGCATCGAGGTCATCACGATCGAGGGCGACGAGCTCGGCCGCGGTCGGGGTGGCCCCCGCTGCATGACCTGCCCCATCGAACGAGAGGGGATCTGACATGGCTTTCAACCTCCGCAAGGGCGAGCCGGAGCAGTGGCCCCGGTGGGCAGGGACATCGGTTCTGCCCTCTGATACCTAGCGAAAGCTGGGGAGCAGCACGGACCGACGTCGGCTGAACTCGTCCTCGTCGATCTCACCGGTCGCGAACCTTCGCTCCAAAAGCTCGATCGCTTCCGAGGGCGAGATGTCGCGCTGGACCGTGGGGGACTCGCAGGACTGGTCGTGCTTTGTCACGCTCAGGAGCACGAGCGTCAGCACCGCAAGGGTGATCAGGACGGTCGCGATGGCACACCCGATCCAGAGGGCCGATGGCACGCCGAGCATCCAGTCGTCGTGCCCGTTTCTCATCATCGCTGCCACCCTCTTCCTCAACTTGTCGAACTCAACGGAGGCTCGCTCGCGCTGTCACTACCCAGGGTGGTCGCTGTCCGGCTGTGGCGGGAGGGTCTCAGGTCCTCGGACGGCAAGGCGTTCGCCCTCAGCTGCGCTCACCTCGGCACTCGTCTCACCGAGCGACAAGCCTCACTCGTCCACGGCTCAGGCGCGTGGGGCTGATCCCGTGGGGAGCTGCGGGTCGCTCGCTCGTCGCTTCTGTCCCGGGTCCCGTCCGTTCGAAATCTCTTCGGGCACCATCGCGATCGCGCCGGAGGGGCACTCCGCGACGCAGAGCCCGCAGCCCTTGCAGTAGTCGAGATCGATGAGGTACGGCGCAACGGTGTCCCCGAGCTTGATCACGGCGTTGTCCGGGCACACGCCGTAGCAGTTGTCGCAGCGAGAAGCAGTTGACCGCACGAGAGGCAGCGACGGGCCTCGATGAGGTGCCGTGGACTCGTCGTGGCCACTGGACCACCTCGTCGAACGTCGACTCCCGGCGCGCTCGCTCGAGGGTCGGGCCGGTGCGCACGCGGCGCGTCGGAGTAGTACCAGGTGTTGAGCGTGTCGAAGGCGGCGAGCTGCGGGCGGACGACCGGCTCGGGGGCAGGCCTGGACAACCAGGCGTCGATGTGGCGGGCGGCACGCTTGCCGTGCCCGACGGCCACCGTGACCGAGCGCTCGAAGGGCACCATGTCGCCGCCCGCGAAGACGCCCGGGCAGCCGGTCATCATGGTCCGGTCCGACGGCGACGACGCCGTCCTCCACGACGAGCCCCGGCACTTCCTCGAGCAGCGACAGGTCGGTCTCCTGGCCGAGAGCCAGCACGAGTGAGTCGGCGTCCAGCTCGTCGAGGTCGCCGGTCGGGCTGCGGGAAGCCGGTTTCGTCGAGCTCCATCCGCTCGACGACGAGCTCGCCCTCCTCGACCTGCTTGATCGTGGTCAGCCACTTGAACGAGCATGCCCTCGTCCTCGGCCTCGGTGACCTCCGACTCGTGGGCGGGCATCTTGTCCTTGGTGCGGCGGTAGACGACGACGGACTTCCTCGGCGCCGAGCCGCTTCGCGGTGCGTGCGGCGTCGATGGCGGTGTTGCCGCCGCCGTAGACGGCCACCCGGCGGCCGAGCAGCGGCTTCTCGCCGGCCTCGAGGCCGTGGAGCATCGTGACCGCGTCGAGGACGTGGGCGGCCGACGCCGGCGGGGACGTAGGCCCGACTGCCGAGCTGCGCGCCGACGGCGAGGAACACCGCGTCGTACTGCGTCCTTGAGGCGTCGTCAGGTCGGTCACCTTGCGTCGAGCTCGAGGGTCGACGCCGAGGTCGAGGATGCGCTGCACCTCGGCGTCGAGGACGTCGCGGGGGAGCCGGTAGCGCGGGATGCCGAAGCGCATCATGCCGCCGGCCATCGGTCCGGCCTCCTTGACGGTGACCGCGTGCCCGCGTCGGGCGAGGTGGTACGCCGCCGCCAGACCGGACGGCCCGGCACCGACGACCAGGACCTGCTTTCCTGTCGGCGGCACCGTCGACGTCGACCCGTCCAGCCCTGACGGATCGCCTCGTCGCCGACGAACCGTTCGACCGAGTTGATGCCGACCGCCTCGTCGAGCTGCCCGCGGTTGCAGGCGGTCTCGCAGGGGTGGTAGCAGACCCGGCCCATGATCGCGGGGAACGGGTTGTCCTCCATGATCCGGCGCCAGGCGCGCTCGTAGCCGTCCCCGCCGGCCTCGGCCTCGTAGAGCCAGGCCTGGATGTTCTCGCCGGCGGGACACGCGTCGTTGCAGGGCGGCTCCGGTCGATGTAGACCGCTCGCTCGGTGCGCCACGAGCCGGTCTTGTTGGCGCGGCTGGTAGCCGACGTCCAGAGTGATCGCGAAGGGCTTGTCCATCAGCTCGTCCTCCTTCCGGGAGCAGCCCGAAGCGGGCGATGTTGCGGTCGGCGCTCGGCCTGGAGGCGGGCCACCAGGTCGGGCGCGCCCAGGGTCGCCGAAGAGATGGGCGTAGCGCTGCTGGGGGCGCAGGTAGTCGTCGACCGGGCACCCGCCGTCCGGATCACGAGACCTCGGTCGACCTCGCCGCGCTCGGCCTCGAACACCGGGAACACGCCCGCTCTCCTTGGCGAGCCGGGCCAGCCGGATCGTGTCCTCCGACGCCGCGCCCCAGCCCGAGCGGACAGGGTACGAAGACGTGCAGGTAGCGGGCGCCGCGGAAGGACATCGCCTGCTCGACCTTGTCCTCGAGGTCCCGCAGCTCGGCGACGGTGGCGGTGGCGACGTACGGGATCTCGTGGGCCATCGCGATGAGCGGCATGATCTTGCCCTGGCCGAAGGCGTTGCCCGGCTCCGGCCCGAGGGCCTTGGTGTTTGCGGTGCGGGCGCGGGCGGCGTGGCTCCCGAGCGCTGGACGCCCGGTGTTCATGTAGCCCTGGTTGTCGTAGCAGACGAACAGCACGTCGTCGTTGCGCTCGAACATGCCGGACAGCGCGCCGAAGCCCGATGTCCACGGTGCCGCCGTCGCCGGCCTGGCCGACGACCCGGATGTCGTCGCGCCCCTTGGCTCGCAGCGCGGCAGCCACGCCGGCGGCCACCGCAGGGCCGTTGCCGAACAGTGAGTGCAACCACGGCAGCTGCCACGACGACTCGGGGTACGGCGTGGAGAACACCTCGAGGCAGCCGGTGGAGTTGACCGCGACCAGCTTCCCTTCAGTGGCTCGCATCGCGGCGTCCAGCACGTAGCGCGCGCCGAGTGCCTCCCCGCAGCCTCGGCAGGCGCGGTGACCGGAGGTCAGGGTGTTCGAGCGTCCGGTCCTTGCTTGCACCGATCTCTGCTCGGGGTCGAGCAGCCGGTTGCCGGCGACGAAGGTGCCGGTCTGGTAGAGCTTGATCTCCTGGAATGCCATCACGATCTCCTAGGGGTGCGCCGCCGAGGCGACCGTGCCGAGGTCGCGCAGCATGTTCTCCGCGTGTGGGCCGGGGCGGCCACCGCGCCGGGAGCGCTCGAGCTCGCGGGTGACGAGCTCACGGTCGAGGTCGAGGAAGTGCAGGGCGTGCGGGTCGAGCGCTCCGCCGAGGACGTCGTCGAGGAGCCGTCGGAGAGACGCACATGTGACGGCGCGACCACCGAGACCTGCCACCACGTCGTAGACCTCGGCGGGCAGGCCCCGCGTGGCGTCACGGACGTTCTGGCCGACGATGCCGCCGGCGCCGACTGCGAACGCGCGCTCGACGACCACCACCCGCTCCGCTCCCGCCAGAGCTTCCCGCACGACGTCGGAAGGCCACGGACGGAAGCAGCCGATGCCCAGCGCCCCGACGGGCATCCCACCGTCGCGGAGCGCGTCGACGACCTCCTCGACCGTGCCGAGGACCGACCCGAGCGAGACCACGACCGTCTCCGCGTCGTCGAGCCGGTACGGCGTCACCAACCCGCCGGAGCTGCGACCGAACGTGGTGGCGAACTCCTCGGCGAGCGCGGGGATCTCATCCAGCGCAGCTTGCTGCTTGCCGTGCATGAGGTACCTGACCTCGGTGAATGCCTCGGGTCCCACCATCGAGCCGATCGTGACCGGGTCGTCCGGGTCGAGCATCTGCTGGGGCTCGAAGACCGGGAGGAACGCGTCGACCTGCTCCTGCTCGGGGAGGTCGACCGCCTCGAACGCGTGAGTCAGCACGAAGCCGTCCATGCACACCATGACCGGGACCGAAAGCCGCTCAGCCAACCGGAATGCCTGGAGGTGAAGGTCGACCGCCTCCTGGTTGTCCCGTGCATAGAGCTGGACCCATCCGGAGTCCCGCATCGACATGGAGTCGGAGTGGTCGTTCCAGATGTTGATGGGTGCGCCGATCGCACGGTTGGCCACCGTCATCACGATCGGAAGACCCAGCCCCGAGGCGTTGAACAGGGCCTCTGCCATGAACAGCAAACCCTGGCTCGACGTCGCGGTGTAGGCGCGGGCGCCGGCGCCGGATGCGCCGATGCAGGCCGACATCGCGCCAAACTCCGACTCCACCATGAGGTACTCGCAACCGGCGAGCTCACCGGTGCGGACCCGATCAGCGAGCGACTCGACGATGTGGGTCTGCGGCGAGATGGGGTAGGCGGCGATGACGGCGGGTCGGCACAGGCTGACCGCGCGTGCCACCGCCTGGGAACCCTCGATCTGGCTACGCATCGGTCAACCTCCTCGCTCAGGAGGACCCAGGCGTGTGCAGCCCGGGCGGCCTCCTCGTTCTGCTCGCCGGTCGAGCCCGGGAACCGCTCCCGGACGGCCCGGCACACCGAGTCCAGGGACACGCGGCCGGTCACGGCGGCGAACGCTCCGAGGAGAGCTGCATTGGGCAACGGGCGCCCCAGGTGCTTCCGAGCGATCTCGGTGGCAGGCACCGTGACGACGTGGTCGGGTTCAAGAGCGTGCGACCAGGTCCAGCAGGCCGAGGGAGTCGAGCGTGCGCGCGGTGTTGACGCAGCACCCAGCCCGGCGTCGTGAGCCCTGCGAAGAGATCGACCTGGTGCAGCAGTGTCGGATCCTGCACCAGGACCGCGTCCGGGTCGGTCACGGGCTCACGGAGCCGGATCGGGCGGTCGTCGATCCGGCAGAAGGAGGCGACCGGAGCCCCGGTGCGCTCCGAACCGAAGGTGGGGAACGCCTGAGCGTGCTTGCCCTCGTCGAAGGCTGCCACGGACAGCAGCTCCGCCGCAGTGACGGTGCCCTGCCCGCCACGACCATGGATGCGGATCGCGTACACCTCTACCTCCTCAAAGCCAGCGGCGTGGTCATTCGCGCCATCAACCGCGTGAGATCAGCGAGACGAGATGTGTAGCCCCACTCGTTGTCGTACCAGCCGAAGACCTTCGACCAACCGTGCCGACGGCCTGGGTCAGCGCGGAGTCGAACACGCAAGAGGCGCGGGTCGCGGATGACGTCGTGGGAGACCAGCGGCGCGTCTGTGTAGCGTCAGGACCGGCCAGCGAGCCCGCCTGCGGCCGCCGCGTGCGAAGGCCGCGTTGACCTCGTCGCGCGGTCGCCGGCTCGGTCGAGCAGGACCGCCAGGTCGACCAGCGAGCCGTCGACGACGGGCACGCGCAGGGCGACGCCGTCGAGCCGTCCGGCGAGCTCGGGCAGCACCAGCGCCGACCGCCTTCGCGGCGCCGGTGCTCGTGGGGATGATGTTGACGGCGGCCGACGCGGGCGCGGCGCAGGTCCTTGTGCGGGGCCGTCGAGGAGGTTCTGGTCGTTGGTGTAGGCGTGCACGGTCGTCATGAACCCCTGCTCGATCCCGAAGGCCTCGTGCAGCACCTTGACCATCGGAGCGACGCAGTTGGTCGTGCAGGAGGCGTTGGAGACGATGTCGTGGGCCGACGGGTCGTAGATCGTCCTCGTTGACGCCCATCACGATCGTGGCGTCGACGTCCTTTGCCAGGCGCGGAGATCACCACTCGCGGACGCCCCGGCGTCGAGGTGGCCCTGCGCAGCGTCTCGCGAGCTCCTGAAGCGGCCCGTGGCCTCGATCACGATGTCCACGCCGTGCTCGCCCCAGGGCAATGAGCTTCGGCTCCTGGCAGTCCGAGACGGAGACCTCATTGTCCCCGACCAGCAGAACGTCGTCACCGCACATCTTCACGTCGACCGGGAACCGCCCGAACGTGCTGTCCCTGCGGATCAGCCGTTCCAGCGCCCGGACGTCGACGAGGTCGTTGACAGCCACAACCTCCAGGTCAGATGACTGCGCGGCGAGTCGGAGGAACGCCCTCCCCACGCGACCCATGCCATTGATTCCTAGACGCGTCATGCCGAGTCACCTTCATCCGCGGGACCGTCGACACCGATGGTCGGACGGCCGCCGCTGTCGTCGTTCGCCGCGACGTCCGCGGCAGTTGCCTTGGTGTGCATGGTTGCTCCTCGCTGTCGCGCTGCCCAGCGCGGTCCGACGGGTTCCGATCTGCTCCTCCGAGCGTCTCCTGGCTGGGGTGAATTGGATCGGAGTCATCCGGCACGATCAGCAGGGACCTTGGTCCCTCAGGTCACCGAGGCAGCCGCACCCGGCGAAACTGGGGGCGATACCCAGCTGGATCGGCGCACAAGTCCTCGAAGGATGTGCTGTTGCGACTCCACGAGACGACGACCGTTCCCCGCCGAGACGGGAGCTCGGGATGGGCGACGGGCAGGTACGTCAGCTTTGTGGTCGACGGGCACGGCAGCGCGGCCACGACAGTCCCCTCATCGAAGGGGCCTGTCGGCGACGGAGCCGTCCAGATGACCAGGTCCTCTCCGAGAAACTCGTCCCGCTTGCTGAGAGCGAACCACCGCCCGTCCTCTTCGAAGACGCTCAATGTCTCCGAGACGCCGCCGCGCTCGTCGATCAGCGGGGCCGCGTCGCCAGCCTCGCGAGTCCACTGCTGACCGTTCCAGTATGTCCACCGTTCGACTTCCAAGAGGTACGTCGGGCGGGTACGGGCGACGTACAGCGCGAAACCGTGAATTCCGCTGAGCCGACGGCTCATGGTGCCGTACAGGTAGATCCACCCGTCGCTGACGGCGAGCGCAGCGCCCCAGACCGGTCGCCGCTGCCCGACATGGTCGGAACCAAGATCATGGACTCCGACCACGGTTGGCGAACCATCCCAGGGGACGTCGAGGACAGCAACGCTCGGACCCAGAACCTTGAACCCGAAGAGCCCCGCGCTCACTGTTTTGACCCGTTGAGTCATCACGTAGACGTCGTCACGTCCGGCCCCAGGGACCCGGAAGGCAGACATCGGCCAGTACCCCACTCCGTCGGCGCGGTCGGGGATCAGCGGTCCACCGTTCGGTATGGACGCCAGCACCTCGACGCAACCTGGAGAGAACATCAGCCCCGAGTTCCGCACCAGGTGGGCGCCTTCGGCATCCGACGCCCGCAAGGTGTCGGCGAAGAGCCACAGGCGCCGCCGTCCGCGAAGGCCCACGTCGATACCCACGTCACCCCAGCGGAAACCCTCATCTCCTGGCGAAGAGGCCACGAAACGATTGATCGCCACCACCGAGGTCAGCGGACCCGTGCGGATGCAGGGCGTTGACGGGGCAGGCAGCGGTAGTCCGCTCGTCTTCGACAGGCGGGACCGCGGGAGTGACCACCCCCGAGCCGACGATCGTCACGATGACCAGGGTCGCCACGGTGACCAGCGCGGCGAGGTGCACCGACCGCCGACCCGAGTTGACCATCAGGACCTCCTTACCGGACCGGTCGACGGTGCCTCACTGGTGGTGGATCCGGATGACCTACCGAAGATCATGCCGGGCCACGGGGGTTTCAGCCTGCGAGCACCCTTGGCCGTCGGGCTGCGCGATCGGTCAGGGCACGTCGCGCCGATGACTCGCAGATGGCTAGCCGGGCGGCGGGCGTCAGGTCGGCGTGGTGGATCAGGGCATGGTGGGCGCGGAAGACGGCTGCCAGTACCTGACCAGGAGGTACGGCGCCGGCGTACTCGACCATGAGACGGTCGGCCAGGATCCGGCACTGCTCGCGACTGCCTCGTCGGTCTTCCATGGTCAACCTCCTCAGGACCTTGCCGGACCAGCGTGCGCCTGCGCGATCGATCGGACCAGGGTCTTTTGGCCCGACCTCCTGGAGCGGCTCGGCCCGAACCGTCGAGATCGGTGAGCAGGCGTAACAGCGCGTAGCCAGTCACCGCTGCCTGGACTGTCGCCATGACGATGCCGGCGAACGCTCCAATGGCAGTGGCCTGCGCGGCCGACTGACCTTCGTGCCAGAGAGGAGTGGAAATGAGAGAGAAGACGATGGTCGAGCCCATAGGCCGCCGTCACTGCCTCGCACGCCTCGTCGCCCGTCACGGCGGCGTGCTGGAGCCTGGGGCCCCTCGGCAGGCGAGGGATCTGACCTGCCCGCCGCGACCGGACTGCGACCGTCGTCGAGTGACGCGGACAGGGGGCATTAGGTCCTGCTCGAACCGGGAAGTCGGACCGTACCGACGAAGCGGCTGACGGGACAGGCTGAGGACATGACCGACATTCAGGCCGGAAGCATTGTGGTCGGCGCGGATGGATCGGCAAGCGCCGACCAGGCCGTGCGATGGGCGGCCGAGCAGGCCTCGCTCGAGCAGCGCCCCCTAGTCGTCATGGCCGCCGCCCACCAGTCCCCGGCGCTGGTCGGGATGTGGCCCGGTCCCACGTACATCTCCCCCGCCCCCGAGTTCCTCGGTGCCGCGCGGGCCTTGGCCGATCAAGCGGCCGGGCTCGCCACCGAACACCGTCCCGGTCTCGAGGTCCGGACCGCGGCCACGACTCTGCACCCGCGGACAAGGCTCGCGCCGACCTGACCGCCCGAGCGCACCTCCTCGTACTCGGTTCCCGCGGCCGAGGCCCAGTGACCAGCAAGGTATTGGGCTCGGTCAGCGCATCCGTGGTCAGGCACGCCGAGTGCCCAGTCGTCGTCTGCCGTCCTGGCGGCGACTCGCGAGGGCGAAAGGGCGTGCTCGTGGGTGCCGACGGCACGCCGGAGTCGGTGGCAGTGCTGGACTTCGCCTTCCGCCAGGCGTCCCTCCGCTCTCAGCCACTCACCCTCCTGCATTCCTTCCTCGACGCCATGGCTGCCGTTGAGAGTCCCCGCTTCGCATCGCGAACCGAGCCTGCGGACGAGACCCGACCGACGCGCCGTTCTCGATTCGCTCGCAGGACTTGCCGGCCGATATCCCGAGGTGCGGTTCGACGTGGAAATCGCGCGTGGGTACGCCTCGGACACGCTTGCGTCTCCCGGCCGACCGTCACGCGCTCGTCGTCATCGGCCACCATCCTGATCTGGCCGCGGTGGAGCGCTTCGGTGGCGCCGTCGCCACCGCCGTCCTCGAGCGGTCCCACACGAACATCGCTGTCGTTCCAGAGCCGGTGAGCGGCTGAGAGCACCGACGTCATGGCCGGACGGCGTCCGAACATCGCCGTTCGCAGACCCCAGCAGGAGGTTCGTCGTGAGTGCCGCGGACATGACAGCAAATGAGTCGTGGGACCCGTGGTGCGACAGCCACGAGACGCATTCGGGCGCCGTCGTCCTCCTCGGTGACTTCGCCTACAAGTTCAAGAAGCCGGTCGCTCTCGGGTTTCTCGACTTCAGCGACCGCGCGACGCGTCGGGTCGTTTGTTGAGCGCGAGGTCGAGCTCAACCGTCGGCTGGCGGCAGCACGTCTGCCTCGGCGTGGGCGACCTGGCGCGCCCCGGCCTGACCGACGTACCCGGTGAACGTCATGCGGCGTCTTCGGCACCGCCTGACCAGGCTCTCCCGACTTCTTCCGGAGCAGCTCCCTATCCGAGGACGACGTGCGGCGCGTCGCCCGCTTGGTGGCGACGTTCCACGCCGGTGCCCGGACGAACACCGACGTCGAGTCGGCAAGGAACCCGGACGCCCTGCGGGGCAGGTGGGAAGCCAATCTCGCGCAAGCAACGTCACTGAACACACCGATGGTGCACCCCGCAGACCTGCGACGCGATCGCGACCCTGGTCCGCGGGTTCCTCGATGGGCCCCAAAGACCTCTTCGACGACTGTGTGCCGCTGAGGCGCATCGTCGACGCTCACGGCGGCCTCGCTCGCCGTCGGCATCTTCTGCATGCCCGACGGACCCCGATTGCTCGATTGCCTCGAGTTCGACGACACCCTACGGTTTGTGGACCGGCTCGATGACGTCGCGTTCCTCGCGATCGGCCTGGAGAACCTCGGAGCTGAGCCACGCAGCGCACGTCCTGCTCGATGCTTGGGCGGAGTACGTTGGGGGATCCAGCGCCACCCGCGCTTGCTCACCACTACATCGCCTACCGGGCGTTCGTCCGCGCGAAGGTCGGCCGCCTCCGGGGAGCACAGCGCCAAGGCACGGGAGCACCCGCGGTGACAGGTACGTCGACACCGCGCTCGCGCACCTTCGCGCCGGGGCGGTCACGCTGGTGCTCATCGGCGGTCCGCCCGCTTCGGGCAAGACCACCCTGTCCGGCGCGGTCGCCGACCGGCTCGGCATGTCCCGTCCTCTCCAGCGATCGCGTCCGCAAGGAGCTGCGCTGGCATCGATCCGCAATCCGACGCCGCGGCCGACTTCGGCACCGGCATCTACAGCCCCGCAGCGACGGAACGCACGTACGCAGCGTTGCTCGACCGTGCCGAGCGTCTGCTTCGGCTGGGAGAGTCGGTCATCCTGGACGCGACCTGGGGCGCCGCGGACGTCCGTCAGCAGGCAGCTGCTCTCGCGCAGCAGGTCTCGGCCGACCTCGTCGAGCTGCGCTGCGACGTCGACGCCGCGACGGCTCTGCGACGGCTGCACGACCGCGAGTCACTGTCGGACGCTGACGCGACAGTGGCCGCGCGGCTTCGGGATGTCGCAGCGCCCTGGCCCTCGGGCCACCTGGTCGACACCGCACATGAAGCTAGAGGAGAGCGTGGAGCAGGCCTGCGGCCTGATCCGGCCACATCCCGCTCCTGGAGCGTGCCTCCGGCGTCGTCCGCACCTCGTGCCGGACTACGCGGCGGCCCCCGTCAGCGGACCTGGACGTCGGACACGCCCAGGACCTGTTCGGCGGTGCGGCGGGCAAGATCGCTCTCGGACCCCTCGCCCGCAGGGCCGCAGAGGTCGACCGTTCCGTTGTGCACGACAACTTGCCAGCCGCGGAGGCCGATTGCGCACAGGGCGTCGATGATCTCCTGCTGCAGCACGCCGTCGTCACGGGCAAGGAGGCGGACGATGTCGCTTCTGCTCACCATCCCGACGACCTGGTCGGCAGCGTCAACGACCGGCATGCTCTTGACACCTGAGGCCTTCAGAGTCCGGATGACCTCGAGCAGATCGGTCTCCGGGTAGACCAGCTCTGTCGTTCGGCGCATGGCGTGGTCGACGACATCCCGCCCCTGTCCCAGCGCGACCAGGTCCGCCTCCCCGACGACTCCCAGGATCCTTCCCTTGTCGTCGACGACCGGCATGGTCGTGATCGCGTGCGTCGCCAGCAACCGCAAAGCAGTGCGCACCGTCGTGCCGGGTCGGACCGTCACCGGCGGCGCCGTCATCACCGAGCTGACCTTCATGGCCGGCTCCTTTCCTGCGTGGTGGAGCGAATGTGCCGAATTGCGGACCGACCCGCCTCGAGCCGTGCGACCGGGACACGGAACGGCGAGCACGAGACGTAGTCGAGCCCGATCGCGTCGAAGTACTCGATGGAAGCCGGGTCTCCACCATGCTCGCCGCAGACGCCGAGCGGGATGGCTGGCTGGGCATTGCGTGCGCTCTCCGCCGCGATCGCGACGAGCCGTCCCACGCCGTCGACGTCGATGGTCTGGAACGGGGAGCTCGACACGAGCCCGGTGTCGAGATAGCGCGGGAGGAACGAGGCTTCTCCGTCGTCCCGCGAGAGACCCCACGTCATCTGGGTGAGGTCGTTCGTGCCGAACGACAGGAAGTCGGCGAGGTCAGCGATCCGGTCGGCGGTCAGCGCCGCGCGGGGAGTCTCGATCATCGCGCCGATCCGACACTCGACCCGCACGCCCCGTTCGTCGCGTACCTGCTCGGCAACGTCGTCGATCGCTGCGCGCACGACGGCGAGCTCGCGGTCGTTGACGATCAACGGGACCAGGATCTCCAGATCGACAGTGCCCCCGGACGCGACGTGGTCCGCGGCCGCTTCGAGGATCGCACGTGCTTGGGTGGTCAGGAGGTCAGGCACCATGATCGCCAGTCGTACGCCGCGCAGGCCCAGCATCGGGTTGTCCTCGTGCAGGCGCCGTACGGCGTCGAGCAGCCTGTGCTCCCGATCGGTGGCGCGGCCGGCCGGCTCGTCGATCGCCATCTTGACCGCGAGGTCCGTGAGGTCGGGAAGGAACTCGTGGAGGGGCGGGTCGATCAGCCGGATGGTGACTGGTCGGCCGTCCATCGCGGCGAAGATCGCGGCGAAGTCGTCGCGCTGGACCGGCAGCAGCTCCGCCAGCGCTGCCGCCTGCTCGCTCGGGTCCTCAGCGAGGATGACGCGCTCGATGAGCGGACGGCGCTCGCCGAGGAACATGTGTTCCGTCCGACAGAGGCCGATGCCTTCGGCTCCGAAGCGTGCCGCACGAGCAGCGTCCGGCGCGGAGTCCGCGTTCGCCCGGACGCCGAGGCGACGAACCGTGTCGGCGTGGGCCAGGAGCCGCGCGACCGCCTCGACCGGGTCGCCGACGGCGAGTCCACCCTCCAGCCATCGGACGACGTCGGAGTCGACCACCGGAAGGGACCCGACATACACGGCGCCGGTGCTGCCGTCGAGGGAGATGGTCTCGCCCTCGGCAATGGTCGTTCCGTCGGGCAGGGTGATGGTCCTCGTCCCGAGGTCGACCGCGAGGTCGGTCGCACCGCAGACGCAGGCCCGTCCCAACCCGCGGGCGACGACCGCCGCGTGGGAGGTGCGGCCGCCTCGGCTGGTGAGGACACCCTTCGCAGGCCAGCATGCCCGGCAGGTCCTCTGCGCGTGTCTCTTCCCGCACGAGGATGACGGACTCGCCGTCGGCCGCCCAGGCCGCGGCGGTCGCCGAGTCGAGCGCGACCCGTCCGACGGCTGATCCGGGCGAGGCGCCGAGCGCTTCGACACCGGTACACGGGTTCGCGTGTCGAGGCTGGGGAACATCAGCTGGACCAGTTGATCGCCGGTCACGCGGAGCAGGGCCTCGTCGAGATCGATCCATCCGTCGTCGACGAGGTCCGACGCGATCTGGAACGCCGCGGCAGCGCTGCGCTTGCCGATCCGGGTCTGGAGGATCCAGAGGTGTCCCGTCCTCGATCGTGAACTCGACGTCGCACAGGTCGCGGTAGTGGAGCTCGAGCGTTCCGAGCAGTGATCGGAGCCGGCGATAGGCATCGGGATCGATCGAGCGGAGCTCTGCCAGCGGCACCGCGTCCCGGATGCCCGAGACGACGTCCTCGCCCTGGGCCATGGGAAGGTACTCGCCGTAGTCCCCGCGTGCGCCGGTCTCCGGATCCCTGGTGAAGCACACGCCGGCGCCGGAGTGCTCGCCGAGGTTGCCGAAGACCATGGCCTGGATGTTGACGGCTGTTCCGAGGTCATCGGCGATGCCCAGGTGACGCCGGTAGGCAACAGCCCGCTCGGACTTCCACGACCGGAAGACGGCACTGACGGCGAGGTCGAGCTGCTCCCTCGGGTCCTGCGGGAACGGGCGGCCAGCGTGCGCATTCGTCAGCTTCTGGTAGCGCTCGACCAGCTCGCGCAGAGCCGCAGGCTCGAGCTCGTGGTCGCTCTCGGCGCCATGGACAGCCTTGATCTCGTCGAGCGCACCGGCGTAGACCTCGGCAGGTACCGCGAAGACCGTCTCCCCGAACATCTGCAGCAGGCGGCGGTAGGAGTCGAGCGCGAACCGCTCATCTCCCGTTCGCGCGGCCAGTCCTGTCACCGAACGGTCGTTCAGGCCGACGTCGAGAACGGTGTCCATCATCCCCGGCATCGAGATCGCCGCCCCCGAGCGGACGGACACGAGCAGCGGATCCGCGGCATCGCCCAGTCGGCGACCGCTCCTGCGTTCCAGGCACGCCAGCTGCTTGCTGACCTGTCCCGCCAAGGCCTCGGGCGACTCCCCGTGCGCCAGGTGGTAGCGACACGCTTCCGTGGTGATGGTGAAGCCTGGCGGGACCGGGAGGCCGATCCGGACCATCTCGGTCAGGCCGGCCCCCTTGCCGCCGAGGAGGTCACGGCCCGGCGAGGTCAGGTCTGCGAAGTCATAGACGTAGGTAGTCACGCATTGATCGTCCGCCCGCCACGTCGCGGCAGTTGAGGGCCTTAGGTCCCAGTCTCCCCAGGCTCCGGTCCTGGATGACATCTCGCCCGGCTGGCGGCGAGAGCCCAAAGTCCCGTTCGGGCGGGAACTGCGCCCATACCTCCGCCCGCCGGGTGGCGTCAGTGTGGCACATGAACAGCATCTCCGCAGGAAGCATCCTCGTCGCCGCCGACGGATCAGCGGATGCCGACCGTGCAGTCCGATGGGCGGCAGAACAGGCCTTCCTGGAGGGTCGCAGGCTCGTCGTCCTCACTGCCGCTCTCCCGGTCCATCCACTCGCGGCGGCCGGGGTCGGCTCCGCATACGTCTATCCCGTCGAGGACCTCCTCGACCGCTCTCGGCGCCTCGCCCAGTCCGCAGCAGCGCGGGCCGTACGACATCGTCCCGGTCTCGACGTCGGGAGCATCGCGTCTCCTGGGCGATCCCGGCTCCGTCATCGTCGACCAGTCCTCGGACGCCCACATGGTCGTCCTCGGATCGCGGGGTCGGGGAAGGCTGAGCAGCAAACGCTCGGGTCGGTCAGCGCCTCGGTCGCCAGGCACGCCGAGTGCCCGGTCGTCGTGTGCCGACCTGGTACGGACCTCAAGGTCAAGCATGGGGTCCTGGTGGGCGCTGACGCCACGGCGGGATCGTTGCCGGTCGTCGACTTCGCGTTCCGGCAGGCTGCGCTGCGCGGGCAACCGCTAACCATCCTTCACTGTCACTGGGTCGCTCCCGGCCGCTGTCGGTGTTCCGCCTCCTCGAGCCGTCGGGAGAACCCGACCTGGAAGCAAGCCGCCTCGCGCTCGGGGAGTCGATCGCTGGTTTCCGCGAGGAGTACCCCGACGTGTCGACGACGGTCCAGGTCGCACACGGGCTCGCCAGCTGACAACCTCGCGACGGTCGCCGACCGGCATAACCTCGTCGTCGTCGGTCGTCATCCCGCTCGCCTCGCTCGCGCAGGAGAGTGAGCGCCCCCACCGCCACCTCCGTCCTCGAGCGGTCCCACACCGCTGTCGCCGTGGTCCCCGAGGCGGAGGCATGACGAACACCTGGTTGCGCGCGGCAGCATCATCGTCGGTGTCGACGGCTCCGAGCACGCAGAGCGTGCCCTTTCCTGGGCCGCGGAGCAAGCGCATCTCGAGCACAGGCGGCTGGCCGTGGTGGTCGCCGCCGGCGGAAGGGCAGGCGCCCAAAAGCTCGCGGACGGCGCAGTCGCCGCGGTTCACAAGGATTTGCCGGACGTCGACGTCTCTGGAATCGCTGCTCTCGGAGATGCGCGTGACGTACTCCTCGCCCTGGCGCCGTCGGCGCACCTGATGGTGTTGGGGTCGCGCGGGCGCGGCACGGTCCGGAGCCTCCTCCTCGGCTCCGTGAGCGTCGCTGTCACGAAGGAAGCCGAGTGCCCCGTCGTGATCTGTCGTCCGACCAAGCCGACGCGCCAGCACGGAGTGGTGGTTGGCGCGGACGGCACCCCAGAGTCGGTGCCCGTGATCGAGTTCGCGTTCGCGTTCGCCTCCCTCCGCGGGTTGCCCGTCACTGTCCTGCACTGCTTCTGGGACGTCGTCGTCGCCGCGGCCGGGTTCCGCGGTGCGTCCGAAGAGATCCTGAACGATCCCCAGTGGGAGGAGGAAAGGCTGCTCCTCGCCGAGTCGGTCGCCGGGATCCAGGAGAAGTACCCCGACGTGCCAATGACGCTGCAATCACGCCACGGACTCGTCGACGAAGCACTCAACCGGCACGGCCGCGCGTGGGACCTCCTCGTCGTCGGCCGCCACCCCATGTCGACGGTCGATCGGCTCATCACCGGGTCGATCGCGACCGCCGTGCTCGAGCGTGCCCGCTGCAACGTGGCGGTCGTCCCTGAAGCCTCTCCCGAAGACTGATAACACGGCTCACCACGGAAGGAAGAGACGATGAAGGCGCTCGTGTACGGCGGACCCGGAGCTCGGTCCTGGACAGAGGTCCCCAACCCCGCGGTCAAGGACCCGGAGGACGCGATCATCCGGGTAGACGCAGTGACCATCTGCGGAACAGACCTGCATATCCTCAAGGGCGACGTACCCGAGGTAGAGGCCGGCCGCATCCTCGGTCACGAGGCCGTCGGCACGGTCGTTGAGGTCGGATCACACGTCCGAGACGTCGAGCTGGGACAGCGAGTACTCGTCTCCTGCATCTCGGCGTGCGGTCGATGCCGCTACTGCCGAGAGGGCCGCTACGGTCAGTGTCTCGGGGGCGGGGGCTGGGTGCTCGGGCACACCATCGACGGGACCCAGGCAGAACTCGTCCGCGTCCCGTTCGCGGACCGGTCCCTCTACCCGGTTCCCGAGACGGTCAGTGACGAGGACGCCTTGATGCTCGCCGACATCTTTCCGACGTCGTACGAGGTCGGCGTGCTCGCCGGCGACGTGAGTCCCGGAGACGTCGTTGTCATCGTCGGGGCCGGACCCATCGGTCTGGCCGCCGTCGCAACCGCGCGGCTCTTCACCCCGTCCCAGGTAGTGGTTGTCGACCCCACCGCCACCCGGCGCGAGCGCGCGTTGAAATTCGGCGCCGACCTCGCGCTGTCGCCCGACGATCCAGTCGAGTCGACGATCCTGGAGCTGACCGACGGCCGCGGCGCCGATGTCGCGATCGAGGCCGTGGGTATCCCGAGCACGTTCGAGCTCTGCATCGACCTGGTGCGGGCCGGGGGCCATGTCGCCAACGTCGGGGTGCATGGCGCAGCTGCCACCCTGCACCTTGAACGACTTTGGATTCGCGACCTCACCATCACCATGGGGCTGGTCGACACGAACACCACCCCGCTGCTCCTCAGGCTGCTCGCAGAGAGGCGTCTGTCGGTCTCGGCTCTGTGCACCCACCGGTTCACGCTCGATGAGATGGACGAGGCGTACGACGTCTTCTCGCGGGCCGGCGAGACCGATGCGATGAAGGTCGCTCTGTTCAGGCAAGGCTGAGTCTCGCGACCGCGGCCGCGAACACCGCGCGAAGCTGGTGCGCAGCGGCGTCGGTCGGACGGGCGACTCTGTCGACACCGACGGGCCGCACGTCGTGCCGGATCCGCCCTCCGGGCAGTTGCCTGGAGTCCCTGGCGGCCGTGACCTTCGTCCCTGCCGCCTTCTGCGCGCCAGGAGCACGCTCTACTCAACGACCACGAAAGGGAAAGCCATGATCGTTCGGGACCTGATGACGACCGACCCGGTATCGGTCGGTGCGAACACCAGGGTGAAGGACAGCTCTGGCCCTCCTTGACGACAACGACATCACGACGCTGCCGGTCGTCACCAGTGACGGGCGTCTGTGTGGCGTCGTCAGCGAAGCCGATCTCATCCGTGACCTCGTCGACGGCGATTCACGCCACGGTGATGCCGTCTGATGAGCATTTCCTCGACCGCCCTCGATGCGTTGGCGACGTCATGTCGACCCATGCCGTCACCGTTCACGAGGAAACCGACCTTGCGGTGGCTGTCGAGCTCGCCACTTCCACCACCGTGAAGACACTGCCAGTCGTCGACGAGAATGACCGGCTGGTCGGCATCATCAGCCGACGCGACGTGGTCCGCATGCTCGCCCGCCGGGACGACGTCCTCGAGCAAGAGATCGACGCGCTGCTGTTGTCGGCGGGGATGCGTGACTGTCTGGTCGATGTCGAGGACGGCGTGGCGGAGATCAGTGGCCCCGCCGATCATCGCGAGCGGGTCCTGGCGACTGTTCTTGCTCGGACCGTGCCCGGTGTGGTCGAGGTCCATGTCGAGTAGCGAGGACCTCGCGACACCGTCCGAGCTCCTCGGGACGGCCAGCCAGCACGCCACCGCCAACGTGCCCGTTGCAAGGCCTTCGGACGATGTCGACACCGTGCTGAGCGCGCTGCGCGGCCGGCAGTACGACGCGGCCTCTGTGATCGCGGTCGTCGAGCACGGCCACCTGCTCGGGGTTGCGACGATCGAGCGACTGCTCGTCGGCACCGTCGGCCGGCCACGCTCGCAGACGTGATGGACGCGAACCCGCCGGTCGTCACGCCCAGCACGGACCAGGAGCACGCAGCCTGGCGTGCCTTTCGGCATGGCGAGCCCGGCCTCGCTGTCGTCGATGAGAACGACCGCTTCGTCGGCCTCATCTCACCCCAGCAGCTGCTCGGCGTGCTGCTCGGCGAGCACGACGAGGACCTCGCGCGGATCGGTGGCTTCCTCGCCGACTCGGCGGCAGGCGCGCTCGGCGAGCACAGCGCCCCTGCTCCGTCGCCTCCGCCAACGACTGCCCTGGCTCGTCGTCGGCTTCGGCGGGGCGCTGATCTCTGCGCTCGTCGTTGGGCTCTTCGAGACGGGCCTTCAAGAGGAGGTGCTGATCGCATTCTTCGTGCCCGGCGTCGTCTATCTCGCTGACGCCGTTGGCGACCCAGACCGACGCCGTCGTCGTGCGTGGCTTGTCGATCGGCGTCAGCGTGCGTCGCACCGCAGCGCTCGAGCTGTTCACCGGTGTCATCATCGGTCGGGTTCCTCGCGGTGATCGCGGTCCCGACAGTCTTCATCCTGTGGGGAGATCTCCCTGTCGCCTGCACCGTCGCCGTCGCGTTGTTCGCGGCTTCCTCGTTCGCCACCGTGATCGCGACCGCACTCCCTGCGCTGCTCCATCGGTTCGGGAAGGACCCAGCGTACGGCGCCGGACCGCTGTCTACGGTCATCCAGGACCTGCTGTCGCTGGTGGTCTACTTCCTTGCCGCCAGCGTCATCGTGTTCTAGCCTCCCGTTCCCGGGACGGGACTTTGGTCCAAGCACTCGGGACCAGCGACCGATGCGCTCCGCCTTCGACAGCGGCACGCTGAACTCATGAGCAACACGACACCCGGACCACGGGCACTCATCGCCTACGAGTCGATGTTCGGCAACACCAAGAAGGTCGCGGAGGCGGTCGCACGCGGCCTGCGCAGCCGTGGATACAAGACCGCGCTGCACGACGTTGCGCGAGATGGCCACGACGTGCCCGTCTCAGCGGACCTCTTGGTCGTCGGTGCACCGACGCACGCCTTCTCACTCAGCCGACCGAGCACTCGCGACGACGCCGTCCGGCAGGGCGCATCGGTACCGACCGGGATCGGTCTCCGTGAGTGGCTGGGGAGCCTGCCGTCGTCGCCCGACCATTTCAGCGCCGTGGCGGCGTTCGACACACGGGTCGACAAGGTTCGCAAGCTCCCGATGGGAGCCGGTCGTACCGCCGCCAAGATCGCGAAACGGCGCGGCTTCCCCCTCATCGACCGCCCTCAGGGATTCACCGTCCACGACACGGGCGGGCCGCTGTGCGCCGGGGAGCTCGAGCGCGCCGAGGACTGGGGTCGGCGCCTCGCCGAAGTCCCGATCCATCGATGACCTTGGCCTCTGAGCCGACTCGGTGCCGGGCAGGCACGATGGCCCTGGTGAAGAGAGGAGGTGTGGTCGATGAAGCTCAAGATGAAGGATCTCGTTGCGACGGTGGTGATTGCGGCAATCGCCGTGCCGTACGTGGGATACCTGGTGAATGGTGAGATGCCCTTCATCCAGGACCCGCGGGGCATGGCGGCTGTCGGGCTGCTGCTTGGCGGCGCTGCCTACGTGGTGCTCGAACGCGGTGACACGCGGAAGGGCCTCGACACGGCAGAGATCGCGCTGGCCGCTGGATCGTTGACGCTCGGCGTGATCGCATTGGCGCTGGCCGAGACAGCAGCCGCTGAGGTCTTGCTGGCGATCTTCATGGGCTCGATCCTCGTCGTGTGGGCCGTCAAGCTGGCGGACCACATCGGGATGCTGCCCATGGCCAAGCACCCGACCGGCACGGCTTGAACCGACCGGTGTCCGCCACAAGGTTCGGTGGGCAGCCACCCGGCTGCCCACCGAGCCGTCCTTTCGGGCGTCCCGTCGTGCTGGCTCTGACCCTTGCGGGCGACACCTGGGGCATGGGCAGGATGTGGGCGAAGACCCACCTGATCCGCCGGTTCCCCGTCCTGCGTTGATCGAGTGCACAGGCCGCTGGCGACCGGTCGGAATCCGGCCGGTCGCCTTCGAGCGCCACCGGGCGCCAGCCGTGGGGACAGCGACCGACCTTCGTCAGCCGCCGAAGTCGGACGAGTCCAGCTCCTCGACCGCGGCGACAGCCGCGGGTGCGAGGAAGCGCGGGGTTCTAGTTCAGTCCGGCTGTTGCTGCGGTGTCGTCCTGCCGAGCTCCCGACGATCAAAGGCGCCCTACAGCGCCGCGATCAGCGCTGGGTGTGCGCATAAAGATCCCGAAGGAGAGAAACCTCTGCCAGATGGTGGATGAGCTCCCGGTGGACATGGAGCACCAGAGCAGCTAGCGGTGCGGCGGCAAACTGTCCTTCGGCGGGACCGCACGGACGGCCCAGCCCGTCTTCGCCGAGGCCACGGACGCCGTCGAGCCACAGGTCGAGCTCGCGATCCAGTTGGACCAGTGCCCCTTCCGCAGTGCCCGAGTAGGAGAACGTCGAGTAGTCGACGGGCGCCCGGCCGAAGTGGGCTGCGTTACGCATCCCGAGAACGCCGACGATCACGTGTCCGAGGCGCCACGCGATGGTGGTGAATGGCGTCGGAGTCGGCTCGGGAAAGGCCCAATCGATGGTGAAGTCACCGGCGCCGGCCGCCATCGGGGTCGCTGCCATACCGCGGGGACGGACAGACCAGGCTCCCCCGACCGGCTCCCAGAGGTACTCCTCGTCGCCCAGGTCGGCCAGGCGGGACCGGAGCTGGTTGTTCCAATGCCACTCGAACTGTTCGCGAAGGAGTGGGTTCCAAGCCGTCATGGGACCAGTGTGAAGGTGCCCGCCGTCATCGGGCGTGGATCCCGGGTGTGCGTGACCTTGTGCCCTGGCTGCCGCGGTCCCAGCGGGAAACCATCGAGTGCATGACGACGGCGTACGACGTCACGGATGACGAACGCGGATCGGGTCGCTCGTCGGAAGCGCGCAACGACGTTCACCTGCGGATCGAACTTCCCCCGCGAGCACGTTTGACGCCGGCAGTGGCCGGCCTGGACGTCGCCGCCAAGGTCTTGCTGGTCGTCTTCCTGACGATGGCAGTGGTCGATCCGTCCTGGGGGAACCTGGAGGGTAAGGCACCGGTCGCCCGGGCGGTAACCTATCCCCTGCTTGCATTCGTGGTGCCGGTCGGTTGGGCGCTCCGGCACCGACTCTCGAGCTACCCCTGGTTCGCCGACCTGCTCGTCACCTTCACCTGCTTCACCGACATCCTCGGCAACCGACTCGACCTCTACGACTCGATCGAGTGATTCGACGATTGGATGCACTTCATGAACACTGCGCTGCTCAGCGCGGCGGTGGTCCTGCTCACCATGTCGGCGCCTCGCGCGTCCCTCGGCGACATCGTGCAGCGCGGTGTCGCCGCTGGGATGACGATGGCGCTGAGCTGGGAGCTGTTCGAGTACGTCTCCTTCGTCACCAAGTCCTCTGAGTTGCCGACCGCCTATTCCGATACGGTCGTCGACCTGACTCTCGGCTGGACCGGTTCGTTGGTTGCGGCCCTGGTGATTGCTGCTGTGTGGCGGTCTTGGAGTCGCACTCGGAGTCAGCCGAGCCTTAGGTGATGCCGCTCGTGCGCCCTCAGGAAGGCAGTATGCGACGCGGGACATCGGCCGGGACATCGGCTGAGCGCCACAGGGTCCTTGGTCCCGGCTTATCGGGCCGCGAGGCCGTAGTCCGTGGCCGCTCTGGCGACGAGGCTTGAACCGTGAGCAACGAAGAGGCAACGCCCGGGACCATCGTCGTCGGAGTCGACGGATCCACCCATGCGCAGAGAGCCCTCGCGTGGGCCGCCGAACAGGCCGTGTTGGAGGGTCGGCCCTTGACCATCGTCCACGTCGCCGACGGACGGGATCTCCCTCCGGCAGTCCGGGCCGGCTACGCCGGTGCGGTGCCTCAGTCGACGCCTGATGGTCTGACCACGGCTCGCGAAGTCGTTCGCGACGCGGTCGCCGTCGTAGAGCAAATGCATCCAGGTCTCGCGATCATCGCTCTTCCTCTGGCCGGCGATGCTCGGAGCCACCTCGTGCGGCTGTCGGAAACCGCGCACATGTTGGTCCTCGGGTCGCGTGGTCGAGGAACGTTCGCCAGCATGCTGCTCGGCTCGGTCTCGGTAAGTGTCGCCAAGCACGCCAAGTGTGCCGTGGTGGTCACCCGTCCCGGGCCGCACGGTGCCGTCAGGGACGGCGTCCTGGTAGGGGCAGACGGCACGCCGGAGTCGCTCCCAGTCATCGAGTTCGCGTTCCGCCAAGCGTCGTTGCGACGGCTGCCGCTGACCGTCATGCACACCTCATTCGACATCACCGCTGCGCTTGATGTAGCTGCGAATGACGGGACAGCGCCGAGCACGGCAGACGATCTCCGAATGCTGCTCTCCGAGTCGGTCGCCGGGATGTCGGAGAAGTTCCCCGACGTACGGGTGACGACGGCACTCGGCATCGGGCTGGCCGACGAGTGCCTGACCCGCAACCCGCGCCCGCGGGACCTGATCGTGGTCGGCCGACAGCCGGTCCACCTGCTCTCGAGTCTCCTGGCCTCCTCTGTGTCGACCAGCGTCCTCGAGCGTTCCAACTGCCCCGTGGCCGTGGTGCCCGAGGCGGAAACCCGGCAACTGACTAGCAAAGTGAGAGGTACAAGAAATGAACCAGCCTGAGAACGCCATCGTTGTGGCAGTCGGATACGACGGCTGCGATGCCGCCCTGAAGTTCGCTGTCGAGGAGGCCCAACGGACCGATAGCCCCGTCCATCTGCTGCAGGTCACGAGCCTGCCTGACACTGTCGAGTACTCCGGCATCTACGCGTCCAGTGGGATGGATGTGGACGCCGACATCGAGCGGGCACTCGCCACTGCCCGGAAGCTGGCGGCTGGAACACCCGTGGCGGTGACAGGAGAACGGGTCGAGGACCGCTCCCACGTCAGCTCGCTGGTCCGCCATGCAGACCGCGGCCGCATGGTCGTGCTCCAACATCGGCGGCTCAGCACGCCTCACCGCATTGTTACCGGGTCGACGACCAACGGGGTCGCCGCCAGGGCCGGCGTCCCGGTCGTCTCGGTGCCGGAGGATTGGTCGAGGCCGTCTGAAGCCTCGGTGGTCACCGTCGCCGTCCAGGACGCCCCTGAGTCAGCTTCCTTGCTGCGGGCGGGCTTCGAGCAGGCCCGCGCTCGGCAGGCTCCGCTCGTCATCCTGCACGCCTGGTGGCTGGCCAGCGGCTTTGACGTCGTCGTGGTCGATGACTCGATGCGGAGGGACTGGACCTCCCGCACGCGGTCGGCCCTGGCGCCCGTCCTTGCCGATCTGGAGGCCGAGTTCCCCGACGTCGAGGTCGCGGTGGACGTGCAACACGCGCCCCCGATCGAGGCTCTGCTCGACGCCGGGCAGAAGTCGGTGCTCTTGGTCCTCGGACGCCGGCACCACCTGCTGCCCCTTGGCACGCACCTCGGACCTGTTGCGCGGGCGACCCTGAACCACAGCGCATGTCCTGTGCTCATGGTGCCGCCGACCCCCGAGGAGCACAGACAGACGATGAGCACGTCAGCCGTCGACCTGCTGTGGCTACCGTTGGGCGCAGGCGACAACTCTGGCTTGGTGCGCTGGGGTGGACGCGCCTATGAAGCGCTGAGTGCTCGCGGCGACCACCGCGACCGTGCGGACCTCTATCATTCGGCGCTGGAGGTGCACCTCGACGGTCACCGTTACGCCGTCGAGATGACCCCCGCCTGGGGCCTGCCCAACCGCGTCGACAGGGGCGTCGTCGTCACGGGAGCGGTGGGCCTCGCCGGCCTCGGACGATGGCGGCTGTTCCGCTACGAGATCCATGCGTGGCGGGACGGCCGATTCCGGACGCTGCCCACGCCGTTGGCGCGCCACAGCGGCTCAGCACCGATCGAGCGCTGGCAGAGTCTGTTCTAGGGCTGCTGACCCTCTTCCCGGCGCGCACGTGGGGTCGGGACGAGCAAGCGACCGGCGACATGTGGAACTCGAACTCGCTGACCTCATGGCTACTTGCCCGCAGCGGGCACGACCTCGCCCAGATCCGCCTTCCCCGAAACGCACGCGTCCCCGGATGGACCGCCGGTCTGACGGTCGCCGGCCGAGAGCTCAGAGCGGCTATGTACTGATCCAGGCGAAGGACGGCTCATGTCACATACAGCTGTTTCGACGGGCGACCACCTGGACGCTGCGGTCCGACCTGTCGACCCCCAGGGCCTCAGCACCGCCGCAGCGGTCCAGCGCCTGCACCGGGACGGACCGAACCGGCTTCCGGAGTCCCCGCGGCCCAAGCCGCTGGCGGGAAGAGGACGACTCCCCCGGATACGCAGGCGACCTCGTCCGCCGGGTCGCCCACCGAAGGACCATTGCCTCTGGCGCGGCCGCCCCGAAGGGCGTTGCCTGGCGTCAGAAGCATTTCGGCCGGGGCGCGGATGGAGGCAGAGCTATGAAGACCACCGGGGCAGCAGCAACCCAGCATGCCCGGCCCCTGCTTGGGCTGCGGCGGCGACCGGGCCGTCTGGCGCTCGCTGTGTTCCGTCTGCCCGTGGTCCTGTACCGGCACGGCTGGGGGTGGCTGCTCGGGACCACGTTCATGCTATTGGTCCACGCTGGACGGAAGACTGGCCGACCGCATCTGATGACGGCCATGGTGATGCACTGGAACGCCTCCACCCGTGAGGTGGTCATCTTCTCCGCCTGGGGTGCCGACTCCGACTGGGTGCGGAACCTCCGCGCCCGCCCCGCGCTCCGTGTGGAGGTCGGCCGGGAGTCGTTCACGCCGCAGCACCGGTTCCTCTCCGAGGACGAGAGCATCACTGTCGCCAGTGGCTTCGTCGACCGACACCCGTATCGCCTGCGGTTGGCCACCCGCATCCTCGAGTGGCCGGACCTGCACTCCGAGACCGTTCTCCGCGATTTCGTCCGCACTCACCCGTTCGTGGAGCTCCGGCCTACGAGCACGGACTGACCTAGATCCGCGGCCGCGGAGGACCTTCGCCTCTCCTCTTGGCCGAGCGCTGTGCACATGCTGGGAGAAGAAGGAGATGAGCACGATGACCGTCCGCATGCGCACATCAGCTCTTCGTCCCCCGCACCGCACACCGCTTCACCCGTGCCCGGGCCCTCCACCGGCGATGGGGCAGGTTCGCCCGCTGCTGTGGCTGGGGGCCGGCGCGATCCTGTTCTTCTTGGTGCCGTTGGTCGGCACGGGCTGGCTCGAGCTTCAGCCTGACCTGTACTACCTCGGCTACTTCACCGTCGCCGTGTCGTTCTTCATCGCGTTCGTGGCCACGTACGCCTCAGTTCTGCGACCGTTGTGGACCGTAAACCTGTGGCAGAGCCTTGTCGTCGGCGCGCTGGTTGGCGCCGCCTTGGCCCTCGGCATCTTCAACCAAGCGGCCACCCCGCACCCAGACGGTTGGCGCTTCGGGTTCCAGATCATCTGGCGCGGCCTGATCTACGGGGGCGTGGACGCGTTGACCCTGTACGTGTTCCCGGCCGCCGTGGCCTACCTGCTGATGCGCGGCAACCGGCAGGGGTTGGGCCGCAAGGCCGGGTTCGCCGGGCTTGCCTTGATCCTGTCGCTGCTGGTGACCACCACCTATCACCTGGGCTACTCCGAGTACCGCGGCGACACGATCAAGTACCCCGAGATCGGCGCCATCGTCGCGAACGTGCCGACCGCCTTGACCGGCAACCCACTCGGTGCCGTCATCGCGCACAGCGCGATGCACACATCGGCGGTCGTGCACCAGAACGAGGGTGGCGCCCAGCACATGCTGCCACCGAAGGTGACTGACGACTACGGCAACCACGGGAGCAGCGATCTGGCGGCTGGACTTGCAGTTGCCTGGCTGCTGGTCACCGCCGGCGCCCTCACGCTGCTGGTGCGCCGGCAACGCTCCGAACGACTCGACTAGACCAGGAGGTAGACGCCATGAGCGCTCACAACATCACCTTGCAGGAATACGAGCAGGCCGAACGCGTGCTCGCGCACGAGGGCGCCCGCAACGGCCTGATCGCACACGGTGTAGTGACCGCGCTGGTCTCCGCCCTGCTGGTCGTCGTCAACCTCACGTTGGCTGACGCGTTCCCATGGTCGGCCTTCGCCGTTGGCGGCATGACCCTTGGCGTGCTGGTGCACTGGTGGTTCGGGTACCGCAACCTCGAAACCGATCTAGCCGCACGTCAGCTCAAGGTCGAGGAACGCGCGAGCACCGGCGCTGAGTCACCGACCACGCTTGTTTCCGAGGTCTGCCTCAGCAGGCGCTCATCGACTGCGCCTTCATGACCGTAGACCGGGGACGCGGCGTGCGCCCGGCGTAGGCGCTTGCGCGGTGACCGCATCCGGGCACACCCGACTAACGCACCGTCGGCTCGTCAGACCTTCACCTGCGTGCGCTGTGATCGAGTTGTACTAACGTCCCAGGCGTGATCACCGAGCCGGTCATCGAGATCCAAGGCCTGGTCAAGAAGTTCGGCCGGTTCGCCGCGCTCGACGGCCTCGACCTCGAGGTAGTGCGGGGAGAGGTGCACGGGTTCCTCGGACCGAACGGCGCGGGCAAGTCGACCACGATCCGGGTGCTGCTCGGGATGCTGCGCAAGAGCGAGGGGGCCGTCCGGCTGCTGGGTGGGGATCCGTGGTCGGACGCGGCACAGCTCCACCGCCGGCTCGCCTATGTGCCGGGGGACGTCAGCCTGTGGCCCAATCTCACCGGCGGCGAGGTCATCGACCTGCTCGCCCGGCTCCGCGGTGGCCTCGACCCCAGGCGTCGCGCGGAGCTGCTCGACCGCTTCGACCTCGATCCGACCAAGCGGGGGCGCAGCTATTCCAAGGGCAATCGCCAGAAGGTCGCGCTGGTCGCCGCCTTCGCCTCCGACGTCGAGCTGCTCCTCCTCGACGAGCCCACCAGCGGCCTCGACCCCCTCATGGGCGAGACGTTCCGGGAGTACGTCGACATGTTCCGGCGGCGCGGCGGAACCGTGCTCCTCTCCAGCCATGTCCTTGCCGAGGTGGAGGCGCTTTGCGACCGGGCGAGCATCATCCGCGCCGGCCGGGTCGTCGAGTCTGGCACGCTCACCGAGCTCCGCCACCTGACCCGGACCTCGATCGACGCGGTGCTCGCGGGCCACCCCGAGGGGCTGCGCGAGCTACTGGGGATCCACGACCTGCTGGTGGAGGGACAGCGGGTCCGGTTCCAGGTCGACACCGACAAGATCGATCAGGCGATCGGCACGCTGCACCGGGTCGGCATCAAGACCCTGGTCTCGCAGCCGCCCACCCTGGAGGAGCTGTTCCTGCGGCACTACGGCGACGTGATCCATCATCCGGTGGAGGACCCGGAACCGTGACCGGAGCGCTGACCCTGCTCCGCGGCCACCTCCGCCGCGACCGCTGGATGATCCTGTGGTGGTGCCTGGGCGGCGCGGCCCTCTACTGGTCACAAGGTGCCACCCTGCCCGGGCTCTACGCGACGCAGGAGGAGCTCGACCGGGCGGCCGCGAGCATGGAGTCCAACGCCGCGTTCGTCGCGATGCTCGGCCCCGCGCGGGCGCTGGACACGGTGGGCGGCCAGGTGTTCTGGCAGAGCAGCGCGTTCGTCGGCATCGTCGCCGGCCTGATGAGCATGTTCCTCGTCGGCCGGCACACCAGAGCGGAGGAGGAATCGGGCCGCGACGAACTGGTCCGGAGCACCGCGATCGGGCGCCGGGCGCCGCTCACCGCCGCGCTGGCGGTGGCGTTGCTCGCCAACCTGCTGCTCGGACTGCTGACCGCGCTGAGCCTGATGACCGTCCGTCAGAACTCGCCGCTCGCAGGGATGCCGCTCGCCATCGAGGACAGCATTGCGGCTGGCGCGGGCCTCGCAGCATGTGGATGCGTGTTCAGCGGCACCGCGCTCGCAGCGGCCCAGCTCACCCAGAGCACCCGCGCCATGTACGGCCTCGCAGGCGCCGTGATGGGCCTGGCCTACGGGCTGCGGGCGATCGGCGACGTCGGCAACGGGACGCTCAGCTGGCTCTCGCCACTGGGCTGGTACCAGGCCATGCACGCCTACTCGGACCTTCGCTGGTGGCCGCTCCTGATCATGCTGGCGGCCTTCGCGATCAACGCCGTCGTCGCCTACACGCTGTTCGATCGCCGCGACGTCGGCTCCGGCATCCTCGCCGCACGTCCCGGACCGGCGACCGCGGGGAGCGACCTGCGGTCGGGCATCGGGCTCGCCTGGCGCCTGCAGCGAGGATCCGTGCTCGGTTGGACCGCCGGACTCGCGCTGATGGGCCTCGCCTACGGCTCCATCGGCGACAGCGTCGAGGACATGCTCGGAGAGAGCGACTTCGCCCAGGAGGCGATGGCAGCCGGCGCGACCAGCGACCTGGTCGACGGGTTCTACGCGACGGCGCTGGTCCTGCTCGCGCTCATGGCTTCGGGTTTCGCGATCTCCTCCGCCCTCCGCCCGCGCGGCGAGGAGCAGGTCGGGCACGCTGAGGTGGTGGTCGCGACCGGGCTGTCGCGCAGCAGGTGGCTCGCCGGCCACGTCGTGGTGACGGTGCTCGGCACCGTGCTGATGCTGGCCGTCTCGGGCGCCGCGCTCGGCGCGGGCTACGCCGCAATGACCGGCGACGGCGACGCCGTACTCCGGCTCGGCCTGCCGGCTCTCGCCTACGCCGCACCCGTGCTGGTGCTGAGCGGCATCGCCCGACTCCTGTACGGCGTCGCGCCGCGCCTCCTGGTGTTCGCCTGGCTTCCGCTCGTGCTCGCCGTCGTGGTGCTCATGTTCGGCGAGGTGCTGCGGCTACCGCACTGGCTGCGCAATCTCTCGCCCTTCCAGCACATTCCCCTGATGCCCGTCGAGGACTTCGCGCTCGCCCCCGTCGCCAGCGTGGCCCTGGTTGCCGCCGCGTCGTCGTTCGCAGGCCAGTTCGCGTTCCGCAACCGCGACATCGGATGAGCCGAAGTCGGCGCGACATCAGGTCTCGCCGTCTCGAGATTGACCCTTGCCGGTGACCTGGCCGGGACGTGAAGAAGGTCCCTGGCGCCGAGCCTTTGTCCGGCGAGCTAGGGCAACCAGCGATACCCCCTCGCCCCTACGTTAGTCACACCGGTGGGGGACTTTGGCCACTGGTTGCGAATACCCCCCGGGGTTTAGCGTCGAGGTATGAACGAGTCGCAGGAGAGAGCCATGAGACACCTCGTCATCCTGGGCGGCGGGACGGCCGGGACGATGATCGCGAACAAGCTGAGGCGTCGTCTTGACCGTACGGAGTGGGACATCACCGTCGTCGACCGCGACGACGAGCACCACTATCAGCCTGGCTACTTGTTCCTGCCCTTCGGTGGGTACTCCCACGAGCAGGTCGTCAGGTCGCGGCACAAGTTCCTCCCCGACGGCGTCGACTTCGTCGTCGGTTCGGTCGACAGGGTCGAACCGGAGCAGAACGTCGTACTCCTCGAGGACGGGCGTGAGGTCCCCTTTGACCAGCTGGTCATCGCAACTGGCACCACCCCGCGTCCGGAGCAGACGCCCGGCATGTTGGGCCCGGAGTGGCGGCGCAGCATCTTCGACTTCTACACGCTCGAGGGTGCCGAGGCGCTCGCGGACGCGCTCAACCGCTTCGACAGCGGGAGGCTGGTCGTGCACGTCACCGAGATGCCGATCAAGTGCCCGGTTGCGCCCCTGGAGTTCACCTTCCTCGCCGAGGCCTGGCTGCGGGGGCGCGGACTGCGCGACCGGGTCGAGCTGGTCTTCGTGACGCCGCTGGATGGGGCGTTCACCAAGCCGGTGGCATCGGCCCACTTGGGCGGCATGCTCGATGAGCGCAAGGTGCACGTCGAGACCGACTTCATGGTCGAGCGCATCGACGACGAGCGGAAGGTGCTCGTCTCCTACGACGAGCGCGAGGTCCCGTTCGACTTGCTGGTGACGGTCCCGCTGAACATGGGCGCCGACTTCGTCGCGCGCTCGGGGCTCGGCGACGAGCTCAACTACGTGCCTGTCGACAAGCACACCCAGCTCTCGACCCAATTCGACAACATCTTCGCCATTGGGGACGCCAGCGACATTCCCGCTTCCAAGGCCGGCTCGGTCGCCCACTTCTCGGTCGAGATCTTCGTCGACAACTTCCTCGAGCACATCGCGGGCAGGCCGATGACCGGAGCCTTCGACGGGCACGCCAACTGCTTCGTGGAGTCCGGTGACGACAAGGCGCTGTTGATCGACTTCAACTACGACACCGAGCCGTTGACGGGCAAGTACCCACTCCCCGTCGTCGGCCCGATGGACCTGCTGAAGGAGACCCGGGCCAACCACCTCGGGAAGCTGGCCTTCCGCTGGATCTACTGGAACGTCCTGCTCCCGGGGCGTCCCGTCCCGCTCCCGGCCCTGATGTCGATGGCCGGGAAGCACGTACCCACAACAGAACCCGAGAAGCAGGAGGCCTGAGATGCCCACCACCACGATCGACAGCCACGAGATCCACGTCGACGGCGAGGGGTTCATGACCCAGTACGACGAGTGGACCGAGGACCTGGGCAAGGTGCTCGCCGCCCAGATCGGCATCGAGATGAGCGACGAGCACTGGAAGGCGATCCGCTTCCTGCGCAGTGACTTCCCCGAGCACGGCGAGACCGCGACCCTGCGCCGGGTGGCGACGGTCGGCGGCATTGCGACCAAGGAGCTGTTCGCTCTCTTTCCGAAGAAGCCGGCCAAGAAGATGGCCTACATCGCCGGGCTGCCGAAGCCTCGCGGTTGCGTGTGAGAACAGGAGACCGTCATGACCACCACGCAGAGCGCCCCGATCATCCCGTCCTTCGACGAGGAGGACACCGGCCGCAAGCTCGCGATCATCTGCTCCAAGGGCAACCTGGACATGGCCTACCCCGGCTTGATCCTGGCCAACGCCGCCCTCGGCGAGGGCGTTGAGACCGCACCTGTTCTTCACGTTCTGGGGCTTCGACATGATCAACAAGAAGACCATGGGCGACCTGAAGTTCACGATGCTCGGCAACACCGCGACCCACATGCCGCAAGGGCCTGGGCGGCCTGCCCGGAATGACCGCGATGGCCACGCGACAGATGAAGAAGTCGATCGAGGAGATCGGCGTCCCCGAGGTGCCCGAGTTCCTCCAGCAGATCGTCGACTCCGGTGGCCACCTGTGGGCCTGCCGGATGTCGGCCGACATGCAGCACCTCGAGGAAGCGGACCTCTACGACGAGGTCGAGGCAATCATCAGCGCCTCCGACTTCATCGAGAAGACCAACGGGGCGCAGCTGCTCTTCATCTAGGACCGGCCGAAGAGCCGGCCGAACATGCCACCGGCCTCCCGGGGCGCCTTGGGGTGACCGGCGCACCAGTTGCCCGCCGGGACACCGGCCTTGACCCGGGCGACGTGTTGTCCGCAGCCGGACCAGGTGGTCTTGCCGCAGGTCCGGCACTTCACAGCTCTGCACATGGGGGTTGTCTCCTTCTTCGGCGGCCGTGAGCCATGGTCATGGCGAAGCTCTTCCTGTTGACGGTGTTGGGGGCGAATGGGTGGTCAGAGGACGGCGGGAAGGGCCCGGGCGGCGGTGTAGACCGCGACGAGGAGCACGAGGACGGTGAAGGCGGCGGAGAGGCGGGTGGCGTCGCTGCGGGCGGCGATCCGCGCACCGATCATGCCGCCGGCCACGGAGGCGATTGCGAGGGCCAGCACGACTCCCCAGTCGGGGGCGGCGCCGACCCCGGCACGGACGGCGAGTGCGGAGGCGCTGGTCACGGTGATCACCACGAGGGAGGTGCCGGCGGCGTGCCGAATCGGCAGCGCCAGGGCCAGGACCAGTGCCGGGACGACCAGGAACCCTCCACCGACGCCCAGGAAGCCGGTGAGCAGTCCCACGATGGTGGCGGTGAGGAGCACCTTCAGGGCCCGAGGGCACTGGCAGGCGAAGGTCGGGCTGAAGGTAATGATGGGGTCGTCGAGCATCGCCTGCCTGGTGCGAGGCGAGGAAGACCCGGCGGCGCTTGCCGCGGCCGACCTGTTTGCCGCGGACGACTCATGCCGTTCGCTCGGCTCCGCCACCGGCTGCAGCACGCGGGTCGCCTCGGACCGACGTTCCCGCGGACCGCGCACCTGGCGGATGCCCATGAGGCCGCCGACGACGAGCATCAGGACGGCGAAGGCTGCCAGGAGCACGGGCTCGGAGACGCGGGTGGACAGCGTGGCCCCGGCGGTTGCGCCTCCGATCGCCACGACGCCGAAGGCGACGCCGCGGGCGAGCAGCACGTTGCCGGCGCGGTACGCCGCCATGGCGCTGATCAGCGAGGTGAGGCCGACCACCACCAGCGAGCCGGTGGTGGCCTGCGCCGGGGTCTGGCCCAGGGCATAGACCAGCACGGGGACCGCGAGGATCGAGCCGCCGCCACCGAGCGCTCCCAGGCTGAGGCCGATGAGTGCGCCGGCGACCAGGGCGAGGAGGATGGTCACGCCGTTTGGACTCGCACCAGGTGCAGGCCGACCTTCGCGGCGTTCTCGAAGTCGTCGTCGACAGCCACCGGCATCCGCCCCGAGGCGTCGAGCATCGAGGCAGCGACCGAGGCGCGGTACCCGGCTTCACAGTGCACCCACACCTCGCCGGCGGGCACCTCGTCGAGCCGGTCCCAGAGCTCGTGCAGCGGGATGTTGACGGCGTGGCTGATCGCGGCGGCGGCGTACTCATCGGTGCGTCGCACATCCAGGACCACCACGGCTCGGTGGTGCCTGACCTGGGCGAGGTCGGCGAAGCTGGCCGTCGGGAAGGTGGCCAGCTCACCGTCCGCCCAGTCCCCCGGCGAGCCGGTGGCATGGGCCGCGGGACGGTCGATGCCGATGCGGACCAGCTCGCGCTGGGCCTCGGCGACGGCCTCCGGGGTGTCCCCGAGCAGGGTGACCGGCGTCCCCCAGGCTATCAGCCAGCCTAGGTAGGTCGCGAAGGCACCGTCGAGGCCGAAGTTGAGGGTGCCGCGAACGTGCCCGGCCGCGAAAGCGGTGCGGTTGCGCAGGTCGACCACCCACTCGCCGGCCTCGATCCGATGGCGCAGCTCGGTGGCGTCCGCGAGCCCCGGAGGGCGGAGGTCGGGCTCGGCGGGCCCGGCCGTGTTGGCAGGACCCATGTGCGCGTAGTAGGCGGGCCAGGCGCCGAGACCGTCGAGGAGCTCGCGGACGTAGGTCTCCTCGTCCTGGGTGAGCACCGGGTTGGACCTCCGCTCCTGGCCGATGGTCGAGTCGGAGGCTTCGGACTGCGTGGCCGAGCAGAACGACCCGAACCCATGGGTCGGGAAGACGCCGGCTTCATCGGGGAGCAGGTCGGCGAGCCGGTGGGCCGAGGCGTGCTGGTGACGGACGAGGGCGTCGGTGTGCTCGGCGCCGAGGAGGTCCGGGCGCCCGGTGGCGCCGTAGAGCAGGGAACCCCCGGAGAACACGGCCACGGAGCTGTCCAGCCCGACCGCCCCGTTGCTGCCGGCGTCGGTCAGGGCGTAGGAGAGGTGCGTGAAGGTGTGCCCCGGAGTAGCCAGGGCGGTCACCCGCATCCTGTTCCCGACCTCGACGGTCTGCGCATCGCTGATCGGGGAGCGCTCGAAGGCGACCTCGTCGGCTGCGTTCACGTGGTACGTCGCCCTGGTGCGCCTGGCCAGCGCCAGTCCACCGGTCACGTAGTCGTTGTGGATGTGGGTCTCGAAGACGTCGGTGAGCAGGACATCGTGCCGTTCGAGCAGGACCAGCACCCGGTCGATGTCGCGCTGCGGGTCCACCACGAACGCGACCTCCCCGTCGTGGACGAGGTAGCTGCGGTCGCCGAGGGTGGGCGTCTCGATCGGGACGATGGTGAAGCTGTGGTCGTTCATCGGATTCCTCCTTCGACGGGGCGGCCCGAGTGGGCCCAGGCGGTGGTGCCGCCGGCGACCGACCAGGCCTGGAAGCCGCGTGCGAGCAGCAGGTCCGTCATGGCTTGTGAGCGGTTGCCGGTAGCGCAGATCACGTAGACGGGCCGGCTGCGGTCGAGCTCGTGCATGCGCGTCGCGAACTGGCCCATCGGGACCAAGAGCGCGCCCTCCACGTGGCCGGCGACGTACTCGTAGGGCTCGCGCACGTCCACGACGGTGCCATCGGAGCGGGCCGTGGCGAACTGCTCGATGTCGATCTCCGGTTTGCCGCTCATCGGAACGGTGGCTCCTCTCCATGCCGTTGCCGGGTCTTGGAAATACCCTAGGGGGTATATATCCTGAATGCAAAACACCCCCCGGTATAGCCTTCGAGCACCTGGCCCGAAGGCGTGAGAGGAGCAGTCATGTCCACCGTGAAGCTGGGCGCCGAGAACTTCGAACGCACCGTGGGCGAGAACGAGATCGTCTTCGTCGACTTCTGGGCGTCCTGGTGTGGCCCGTGCCGCGCGTTCGCCCCGGTCTACGAGAAGGCCGCGCTGGCCCACCCCGACGTGGTGTTCGGCAAGGTCGACACCGAGGCGGAGCGCGCGCTGGCAGGAGCGGCGCAGATCACCTCCATCCCGACCCTGATGGCCTTCAAGAACGGCGCGCTGGTCTTCTCCCAGCCCGGAGCACTCCCGGCCGCCGCGCTGGAGCAGGTCATCGCCGCCGTACGCAAGTTCGATCCCACGCAGGTGCAGGGCAACGATGCCGGCGCACAGAAGAGCGCATGATGAGCGGCTACACCCTCGGCACGACCCTCGATCGTCCCTACGAGCAGACCGTGCGGGCCGTTCGCGACGCACTCGAGGCCCAGGGCTTCGGTGTCCTGACCGAGATAGACCTGCGGGCCACGCTGAAGAAGAAGCTCGACGTCGACGTCCCCTCGCAGGTCATCCTCGGAGCCTGCCGGCCGCCCTTGGCCTATGAAGCGCTCCAAGTGGATCCGTCGATCGCCACGGTGCTGCCTTGCAACGTGGTGGTGCGGGCGGTCGACGACACGTCCACGATGGTCGAGGCATTCGACCCGCGCGCCATGATGGGCTTGTCCGAGGAGGGCGGTCTGGACTCGGTGGCCGCGGACGCCCGCCGACGGATCACCGCCATGCTCGCAGCACTGACCGAGGAGGACTGATGGAGCTCGACCCCGCCGGCATGACCCCGGTGATCAACAGGATCAAACGCGCTCAGGGCCAGCTGGCCGGAGTGCTCCGACTGATCGAGGAAGGCCGCGAGTGCGAGGACGTCGTCACCCAGCTCGCCGCCGTCTCCAAGGCCCTCGACCGGGCGGGGTTCGCCATCGTCGCCAGCGGGCTCCAGCAGTGCCTGAGCGCGGGTGACGAGCTGGACAGCGTCGACGTGAAGAAGATGGAGAAGCTGTTTCTCTCGCTGGCGTGACAGGCCCTCGGGGACCCCAAGGGCGCCCGCTGCCCCCGGCACTCGACGCAAGGATGTCGAGGATCAGTGGATTGCGGAGTCCGGCAGGTCGAACCAGCGCAGGTGTTCGAAGTCGTCGGAGACCGCGGTGGGTGGGGTCAGGTCGGGCTCGGGTGCGGTGCGCAGGATCTCGGCGCCCTCGCGCAGCTGCTGGGCGAGCAGTTCCTCGCCGCCGGTGCGGCGCGAGGTCGGCGGATGCATCCCTGAGTCGTCGTACGTCACGTCGCCGAGTCGGAGCGGGGGCTCGACCACGCCGCGTGCGGTGGGTCCAGCGCCCGGACGCCGGGTCGAACCGGTAGTCCCCGAGCAGTCGCCAGCCGTCGCGGGCGACCAGGCGGACTGCGTCGATGACGTAGTCGGCGACCGCGTCGGACAGGAAGTAGTTGAAGTTCACGCGTACCCAGCCGGGCTTGATCCCCTCGCAGCCACCGGCGATCTCGCGCTCGAACTCGTGGCTGCGTTCGATGTCGATGCCGAGCAGCCGGTGACCGTAGGGGCCGGCGCACGAACACCCGCCACGCGACTGGATGCCGAACAGGTCGTTGAGCACCGCGACCACGAAGTTGTGGTGGAGGTACTTTCCCGACGGCGCGCGGACCACGAACGAGAGGATCGAGAGTCGTTGCGCCTGCAGGTTGCCGAGGATCTCGATCGCGGGCTCGCTCTGCCAGGCCGCCACGGCGCGGGCCAGGAGGCGCTCCTCCGCGGCGCGGATCACAGGGACCCCCACCGCCTGCTTCAGCTGGAAGACCAGTCCGGCGCGGATGGCCTCGATGATCGCCGGAGTGCCGCCCTCCTCGCGTTGTTCCGGCGTCGACCAGGTAGCGGTGCTCGTCGGGGTTGACGTACATCGACCGTGCCGCCACCCGGCTGGTCGGGGACCCGGTTGGTGAACAGCTCCCGCCTGGCCACCAGCACCCCCGGGGTTGCCGGGCCGCCGATGAACTTGTGGGGAGACAGGAAGATGGCGTCCTTGTAGCCCAGAGGGTCGGCCTCGCGCCGGGGATACATCTCGATGTCGATGTACGGCGCCGCGGCAGCGCAGTCCCAGAACGACAGCGCACCGTGCCGATGGAGAAGGGTCGAGATCGCGACCGTGTCCGAGAGGATCCCGGTCACGTTGGACGCTGCCGAGAAGGATCCGATCAGCAGCGGCCGGTCGGAATACCGGACCAGCTGCTCCCGGAGTTCCGCGAGGTCGATGTGACCATCGATGTCCTGACCGATGGTCACGACGTCGGCGATCGACTCACGCCACGGGATCTCGTTGGAATGGTGCTCGAACGGACCGATGAAGACCACCGGCCGCCGCTCGGCAGGGATGTGCTGCATCAGGTGGTAACGGTCCTCCAGGGCGGAGGGGATCCGGAGTCCCAGCACCCCGATCAGCTTGGAGATCGCACCCGTGCAGCCAGACCCCGAGAAGATGACGACCGTGTCCTCGTCGCCGCCCACCGCCTCGCGGATGATGCGGCGGGCATCCTCACGCAGCCGCGTGGTCTGCAGGCCGGTGCCGCTGGACTCGGTGTGGGTGTTGGCATAGCTGGGCAGCACCTCGTCGCGGATGAAGTCCTCGATGAAGGTCAGCGCCCGCCCCGAGGCGGTGTAGTCGGCATAGGTCACCCGGCGGTTGCCATATGGCGTCACCATGACGTGGTCCTCGCCGATCACCGAGCGGCGGATCAGCTCGAGCAGGGGAGACTCAGCCACCTCTCCACGGTAGTCGACCCAACGCGACCGCGTGCTGACAGGCTTGCCGTGCCCCGCCGCCGGGTTCCGACGGCAGAGGTGAAAGCCCTGGTCGCGGCGTCACGGAATCCGTCGCGGTCGCCTGGTTGCTCGCTGCCTTTGCGAGACAAGGGGCCCGTCGTCAGGTGGCCTTCGACCCTGTTCGATGCAGGTGCGGGTGCGGTCTTCTGGGGTAGAGACGTTTGACCTCAAAGGACCCAGCCATGGAAGGGAGTGGTCTCGGTGAGCACCGCGATCACGGTCTCGGGACTAGTGAAGGACTTCGGGCGCAGGACGCGGGCACTGGATCACCTCGACCTGCAGGTCGAGGCGGGCGAGGTGCACGGCTTCCTCGGACCGAACGGCGCTGGGAAGACAACCACCATCCGCGTCCTGCTCGGGTTGCTGCGCGCCGACGGGGGTCACGTCGACCTGCTCGGCGGTGACCCGTGGCGCGACGCGGTGGCGTTGCACCGGCGTCTGGCCTACGTGCCCGGCGAGGTGAACCTGTGGCCCAACCTCACCGGCGGTGAGGTGATCGACCTGCTGGGCGAGCTGCGGGGAGGCCTCGACGCGTCCCGTCGAGAGGAGCTGCTCGAGCGCTTCCAGCTCGACCCGACCAAGAAGATCCGCGCCTACTCCAAGGGCAACCGGCAGAAGGTCGCCCTGGTGGCGGCGTTCTCCTCCGACGTGGAGCTCTACCTGCTGGACGAGCCGACCTCCGGTCTCGACCCGCTGATGGAGGCGGTGTTCCAGGACGTCGTCCAGGAGCTGCGCGCCGACGGGAAGAGCGTCCTGCTGTCGAGCCACATCCTGTCCGAGGTCGAGGCGCTGTGCGACCGCGTCACGATCATCCGGGCGGGTCGAGCGGCCGAGAGCGGCACGTTCGACGAGCTGCGCCATCTCACCCGTACCTCGGTGGTGGTCGATACGGCGAAACCGCTCGAGCCGGTGACGCGCTGGTCCGGGGTGCACGACGCCCGGGTGCAGGACGGCCACGCGGAGTTCAGTGTCGACCCGGGCGAGCTCAACCAGGTGCTCGAGCACCTGGTCGAGCTCGAGGTGCGGTCCATGGTGACCTCTCCCCCGACGCTGGAGGAGCTGTTCCTGCGGCACTACGACGAGGACATCGCCGGATCCGGTGCGGGCGCGGCTGTCGAGGTGGCGAGGGCGAGATGAGCGGCTTCACCGGCACGACGCGGCTGGTCCGCCTCGCTCTGCGGCGCGACCGGATCACGCTGCCCGCTTGGATCCTCGGTATGGCTGCCTTCCTAGCCGCAACGACGGCCATGTTCGCGGACAACTACGCGAAGCATCCCGAACTGCTGGTGCCGGACACCCAGATCGTCGTCGAGAACCCCGGGATGCGGGTCCTGGGTCTCGTGACGGGCCCGACCGTCGGCGGATACACCCTGCACCGGGACGCGCTCACACTCGCGGTGCTCGCCGCCCTCATGAGCATCTTCGCGGTCGTCCGCCACACCCGTCAGGCCGAGGAGCTCGGTCGTGCGGAGATGCTGGCGGCCGGAGTTGTCGGGCGCTACGCCTCGCTGGGCGCAGCCGTCATCGTCGCGCTCGCCGCGAACGTCGTCCTGGCCGGCCTGCTCGGGCTCGGCATGATCGTCGCCGGACAGCCGGTCACCGGTTCGCTGGTGGCCGGAACGTCGATCGCGCTTGTGGGCGTGGCGTTCACCGGCGTCGCGGCCGTGACCTCGCAGCTGGCGTCGACCACCCGCGGGGCGACCGGACTCGCAGGCGCGGCGCTCGGGGGCTCGTTCCTGCTCACGGCCCTGGGCAACATGCTCGGCGCCGTCGACTCCACCGCGCTGCGGGTGACCAGCGCCTGGCCGGCCTGGCTCTCGCCGATCGGGTGGGGCCAGCAGATGCGGCCGTTCGCGGACAACCTGTGGTGGCCCGCGTGTCTCTCCCTGCTCGCCCTCGGAGTGTTGGCCTGGGTGGGGGTCCTCCTCGTCGGCCGGCGCGACGTCGGCCGGGGCATGTGGCCGGAGCGCAGGGGTGCCGCCCATGGGCGGCCGAGCCTGCTGAGCCCGACCGGTCTGGTCTGGCGGCTGCAGCGCGGAGCGCTGCTGGGCTGGGCGGTCGGACTGATCGGCTTCGGCCTGGTCTTCGGTGCGCTGAGCGAGCAGATCGGCGGGCTCGAGGGAGCGGCGACGGAGTGGTATGCCGCCTTCGGTGGGGATGCGGACCTGCTCGGGGCCTACTGGGCCTCGATGATGCAGGTGGCCGGTCTGGCGGTGGCCGCCTACGTCGTCACCCTCCTGCTTCGCCTGCACCACGACGAGGCGCAGGGCACGCTGGAGCCGGTGCTCGGAACGGGCGTCTCCCGCCTTCGGTGGCTCTCGGCGTACGCCGCCAACGCCCTGGCAGGCGCGACGGCGCTGATCCTGCTCTTTGCGGTGGCCATGGTCATCGCCGGCGGACTTGTCCTGGGAGACACTGCTTCGCTGCTCCGCGACCTGGTCGGCGCTGCGCTGGTCCAGCTCCCCGCCATCGGGGTCCTGGGCGCCGCTGTCCTCGCGCTCGTGACGCTGTTGCCGCGGTGGTCGGTGGGGCTGTCCTGGGTGCTGGTGGTGTTCGTCGTCTTCGTGGGCCCGATGTTCGGCCCCTCACTGGGCCTGCCGACGTGGCTCATGGACCTGTCACCGTTCTCGCACGTGCCCAACGCTCCCGCCGTCTCCATCAGCCCGGGCCCTCTGCTCGGCCTGGTTGCGGCATGCGCGCTGCTCGCCGGCGCCGGCGCCCTGGCCATGCACCACAGGAACCTCGCACTGCCTGCCTGAAGCGCGCGGGCCCACAAACTGATGCGTCCGCCGCGATGCCTCGCACCTCACAATTTTGTGCGCAGACCCCGACACAGCGCGGCGCACGATTTCAGTGAGCCTGTCCTCACGGACGTGGGTAAACGCCGGGGTTGGGACCTTCGTTGACCAGTCGGGGCCGTTCGCACCTACTCCACCGCGGCCGGCGCTGAAACGCTGGTGGGGAGAAGGAGATCGCCGTGCGTGCGGTCATGACGAGCGCGATGGCGGCGATCACCAGTCCCGTCGTGCCCAGTGAAGCCGAGAGGAGTGGTGTCATGAAAATCGGATGGGTCCTGCCGGTCGTGTGGGTCGCCCTGGGTGTCGTCATCGTCACCAGCAGCCTCCGTTCGCGACGCAGCCGACTCGCATACAACGTCGGTGTGGGAGCGGTCAGTGCCCTGTGGGTGGTGGCGGGCGCGGGTGCCAACGCGTTCTTCCTGCTGCGTGGCGACGACTACTCGGGCTTCGCTGACGGAGCATCGACGTCCTTCGTCCACGAGACCTGGGAGTCCTTGGTCGTTCCCCATCATGGACTGTTCATCGGCCTGCTGATCGCATTCGAGGCTTTGGCCGGTAGCTTCGTACTCTTCGAAGGCCGGGCACGGCAGTCGGCGCTGCTCCTGCTGATCGCGTTCAACGTCCTGCTGCTGTCGTTCGGCTGGGGCTTCCTGGTATGGACCGTGCCGATGGTCGTGGCGCTGGCTTTCCTGTGGCGGGTTGGCCGGACGACGAGCCGCACCGAACACCTTGCCGCCAGATCGACCACGGCGGCATCGCGGGAACGCAGGGCCGCGGCCGAGGCAACGGGGTAGAGGCGGTCCCGGCCTTGGAGCCGGGCTATCCATCAGCCGGACGGGACCGCCCCGGTCCCTGCCGAGATCGGTGTTCACTACCTGACCACAACTGTGCCGTTCGAGAGGTCCTTCAGCCATTGCGGTTGCCAGTTCCGGTAGCCGATTCATGCTCATCGTCCTTGGCCCGGAAGCACCGCGATGACCGGGTTGTCCTCCACCGCGCCAACGCGCGTTGCCGCCCCGCCGATCGCTCCCCCACTTGGGCGGGGCGGCCCCATTCGCCGCACCCCGCTAGGGCGGTCCCTGCGGCGAGGGTCCATCCGCGCGCAGGATGGCGAGCCAGGTCAGCTCCTCAGCGATGTCGGACATCGGAGGCAAATTTTCTGCGTGCAACGCACCCGGCGCGACCTCGGTTCTGCAGATCAAGATGCGGTCACAAAGTAGTCCGAACCGATCACGCCCGCTAGCCCTGAGTTCCCAAGGATGCAAGTCTCCGGGGAGACGTCCCGAGCATCGGGCGGCTTTAAGTGGGGAGAATCCGGCATCCTCGCCTCGGCGTTTGGTTGGAGCGCCGCGCTGATGGCAGGTGCCGGTAGCGCCGTGGACCCCCGGGCACGGCGCGAGGCGGCCCCCGGTCCCGGTTTCAAAGGGTCGGGGGTCGTCCCGCTCCGCTCCGGCGTCGGGCCGACTAGATCGGTGGCAGCCGCGGAGCCCTCAAGGCCCGATTCCATTGCCCAATTCGTCCACTGTCCGGCCGCACCTGCGCCTCGGCGGCTGTCTCGTTCGTTATCCACTCCGATCCAGGACCAAACGGGGATATGGCACCGCACGATCGCGTGAGAACTGAAGGGCCTCCGGCCGTGCCGCCACTGTGCCGGGCGGCCGCTCGCACTCGACCTGCCCGAGCTCTCGTTGGCGTGACGCCCGTCGGACGGCCGGAAGTGCGGGCCGATGGCGGGTCGGCCTTTCGTCAGCGTCACGGGAGAAGGACGGTCCCGCCTGGAGCCGACTGTCGATCAGTCTGACGGGACCGCCCGCGGTCGCTCCCGAGATCCTTGCCTCTCCCACTCGACCACAACCACGCCGACAGGGAAGTCGTTTCGCTCCAGCGGTTGCCGGTTCCGGTAGCGAAAACGCCCAAGACGTCGATTGCAGATGTGCTCGAGTCGGGGGTCGACCTTCCCGTCGCACGAGACTCCGTCCCTGTGACCAGCGACGCCATCGCCGACGGCATCGCGACGACGCAGCGACAGTCGTGCGTGGCGGCACCGCGGGCAGATGGATTCGGGCCCACCGGCTGGTGCCGGTGGGCCCGAATCTTGCCTGCTGAGCTGCTAGGTCAGCCGATCGAGACCAGGGTGCTCCCGACCTCGGTGCCGTCCTTGGTCCAGCCCACGACACCGAGCCAGCGCTGCGTGGTGTCGAGTCCGCTCCACGCTGCGTTGACGGTGACCTCGTCGCCCACCGAGACCTGCTGGCTCGGTGGCGTCACGGTCAGGTTGCCCGCATCCGCACCGCCGACCACCCATTGGGTCCAGGTGTAGTTGCCGTCACCGGCGAAGCCGTTGACGTAGGCGACATAGGTGCCGTCCTCGGGGTTGCGCAATGTCACCGTCTCGTCGGCGTCGCCATCGGCACTGAGGTCGATCAGCTCCTCCTCGCCGTCGACGACCTGATAGACCCACAGGTCGAGGTCGGCGGATGCCGCACCATCGACGTCGAACCGGATGGCCTCGGCACCGGTGGCATCGACCTCGAACCGGTCGGTGTCAGCGTCGGCCACCGGGTTGGCATCGTCGAACGGACCGATGGCCACCGACTCCGCGCTCGGCGTGGCGCCGACCAGGCCGTGCACGGCGGTCCCGAGCGTCCCGGTGAAGCCGGAGGTGACCTCGATGTCGACGTCACCCGATGCGCCCTCGCCCGAGACCTCGGCCGGGGCCGCGACCTCGACCGGCCGCACCGCGAGCGGCATCCGGGCCACGTGGCCGTTGTTGCCGTTCCAGGTGAGGCTGCCCGTCGAGTACTCGTCGGCCGGCGCGTCGTCCCGGGTGAAGGTGATCTCGACGTCCCGCGACTCTCCCGCCGGCACCGTGACGGTGGCCGGGTCGAACGTCACGTCGATGCCAGGCAGCTCGACCGACGGCGTGTAGGACTCCGACTGGCCGCTCACGTTCTTGAGGGTCCGGGTCACGGTCTCGACACCGGTCAGGTTGCCCAGCGCGATCGACGCCGCGTTGAGCTGGCTGCCGTCGACCGTCGGGATCGTCATGCCGAAGCCGGCGTCGAGGTCACCGACGTAGGTCTCCAGGTAGCCGAGCCAGTCGACGACATTGCTGTCGAACACGACGCCGGGGTCGCCAGCCGGGTTGGGCTGGACGAAGCCTGCGCCCTGCGCGAAGACACCGCCATCGCTTGCATCCGTCGAGGCGTGATCGGTCGCCGTGGTCATCAGCGCCGACTTGATCATCATCGGGGTCCAGCTGTTGTACTTCTGGTAGAGCAGCGCACCGAGGCCCGCGATGTGGGGCGAGGCCATCGACGTGCCGGACACCAGGTCGTAGTTGCGGTTGTAGTGGGTGGGTCCGACCGGCGAGACCGCGGCGAGCACGTCGACACCCGGAGCCGCGATGTCCGGCTTGAGGATGTCGCCCGGGGTCGTGATCGACGGTCCACGCGAGGAGAACCCTGCGATCTCGGGCACCTGGGTGTCGGAGTCACCGGCATCCAGCGCCTCGATGCTGCCCGTCGGGTCAGCGGTGTCGAGATAGTCGTAGACCGGCTCGAGGGCGTCGTCGCCGATGTGGACGCTCGGGATCGCGTGGAGGTCACCGTTGAGCGAGTTCGGCGAGGTGTTGATCAGCACCATGCCCACACCGCCGGCGTCGCGAACGACGAACGACTTCTCGATGCGCGCGTTCACGCCACGCTCGCAGACCACGAGCTTGCCGGCGACGGCCGCCGGATCGAGGGTGCCCGGGAAGCAGCGCGCCGCGTCGTCCTCAGCGGCGCCAGCAGCGCCGGAGGTCCGGGCGGCGACCATCGGCGTCTCGGCCAACGAGCCGGTCGTCGACGAGCCGACGTACTCCTCGCCATTGCCGAGGACCAGCTTCTGCTCGGCGATCCAGTGGGTGCTGGCCGCGGCGGACGTCGTCCACGGGGTGGGCCACTTGCCGAGCGTGCTGGCGTCCGGGCCGTTGTTGCCCGCCGAGGTGGCGACGAAGACACCGGCCTCTGCCGCGAACATCATTGCGACGTCGACAGCGTTGAAGGTGCCCGGCTCGCTGGTGCCACCGATCGAGTAGTTGATGACGTCGACTCCGTCGATCACAGCCTGGTCGACCGCGGCAGCACCGTCTGAGTCGGCGCATCCGTCGTTGATGCCGGTGCGGGTGTTGCCCGTCCAGCAGACCTTGTACGTCGCGACCTTCGCGGCCGGCGCCATGCCGGAGATGTCGCCGAACTCCTTGCCGTCCACGTTGACGCCGTCGACGGCGTTGCCGGCGGCGGTGGAAGTCGTGTGGGAGCCGTGGCCGTCAGCGTCACGCGGGGAGAAGAAGTCTGAGCGGTCGACGTCCTGCTTGCCGAAGCCGCTGACGAAGTAGCGGGCGCCGATCAGCTTGTCGTTGCAGTCCTGCGCGTTCCATTGCTCGCCTTCCTGGCAGATGCCCCGCCAGGTCGCGCGGACGCCCTGGCCGGGGATGATCTGGCCGGCCTGGTTGCGCCGGACCGACTTCCCTGCGAACGACTTGCTCTCCGGCCAGATGCCGGTGTCGAGGACGCCGACGATGACGCCCTTGCCGGCGTTGTCCTGACCACCGACCTGTTGCCAGAGGCTGCCCTGGTCGCGAAGACCCAGGAACTCCGGGCTGGCGAAGGTGTCCACCGCGCGGACGGTGTCCGGCGTCACCGCGAGCACGCCGCGCTTCTTGGACAGCGTCGCCGCCTGCTTCGCGGTGAGGTGCGCGGCGAAGCCGTTGAGCGCGACGGTGTAGTCGTAGTAGGCGGTCGCACCGACGCTGTTCAGCAGTCGGTTGTGCTTGGTCTTCAGGTATCCGCGGTACTTCACGGCGGCCGCCGTGGTCGCGTCGAACCTCTTGCCGCGGGCCGGCCTCGTGGCCGGGTATCCCTGGGTCCCACCGCGGTAGGCCGCGGCCGGAAGGTCGGTCAGGGTGACGAGGTAGTTGCCGTTCTTGAAGCCGACTGCGTCAGCAGGTGCTGACGCCGACGTCGGCGCTGACGTCTGTGCTTGCGCAGGGAGCGAAGCGGTGGACAGGGTTGCTGCCACCAGTCCGACTCCCGCAGTCGTGGCGAGCGCGCGCTTGAGCGCCCGCATCCAACTGGGGTTCGACACGTTGATGCCTCCGAGGCTGTTGTGCAATGAACATTGCCGGCACTTTGCTTGGCCGACGCCGTCTCTCCGCGGAACATCTGAAACCCGAACGACCGTTCAGGTCAAGCGGAACGGCCTGGTTTCGCCGAGAAGTTTTTCTGGCGTGCCCCGGCAGCCGGAGCCCGGCGCCGGGCCGTACGATGGCGGCGATTGCCGTGTCCCCAGCCGCCGATGACCGCCGCGCCCGCAAGCTGCTGCTTGCTGTCGACGCCCCTTCGCTCCTCCACCGCAACCACCATGCGCGGGCGCACACCCGGATCACGGACCGATCTGGGCGACCTGCGTGGGCGCTCAACGGCATGCTGCGCCAGATCCTCGAAGCCATCGAAGGATTCGCACCGGATGCTGTGATCTTCGGGCTCGACGACCGCACCGCGTCCGAGCGCAAGGACTTCTATCCCGACTACAAGGCCGGTCGGACCGAGAAGGATCCCCAGCTGATCGACCAGCTCGAGCGCGCGGGTGCGCTGCTCGACGCCCTCGGCCTGGCCACCCTCACTCCCCCGGGCCTCGAGGCGGACGACGTCAACGCGTCCGCCGCCGCCTGGGCACGCAACAACGACTGGAGCTGCATCATCATCACCTCCGATCGCGACGCGTTCGCCTGCATCAGTGACCACACCCAGGTGCTGCGCCTGATCAACGGCGGCATCAACGGGTCACCGCTCCTCAACCCGGGCCGCCTCCGCGCGATGTACGGCGTTGCCGCCGCGCGGTACCTCGAGTACGCCGCCCTGCGGGGCGACGCGAGCGACAACCTCCCTGGCGTCCCTGGCATCGGCGAGAAGATGGCGGCGATCCTCCTCGAGCAGGCGGGGCCGATGCAGACGGTATGGGCCGACATCGACCACGACGAGGGCCGGGCAGTCGCCGCCGCCCTGGACTCGTGGGCGGAGGAGACTGGTGCGCGCCGGGTCGGGACGACCGTCGTACGCCGGCTCAGCGCACCCCAGGCTCGCGAACGGTATGACTTCAACGTGCGGGTCATGACCGGTCGCGACGACCTCGACCTCGGGCTCACCCCCGATCTCCCCGGCAGCCCTGGCCTGCTGCCGCTCGACCTCGGCCGCGTCAGCCAGGTTGTCGGCTTCCTCAATGTGCAGGCGACCACCGACCTCGCGGTCCGCGTGCTCAGCACCGATCCCGCGTCCGTCGCTGGCCCCTTGAGCACCCGGCGGGGAGTCGGAGCCGGCGAGACTCCAGGCGTCACCCGCGACGGGTGACGCCGAATCACAGGGCGGAGCGCACCGTGTGGTGAGCGCCGGGCTCGACCGCGCCCAGCAACCGATCCGAGAGGACAAGACAGTGGCAAAGCCCGATCGAGACGTCGAGCGCATCTACGCGACCCGGGACGTGGTGGCCAAGCTACGGCGCCTCGCCGACGCCCTCGAGCGCGAGGAGCCGTTCCGGATCCAGATCGGCGGGGAGCGGATCAGGGTGCCCGCTCGAGCGGAGTTCTCCGTCGAGCACGAGCGGGAGGAGGGCCACGAGGAGATCGAGTTCCAGCTCACCTGGTCCCTCGACGCGGCCGACGACGAGCCGGAGGGCGACGACGTCGTCTAGGCACTGACACGCAGCCACCTACACATTTGTCAGCACGCCTCGTCCCGCGTCCCGCGGCGCTACGCGCCCGAGCCCGACGACCCCGATCAGATGCCGTGGCGCTCAGCCCAGAGCGCAGCCTGGGTCCGGTCGGCGACGCCCGTGCGCTGGAAGATCGACGTGAGGTGCGCCTTGACGGTGCGCTCACTGATCCCGAGCCGCTGAGCGATCTGCTTGTTGAGCAGGCCCTCGACGACCAGGCGCAGCACCTGGGTCTCGCGCGGCGACAGGTCCACGGTGGTGCCGACGAGGCTGGTGCTCGCGGTGTCCCGGGCACGGAGCAGGTGCCGGGCCGCCCGTGGGTCCAGGGGCGACTCGCCACGAGCAACCGAGCGGACGCCGTCGATGAGGTCCCCGGGCTCTGCGTCCTTGAGCAGGTAGCAGCCAGTCAGGTGTTGGCGACCTTGTGGGTCGCGTCGCACCAGGGCGGGCGCTGGGTCAGACCGCACAGGCACACTGCCACGACGGGCCGGTCGACGCGGTGCGCGACTCCCTCGTCGTCGCGGATCTGGTCGGCGCCGCGGACCAGTGCCGGTCCGTCCGGGATGACCGTGATCTGGCACTCGCTCACGCGACCTCCTTGCCACGGGTCGGCAGCAGCGCCGACCGGTCGGTGGTCCAGGCGTCGATCATCTGCTCGGCCGCGACGGCATCGAGGTGCACGCACGCCGCCGCCCCGAGCAGGACGTCGGGTGCTAGCTGGGGCTCGGCCTCCACGAGCGCGCCGCAGATGTCACGTGCCGCGAGGTGCTCGTGCACGGCATCGGCCTCGACGTGCTCGTCGAAGTAGCGCTCGACGGCAGCGCCGAGCTCGAGGCGCTGCGCGCCCTGGAGGTAACGCCGGCACGGGAGGGAGCTGGTCATCTCGAAGGCGGCCAGGTGTCCCATGGCCGCGCCTCTGAGCCGACGGTGGAGGCCGAACAGCGACATCGCGTTGTTGACGGCGAGGGTGTAGCCCGGCACCCGGTCGACGTACGCGCCGTAGGAGGGATCGAGCTCGGCCGCCTCGAGCGCCTCGGCGAACAGGCGGCTGTGCAGCCGCTCCGGACGACCGCCGCCGAACTCGTCGTACTGCAGCTCGGCGAGTGCGACCTTCGCGGGTCCGTCCAGCCGCGGGATCGCCCAGGCGTGCGGGTCGCTCTCCTTGAGGTGGTAGAGGCTGCGCTGCATCAAGAACTCGAGGTACTGGTCTGCGCTGGCGTCGCGCCGGAGGAAGTTCGGGAGCGAGACGCCGGCGTCGTACGCGGTGATCGCGACCAGCTGGTCGGGCACCGGGTCCTGCTCGTCGGCAAGCTCGACGATCGGGCGGCAGTCCGCCCGGAGGTCGGCCTCGAACTGCGCCTCCAGGCGCGCCCGTACGGCGAGCAGGGCCGGGTCCCACTCTCGCGCGTCGTCCACCTCGTCGAAGCCTCGGTAGTGCAGCTCGTAGAGCATCCACAGACCGACGTGCAGGTCCTCGTGGTCGTCAGGCTCGACCGAGGACAGGGTCGCGGTCCCGTCGCGCAGTGCGTCGACCAGCACGGCGCTGAGGGTGCCGCGGGGCTCAGGCAGCTTCATGTCACCTCCGTTCTCGTGGGCCGGTGGTACCCATTGCGCTCGCGGACCAGACGCGTATGGCGTGGACCGCGCGCGGGTATTTCGCGACCGTGGGCATCGACGACCTGGTGGCGTTCCTGGGCGAGCGACATCTCGACCGTTCCGACGTGCCGCCCGAGCTGGAGCCGTACGTCGAGCCCGCCCTCGCGCAGGGTGTGGTCTTCGAGGACTGCCGGGACAAGCTGGCCGTCCTGACCTGACCTGTCCCGTATCCGGGCTGCCGGTCGTCGAGTAGCCGTCGCGAGGAACGAGCGACGGCGTATCGAGACGCAGTGACGTGGGTGGATTCAACCGGTGAGTGCAACGCCGGGTGGGTTGTTGTGTTCGGAGAGTAGTTGGTCGAGGGCTTCGGCGGGTGTGTGCCAGTCGAGGCGTTTGCGGGGGCGGTTGTTCATTTCCAGGGCGACTTGTTGGAGGTAGCCGGGTCCCCAGAGGGACAGGTCGGTGCCTTTGGGGAAGTACTGGCGCAGCAGGCCGTTGGTGTTCTCGTTGCTGCCGCGCTGCCAGGGTGAGCCGGGGTCGGCGAAGTAGATGTCCAGGCCGGTGGCCTCGGCGATCTTGACGTGGTTGGTCATCTCCACACCGCGGTCCCAGGTCAGGGTTTGGCGCAGCACCTCGGGCAGGGTGGCCATGTAGTCGCAGATCGCGGTCTGCATCGTCAACGCGGAGTGGTCGCCGGGCAGGTGCAGGAGGGCGAGGAAACCGGTGGCGCGTTCGACCAGGGTGCCGATGGCCGAGCCGTTGGACGTTCCCGTGATCAGGTCGCCTTCCCAGTGGCCGGGCACGGCGCGGTCCTCCACGCAGGGCGGACGTTCGCTGATCGAGATCACGTTGCGCAGCGGATGCAGACCCCTGGTCCGCTCGCGGGCTTGAGCGCGGGGCTTGCGCATCGCTCGTCCGGTGCGCAGGTGACCGGCCAGGTCCTTGCGCAGCGCACCGCGGCCCTGGACGTAGATCGAGGTGTAGATCGTCTCGTGCGACACGCGCATCTCCGGGTCGTCGGGAAAGTCCAGCCGCAACCGGTTCGCGATCTGCTCAGGACTCTGTTTCAGCTTCAGCCGTCTTTCTACCTCCTCGCGCAGCCGAGTATTCGCGGCGAGCTTGGCCGGCTTGGCCTGAGCCAGCCGCAGCCGTTTGTCGGCCTCGCGCTGAGCCGTGGTGGCCCGGTACTTGCCGTCGCTGGTGTTGCGCCGCAGCTCGCGGCTGACCGTGGACTTGTCGAACCCGATCGCCTCAGCGATCTCGGTCACCGACTTGTCCTGCCGGTTGAGATGGGCGATCTCCTCACGATCCTCTGCGCTCAGTCGTCGGCCGTGGCGAAGCCTCGCCGACAGGCGACGCGTGGCTCGCGGACAGCACGCGGCATCATCACACCGCCCGATGCTGCGAACCACCGGTATGCCACCGGTCGCGACACGCCGACAGCAGCCGCCGCGTCCGTGATCGACACGCCGGCAGCAACGTGCCGCCAGAACGCCTTCTGCTTCTCGCGCGGCCAGGGAGGACGGCCCATCGGGATACACCTCGATCAAATCAAGGCGTTGCACTCCCACTTGAGCTCAGTGACGTGCCCGCGGCCTCAGAAGGCCGTTGGCGGCGCCGGCGGAAGCTGACGCTTGTGCGCGGTGAGCCGGTAGGCGGTCTCGATGACGTCCCGTGCCTGCTCGCTGACCTGTTCCCCGACCAGGTAGGCGTCGATCTCCTGGTAGGTCACGCCGTAGGCCTCTTCGTCGGGCAGCGACGGCCGTAGCTCTTCCAGGTCCGCGGTCGGGACCTTCTCCACGAGGTGCCCGGGCGCTCCGAGCCGGCGCCCGATCTCCCGCACCCGGTTCTTCGTGAGCCCGGCCAGCGGAGTGATGTCGCAGGCTCCGTCGCCGTGCTTGGTGAAGAACCCCATCACCGCCTCCGCCGCCTGATCGGTGCCGACGACCAGTGCGCCCAGCCGGCCGGCCACGGCGTACTGCGCGACCATGCGCTGCCGCGCCTTGATGTTGCCCTTGACGAAGTCCAGACGGCCCGGATCCAGGTCGTTGACCGCAGTCGCCTCGTGCATGGCGTCGACGGCCGGCTTGATGTCGACCGTGACGGTCGAGGTCGGCTCGATGAAGGCAAGGGCGTCGGCGGCATCAGCGTCGTCGCTCTGTCGCCCGTAGGGCAGCCGCATCGCGGTGAAGGTCGTGCCCGTGCGCTGACAGGCCAGGCTCGCAAGTCGCCCGGCGACCGTCGAGTCGAGACCACCGCTGATCCCCAGCACGTAGCCAGTCCCCCCGCTCCGCTGCAGGTAGTCGGCGAGGAACCGGGTCCGTCGTTCGGCCTCGACCTCAGGGTCGAACTCGTCGGCGACGCCCAGCGCCGCGCGGATCGAATCCTGACTGACCGGCTCGAGGTCCGTGGTCATCCCGGTCCGTTCGTCACGGCCGGAAGACGACCTTGACGGTGCCTTCGCTCTTCGACTGGAAGTCCGCATAAGCCTTCGGTGCGTCCTCGAGGGGGAGGTGGTGGGTCGCAAAGCCCTCGGTCCCCAGCGGATCGCCGTCCTCGAGCAGCGGCAGGATGTCCGCGACCCACCGGTGGACGTTGGCCTGACCCATGCGCAGGGTGATCTGCTTGTCGAAGAGCGTCATCATCGGCAACGGGTCGCTCTGTCCACCGTAGACACCGGAGAGCGAGACCGTCCCGCCGCGACGCACGGCGTCGAACGCCGTGTAGAGCGCAGCCATCCGATCCACCCCGGTGCGCTGCATCAGCGAAGCAGCCAGGCCCTTCGGCATGAGCGTGGTGGCGCGTTGAGCGATCGTGGCGACGGGCGACCCATGTGCCTCCATGCCGACGGCGTCGACCACGGAGTCGGCGCCACGGCCGGAGTGCGACTGCGGACCTCCTCCGCCACGTCGTCGACCTCGCGCAGGTCGATCGTCTCCGCGCCCCGCTCCGCCGCCCGTGCCAGCCGCTCGTCGACCAGGTCGACGCCGATCACGCGATGCCCGCGGTGCAGCCCGATGCGCGCCGCCATGTCGCCGATCGGTCCGAGCCCGAGCACCAGCAGGATCCCGTCGTCCGGCACGTCGGCGTACTCGACCGCCTGCCATGCCGTCGGCAGCACGTCGGAGAGGAAGAGGAACCGGTCGTCCGGCGGACCGTGCGGGACCTTGATCGGACCGAAGTCGGCGTGGGGCACCCGCAGGTACTCGGCCTGGGCGCCGTCGACCGCACCGTAGAGCTTGCTGTAGCCGAAGAGCGCCGCACCCTTGCCGGTCTCGCGAACCTGCGTCGTCTCGCACTGGGTGTGGAGACCGCGGTCGCACATCCAGCAGCTGCCGCACGCGATCTGGAAGGGAACCGCGACCCTGTCGTCCACGGCGATGTTCTGCACTCCGGCGCCGACCTCGACCACGGTCCCGAAGGGTTCGTGACCGATGATGTCGCCCGGTGTCATGAACGGGCCCAGTGTCTCGTAGAGATGAAGGTCGGAGCCGCACAGACCCGACGACGTCACCTTGATGATCGCGTCGGTGGGTTCCTTGATCACCGGGTCGGGAACGGTCTCGACACTTACGTTGCGATGGCCTTGCCAAGTGACAGCTCTCATGGCCTCGCGGTACCCCGTCGTCGGGTGGACACACGGCCGTCCGCGCAAGGGCTGAGAGTCCGCTGTCCGGGTGGCCCGGATGCCGTCAGCCTCGAGCGCCCGCCAGGGAATCGGGGACGGGTTGGTCGAGTCCCAGGCGGTGCCGGAGGCCGAGGGCATCGTGCGGCGCACGACCCCGGGCGTCGTTGTCGAAGTACACGTACACCGGACCGTGCTCGGACCACTCCCGGCACCGACGTGCCCAGCCGTCGAGCGACGCGCCGCTGTATCCGCTGTGGTAGAGCTCGGTGTGGCCGTGGAGGCGGACGTACGCGAAGTCTGTGGTCCGACTGTCGAGCATGGGCCAGGTGGGGCTGTCGGACACCACGTTGGCGATGTCGTGCCGCGCGAGGAGCTCGTAGTAGCGGGGGTCGTCGAAGGAACGGTGCCGGACCTCCAACGCGTGCCGGACCGGACGCTCCTCGCCGGCGTCGAGAGCCACCCGGTCGCGGAGCTTGTCGTCGTGCCTCCGGGCCAGCTCGGACACCGCCGTGGTCGTGCGCGGCAGCTGTCGGAGGAAGGAGGCGATCAGCTCCTCGTCGAAGGTGATCGAGGCCGGCAGCTGCCACAGCACCGGGCCGAGCTTCTCGGCCAGCACCAGCGGGCCGGAGGCGAAGAAGTTGGCCATGCCCTGCCCCACGTCGCGCAGCCGCTTGAGGTGGGTGATGAACCGCCCGCCCTTGATCGCCAGGGCGAAGCCCGCCGGCGTCGCGTCGTACCACCGTCGGTAGGTCGTCGGTCGTTGCAGCGAGTAGAAGGAACCGTTCACCTCGACGGTGTCGAAGTGCTGGCTGACGTACTCCAGCCGCCGGCGCGCCGCGAGCCCCACCGGGTAGAAGTCCCCCTGCCACTTCGGGTAGTCCCAGCCCGAGAGTCCGATGCGGACCGCCGGGGTCTTGCTCGTCGGTGGAGTGGGCACCTCGCACGCTCCGGCGGGATCAGGCAGACCCGGGCTTGGTCTGCGTCGCTGCGAGCCTCGCAGCCAAGGAGTCCGGTACTACCCCCGACGCGGCAGCCGCCACCTTGTTCGCGATGGAGCCGGCGACGACGTGGGCGCGCCCCGCCATCAGCGCCTCGAAACCGTCCGCCGCCACCTGCTCGGGACTGTCCTTCGGACCCGACGCCACCTGGGTGTCCTCCATGTCCGCACGCTCGAAGAACGCGGTGTCGGTGGGCCCGGGCAACAGCGAGGTCACGGTGACGCCGGTGCCGTCGAGCTCATAGCGGATCGCCTCGGCGAACGAGTTGACGAACGCCTTCGAGGCCGCATAGGTCGACTGGTAGGGACCCGGCGCCTTGGCGGCGATGGACGCCGTGACGAGCACCCGCCCCTCCCCCCGGGCAACCATGTCGCGAACGGCGAGCTTGGCGAGATGGACCACCGAGCGACAGTTGAGGTCGATCAGGCGCAGGTCGTCATCCAGGTCGGTGGTGTCGAAGCGTCCGTGCACCCCCGTACCGGCGTTCAGCGCGACCGCGTCCAGCGCTCGGTCGTCAGCCGTCGCGGCCTGGTAGAGGTGCGTCACCCCTTCAGCCGTGCTGAGGTCGACCTGCACCGGAGTCACCAGCTGCCCCGAGACGGCGGCGATCTCGTCGGCCGTCCGCTCGATCTCCGGCTCGTCGGCAGCGACCACGACGTCGTACCCGTGGTCCGCGAACTGGCGTGCGAGCGCCCGTCCGATGCCGGTGGACGCGCCCGGTGACCAGGGCGAGCGGCGGTCGTACGGCGGAGAGATTCATCTGCTTGCTCCTTCCCGGGAGAGGCGATGCTGCGGTGGTACCCGACCCCCGGAATGACACTCCGGATCACGGGTATCTCGACCCTGGGCACTTTCCGAGAACCGACCGCTCCAGGATCGAGGCACCAGTGCAGACCATCGAGCGCACGATCACCGTCCCGACCCCACTCGCCCGGGTGTGGGACTACCTCGTCGACTTCACGCGCACCGAGGAGTGGGACCCGCCGACCAAGAGCACCACCCGCGTCTCCGGCGACGGCGGCGTCGGCACCGTCTACCGGAACATCTCGAGCCTGATGGGTCGCGACGTGACGAGCGACTACACGGTGGTGGACGTCGAGCCCCGCCGCCTCCTCCGGCTCGAGGGCGAGAACTCCTCGATGAAGCTGCGGGACACGATCACGTTCGAGGGCGACGAGGCGGGGACGACCGTCACCTACCGCGCGGAGTTCCACCCGCAGGGCGCAGCGAAGCTGATCGAGCCGCTGCTCCCGCTCGCTCTCAAGCGCCTCGGCGACAAGACGTCGGACCGGTTGGAGGACTGCCTGCGCGGCCTGGCCACGACATCCACCCAGGAGGAGGGCCGATGAGCGACGTGGGGAGCAGTACCCCCGCCGTCGAACGTGAGGTCGCCGCGGACCCCGAGACGGTCTGGAAGGTGCTCGCGGACGGATGGCTCTACCCCACCTGGGTGGTCGGAGCGTCCCGCATGCGCGAGGTCGACCAGAGCTGGCCGGAGGTCGGGAGTCGCCTGCACCACTCGGTCGGCAACTGGCCGTTGCTCCTCGACGATCGGACCGAAGTGCTCGAGTGCCAGCCGGGCCGACTGCTGCGGCTCAAGGCGCACGCTTGGCCCGCCGGCGCTGCCGAGGTGGTCATCGAGCTCGATCCCCAGCCCGGGTCGTCGACGCTGGTCCGGATCCGCGAGGACGCCAGCGAGGGCCCGGCGACCTTCGTCCCCGGCCCCGCCCGGCAGCTCGCGATCGTCCCTCGCAACCGCGAGGCACTCAGGCGCCTGGCATTCATCGCCGAGGGCAGAGCGGCCGGAAGCTAGCCGCGCGGGAGCACCCGGCCCCACGCCGACCTGAGGAGGCGGCGTCGTACCGGCTCCGTTCGAGCCGAGCGCCGCGCGCGCCGCGTTCCACCCGCAGGCACCATGCACGCCTCCGCCCGGATGAGCCGAGGCTCCAGCCAGGAAGAGACCGGGGATGGGCGTCTCGGGTCGTCCCAGCCCGGGGAACGGCCGGAAGATGAGCTGCTGGTGGATGCTCGACGTACCGGCGTTGACGGCGCCGACGGACAGGTTGGCATCCGCGCCCTCCAGCTCGGTCGGCGTCTGCACGTGACGCGCCAGGATCGAGCTTCGGAAGCCCGGCGCGTGCTCCTCGATCACGTCCTCCACGCGTCGCACGTGCTCGTCGATGGCGTCCGCTTCCTGTGCCCGCGACCTGGGGAGGTGGGTGTAGGCCCAGACGGACTCGGTGCCGGCCGGTGAGCGGGTCGGGTCTGCGGTCGTCATCTGGCCGAGGAGGATGAACGGCGAGCGGGGCATCCGGCCGACGGTGAGGTCGGCAGCGAAGTCGACGAAACCGTCGAGGTCCACGCCCAGGTGGACGGTCCCTGCGCCGACAGCACCACTGGCGCGCCACCCCAGCGGCTGCCGCAACGCCCAGTTCAGCTTGAGCGTCGCGTCGTCCCACTGGAACCGGTCGAGCCGCTCCGCGATCCCGCGCGGGAGGTGGATCTCGTCGATCAGGTCGCGGTAGAGGACAGGAGCCGCCACGTCGGCGAGCACCGCACGACGCGCAGCGAGAGTGGACCCGTCGGCCAGCCGTACGCCGACAGCTCGACCTTCCCTGACCTCCACACTCGTCACGCGGGAGCCGGTGCGGACGACGCCTCCGCCCGCGCGGATGCGTCCAGCCAGGGCATCAGCGAAAGCCTGCGCGCCGCCCTGGGGTACAGGGAATCCGACGTCCTGGGCGAGCATCGACATCAACCAGCCGAGGATCCCGCTGCCTGCCGCGCTGGGGGCGACGTCGGCATGCATCGCGTTGCCGGTCAGCAGGAGGCGACCGCCGTCGCCGCCGAACTGCTCCTCGCCGAGTCGGCGGACCGGCATCACTGCCAGCCGCGCGAAGTCGAGCGCGCCTGCCGTCCCCAGCTTGCGAAGGAGGCGGACACCGGACGTCACGGGCGGGAACGGGGTGAACAGCGCATCCAGCAGCGGGTCACGGACCCGCTGCCAGTCCGCGCACATGGCGAGCCACGCCTCCCCGTCCCCCGGGGCGAACCGGTCGAGGTTCGCCGCTGTCTCGTCCGGTGACCGGGACAGGACGGCATCGCGGCCGTCGGGCAGCGCGTGGGCCAGCACCGCCGGTGCGTGGCGCCACACCAGTCCGTGATCGGCGAGGTCGAGGTCCCGGATGACCGGCGAGCCCGCAGCGAGTGGGTAGAAGGAGCTGAACAGGTCGGTGGAGAACCCGGGTGCAGTCGACCTCCGCGCTCCGCACGGCTCCCCCGACCACGTCGTTGGTCTCGAGCACGGCGACGTCCCAGCCGGCGTCGACCAGCGCGTTCGCCGCGACGAGCCCGTTGGGGCCGGCACCGATCACGACGCCGTCGACGGTCTCGTGAGCGCGCATTGTTCGCTTATACCCGCTCGGCGGCGGTCAATGCTTCCTAGCCCGGCGAAGGCACCGCGTCCCCATCGCTCTCTTCGTCCGCGTCCCACGACTCGCCTCCGACCGGTGAGAGGGACATCGCCGGCACCCAGTCCGTCACGACCCTCTCCCGCAGCTCGAAGGTCACCAGACCCTGAAGCGAACCATCAGCCTTCCGCCAGTCGAGAACCAGGCCCTCCACAGGCCCGTCCACGTGATGAACGGTGACCCGCACATGCTTCGCCAAGAGGAGATCTCCCCACGCATGCACCACCGAAGCGCCTGTTCTCGACGCGGTGGCGGCTGCAGAATATCAACGCGATCACCGCATGAGGATCCGGGCTCGCCGAATGGGTACCGAGACGTCTGAACACACCGCAGGAGGTGGAGCATGGTCCGCACGACAAACGACACATCGGATGCCAGTGCTGCGGAGCTGGTGTCGCGGCTGAGCACCGACGGCTCGCAGCTCGTCCGCGACGAGATCGCCCTGGCGAAGCTGGAGCTCGGGCAGAAGGCGAAGCGGGTCGGACTCGGAGCCGGCCTCTTCGGTGCGGCCGGACTGCTCGCCGCCTACGGGTTCGGCACGCTCCTGGCAGCTGTGGTCCTCGCGCTGGCACTCGTGCTGCCGGCATGGGCGGCTGCGCTGATCGTCGCAGTGGTGCTTCTCGCAGTCGCCGGCGCCGCGGCTCTCCACGGGCGGGCGAAGGTGCAGGACGGCACCCCGCCGCTCCCCGAAGCGGCCATCGAGAGCGTGAAGGCGGACATCGCCGCTGTTCAGGAGGCCCGCCACCGTGAGCAGTGACCAGAACCCTTCGAAGGCCGAGCTCGAGTCAGAGATCGCCGAGCTCCGGCAGTCGGTCGGCGACACCGTCGACGCCCTCAATCGCAAGCTCGACGTCAAGGCCAGGGCAACCGAGCGGGTCCGCTCGGTGCCGCCCAGCGTGCCCGTCGGAGCGGCGGCCCTGATGGTGCTGGTGCTCGTTCTCTGGTTCTGGAGGCGACGCGGATGACCGCCGAGGAACCCACCAGCAAGTCAGCCCGGGTGCTCTACGTCCCGGTCGGCGTGGTCAGCAGCGTCATCGGCGGCCTCATCGCGGGTCAGGTCTTCAAGCAGGTGTGGAAGCACGCCACCCCCACGGACACCTCCGACGCTCCGACGCCGCTTCAATCGGAGTACTCCTGGCGCCAGGTCCTCATCGCTGCAGCGGCGCAAGGCGCCGTGTTCGCCACGGTCAAGGCCATCATCCAGCGTGGTGGGGCGCGAGCGTTCCAGCGCTGGACCGGCGAGTGGCCCGGCGACTGACGGACCGGTGAGGACCGGTCAGGCGTCTGCCGCAAAGATCGCGTCGACGTTCGGGAGGTCGACGAACCTGGAGACCGTCCCATCCTCCGCGAGCTCCTTCGCGGCGTCGAGGAAACCGCCCCAGGCGACGCGCGCGAGCGTGCCGCCGACGCTGATCCGTCGTACCCCCAGCTGGGCTGCCTCAGCCACGGTGATGAACGGAGCATTGATCAAGAGGTTCACGGGCTTGGGAGCGACCGCGGTGATGATGGCGGTGATGTGCTCGACCGACTCGATCCGGGGTGCGTAGAGGCAGTCAGCACCAGCCTCGCCGTACGCCTCGAGACGTCGGATCGTCTCCTCGATGTCAGGCCGGCCGCAGACGAACCCCTCGGACCGGCCGGTCAGCAGGACCTTGGTGCCGGACTCGTCGATCGCCTGGCGCGCGGACCGCACCCGCTCGACCGCGAGATCGAACTCGTAGAGAGGGTCGGCCACGTCACCGGACGCGTCCTCGATCGACAGGCCGGCGACCCCGGTCTCCGCCGCCAGCGTCACGTTTGCCGCGACCTGGTCCGGATCGGCCGCGAAACCGTCCTGGAAGTCGGCGTTGACCGGCACCGTCACCGCGCCCGCGATCGCTCGCAGATGATCCAGCGCCTGTTCCAGGTCTCATCGCGTTGTCCGCGCGTCCGACGGTCCAGGCCGCGCCGGCGCTGGTCGTCGCCAGCGCCGCGAAACCCAGCTGTTCCAGGGCGCACGCGCTGCCGACGTCCCACGGGTTCGGCATCACGAAGCACCCGGCCGTGTGCAGCTGGTGGAATGCCGCGATCCGGTCGTGGTGGGCGTCCATGCGTCCCATCATCTACCCGGACGAGTCGGCGCGCTCACGGCACGATCTCCACGACGGAAACCGTCATCCCGACCGTGCCGTCGAGCCGGGTCACGAAGCGGACCGGCATGCCGGGGAGGTCCTTCGCGAACCAGAGCACCTTCTCGCTCGGCCCGTCCTGGACGGTGTAGCGCATGCAGTCGAGCTCGCCGAGCGGGGTGTCGATCGTCTCGGACGCGATCACCGTGTCGTCGGCAGGGAACGCCGCGTGGCCTTGCAGGTCCAGCCAGGTGACCCGATCGATCTCCGGGTCCTCCAGCGACGTGCCGTCGAGCGCGAGGTCCGATCGCTCCAGCGTGGCGCCGGAGTCATCACACTCGACGTACCTCGTCACCCGTTGGTACGGCGGCTCGCCGTCGATCTCGACCAGGACCCGGACCACCTTCCCGACGGCGCAACGATCCCTGATCTCCGCGGCGGTGAACGGCGTGGGCGCCTGGCCGGGCGCGAGGACGTGCGGATCGCCGGTCACGATGGCGAAGGTAACAGCGGGCTCACCTCTTGTCTGCGCACCCGCGGCAGCGCACCCCTGAGCCGGGGACGACATGTTCATGTTGCGCTACGCCGGCTGACGAGCGTCTCCATCGCTTCGAGGCAGCGGCGGTCGGCGGTGGCCGGGACCAGGATCAGCTCGTCGCAGCCCGCGGTCTCGGCGTCGTCGAGCAGCCGGGACACCGCCTCCGGCGTGCTGACCGTCACCTCGTCGGCGATCGCCGAGGCGAGTTCGTGGCCGGCGAAGCCGAGGTAGCGGCGCACGTAGTCACGCAGGGTGGCGTCGGGAGCGTCGACGCCGAGGGCGACGAAGCACCCCGTCACCTTGCGAGGAGTCGGTCGGTCGGCGGCCGACCACGCGTCGTCGGCCATCTGGTTGGTCGACTCCATGTCTCGGCGGCGTCCGGTGACGGTGAACCCGGTGATGCCGTCGGCCCACCGAGCGGCGCGGGTCATGGACTTCGGGCCCATCGCTGCGGCCAGGACCACCGGGAGCGAGCCTGACAGCGCCGGACCCACCGGATCGGCTCCGGCGAACGGCGGTTCGCCCTCCAGCAGCCGCCGGAGCTCGGCGACCTGGGCGTCCAGCCGGGCGTGCCTGGCCCTCGTGGTCGATCCGAGCGCCTGGTAGTCGTGCTCCCGACCGCCCACCCCGACACCGAGGCAGACCCGACCGGGCGCGAGCTGGTCGAGCGTGCCGACCTGTTGGGCCACCATGGCCATCGGGTGCGCAGGGAGGACCCAGACGTTGGCCATGATCCGGACCCGGCGCGTGACCGCGGCTGCCGCCGCCAGGGACGCCACCATCTCGGGGTTCGAGAAGGTCACCCGCTCCCCTGCCGAGACGCTCGAGAACGGTCCGTCGTCGATCGCCCGCGACCACTCGACCGTGGTGCCCGGACCGTAGTCACGGGCCATCTGGGGCAGAGCGACGCCGATCTCCATATTGATCCTTTCCGCGTTCGGGAGCCAGATCGTCTCAGGCGGTCGCTGCCGGCCGGGGGCGGTCCGTCCCAGGCCGGAGCCCCGGCGTGAGGTCCGTCAGGGTGGGTCGGGACCACGTATGGAAGCCCTCACGGCGCAGCCTGACTCGGCCAGCCCTTCTCGCCGAGATACCAGCCCGCCGACGTCAGGACGACGACGAGGAGGGCCGCGAAGAGCAGCCCGCCGGCGATCGGCAGGAACCAGCCCGGCGCCCGCTTCGAGCGGACGGCGACGACCTTCACCACCACCGCGCCGAAGACCACGCAGGCCAGGACCTCGTGGACGATCGCCCGTGGGGGCACGTCGTAGCCGTGCACCGTGCCCGTCTGGAAGCCGAACGCCCAGATGCAGTGGTAGCCGACGAACACGGCCAGCACGAGGGTGATCGCCCCGGAGACGCGGTGCGCGGTGCCCACCCAGGACGGGGCCCTGATCCCGAGCTTGCCGTAGATCCAGAGCGCCCCGACGAGCTGGCCGACGGCCAGCACCCCGATCACGGTCGACACCACGACCTTCATGTCGCGGACGTCCTTGAAGCCGAGGGTCGTCGTGCCGTCGAGGGTCGGGTCGTGCATCTTGCTGAACACGCCGAGGAGCAACGCCACGACCGCGCCCGCCGCAAAGGCGCCCAGCGGGACCGCGATGCTCTTCTGCTCAGCGCTGCCTGCCATCGGACCAGCATCCTCCGGTCCGCTGCCGGTTGGAAATGACCCGAACGGGTGAGGCGTCTTCAGGAGGTGGGTGCCGCGGCGTACTCGAGGACCTTGCTCATCGCTGCGAAGTCGTCCGGGCTGCGGAGCTCCACCTGGCTCATCCAGACCACGACGGTGCCGGTCGCCGGGACCACGTAGCCGGCGGTCCCCGTCCCCCCTGCCCAGCCGTACCGACCCGGGACGTGCCACGGGTGGGTCTGCCGGATGTCGACCGAGCCGCCGAAGCCCCAGGCCTGGCCGTCGAGGAGCGGATGGTCCGGCCCGCCGTCGAAGTGGGGTGTCATCATCGCCGCGACCGATTCCTCCTGGAGGACGCGCTGGCCCTCGTGCATCCCGCCGGTCAGCAGCATCCGACCGAAGGCGTGCCAGTCGTCGACCGTCGACAGCAGCCCGCCGCCGCCGGACTCGAATGGCGGTGGGCGCGACCACTGTCCCTCCGGTGGGTCGATCAGCTCGAGTGCCGCCCCGCCAGGGAGGTAGTACGACGGCAACCGATCGGTGCGGTCGGTCCAGAACCCGGTGTCGTCCATCCCCGTCGGGCCGAGGATCGTGTCGGCCAGGACGTCGGCGAGGGCCCCGCCGGCGGCCCTGGCGAGAAGCACGCCGAGAATCTCGTAGCCGAGGTTGTAGGTCCAGCCCTCGCCGGGATGGTGCACCATCGGCACCCTGGCCAGGCGGGCCATCCACTCGGCTGTCGCCGGGTGCTGCTGCGGTCGGGGAGGACCCTCAGCCAGATCCTCGGTCAGCACGTCCGCGATCGGGGTGTCGAAGCTGTCCGGCATGCCGTGCCCGGCCTGGAAGGTCAGCAGGTGGCGCACGGTGATCGGGCGCTTCGCCGGTACCAGGTTGTCCGGGTCGTCGACCGGTCCAGCGAGCGAACGCAGCACGCTCGGTTGCTCGAGCTCGGGCAGGAGCGCCGCCACCGGGTCGTCGAGCCCGAGCCGTCCGCGCTCGACGAGCACCATCGCCGCCGCAGCCGTGATCGGCTTGGTGAGTGACGCGATCCGAAAAACGGTGTCACGGGTCATCGGCTCGCCGCCGATCGTCCGGACCCCGGCGACCGCCAGCTCCGTCTCCCCGCGCCTGGACACCAGTGCCACCGCGCCGGGGATGGCGGCGGAGGTGCACGCGGCATCGACCAGCGCCGTGAAGGAGGTCACGCGCCCACCATGGCAGAGCAGCGCAACGCGGTGTCGCGCCGGCGCGGGTCGACTCGGATTCCTGGCGTCCGGTTCACGACATCACCCGGCCCGGCCTGGGTACCGCGCAGGCATGAACCAAGTGTCTGCACCTGTGGCCACGGTCGCCGAGGGCGCCGCATCCGCCGCAGGCAGCGTCCTGGCCGGAGCGTCCCGCGCGCTGACCTGGTCGCGACGGTCGCGCAAGCCCCTGCACCCCGAGGGCGCCGTCGTGACCGGAGGGCTCCTCCGCACCGGCGGCGACGGTTCGGCCGGGGTGCCGTGGCTGGACACGAGAGGTGACGACGAGGTGCTGGTCAGGATCTCGCGAGCCATCGGACTGCCGCGCGCGCTTCCCGACATCCACGGGATCGCGGTACGCATCCCGCTGGAGGGCGGATTCGCCGACCTCCTGCTGGCGAGCACCGGACTCGGCCGGATCACCCGGTTCGTCCTGACTGCGGGACACGACGTCAGGCGGCGGCCGCTGACCACCCTCCTGCCGTACCGCGGACCGCGGGGCCCGGTGCTGATCGCCGCGCGGGCTCGGGACGACCGCCTCGACCCGAACCCCTCGTTCGACCTTCTCTGGTCGACCGGCCTGGGTGCGTGGGTACGGTTCGCCAGGCTGTCGGTGTCAGATGTCGCCGGACCGGACGATCCGGTCTCGTTCGACCCCGTCCTGAACCCGTTGCCCGGGCTGACCCTCTATCCCTGGGTACGCCGGCTGCGGGAACCCGCCTACCACGCTGCCCGCGACGCCAGCGGCCGGCGCACTGAGCAGTAACCGTCTGCCCGCCATCAGATCGGGCACCCATCCACGATGCGCATCGTTGTCACCGGAGCGACCGGCAACGTCGGGTCACGGTTGGTCGAGAGATTGGCCAGCGACGACGCTGTGGACCACGTCCTGGGAGTCTCCCGCCGAGAGCCCCCGGACGTGCCCGCCGGCGTCGACTGGCGTCCGGTGGACGTCGGCGAGGACGTGCCGACCGACCTGCTCCGGGGTGCCGACGCGGTCATCCACCTGGCGTGGCTCTTCCAGCCGACGCGAGACCCTGCGACCACCTGGCGCGCCAACGTCGAGGGCACAGCACGGCTCCTCCGGGCGGTCGCCGAGGCCCGGGTGCCCACGTTCGTGCAGGCCTCCTCCGTCGGTGCCTACAGTCCCGCACCCGGCCACCCCGTGGACGAGTCGTGGCCGACGCACGGCATGCCGACGGCGGCGTACAGCCGGGAGAAGGCGTACGTCGAGCGGATGCTCGACTCGTTCGAGCAGCGTCACCCGAGCACGCGGGTGGTCCGGCTGCGCCCGGGGTTCATCTTCAGGCGGGAGTCGGCCGTGCAGCAGCGACGCCTCTTCGGTGGTCCGTTCGCTCCGGCGACGCTGATGGCCAGGATCGGCCTGCCGCTGGTCCCGGACCTGCGGGTGTCGTTCCAGGTCGTGCACACCGACGATGCCGTCGAGGCCTATCGGTTGGCGCTCCTGGGCGACGTCCGCGGCGCGTTCAACATCGCCACCGACCCGGTGCTGACCATGCGTGAGGTCGCCCAGGTCCTGGGGGCGCGCACCTTCCCGGTGCCCAGGCGGGTCACGCGCGTGGCCGTGGGTGCAGCGTGGGCTGCCCACCTGGTGCCTGCCAGCCCAGGTCTGTTCGACATGCTGGCCGCGCTCCCGATCATGCGGACGGACCGGGCCCGCGACGAGCTGGGCTGGCAGCCCAGGTTCGGGGGCCGGGCCACGTTCCGCGAGCTGTGGGACGGGCTGCTCTCCGGCACGGGCGCGCCGACCCCACCGCTCGACCCGCGGACGAGCGGTGGGCTGCGCAGCCAGGAGCTGAGGTCGGGTGTCGGCCACCGGCCCTGATCAGGACCGACAAGACCAGAACGGACAAGAACAGGACCTACTCAGGGTGCCCGGTTGATGCTGCGGTCCTCGACCCGGCTGCCGAGCAGGACACCGAGTGCGATCATGGCTCACCGATACCCGCGCCAGATCTCCAGACACGGGCTCACCGATGGCGACCTGCCACCTGGTTCGCCGCGTCCGAGAGCACTTCGACGAGGTGCGCGCCGAACGTCACGTCGAGCGGGTGGGTCTCACCGGTCGACGCGGCCGCAGCCAGCTCGTGTGCGGCGGTCCGGAACGCGTCGACGAGGACGTCGTCGGGTCGTGGCGGCATCGGCAGCAGGCCCCGCTCGCCCCACACGGCGGCCTCGAAACCGCACGCCGCCGGAGGCGCGAATGACGAGAGGGTCGCCGTGCTGGTCGCCCCGGACGTGTGGGTGAGCGCGAGCACGACCAGATCGCGCTCTCCCCCGCTCGCACGCACCTCCTCGATCGGGCCGAGCGCTCCGGTCAGCGTCGAGAGGGCGTGCGGACCGATGTCCCAGAGCGCCCCGTGCTCCCGGCGCCACTGCGAGGCGCCGAACGGATTGTCCTCGGCCTGCAACGCGCTGAACCAGCGCAACCAACCGCCCCGCCAGCCACCGGTCTGCTGGACCTCGGCGAACCAGGCGCGCGACGACTCGACGAACCGATCGGTGAAGAACACCAGCGAGGCCACGCCGGCCGCTGCGGCCGTGTCCCGCACCGCCCGCGCCCGGGTCGGGTCGGTCGCGACCGGCTTCTCGAGCAGGAGGTGCCGCCCCGACCGCGCCACCACGACCGCCAGGTCGGCCTGGACGTCCGGCGGTACTGCGAACGCGACTGCCTCGACGTCCGCGACCAGTGCGTCGAGGTCGGCGTACGCCGTGGTCCGGAGGCTCGACGCCAGCTCGGCTGCGCGCACGGCGGAACGACCCCAGAGCCCAACGAGCTCGGCGCCGGGTGTCGAGACGAGCGCCGGGCCGTGCACCAGCTCCGCCCAGGGACCGGTTCCGACAAGTCCGAATCGCATGGCCCCACTCTTCCGCGTGGCGTCACCGCCGAGAAGCCCCAGAGTTGACAAGTCCGGATGCTTTGTCCACAGCCTGGACGGAACCTGCTGACTCATCCGAACGGACAAATTTCCGGTTCAGATACAAGGGGTGGTGACCTCTTTGACCGAAATCGCCAAATTTGGGTCACAATGAGTCACATGCATCCGAGCAACGCCGAGCTTCTACACGCCGTCGACCTGTCGGCGCTGGGGTCGCGCGTGCGCGCGGCACGCGTCGCGAAGGGCTGGACGCAGGCTGAGCTCGCTGGTGAGGAGATCTCTGTCGGTTACGTCTCGCGGATCGAGTCGGGCTCCCGCCGACCGAACCTCGCGGTGTTGACCAGTCTTGCCTCACGCCTGGGCAGCCCGATCGAACAGCTCCTGCAGGGCGTGACGGCCAACCAGTACGACGAGATCCGCCTCGGCCTCGACTACGCCGAGCTCGCACTCGAGAGCGGGGAAGCGGTCGATGCCGAGATCCAGGCTCAGAAGTTCCTCGGTCTCTCCGTCCAGGCTTCCCTCGAAGATCTGACGAACCGGGGCCGCTACCTCTACGCCCGAGCGCTGGAGGCCAACGGCAACCTCGACTCCGCCATCATCCAGCTCGAGCAACTCGTCGAGGACGCAACGGGACCGACGATCATCCACGCCGGCATAGCGCTCAGCCGCTGCTACCGCGAGACGGGCGACCTGGCCCTCGCGATCGAGGTCGGCGACCGCCTGGAGACCCGCATTGCCGAGTCGGGCCTCGAGAAGTCCGACGAGGCCGTGCAGTTCGCCGTGAACATCGCCGGTGCCCACATCATGCGAGGCGATCTGCACAAGGCTGCCCGGATCTGCTCCGACGCGATCCAGCGTGCCGACGACCTCGCTTCGTCCAGCGCGAAGGCCGGCGCCTACTGGAACGCCAGCATCGTCCACGCCGAGCGCGGTGACATCGCTGCGGCTGCCCCGCTGGCATCTCGCGCCCTCGCGCTCCTGACCGAGGGCAACGACGCACGCAACCTGGCCCGCCTGCGGGCCCAGCTCGGCGAGCTGCAGCTGCAGATGGACCCGCCCGAGATCGAGCAGGCGCGCGAGAACCTGTGCCGGGCGCGCGACGAGATGACCAGCTCGAGTGCCAGCGAGATCGACATCGCGCTTGCAGACATCCGCATCGCCCAGTCACATCTGATGTCGGGTGAGCCGGAGCGCGCGCTCGAGCTGGTGCTTGTTGCTCGTGAGACCGCCGGCGACCGCGCGGCGAGCGCGCAGGCAGAGGCACTCGTGGTTCGTGGTCAAGCGCTGGCGGCGTTGGGCAACTCGACCCAGGCGCACTCGTCGTTCATCGATGCGATGCACATGCTGACTGCTGCAGGTGCCGATCGCTCAGTCGCACAGCTGTGGTTCGAGCTCGCGGATCTCATGGAGGAAGCCGGCGACTTCGACAGTGCCCGTGAGGCCTATCGCAACGCGGCAGCTACCACCGGTCTGTCGTCGCGTCGCAGGGTTGGTCGTCGGATACCGGCCAGGCTGTGAAGTCGGCCTATGAAGTCACGTCGGCCTATGAAGTCACAGAGGGTTCAGCAGCAGACCCAGCGCTGAGTGCTGCACCGGCGCCTTCGCGTCAGCCGGCGCGGCCATACCGACAGTGGTGGCCAGCGCGACGATCAGGCTTGCGATCCCGAGCTTCACGGTCTTGTTCATTTCACTTCCCCCTGTGCTGGAGCGGTGGGTGGCAGCTCGAAATTTTCTCGGCTATGAGCAAACTGTGTCACATTTGGTCACATTGGCAAGTCAAATCGTGCTAGCGTCTGTTTCATCGGAACGGAGAAGCCTCCAACGATCGCCGTCAGCGCTCCCCCCGCGGGCGTGCGATTCAGCGGAGAAGGCTGTTTCGGCCGGGCTATTCCCCCAGTCCGGAGATCGACCCCCTGCCGTTGGAGCCGGCAGGGGGTCGTCAGTTTTTGGGCACCGGTTCCGATAACCCGTGTCGGCCTCCAAGCCCGCTAGGCCCGCGATTTCGTTGCGTTCGAGGGTCTGTTTGCCTCAGCCGAGAAGGTGGTCCAGCAGGATCCGCAGGCCGATCACGACCAGGATCACGCCGCCGACGAGCGTTGCCCAACGGCCGAGCCGCTCCCCCGCGCGCGCGCCGACGAAGACGGCGGCGAGCGACAGCACGGCCGTGATCAAACCGATGACCGCGACCGCCGGTGCGACCTGGACCTCGAGCACACCGAAGGTGACGCCGACCGCCGCGGCATCGATCGAGGTGGCGATGGCCAGCGGAGTGACCGTCCGCACGGTGACCACCGACGTTGCGCCGTGGTCATCGTCGTCGAACGACTCCTTGATCATGTGCGCGCCGATCAGGGCCAGCATGCCGAACGCGATCCACGGTGTCGCCGCGCTCACGGCGTCGGCGAACTGGAACGCCAGCAGCCACCCGAGCACCGGCATCAGCCCCTGGAAGAGCCCGAACATCCCCGCGATCAGCAGAGCGTCGCGCCACCGCGGCCGACGGAGCCTGAGACCCTCGGCCAACGACACCGCGACGGCGTCCATGGCTAGGGCGAAGGCCAGTACGACGACCTCGGCGGGAGTCAAGGGAAGACCGTTCTAGCTGGGAAAAGTAGGTCGAGCCGTGACCTCTGGGGGGGTCGGCCACGGCCCGACCTCCCAATCATTACACATCCGACGGGGCATCCTTGGCACCCGATCGGCGTTGATCGCTCATTCCCAGAAAACCCGGTCCACGACCGCACGGGCACGTCGGGTGACCCTCAAGTAGTCGTTCACCATCGCGTCGGACTGGTCCAGCGGATAGCCGAGAATCACCGCGACGGCGCGGCGTTCCCGGGACGGACGCGGCATCTGCTCGACGGGCTTCCCGCGCGCCAGCGTGGCCGCGTTGCGTACCCGGCTGACGGTGCGCCAGCCCTCCGCGAGCACGTCGGCGTCGGCACCGGCGAGCAGGCCCGCCTCAGCTGCCGCAGCCAGGGCGGCCAGGGTCTGGGTCGTGCGCAGGCCGGGGACCTCGGCGCCGTACCGCAGCTGCAGCAGCTGGACCGTCCACTCGATGTCCGCCAGACCTCCGCGCCCGAGCTTGAAGTGCACCGAGGAGTCCGCGCCCCGCGGCAGACGCTCGTTGTCCACCCGCGCCTTGATCCGGCGCACCTCGAGGATGTCGTCCTTGGCGAGGCCGGCAGCCGGGTAGCGCATCGGGTCGATCAGAGAGGTGAACCGCCCGCGGACGCCGGGGTCGCCCACGACGGCGTCGGCCCGCAGCAGCGCCTGCGCCTCCCAGACCTTCGACCACTTCGCGTAGTAGGCGGCGTAGGCGTCGAGGGACCGGACCAGCGGGCCTTGCTTGCCTTCGGGGCGCAGGTCCGCGTCCACGACGAGAGGCGGGTCGCCGCCGGGGAGCGCGAGGACCCGGCGAACCTCCTCGGCGACTGCCTGGGCGTACGACGCGGCCTGGTGCTGGTCGACGCCGTCCTCCGGTTCGTGCACGAAGAGCACGTCGGCATCGCTGCCGTAGGAGAGCTCGAACCCGCCGTAGCGGCCCATCGCGACCATCGCGATCCGGGTCGGTGGCGCGTCCAGCCCGCGTTGCGCCTTGACCCCCTCGCTCACGACCGCGAGCGTCGCTTCGAGCGTGGCGTCGGTGATCCGGGACAGCGCGTTGCCCACATCCGCGACGTCGACCAGTCCCAACACGTCGCCGGCGGCGATCCGGAGCAGCTCGCGTCGTCGTACGGCCCGGACGGCACGGACCGCCTTGTCCGCGTCGGGCTGGCGCCCGGCGGTGGCGAGCATCTCGTCGGTGAGCACCTCCGACGGACGCGGCGTCAGCTCGCCACCCAGCAGCCTGATGCCCTGCGGCTCCCGCTCGAGCAGGTCCGAGCAGTACCGCGACGTTGCGAGCAGGTGGGCCAGTCGCTCGGCGATCTCGCCCTCGTCGCGGAGCGTGGTGAGGTACCACGGAGTGCGACCGAGGGCCTCACTGATCCGCCGGAAGCCGAACAGTCCGGCGTCCGGGTCGGCTCCGTCGGCGAACCACTGCAGCATCGCCGGCAGCAGTGCCCGCTGGATGTTGGCGGTGCGGGTGACGCCGGCAGTGAGCGCCTCGAGGTTGCGCAGCGCGGCAGCGGGGTCGTCGTAGCCGAGAGCCGCGAGCCGAGCCCGGGCGGCCTCGGAGGACAGACGCACGTCGTCGCCGGGGATCCGGGCGACCGCAGAGAGCAACGGCCGGTAGAACAGCTTCTGGTGCAGCCGACTGACCTCGCGCCGGTGGTGCTGCCAGGTGCGCAGCAGGCGCTGGTCGGGCTCCTTGGTGAAGCCGAGACTGCGTCCGAGGCGTCGTAGCGCGGCGTCGTCGTCCGGCACCAGGTGGGTGCGGCGCAGCCGGTGCAGCTGGATCCGGTGCTCGAGCTGGCGGAGGAAGGCGTACGCCGCGTGGAGAGCCTCGCCGTCCTCGCGCCCGACGTAGCCGGCCTCGGTCAGCTGGGAGAGCGCGCTCAGGGTCGTCGGCGGTCGGATCTGCTCGTCGGCCCTGCCGTGGACGAGCTGCAGCAGCTGGACGGCGAACTCGACGTCACGGAGTCCCCCCACACCCAGCTTGAGCTCACGGTCGGCTTCCTTGGCCGGGAGGTGGTCGATCACCCGGCGCCGCATCGCTCGCGCCGCGTCGACGAAGCCCTCCCGGTCGGCAGCAGACCAGACCATCGGGGTGATCATCTCGACGAACTCCTCACCGAGCTCGAGGTCGCCTGCGACCGGACGAGCCTTGAGCAGCGCCTGGAACTCCCACGCCGCGGCCCAGCGCTCGTAGTAGGCACGATGGCCGGCGAGGGTGCGGCTGAGGGCACCCGCCTTGCCCTCGGGACGGAGCGCGGCGTCGACCGGCCAGATGGTGCCCTCTGACGTGTGGTCCGAGCAGACCTGCATCAGGTGCGATGCCAACCGGGCGGCGGCGCGAGCGGCCGCGACCTCGTCGGCCCCCTCAGCGGCCTCGTGGAGGAAGATCACGTCCACGTCCGACACGTAGTTGAGCTCGTGGCCACCGCACTTGCCCATCGCGACGACTGCGAGGCGGGTCTGGTGCGCCTCCTCGCCGACCCGGGCGCGGGCGACGGCCAGCGCGGCATCGAGGGTGCCGGCCGCGAGGTCGGAGAGCTCGGCTGCGGTGTCGTCGACACCGAGCTCGTGAGCCAGGTCGCGCGCGGCGAGCGGCAGCAGCAGTCGCCGGTAGGCCACTCGGAGTGCGTCCACCGCGGCGGCGTACGGCAGCGTGGCCACCGGTGCCGGTGAGCTCGGATCAGCGCCGACGGCGTCCATCAGCGCAGACCGGATCGCCCACGCTGCCGGACGGGTGGTACCCAGCGTCGGGTCGGTGAGCACCGTCCAGTGGTCCGGGTGGCTGACCAGGTGGTCGCCCAGTGCGGCACTCGCGCCAAGGACGCAGACCAGACGCATCGCCGTACCTTCGTCGGCCGAGAGAGCGGTCAACAGTCCGTCGCGGTCATCGACCGCGTCCGCCAGCCGCACCAGCGCCGACAGCGCGGCGCTCGGCTCGGCGGACCGTCCGAGGATGGCGACCAGCTCGGGGCCCGCGCTGCCGAGCTCGGCGAGCTCGGTCATCGCGCGATCGACCTCGGTGAAGCCGTGCCGGAGCAGCTCGCTCCGCAGCGTGGCGCGGTTCATGCGGTCACGGTAGCGGCGAACGCCTTGCCCAGATCGCACCACGAAAGCTCGAGCTCGGACTGCGCCTCCCGCACGGCGGCCAGCCCGGCGTCCGCGCGCGGGCCGGGTTCGTCGACGGCCCAGCTCTCGATCATCTCCAGCGTCGCCTCGGGGTGCCACTGGACGCCCCACACCGTCGGCGCGAAGCGCATCGCCTGGACCTCGCCGACCGCCGTCGCGGCCAGCAGCACCGCTCCGGGGGGAGGGTCGAGCACCAGGTCCTCGTTCCACTGGATCGCCCGGCGGGACGTGGCAAGGCTTCCGAGGAGCGGGTCAGCGGCCGCCGAACCCGTCCATCCCACCTCCAGCACGCCGATCTGGCGACCGCGGGGGCTCCGGCCCACCGTGCCCCCGAGTGCGACAGCGGCGAGCTGGTGACCGAGGCAGACGCCGAGCGTCGGCACCATGTCACGCGCCGCCTCGCGAAACAGGTCCTTCGTCGGCGTCAGCCACGGGTGGACGGCGTCGTCGTTGGCGCCCATCTCGCCACCGAGCACCACCATCGCCTGATGACCGGTCAGGTCGCCGGGCAGGTCTTCCCCGGCGTACGGCCGTCGTACGTCGAGCTCACAGCCGGCGTCGGACAGCCACACCCCGAGCCGGGCAGGCGGGCAGCCGTCCTCGTGCTGGACGACCAGGATGCGCACCGTCAGAACCCTCCCGCGGCGAGACGCCGAGCGACCCCTACTGGTCGCCGACGTCAACTGCGGCCCGGCAGCGTGTCGCACGGCGGCGAAGCCGCACGCTGCGGCGTCCGCGGGCCGAGCCTGCGAGCGCCCGGGTGGCGCCGCAGCGTCTGCGACACGCTCGGGCAATTTCACAGGACGGGCAGCATGCGGTCGCGCTCGAACGCCGACACCTGACCTCGGTACTCGTCCCACTCGGCACGCTTGTTGCGCAGGAAGTAGTCGAAGACCTGCTCGCCGAGGGTCTCGGCGAGCAGCTCGGACTGCTCGGCGATCTCGATCGCCTCGTTGAGGTTCTTGGGCAGGGGTGCGATGCCGAGGCTGCGGCGCTCTGCCTCGGTGAGCGCCCAGACGTCGTCCTCGGCCTCGCGCGGCAGGTCGTAGCCCTGCTCGATGCCCTTCAGGCCAGCGGCGAGCATGGCCGCGAACGCGAGGTAGGGGTTGCAGGCGGCGTCGATGGTGCGCAGCTCGATGCGGGTCGACTGGCCCTTGAGCGGCTTGTACATCGGCACCCGGATCATGGCCGACCGGTTGTTGTGCCCCCAGCAGACGTACGACGGCGCCTCGCCGCCGAACATCATCCGCTTGTAGGAGTTGACCCACTGGTTGGTCACGACGCTGATCTCACCGGCGTGGTGGAGGATGCCCGCGATGAACTGGCGGCCGATCTTGGAGAGCTGGTACTCGGCGCCCGGCTCGTAGAAGGCGTTCTGGTCGCCCTCGAAGAGCGAGACGTGGGTGTGCATGCCGGAGCCCGGTTGGTCGGTGAACGGCTTGGGCATGAACGTCGCCCAGATGTCCTGGCCGAGCGCCACCTCCCGGATCACCGCGCGGAACGTCATGATGTTGTCGGCGGTGGACAGCGCGTCGGCGTAGCGCAGGTCGATCTCCTGCTGCCCCGGCCCGCCCTCGTGGTGGCTGAACTCCACCGAGATCCCCATGGCCTCGAGCATCGTGATCGCCTCGCGGCGGAAGTCGGAGCCGTGGGAGTGCGCCGCGTGGTCGAAGTAGCCGCTCCGGTCTATCGGCACCGGCTCCACGCCTGGCCGCGGGTCGTCCTGGAACAGGTAGAACTCGATCTCGGGGTGGGTGTAGAAGGTGAAGCCCTGCTCGCCGGCCTTGCCGAGCGTGCGCTTGAGGACGTTGCGGGGATCGGAGTACGACGCGGAACCGTCGGGCATCACGATGTCGCAGAACATCCGCGCCGTCGACGGGCCCTCGCCGCGCCAAGGCAGGATCTGGAACGTCGCAGGGTCGGGCTTGGCCAGCATGTCCGACTCGTAGACCCGCGCGAAGCCCTCGATCGCCGAGCCGTCGAAGCCGATGCCCTCGGCGAAGGCACCCTCGAGCTCGGCCGGCGCCACCGCGACCGACTTCAGGAAGCCCAGCACGTCGGTGAACCAGAGCCGGACGAACCGGACGTCACGCTCTTCGAGAGCGCGGAGAACGAAGTCTTCCTGCTTGCCCATGCCTGCAGCCTATGGGGTCGGCACCTGCTCGAGCTCGGCCAGCCAAGCAGCGGCACTGGCGTCGGACGGCATCCGCCAGTCGCCGCGTGGCGACATGGTGCCGCCGCTGCTGACCTTCGGCCCGTTCGGCAGTGCCGACCGCTTGAACTGGCTGGCGAAGAACCGCCTGACGAAGACCTCGAGCCAGCGGCGCACGGTGGCGAGGTCGTACGACGTACGCGCCTCGTCCGGGAATCCCGGCGGCCAGTCCCCGACCGTCGCGTCCTTCCACGCGTGCCACGCGAGGAACGCGATCTTGCTGGGCCGGTAGCCGCGCCGGATCACGTGGAACAGGGTGAAGTCCTGCAGCGCGTACGGGCCGACCGAGTCCTCGGTGGCCTGCGGCTTGACGCCCTCGGTCGTCGGGATCAGCTCCGGGGTGATCTCCTGCTCGAGGATCTCGCGGAGGACCGCGTCGGCCTCGGCGTCGTAGTCACCGCCGTGCAGCTGCTTGCTGTCGATGACCCACCGGATCAGGTGCTGGATCAGGGTCTTGGGGACGCCGGCGTTGACGTTGTAGTGCGACATCTGGTCACCGACGCCGTAGGTGCACCAACCGAGGGCGAGCTCGGAGAGGTCGCCGGTGCCGAGCACGATCCCGCCGCGGTGGTTGGCGAGCCGGAAGAGGTAGTCGGTGCGCAGCCCGGCCTGGACGTTCTCGAAAGTGACGTCGTAGACGGGTTGCCCCTTGCCGAACGGGTGGTCGAGGTCCTCGAGCATCTGCTCGGCAGCCGGGGTGATGTCGAGCTCGGCGAAGGTGCAGCCGAGCGCGGTCGCCAGCCGGGTGGCGTAGGACTTGGTGGTGTCGCCGGTGGCGAACCCGGGCATCGTGAACGCGTGGATGTCGCTGCGGGGCCGACCGAGCCGGTCCATCGACTTGGCGGCGACGATCAGCGCGTGCGTCGAGTCGAGGCCACCGCTGACGCCGATGACCACCTTCGGTTGCCCGATGGAGGTCAACCGCTGCTCCAGCCCGGAGACCTGGATGTTGTAGGCCTCGTAGCAGTCGAGCGCGAGCCGGGCCGGGTCGTCGGGGACGAACGGGTGACGGTCGACCTTGCGGAGGAAGCCGATGTCGCCGCTCGGTGGCGCGAGCTGGAACTCGACCCGGCGGAAGTCGGGTCTCGAGACCGTGCCTGCGCGACCTTCTCGCTCATCGGGAGCGGGGATCCCTACCCCGCGCCGGTTGTCGTCGTGACTCCCCTGCCTGATCCGCTCCTGGCGCATCCGGTCGAGGTCGACGTCGACGACCGTCGCCCGCGGGCCGTCGGGGAACCGCTCGCTCTCGCCGAGCAGGTCGCCGCACTCGTAGACCATCGTCTGGCCGTCCCAGGACAGGTCCGTCGTCGACTCCCCCGGTCCTGCGGCGGTGTAGAGGTAGGCCGCGTTGCAGCGGTTGCTCGCTGCCTGCACCAGCTGCCGCCGGCTCTCGGAACGGCCGACCGTGACCGGGCTGGCGCTGAGGTTGGCGAGCACGGTGGCGCCGGCGAGCGAGGCCTGGGCGCTCGGGGGAACGGGCACCCACATGTCCTCGCAGATCTCCACGTGGAGGTGCAGTCCGGGGACGTCGGAGGCGCTGAAGATCAGGTCTGGTCCGAGAGGGACCTCCTGGCCGTCGAGGACTATGGACTGCCCGGCCAGGTCGTCACCGGGGGCGAACCAGCGCCGCTCGTAGAACTCGCGGTAGTTCGGCAGGTAGGACTTCGGTGCCACGCCGAGGATCCGGCCACGATGGATGACGACCGCGCAGTTGTAGAGGCGGTTGCGGTGCTCGAGAGGGGCGCCGACCACGATCATCGGCAGCAGGTCCGCGGAGGCCTCGACCAGCCCGGCGATCGCCGTACGCACCGACTCGAGGAGCGTGTCCTGCAGGAACAGGTCGTCGACCGCGTAGCCGGTGAGCCCGAGCTCGGGGAACACCGCGACGGCTACCCCCTGCTCGTGGAGCGCGCGGACCTGCTCGAGCGTGCGTGCCGCATTGGACGCCGGGTCTGCGATCGCGACCGGCACCGTGCATGCCGCGACCCGCGCGAAGCCATGGGCGTAGGCCGAGTAGAAGTCCACGGGTGGAGTCTAGGGATCGGCGTCGTCGCGATGAGTACGACGCCGTTGCTCGGTCTGCACGCGCATGACGATCACGTCCACCATCTCGCCGTGCCTGTGGTTCGACGACGACCTCGAGGAAGCGGCGCGGTTCTACACCGGCATCTTCCCGAACTCCTCGATCGGCCACCTGACCCGCTACAACGCCGCCGGGCCCGGAGAGCCTGGCAAGGTGATGGCCGGCGAGTTCACCCTCAACGGGCTGACCTTCCGGGGGATCAACGGCGGACCGGCAGAGTTCCGCTTCAGCGAGGCGGTCTCGTTCTCCGTGACCTGCCACGACCAGTCCGAGGTCGACTACTACTGGGATGCCCTGGTCGACGGCGGTGAAGCGTCCGTGTGCGGCTGGCTCCGGGACCGGTTCGGGCTGTCGTGGCAGATCGTCCCGACCCGCCTCTACGAGCTGGTGTCCGACCCCGACCCGGCGAGGGCACAGGCCGCGACCCGGGCGATGCTCGGGATGCGCCGGATCGTCGTGGCTGACCTGCGAGGCGGCGGCGGACGCAGCAGCCGTCGGGTGACGCAGCACACAGCGCGGACCCGGCTGTTCCGGGGCTAGCCTCGTGGTTGTCCATCCAGGAACGTGGACCCGGTCACGGGCCGCGAGTCACGAGGAGACGGAGCTCGATCATGAGCGAGGAAGCTGCGCCGTACGGACCGACGATCAAGCGGATCCGGACACATCACCTGCGGGAGATGAAGGAGCGCGGGGAGCGCTTCTCGATGTTGACGTCCTACGACATGCTCACGGCCCAGGTCTTCGACGAGGCGGGCATCGAGATCCTGCTGGTCGGCGACAGCGCCTCCAACAACGTCCTGGGCAACGCCACGTCGTTGCCGGTCACTGTCGACGAGCTGATCCCGCTGACCCGCGCCGTGAGCAGCTCGGTCCAGCGGGCGATGGTCGTCGGCGACCTCCCGTTCGGCTCCTACCAGGCGTCGCCGGAGCAGGGCTACCTCACCGCCGTCCGGTTCATGAAGGAGGGTCGCGCGCACTGCGTGAAGCTCGAGGGCGGCGTCGAGATGGTGCCGCAGATCGAGCGGATGACGCGCGGCGGCATCCCGGTGATGGCACACATCGGGTTCACCCCCCAGTCCGAGCACGCGCTCGGGGGCTACCGGGTGCAGGGCCGGGGTGACACTGCGGAGCGGGTGCTGCGCGACGCCGAGGCGGTCCAGGAGGCCGGCGCGTTCGCCGTCGTCATGGAGATGGTGCCGGGTGACGTCGCCGCCCAGGTGACCCGGAAGCTGCAGATCCCGACGATCGGCATCGGCGCCGGCAAGGAGTGCGACGGCCAGGTGCTGGTGTGGCAGGACGCGTTCGGCCTGCGTGCCGGTCGGATGCCGCGGTTCGTGAAGCAGTACGCCGACCTCCGGTCCGTCCTGCTCGATGCTGCCCGGGCCTACGACGCCGACGTCAAGACCGGCGACTTCCCCGGGGCCGAGCACACGTTCTGACCGAGCCGGATGGGTAACGTGGCGGCATGCGCAAACTCGGTGCCGTCCTTGCCGCCCTCGCCCTCCTCGTCCCGCTCGTGCCTACCGCTGCGAGCGCGACGTACCTGGCCTCTGGGGCCGTCGCTCGCGCCGAGCAGCACCCGAGCCTCGAGTACGACGACACGTCGCGCCGTGCGGCACCCAGGTTGCGGGTGACCACGGTCGCCAACAACCTCGACACCCCCTGGGACGTGCGCAGTGTCGGCAACGGCAGGCTGCTCTTCACCCAGCGCGACCGGGCCACCCTCACGCTGATCAAGGCCGACGGCGACCGGCGCCGGGTCGGCTTCCCGAGCCGGAGGGTGTGGGTGTCCGGCGAGACCGGGCTGATGGGTCTCGCTGTCGATCGCAGCTTCGCGGAGAACCGGCGCATCTACACCTGCCAGGGCTGGAAGCTGCCCGACGGCAAGCACGACATCCGGGTGCTCGCGTGGAGGCTGGATGCCCGACTCGCCGCGGTCGGTCGTCCCGACGTGCTGATCAAGGGCCTGCCGACCACCTCGGGCCGGCACGGCGGCTGCCGCCTGTTGATCGCGCGCAACGGCGCGCTCGTCGTCGGCACCGGTGACGCCGCCGTCGGCAGGAACCCGCAGAACCTCCGCTCCTTCGGCGGCAAGACCCTGCGTCTCGACCCCGGGACCGGCCGACCGTGGCCCACGAACCCATGGGTCGGCGTGGACAACAGGAAGAAGCGCTACGTCTACACCTACGGACACCGCAACGTGCAGGGCCTGGCCCAGCGTCGGGACGGCAGCCTGTGGTCGGTGGAGCACGGCACCTTCCGCGACGACGAGGTCAACAAGCTGGGTCGCGGCCGGAACTTCGGCTGGAACCCGGTGCCCGGCTACAACGAGTCCGTACCCATGACCGACCACTCCCTGCCGGGTCGGCAGTGGAACGCGAAGTGGCGTTCCGGCAACCCGACCATCGCCACCTCCGGCGCCGCCTTCGTCAGCGGTCGCGGTTGGGGCTCGTTCGGCGGCACCCTCGCCGTGGGGTGCCTTGCCGGTTCGCGGCTGATGTTCGTCAAGCTCGACGAGCGCGGAGACCTGCGGTGGACCCGGGCGCCGGCAGCGGCTTCGCGACTTCGGTCGCCTCCGCGGCGTGACGGCCTATCGGGGCTCGCTGCTCGTCACGACGTCGAACGGCGGCGGCAACGACAAGATCCTGCGCGTCCGACCGGTGCGGTGACGCTCGGGCATCGCCCCTCTCACGGACGAGTCGGGTGGGTGAGAGTGACCTACCGATCACTCTCACCCACCCGACCCGACGGTCAGGCCAGACCCCGCCGCTCCAGCAGCGGCTCGATCGGGGCGGGACGGCCGCGCCACTCGACGTACGACGCCAGCGGGTCCTTGGTGCCGCCGATCCCGATGACGTGCTTGCGGTAGAGGTCGCCGTTCTCGCGGGTGAGTCCGCCGTTGTCCTTGAACCAGGCGACGGTATCGGCGTCCAGCACCTCGCTCCAGATGTAGGAGTAGTACGCCGACGCGTAGCCCGAGCTCATGCTGTGCGCGAAGTAAGGCGTCGAGTAGCGCGGCGGCACCGCGGGATTGTCGAGACCCACCTCCGCCAGCGCCTCCGCTTCGAACCGGAGCACCTCGTCGGGAGACGTCGGGACCTGGTCCGGGCCAAGCTCGTGCCAAGCGAGGTCGAGCAGTGAGGCGGCGAGGTACTCGCTGGTCCCGAAGCCCTCGTTGAACGTGGCCGACGCCTCGATCCGCTCGATCACCTCGGCCGGGATCGGCTCGCCGGTCTCGTGGTGGACCGCGTAGTTGGCGAGGACCTCGGGCCACAGCATCCACATCTCGTTGACCTGCGAGGGGTACTCGACGAAGTCGCGGAAGACGGCGGTCCCGGCGAACCGCGGGTACGTCGCGCGCGCGAGCAGACCGTGCAGCGCATGGCCGAACTCGTGGAACAGGGTCCGCGTCTCGTCGTAGGTCAGCAGCGTCGCCTCTCCCGGTGCCGGCTTGGGCACGTTGAGGTTGTTGAACACGACGGCGGTGTCGGTGTCGAGCAGCTCCGACTGGCTGACGAAGCTGCTCATCCACGCGCCGCCGCGCTTGGAGTCGCGGGTGTAGAGATCGAGCAGGTAGAGACCGATCGGGCTGCCGTCCTTCTCGTCCTTCACCTCGAACACGCGGACGTCGGGGTGGTAGCCGGCCAGGTCCGTCCGCTCGGCGAAAGTCAGTCCGTAGAGCCGGTTGGCAGCGAAGAAGACGCCGTCCGCGAGGACCCGCTCCGCCTCGAACCAAGGACGAAGTGCGGCCAGGTCGACGTCGTACTCGGCCGACCGCACCTGCTCGGCGTAGTAGGGCCAGTCGTGCGCCTCGACCGGGAACCCGGCCTGGGCGGACAGGGCCGCCTGCTCGCGTCGTGCGTTGCCGGCGGCCGGCGGTGCCAGCCGGCTGAGCATCTCGCGGACGGCCGTCGGCGACCCGGCGGTGTTGTCCTTGGTGACCAGTTCCGCGTGGTTGGCGAAGCCGAGCAGCTGCGCCCGCTCCGCGCGCAGTCGCAGGACGTCGAGCGCGATCTGCCGGGTGTCGTGCGCGCCTCCGCGACTCCCCCGTGCCCGCTGGGCCTCCGACAACCGGCGCCGCACGTCACGGTCGGTCAGCGCCGCCAGGTGCGGATGTGCGGTCGGGAGCACCAGCGTGAGCAGCCACTTGCCGTCGAGGCCGCGCGACGCCGCCGCCGCGGCTGCGGCGGAGACCTCCCCTGGCGTCAGGCCGGCGAGGTCGGCCTCGTCGTCGATGACGACCGCGAGGTCGTTGGTGTCGGCCTGGAGGGTGATCTCGAAGGCGGTCTCCTGCGCCGAGATCTGCTCGTTGAGCTTGCGCAGCCGAACCTTGTCGTCCTCCCCCAGCGCCGCACCGGCGAGGGTGAACTCGACGACGTAGCGCTCCACCAGGTAGCGCGCCTCGGGGTCGAGGGCGTCGCGCTGCTCGTGCACGGTGAGAAGCCGCCGGTAGAGCTCGGGGTCGAGCGCGATGGCGTCGGAGTGGGCCGCCAGCTTCGGGGCGTACGACGCACGCAGCTCGTCGATCTGTTCGTTGGTGTCCGCGCTGGCCTTGTTGGAGAAGATGCGCAGCACCCGGGCCAGCCCCTCACCGCTCTGCTCGAGCGGCACCAGGGTGTTGTCGAAGGTCGCCGGCTCGGGGTTCGCGGTGATCGAGGCGACCGCCGCGAGCTGGTCAGCCATCCCCTCGTCGAGTGCTGGGGCGAAGTCGTCGTCGGTGAAGTCCGCGAAGCGGGGCAGCTGGTAGGGCAGGTCGCTGGGCAGCAGCATGGGATGCATGCGGCAACCCTAGGTCGGCACTGAGGACGATTGCGACCGAGACCTTGCGCAGGCGTGGGTCAGCCGTCAGCCGAACGGCAAGGGATCAGGCGCCAGGGACACCGCCCGGGCGCGGGCCGCGGTCAGGCCGCGCCGGTGGTGCTGGCGGCACAGGACCTCGTAGGAGACGACGGTCGGCTCGTCGGCCGGCGCGTCGACGTCACCGACGACGATCACCTCGCCCTCGGTGATCATCGAGCCGTCCTCGGTGCGCGCGTTGTGGGTCGCGCGCTTGCCGCACCAGCACAACGCCTCCACCTGCAGCACCTCGGTGCGGTCGGCGAGCTCGACCAGTCGGGCCGAGCCCTCGAAGAGCTTGGTGCGGAAGTCGGTGAGGATCCCGAAGCAGAACACGTCGATCTGCAGCTCGTCGACGATCTTGGCCAGCTGGTCGATCTGGTCCCGGGTGTAGAACTGCGCCTCGTCACAGACGAAGTAGTCGATCCGCGCTCCCGCGGTGAGCGAGTCGACGGTCGTCCGCCAGAAGTCGAGGTCGGGTGTGACCTCGTGCGCCTCGGCGGTGAGTCCGAGCCGCGAGGAGACCGTCGCTGCTCCGGCCCGGTCGTGGGACGTGTAGAGGCGTCCCACCCGGCCCCGGGCGGCATGGTTGTGGTTGGTCTGCAGCGCGAGCGTCGACTTCCCCGCGTCCATCGTGCCCGTCCAGAAGGTCAGCTCCGCCACGCGGTGAATGGTGCCAGACCGCCGGAGCGGTGCGGTGGTCGGTGATCAGTCGACGAGCAGCGGGATCAGCATCTCGTCGTCGGTGAGCGAGCCGTGCATGCCGATCAGCCTGGTCTCGTAGGGGAACCCGTCGGTGGACAGGACTGCAGAGGTGCCGCGGCACGCCACGACGACGTCACCGATCCGGGGCAGCACCGCCGGGTCGACCGGACCGAACCAGCCACAGCCGATCGCTTCGGCACGGGTCAGGACCTCGGCGCTGTCACCCAGGGTCGCTCGCCAGGTCGCCAGCACGTCGGGTACTGCGCCGCCGACGCAGTAGAGGTGTCGGAACCGCGCCTCGCCGCCGACCAGCGAGATGCCCGCGCTCAGCCCGGCGTCGTCGGCGACGTCGATCCGGTCGTCCGCGGGCACGTCGACCATGCCGTGATCGGCGACGACGAGCAACCGCCTGTCGGCCGGCAGCGCTTCGCGGAGCTGCTCGGCCTCGTGGTCGATCATCGCCAGCTGCTGCAGCCAGTGACTGGAGTCGACGCCCCAGCGGTGGCCGGTCCAGTCGAGGTCGCCGTCGTAGACGTAGGTCAGCGACGGACGGTCGGCGGAGGCCGCGACCACGGCCGCGATCCGCTCACCGACGCGGTCGACCCCCACGTAGTCCGCCCCGCGGTGGGCGGCCACCGTGAGCCCGCTGCCGTTGAACTCCCGCTTGTTGACCACGCTCACCCGCACGCCGGACGCCTGCAACCGGGAGAACGCCGTGGGGTGCGGCTGCCACTCGATCGGGTCGACGTCGGCGTCCCAGAGAAGCGCGTTGAGGAGGTCGTCGGTGCCGGGCACCCGGGTCGTGAATCCCACGAGCCCGTGGCCGCCAGGCACCATCCCGGTGCCGAGCGAGGTCAGGCTGGTCGAGGTCGTGGACGGCACGCCGGCGGTGCCGACCGTCGAGGCCGGCAGCAGCGAGGAGAGGTACGGCGCCGCGTCCGCATGCCGCTGCAACAGGTTGGCGCCGAGCCCGTCGATCAGGAAGACGACGTACGACGCCGCGGCCGGCAGGTCCAGCCCACGCGGGGCCACGCCGAGGGGATGGCCGATCGCCGCAGCCACCGCGGGGACCACGTCCCCGAGCGAGCGGTCGCCGTACGCGGGCTCGCAGAAGCCGTCCATCGGCCGGTGCTCGTTCACCCGCGGGTACGAGCTGAGAGCGACGCGGCGAAGGACAGCAGCCCGCCGACGGCATCAGAGCCGTCCGCGGCAGCCGAGACTCGCAGCGAGAAGTCGTCCGAGGACATGCTGCCTGTGTAGCCGTGGTCGGCCTCGCACTGCGGGTCGCTGCACCCGGCCGGCTCGAGGTCGACGCGATGGACGGCACCCCACCCGATGGTCAGCACCGCCTCGACCGGCGGTTGCGGGCCCGCGGTCGGGTTGGTCGTCATCCGGGTCACCACCACCGACGACACCGCGCTGAGGTTGACCGCCTCGGTCGAGGTCGAGGTGTAGGGCTCCGGCAGCAGGTCGTCGCCGGTGTGCTCGTCGGTGTGGGCGAGGATCAGTCGGCTCGGCGTCAGCACGATCACGCTCTGGTGGCGGCGGACCTCGTCACGCTCGAACGTCGGCTCGTGGTGCACGTAGAACGACACGACGTGCTCGCCGCCGACGGCCTCGGCCACGGCGTCCGCCACCACCTCCGGGTAGTAGCCGGTGCGGTCGAGAGCTTCGCGGAGCTCGGGCGCACGATCCCGGTCTTCGGAGGTACGGGAACGGACGTCAGGCATGGTCGCATCCTGTCACGGTCGCGGTAGATCACCCGGGCAGGGTGACGGTGGCGTCGGGCAGCCGTCGCACGAGCGAGTCGGGGCGGGGGTCGCGCACCGCCGCCAGCCGGACGGACGCCGTCAGCACCACCGCCCCGTCCACGCCGGCGAGCGCGAGCGACAGCTCGAGCGCGCTCACCTCGGGCAGGTCGTTCTGGAGGTGGGCGACCTTGGTGACCAGCCTCTCGATCGCCTCGACGTCGACCGGCTCGGCACCGCGGTAGCCGAAGAGCAGCGGCGAGCTCTTGACCTCCCGCACCATCGCTGCGACGTCGTGCTCGCGGAGCGGCGGGATCCGGTAGGCCCAGTCGCCGAGCAGCTCGACGATCGGCCCGGAGATGCCGAAGGAGACGACGGGTCCGAACAGCGGGTCCTCGAACGACCGGATCGAGATCGGCACGCCGGTCGGTGCGTTCTTCTGCACCACGAAAGCCCCGTCAGCAGGCTCGGGGACCAGTCCGTTGAGGGTGCTCCAGGCCTCCTTCATCTCAGCGGTGCTGTCGATGTTGCGCCAGACGTGCTGAGGGTCGGGACGCTCGCGGACCGACTCCCGGGTGGCCTTGAGCACCACGTTCCACCCGAGGCGTCTCGCCGCGGCGTTCGCCTCCTTGAGGGAACCGACCGGGACGGCCGGCCACAGGTCGATGTCGTACGGCGGCCAGGAGCTCGGTCACCTGCTCCCGGTCGAGCTGCACCTCCTCCGGCCGGTCCAGGAGCACTCCCCGCACGAACTGCCGCGCAACCGCCGGCCGCACGTCCCCCGGGTCGGCGGGCGGGCTGTCCGGGGCCCGCAACCAGACGGCGTACTCGACCACCAGCGCGAGCGCGCGCACCGCGGCCTCCACAGCCGGGTACGACGGCACCGATCCCCTGCCGGCTGTCGAACCGGCGACGTCGGGCACCCGGAGCAGCTCGGGGATGCCCTCGGCACCGAGGAACGACGACACGAGCGGCTTGTCGGACTGCTCCCCCACCGCAGCGAGCACGTTGGCGACCTCGTCGCCGGAGACGTTGAGCGGTGGGATGTAGACCGCGATCACCGAGTCGATGTCAGGGTCGTCGATCGCCTCGTCGAGCGCGTCCTCGAAGTCCTCCGCCGTCGCGTCGGAGCCGAGCGCGACCGAACGGTTCACGATCAGGCCGACTCCCGAGGCCGCATCTGCCGCCAGCAGGCCGAGCGCGTCGGAGTTGCCGACGATCGCGACCCGGCGCCCGCGCGGCAGCGGCTGGTGGGCGAGCAGCTGTGCGACGTCGAACATGTCGTCGAGGGTGTCCACCTGGATGATCCCTGCCTGGCGGAACATCGCATCGACCGCCGCCTGCGGCGCCGAGATCTGGCGCACGGTGTGGCCCATCGGGACACCCTGGGTGGTGCGCCCGGACCGGACCGCCACGATCGGCTTGCGCAACGAGACCCGGCGCGCGATGCGGGAGAACTTGCGCGGGTTGCCGATCGACTCGAGGTACATCATCACGACCTCGGTCGCCTCGTCCTCCTCCCAGTACTGGAGCAGGTCGTTGCCGGAGACATCGGCCCGGTTTCCAGCACTGACGAACGTCGAGATGCCGAGGCCGCGGTTCTTGACCTTCTCGAGGATCGCCGAGCCGAGGGCGCCGGACTGGCAGAAGAAGCCGGCGCGACCCCGCGCCGGCATCACCGACGAGAGCGAGGCGTTCACCGAGACGCCGGGGTCGGTGTTGATCACGCCGAGGCAGTTGGGCCCGATCAGGCGGAGGCCGTAGGACCGGGACAGCCCGACCAGGTGTCGCTGCCTTCGCCGACCCTCGTCACCGGTCTCGGCGAACCCGGAGGAGATCACGATCAGGCCGTGCACCCCCTTGGCGGCACAGTCGAGCACGACGTCGGTCACGGCCTCGGCGGGGACGGCGACGATCGCCACATCGACGGCGTCGGGGATCTCGTTGACCGACTTGTACGCCGGCATCCCGCTGACCGCCGTCGCCGACGGGTTCACCACGTAGACCCGTCCGGTGAAGTCCGCGGTCACCAGGTTGCGCACGAGCAGCTGGCCGATGGTGTCCTGCCGCCGGCTGGCGCCGATGATCGCGACCGACTCCGGGTGGAAGAAGCGGTGGATCGACGCCGACTCGGCGACGTGCTCGCGGTTGTGCATCACCCCGATGGCCGTGTCGGTCGGGTCGATGGGGAACTCGAGGGTGATCACGCCGTCGGCGTACCCGCTCGCCACCCGGTACCCCGCGTCGCGGAACGTCTGGATCATCCGGTTGTTGTCGGGCAGCACCTCGGCGACGAAACGCTCGACGCCGCGTTCCCGGCCGGCCTGGGCGAGGTGCTCGAGCAGCAGCTGCCCGATCCCGCGCCCCTGGTGCTGGTCCTCGACCAGGAAGGCGACCTCGGCCTCCGTGGGCCGGACGACGTCGTAGCGGCCGACCGCGATCATCTGACCCCCGAGCAGCATCACCAGTGCGACCCGGTCGCGGTGGTCGACGTGCGTGAACCGGCGTACGTCACGCTCGGACAGCTTCGGCATCGGCGAGAAGAAGCGGTAGTACTTCGACTCGTCCGAGACGCGGGCGTAGAACTCGACCATCAGCTGCTCGTCGTCGGACCGGATCGGGCGGATGTGCGCCGTACGGCCGTCGCGCAGCAGCACGTCGGCCTCCCAGTGGCTGGGCGGCGGCCCGATCTCCTCGGTGGGTGTCCCGGACTCGGTCACACGACGAGGCTAGTGGTCGAGGGTGAACTCGCTACCTCAGGTGCAGCACCCGGCCACGGGCCGGAAGTGATCGGCGGGCGACCTACGCGGCCGCCGCGCCGACGTGCCAGTTGTCGACCATGTCGACGTAGGCCGCGGGATCCTCGAGCATCAGGGCGTGCCGGCGGTCATCGAGGACCCGGCCCTCCCAATCGGGACGTGCGGCGAGGACCTCGCGCAGCACCTTCGCCGGCACCAACGCGTCGTGGGTGCCCCCCACCAGCATGGTCGGCGAGACCACGCGTTGGACGGCCCGCCAGACCTGCCGTGGGTCGGCCCACAGCGACGAGATCGACCTGGTCGCTGCCAGCAGAGCGCGGCGACGGTCCACGCCCTCGACATCCTCCGCGAAGTCGGCCGCCATCAGGTCGAGCACTGCCCGGTCGACCCCGTCCGGATCGGGATAGATCAGCTTGAGCATGGCCCGGTTGCGGCGCGCGTCGAGCCCGGGTCCGGCGAGGCCCACGGCGCCCAGGGCGAGAGCGGTGAGCGAGGAGACCGCGACCGGCAGCATCCCGTTGATCGTCGCGCGACTCGGCCTCAGCAGGCCGAGGGGTGATCGAGGAGGCAGCGCCGGTGACACCAGGACGAGCCGGTCGACCCGGTCCGGGTGATCGGCGGCGAGGAGGGTCCCGATCAGGCCGCCCATCGAGTTGCCGTGCAGCGTGAACCGCTCCCAGCCCAAGGCGTTGGCGACGTCGAGGACGAACGCGACGTAGCCCTCGATGGTGAGCGGGTCGTCGTCGGTGATGGGTGTCCGTCCGAAGCCGGGCAGGTCGACGGCAACCACGGGACCGTGCTCGGACAGACCCTCCATCACCTCCACCCACGTGACCGAGGAGCCGCCGAGGCCGTGCACGAGGAGCTGGGGACTGGAACCAGTAGTCCGACTGCCGGGGGCGCTCAGGATCCGGGCCTGCCGCCCACCCATGTCGAGAAACCCGTCCGTCACCGAGGGCCAGTCCGCAAGTCGCTTGCTCACACCCACCACAATTCCCCCTGGCGTTACAAAACATCCGGTTATCGCACCACCTCGTACGCTCGACGCATGGTCCTCGACGGGGTGCGGGAAAGGGTCGGCGCGGAACTGTTCGCGCGGGTCGCCGGTCCTGACGGACCCCGTGCCCGGGACCGGATCCACAACCGACCGGGGCCGCGCTGGTTCGCTCCGGACAGTCCGATCACACGGGTGCACGGCGATGCCTCGATGTTCGTCGGGGGCTTGCGCGCGCTCCTGCTGCAGTCCCTGCACCCGGCAGCCATGCGCGCCGTCGCGGAGCACAGCGGCTACCGCGGCGACATGTGGGGACGGCTCGCCCGGACCAGCACCTTCCTCGCCATGACCACGTTCGGCCATGCCGAGGACGCGCAGGCCGCGGTGGCGGCGGTCCGGCAGATCCACGAACGCGTCACCGGGACGATGCCGGACGGAACGCCGTACCGCGCCTCGGACCCGCACCTGCTCGGCTGGGTGCACGTGGCCGAGATCGACAGCTTCCTCCGCGCGCACCAGGCCTACGGTCGGCGGCCCCTGGACGACGCGGAGATCGACGAGTACGTCGCCCAGACCGCAGAGGTCGCCCGGCGGCTCGGGGTCGTCGACCCGCCGACGACCGAGGCGGAGCTGCGGGAGCGGCTCGCGGCGTACCGGCCCGAGCTGAGGGCGACGAGCGAGGCACGGGAAGCGGCCCGCTACCTCATCCTCCATCCGCCGCTCCCTGTCTTCGCTCGAGGTCCGTACGCAGCGCTCACCGTCGCCGCGGTCGGCCTGATGCCGGGCTGGAGCAGACGAGCGCTGGGACTGCCGTGGGAACCGCTCTCCGGGCGCACCGTCAGCCGCACTCTCGGCACCGTCGTCACCGGCACCATCCGATGGGCCATGACAGCACCGGCGTGATCAGGCGGCAGTCCGGGTCACTCGTCCTTTTCCTGGACAGCCCCGCACAATCGGGGTCACTGTTGACGGAGCAGGTCCGCATGGCGCGGAGCTGCACCGATTGATCAGGATGGAAGGACATGAGCGTCCAGACTGGGTCGGCCGAGCATGCGGTCCGGGCGGCGGTCGACGGCAGCTGCGCGCTCGAGCTGGCGCAGGAGGTGGCCGCCGCGTCACTGTCCCGCGAGCTCGACCGCTGGCTTGATCCGTCGGTGCCGGTGCGCGAACGGGACGGGCTGGTCCTCGCCCGCCTCGTCACGCACGAGGTCCGATGGGTCGGGAAGCACTTCCTGGCGACGGACCAGTTGGAACGGCTCGCCGCGATCAGGGAGAGGTACGCCGGGCGGGACCCTCGCCTGGATGCCTTTCTCACCTGCATCCTCGACAAGCACGACGGCCACTTCTGGAACCGCACCTACCTGTCGCTGCCCCTGATCGAGGTCCTCCAGGCAGAGCACGACCTGTTGCCGTACGCGCTTGCTGCCCTGCTCGCCGCCGACATCGTCCGCTACGAGCTGTGCGCGGCTCATCGAGGTACGACGGTGTCACCCGTGGGCCGTCCGGAGCCCCGCACGCTGCGGATCCGGCTGCGTCACTCCTTGAGGTTCATGACGTCGCACCTGGTCGGCACGGAGCCGGAGGAGCTGCTGGCCGCGATCGCCCGCGAACCGGAGACGGATCTTCCCGCTCTCCTGCTGCAGATGCCCTCGCCGTCCTTCGCGATCTCCGGCGAGTGGCTCGAGCTCACTGTCCAACCGGTGTCCACCGTCCACGACGAGTACTTCTTCATGCGCGTCCTGCAGGCGCACGAGATGTCGTTCGCCGGCATGAACTGGCGGCTGCGGGACGCCACCGCCGCGATCCGCGCCGCCGACTTCGGCACGGCGACCTCCCGCCTGGAGGAGGTCGTCTCCTTCATGGACCGCAACGCCTCGCTGTTCCGTCTGGTCGCGACGATGCGCTACGAGGCGTTCCACACCTTCCGCGAGTTCACCGACGGGGCCAGCGCGATCCAGAGCGAGCAGTACAAGCGGTTCGAGGGGCTGTGCGGGCTGCCGCCCGACGGCGCGCCTCCGGTCGGAGTCCTTCGACTCCGTGCCCGCGGTCCAGGCGGAGGTCAACGGCGGCCAGGACACCATCACCGACGCCTACCGCGATGCGTGCGCGACGGACCGACACCCGGCAGAGCTGGCCACAGTCGCCGCGCTCCTGAGGGCGCTCGAGGAGAGTCACCGCCGGTGGAAGTCCACCCACGTGACCCTGGCGTCCCGGATGCTCGGCGACGCCCGCGGATCCGGTCACACCACGGCGTCGGGTACCTCCAGCAGTGGGTCGACCACCGCCTCTTCTGGCAGCTGCCTGAGCTCGAGCTCGCCGACGTACCGCGCCGGACGGCCTGATCGGACGAAAGGACCTGGACGGCGGTCGAGGAGGTCCCGGCGGTCGAGGAGGTCGCTCTGCGACCGTCTCGAGACCCGCGCACCCCGGCGGTCGAGGAGGTCGCTCTGCGACCGTCTCGAGACCCCGCGACGCACCCCGGCGGTCGAGGAGGTCGCTCTGCGACCGTCTCGAGACCCCGCGCACCCCCCGGCGGTCGAGGAGGTCGCTCTGCGACCGTCTCGAGACCCCTGTCGGACACCCGTGAGCCGTGCGAGTCAGCGCGTCGAGCCCACCGTCCTCGCTCGGAGTCCGGCGGTCGCCAGAGCGACCTCCTCGACCGCCAGGGCGACCTCCTCGACCAGGCGGTGAGGTCTCGAGACGGTCGCCAGAGCGACCTCCTCGACCAGCGGTGGTCGCCGAGCGACCTGCTCGACCAGCGGTGGTCACGGAGGTCTCGAGACGCAGAGCACTCTCGCCAGCAGGGCGACCTCCTCGACCAGCGGTGTCGCCAGAGCGACCTCCTCGACAGCGGTGTGGCGGCATCCGGCAGGTACCCGTCGGGTCAGGTCGGCGAGCCCTGCCGAGGAGTGTCAGAGGGGGCGGGGAGAATGGGCGGCATGGCACGGCGTACGACGAAGCAGGACCTACCGGAAGACTTCGAGGAGCACATCCTCGACACCGACATCCGCGACGAGATGCAGTCGTCGTTCCTGGAGTACGCCTACTCCGTGATCTACTCCCGGGCCCTCCCGGACGCGCGCGACGGGCTCAAGCCGGTGCAGCGGCGGATCCTCTACACGCTCAACGACATGGGCATCCGTCCCGACCGCGGCCATGTCAAGTGCGCACGCGTCGTCGGCGAGGTGATGGGTCGACTGCACCCCCACGGTGACGGCGCGATCTACGACGCCCTGGTCCGGATCGTCCAGCCCTGGGCGATGCGGCTGCCGATGGTCGACGGGCACGGCAACTTCGGCTCCCCAGGCGGCGACGACCCGCCGGCCGCGATGCGTTACACCGAGTGCCGGATGGCGCCGCCCGCAGCCGTGATGACCGAGTCGATCGACGAGGACACCGTCGACTTCCGGCCCAACTACGACAGCCGCGAGATGGAGCCGTCGGTCCTCCCGTCGGCGATCCCCAACCTCGTCGTCAACGGCGCGAGCGGCATCGCGGTCGGCATGGCCACCAACATGGCGCCGCACAACCTGGTCGAGGTCGTCCAAGCACTGCGCCACCTGATCAAGCACCCCGGCACCGACGTCGACGGCCTGATGCGCTTCATCCCCGGCCCCGACCTGCCGACCGGCGGCAAGATCGTGGGGCTCGACGGCATCCGCGACGCCTACGAGACCGGCCGCGGCACGTTCCGGATGCGGGCCACCGCACGGGTCGAGACCATCGGCCGCCGCAAGGGCATCGTCGTCACCGAGCTCCCCTACGGCGTCGGCACCGAGAAGGTCGTGGAGCGGATCAAGGTCCTCGTCCAGGGCAAGAAGCTGCAGGGCATCGCCGACCTGAAGGACCTCACCGACCGTTCGCACGGGCTGAGGCTCGTGATCGAGGTCAAGAACGGTTTCGTGCCGGAGGCGTTGCTCGAGCAGCTCTACAAGCAGACGCCGATGGAGGACACGTTCGGCATCAACAACGTCGCCCTGGTCGACGGCCAGCCGCGCACGCTGGGCCTCAAGGAGATGCTGACGGTCTTCCTCGACCACCGCTACGACGTCGTACGCCGTCGCTCCGAGTTCCGTCGCAACAAGAAGGCCGAGCGGCTGCACCTCGTCGACGGTCTGATGATCGCCCTGCTCGACATCGACGAGGTCATCCAGGTGATCCGCACCAGCGACGACTCGGCTGCCGCGAAGGAGCGGCTGATCTCGGTCTTCGACCTGTCGCAGGCGCAGGCCGACTACATCCTCGAGATGCAGCTGCGCCGGCTCACCCGGTTCTCCCGGATCGAGCTGGAGAAGGAGCAGGAGACGCTCCGTCGCGAGATCGAGGAGCTCGAGGCGATCCTCGCGGACGAGGACCTCCTCAAGCGGGTGGTCAGCGACGAGCTGGGAGAGGTCGCCAAGACGTTCGGCACCCCGCGTCGTACCGTCCTGCTCGAGTCGGCCGGCACCGGCGCGGTGACCGCGGCCGCCGCGCCCCTCGAGGTGTCCGACGACCCTTGCTTCGCCCTGCTCTCCTCCACCGGGCTCCTCGCCCGCACGAGCAGCGAAGAGCCGGTCGGCGCGGGCGGTGCGCGGGCCAACCACGACGTGGTGGTCTCCGCAGTCCGTACGACTGCGCGCGGCGAGATCGGCGTCCTCACCTCGACCGGACGTCTGCGGCGCCTCGGCGTGCTGGACCTGCCGGCCATCCCTCCGTCGGCCAACGAGTCCAACCTCCAGGGCGGGGTCCCGTTGTCCGAGCTGCTGTCGCTCGACATCGGCGAGCGAGCACTCGCCCTGTGCACGCTGGCCACCGCCGGGCCGGGACTCGCCCTCGGGACCCGCCAGGGCGTGGTCAAGCGGGTCAATCCCGAGGTGCTCGGCAGGGAAGAATGGGACGTCATCCGCCTCGCCGAGGACGACGAGGTCGTCGGCGCGGTCGAGCTTCGCACCGGCGACGAGGAGCTCTGCTTCGTGACCTCCGACGCCCAGCTGCTCCACTACCCCGCGTCGGGTGTGCGCCCCCAGGGCCGCTCGGGTGGCGGCATGGCAGGCGTCCGGGTGACCACGGGAGAGCGGGTGGTCTGGTTCGGCGCGCTCGACCTGTCGTCGTACGACGACGGGGCGGTGCTGGTCACCGCTTCCGGGTCCTCGACCGCGCTCCCCGGGACCGAGCCCGGCGCGGTGAAGGTGACCGACTTCGCGGAGTATCCACCCAAGGGCCGAGCCACCGGCGGCGTCCGCTGCCACCGCTTCCTCAAGGGCGAGGACGCCCTCATCTTCGCCTGGGCCGGCCCCGCCCCGGTGCGGGGCGCGGCTGCCAGCGGCGCTCCGGTCGACCTGCCTCCTGCGACGGGGCGGCGTGACGGATCAGGGCTCCCGGGCAGTCAGGCCCTGGCCGCCTGCGCAGGTCCGCTTGCCGCAGCCCTCAGGGCGGCTGTGTCAGGGTGACGCCATGATGCTCGCGCTTCCGATCCGCCGACTTGCCGGGGCCGCCCTGGTGGGCGGCCTGACCGTGGTCTCGATCGCCGGCTGCTCCGGCGGCGACGACCCGGTCACCAGCAACAAGGACCTCGACGACGACGGCGACGGTGATGTCACCCCCGAGGAGGTCATGGCCTCGGCCAAGGCCAAGCTCGACGAGACCAGCGGCGTCGAGATCAAGCTCAGCACCGACGACGAGCCCGACGACGGCGACTTCCTGGCCTCGGCCGAGGGCACGCTGATCGCCGACCCACCGTCCTTCGAGGGCGAGGTCGCAGGCCGGGTGATGGGCGCCACCGCGAGTGACATCGCCGTCGTCTCCGTCGACGGAGACCTGTACGTCGAGGTTCCCGTCCTCGGCTGGCAGGACCTCGATCCCGACGAGTTCTGCGCCCCCGATCCCGGCGCGCTGCTCGACCCGGACACGGGGGTCTCCACCATCCTGACCTCGACGGAGGACCTCGAGGAGGGCGAGAGCGAGCTCGGCGGCGAGGACAACGACGAGACGCTGACACCTTTCACCGGCACGGTGCCCGGCGATGCCGTGCGCAACCTCCTTCCCTGTGCCGAGGGCGACGACTTCGACGCCACCTATCGGATCGACGCCGACGGCTACCTCACCGAGGCGGAGATCACCGGCGAGTTCTTCGCCGGCATGGACCCGATCACCTACGTGATCGAGGTGCAGGAGTACGACGTCGAGCAGGAGATCACGGCTCCCTGATGAGCGCGGTTCTCGACCGGCGGTCCCGCCTGCTGCTCGGGTTCTGCGCAGCCGCGGTCGCCTTCGCCGCGATCGACACCTACGTCGTGGTGCTCGCGCTGCCGGACATGATGGCAGCGGTCAGCATCCCGGTCGACGAGCTGCAACGGGCCGCGCCCATCGTGTCGGGCTTCCTGCTGGGCTACGTCGCGATGCTCCCGCTCATCGGGCGGATCGCCGACCTCCGAGGGCAGGTCCCGGTGCTCGCGGCGTCGCTGGCCGTGTTCGCCGCCGGGTCGCTGGTCACGGCGATCTCCTACGACCTCGTCACCATGGTGATCGGCAGGTTCCTCCAGGGCGCCGGCGGCGGCGGGCTCGTCCCGGCCACGATGGCACTGGTGGCCGCGCTCTACCCGATCGAGCGACGCGGCCTGCCGCTCGGGATCGTCTCAGGGGTGCAGGAGATCGGGAGCGTGCTCGGCCCGCTGTTCGGTGCGTTGGTCCTGTCCTTCGGGTCGTGGCGCACCATCTTCGCGATCAACCTCGCCGTCGGGGTGCTGCTCCTCGTGGTGGTTCGAGTGTTGTGGCGGGGCGGCACCCTCGAGACGCCCTCCGGTCCCGAGTCGCCCTCATCCAGCTCCTCGGGCTACACCACCAGCGGTGATCGCGGACGTCCCGACCTGCTGGGCTGGCTGGCGGCCGCGGTGTGCTTGGTGGCGGGTTTCCTCGTCTTCGTCCAACCGGCCGGGCTGAAGCGCGACCTGACCTGGGGCCGGCTCTTCATCCCGTACGTCGACGGCGGGAGCCGCTGGCTGACGCCGATCGGCCTCATCGCGATCGGCGCGGCCGTGGTCCTGGTGCTCCGGTGCGTCTTCGCCCGCCGGCCGATCGTCGACGTCCGTGGCTGGTTCCGGTCGGCGCAGCAGGCCGACCTGGTCGGAGCGACGCTGCTGGCCGTGGCGCTCGGCGGTCTCGTGCTGGCGTTCGCGAGCGCCGACCCCGAGGTGGCCGTGTTCAACCCGAGAGGCGGCTGGTTCCTCCTCGGCGCAGGTCTCGCCGCGGCGGCGTTCGTCGTGCACCTGGTCCGCGCCGATGCGCCGATCATCCCTCGAGCGGCGCTCGCCGCCGTCCCCGCATGGGGCTCGCTGCTGGTGAGCTTCCTGGTCGGATGGGCGCTGATCGCCGCGCTCGTGGACATTCCCCTCTTCGCGCGCACGACCACGCATCGTGACTCCCAGCTGGGCGCAGCCCTGGTGCTGCTCCGGTTCCTCGTCGCGCTGCCGGTCGGTGCCGTCGTCGGGGGTTACCTCGTCCGCCGGTTGCCCGCCGGCGTGATCACGGCGGTCGGCATGCTGCTGGCGGCAGGCGCATTCCTCTGGATGGCGCAGTGGGACGCCACCAGCCTCGACGGGTTCGCCTCAAACGTCCCGCTGGTCGTGGGCGGTCTCGGCTTCGGGCTGGCGCTGGCTCCGGTCAACGCAGCGATCCTGTCGACCACCGCCGACGACACCCACGGCATCGCCAGCGCCCTGGTGGTGGTCGCTCGGATGGTCGGCATGCTCGTCGGCATCTCCGTGCTCACCACCTGGGGTCTCCACCAGCTCCACGCAGAGCACGAGAAGAATCCCGATCTCGGTCTGGTCGAGCTGGCGATCGTGCAGGAGCAGTCCGTCTTCACGGGCGCGGCCGCGGCAGCGGTGCTGGCCGCCGTACTCGCGGTTGCGCTGTTCCAGCGGGCGCCGACCCGGGGTCTGGACACGGCGGAGGTGCTCCGCACCGGCGGATAAGTTGTGCTCCATGGGCAACTTCGACGACCTCCTCGCCGCCAACCGTGACTTCTCGGTCGACTTCGCCCTCGGCGGTTTCGACGGAGTGGCGCACGCCGGGCTCGCGATCGTGACCTGCATGGACTCGCGGATCGACCCGCTGCGCATGATCGGTCTGGAGCCGGGCGACGCGAAGATCTTCCGCAATCCCGGCGCCCGGGTCACCGAGGCGGCTCTCGAGGCGCTCGTGCTCGGCGTCCACCTCCTGAAGGTCGACAGGATCATCGTGGTGCCCCACACCCGGTGCGCCGTCGCCACCAGCACCGAGAGCGAGCTGCGTGCCCGCGTCTCGGAGTCCGCTGGCCAGGACGCTTCCTGGCAACCCTTCCACGTGATCGAGGACCAGGCCCAGGCGCTCGCCGAGGACGTCCAGAAGGTGAGGTCCCACCCACTGATCCCTGACACGGTCTCGATCGGCGGCTTCCTCTACGACGTCGACACCGGGCTGCTCACGCAAAAGGTCTGATCGACCGCCGCCTGGTGCCGGGTCCGACATCGTTGCCAGATATGAGAGCCTCGCCCGCCCGCCTCCTGAAACAGCGCTCCTCCCACCCGTAGCCTGCTTCCAGGTCGTCCGTCGCCGCACGGACGGGCCTTGGTCGGGCTCCAACCGGCCGAGGGGGAAGCGGCGTGGAGGGCCATGCCTGCGCGAGACGACGTCGATCGGATCAGCCAGGCGCAGTCGAGGCTCGCGGCGCGGTCCGACCGAGCAGCGAGCGCGGAGGCCGGAGCCATCTGGACACCGTTCCTTGCCCTCACTGCTTCGCCCCCCTGGTTGAAGGACCCGACCCGGGCCGCCGTCCTGAGCAACCTCGTCGGCCTGGTCCTGTTCGGCGAGGCCGAGGACATCGCCACCCTCGACTCCGTGATCCGGTCTCTCGGACCCGAGCGGACCGCTGCGATCCAGAGCGAGCTCGACGACCTGCTCGGTCTCGGACCCGACCTACCGATCACCACCGCCGCGGTGCGCCTGCTCGCCGACGTCGGCCAGCTCCGCGAGCGGCTCAGGAGCACGGGGCTGTCGGCGACCAAGGCTTCAGCGATCGTCACCCGTACCCACCACCAGACCTTCTGGCTGCTGCTGTCCGGCGCCGAGGACCTGCCCCGGACGCCGGCGATCCGGAGCACCGACCAGCTGATGGACCTGATCCAGCACGGCAACGCCCGCCGCTGGAGGGCCGCGCTGCTGCCGCTCATCGAGAGCCCGTGGGGACCTTACGGCGAGCACGTCGTGCGGCTCGCCAAGGACGCCGGGCACGATGTGACAGCGGAGCTGCTGCAGGACTGCCGGAAGGTCTTCCGGACCCGTCAGGAGCAGCGCGAGCGCGACGCCATCGCGCGCGAGATCCGGCGCCTGGTCGCGATCAGTGGACTCACCCAGCGACAGTTCGCCGCCCAGATCGGGACCTCACCCTCACGGCTCTCGACCTACGTCAACGGTCGGGTGATCCCGTCCGCTGCCATGCTGCTGCGGATCCGTCGGGTCGCGCACGCACAACGCCGATCGAGCTGAGCCCTGTTCGCGCGGCCGACGCCGGCTGCGAGCAGCCGCTCAGGCATCCAGTGCCTCGACGTCGACCTCGTAGGCGCCCTGGACGATGAAATCCTTGCGCGGCGCGACCTCGGAGCCCATCAGCAGCTCGAACACCTGGGCCGCCTCCTCCGCGTCGTCGACCGTCAGCCGGCGCAGCGTCCGGTGCCGCGGGTCCATCGTGGTCTCGGCCAGCTGGTCGGCGTCCATCTCGCCGAGGCCCTTGTAGCGCTGGACCGGGTCCTTCCACCGCACGTTCTTCTTCTTGAGCTCCGCCAGCTTCCGCTGCAGCTCGTCATCGGAATAGGTGTAGACGTACTTGTCCTGCCCCTTGCGCGGGTTGGATACCTCGATCCGGTGCAGCGGAGGTACGGCGGTGAAGACCCGGCCTTCGCTGACCAGCTCGGGCATGTACTTGAAGAACAGGGTGGCGAGCAGGCACCGGATGTGCGACCCGTCGGCATCGGCGTCTGCCATGAAGATGATCCGGTCGTAGCGGGCCGCGTCGAGGTCGAACGTGCGGCCGGAACCGGCACCCACGACCTGGATGATCGACGCGCACTCGGCGTTCTTGAGCATGTCGCCGATCGACGCCTTCTGGACGTTGAGGATCTTCCCGCGGATGGGAAGCAGGGCCTGGAACTCGGAGTTGCGCGCCAGCTTCGCGGTGCCGAGTGCGGAGTCGCCCTCGACGATGAACAGCTCGCTGCGGTCGCTCCCGGAGGCCCGGCAGTCGGCCAGCTTGGCCGGCAGGGTCGAGGACTCCAGCGCGTTCTTGCGGCGCTGGGTCTCCTTGTGCTGACGGGCCGCGATCCGGGTCTTGGCAGCGCCGGCGACCTTCTCCATCAGCAGCTTGGCCTGTGCCTTCTCCGCACGCTTGGTCGAGGTCAGGAACGCCTTGAGCTGGGCGGCCACCACCTTGCGCACGGAGGCGCGGACGGCGGGAGTGCCCAGGATCTCCTTGGTCTGGCCCTCGAACTGGGGCTCTGCCAACCGGACGGTGACGATCGCGGTGAGTCCTTCGAGGATGTCGTCCTTGAGCACGTCGTCGTCGTTGACCCGCAGCGCCTTCGAGGCGCGCATCGCGTCGTTGAACGTCTTGGTCAACGCTGCCTCGAACCCCGCGACGTGGGTGCCGCCCTTCGGTGTCGCGATCACGTTGACGAAGGAGCGGACCTCGGTCTCGTAGCCGCTGTCCCAGCGCGCCGCGATGTCGACCGTCAGCTCCCGCTCGACGTCCTGGGGCGTCATGTGGCCCTGCTCGTCGAGCAGGGGAACCGTCTCGGTGAACATGTCCGTGCCGGTGATCCTGACCACGTCGGTGACCGGCTCGCCGTGGCTCAGTGCCTCGGCGAACTCCGAGATCCCACCGTCGTGACGGATCTTCTCCTCGTAGAGCTCCGGCCCGCGCAGGTCGCGGAGGACCAGCTCGAGGCCGGGCACGATGTAGGCCGTCTGCCGCGCGCGGCCGACGAGACCGTCGAGCTCGAAGCGGGCGTCCTTGGTGAAGATCTGGCGATCGGGCCAGAACCTGACGCGGGTGCCGGAACGGTCCTTGCCGACCCGATTGCCCTTGCGGGTGAGCCCCGACTGACGTGCGAAGGGTGCCCTCGGGCCGTCGCCGTCGAAGACGCCGGGGATGCCTCGCTGGAACGAGAGGCCCTGCTGGGACGGCGAGCGATCGACGTCGATGTCCATCCGGGAGGAGAGCGCGTTGACGACCGACAACCCGACGCCGTGCAGACCCCCGGACGCGTTGTAGGACCCGCCGCCGAACTTGCCGCCGGCGTGCAGCTTGGTCGCCACGACCTCGACGCCGGGCAGGCCCGTCTTGGGCTCCTTGTCGGTCGGGATGCCACGGCCGTCGTCGTAGACCTCGACCGAGTCGTCGGGGTGCAGCGTCACCTCGACACGGTGAGCGTGTCCGCCCAGCGCCTCGTCGACCCCGTTGTCGATGATCTCCCAGAGGCAGTGCATGAGACCCCGGGTGTCGGTCGACCCGATGTACATGCCGGGCCGCTTGCGCACGGCCTCGAGGCCCTCGAGCACCAGCAGGTGGGCGGCGTTGTAGGTCTTGTCGGTGATGATGTGCTCCTGGTTGAAACAGCGTGGATCCGGGTATGAATCTACCTGCGACACGCCGGGGTTCGGTGCAGGCACACGGACTTGCACAGCGCCACGATGAGGTCGACAGACGCAGTTGGTAACAAGGGGGTTTCGGGGCGTGCAATTCCTCATCGGCGCTGGAGAAGCCGTGACAGGATGAACGTGCCGTTGACCACACGGACGCGGGAATCTTGGGACCGCTCGCTACGTTGATCAGGCACCGACCGAAGAAAGAGGCACAACATGAACACTGCTGTTGCCCCCAGCGCACCCCTGACCGCCGAAGATCGTTGCGACCGTTGCGGTGCCCAGGCCTATCTTCGTGTCGAGCTTGCCTCCGGTGGCGAGCTCCTGTTCTGTGCCCACCACGCTCGGGAGCACGGCGAGAAGCTGAAGCAGGTTGCGATCGCGGTCCACGACGAGACCCACAAGCTCGGCAGCACCCCGACCGTCGCTGCGGAGGACGAGCGCTGAGCGTTTCCCCCTACCTCGTCGGAGGCCCCGGACATCGGTCCGGGGCCTCCTTCTTTGGTTCTGCCTGATGGTGGTCGTGCTGGCCCTGGGGGCCGCCGTCGCCTACGGCCTGTCCGACTTCATCGGCGGCCTCGCCTCACGTCGTACGACCCCGTGGCCGGTCGCGTTCCTAGGCGCGGTCGGCGGCGTGATCAGCGCGTGCGCCCTGTCGCTCGTCGTGCCAGGCGACGCGACCACTGCCGACCTGCTCTGGGGCGCAGCGTCCGGGATCGGCAGCGGGGTCGGCACGGTCTTCCTCTACCGGGGGCTGGCGACTGGCAGGATGGCCGTGGTGGCGCCCGTGTCCGCGGTGGGCGCGGCCGTCGTACCCGTCGTGGTCGGGGTCGCCACCGGCGAGCGCCCTTCGGCCCTGGTCGCCGTGGGCATCGTGGTCGCCCTGCCCGGGATCTGGCTGGTCGCCCGGATCCCCGAGGCGGTCGAGGACGACCGCACCGGCGGCCTCGTCGACGGCCTCCTCGCCGGTCTCGGGTTCGGTTTGCTCTTCGTCGCGCTCGGTCAGGTGCCGGACGACGCCGGATTCTGGCCGCTCGCAGCCAGCCAGGCCGCGGCCCTGGTGACGATCTGCGCCATCGCGGTCGCGCTGCGAGCACCGTGGATCCCGAGTGCCGCCTCGGAGCTGTGGGGTGCCGTGGCCGGACTCGTGGCCACCGTCGCAGTGCTCCTTTTCCTGCTGGCGACCCAGACCGGTCTGCTCACCGTCGCCGCCGTCCTGACCTCGCTCTACCCCGCGTTCACGATCCTCCTCGCGGCGGTCGTGCTCCGCGAGAGCATCTATCGCGCCCAAGGGTTCGGGCTCGCCCTCTGCGGCGTCGCGGTCGCGTTCGTCGCCGCGGGCTGACTCCCGACGGGTCAGTCCTTCACGACCCAGGGAGTGAAGCTGCGGCGTGAGGGCACCCAGTCCCGGACCACGTGCGAGGAGTCGGCGTGGTCGGCCATGCGGACGCTGACACGCAGGTTGTTGGGCCTGCCGAGGCAACCGCGGCCGACCTCGACCCGCACTGCTTCCTGGGAGGGGAGGAAGGTGAGGTCCGAGCGGCAGTGGAGAGGATTGCCGACCGAGCGCCAGCGGTTCGACCGGGTGACCGCCCAGTCGGAACCCTCGAAGAGCGGGACGTTGATCTGGAACTCCGGCCCCGGACGGGACCCGTCGGCGTCGTACCAGATGGTCACGCTGGGGCCGAAGGACTCGATGTCGAGGTCCGTGACCGCGATCCTGGTGTAGACGGTGCGCTCGGCGTGGTTGACCCGCACCCGGCGGATGTCCGCGTTCGACGCGGTCGCGTCGGCGGGATCGGTGAGCGTGATCGAGTCGGCGTGCGCGGGCGTGCTGTGCAGAAGGGGGAGCATGGCGCCGGCGGCAAGCACTGCGGCCGCCCGGATCAGCTTGTTCATCGTGGTCTCCTCGGTGTCGACGCTGGTCATTGAGAAGACGCGATGGCGCGCCTCCGGGTTGCAATCGCCGTACGGCGACAGTCTTCCAGCCCGCAGCCGGCCGTGGGCGACACCGGCCCTGCGCGGTTAGCGCCTCCTACGTCGGGTACATCCATGACAGCCGGCTCTTGAGTCGCCTAGGTATCTCGGGATCGGTGAGGCCCCGCCGGCTGACAGAACAGCCCGGTCGGGGCCGCCCCCCGGGGTTCTCTCGCATCGCGCACTACGGAGGCCCGACCGCTGTGCTGGCGAGGCTGCCGAGCGTGCCGAACCAGTAGCGCTGTGCGACGTGATACCTGGACTGAGACTCCCTGCACCCGCCTGCTCCCGGTCGTCGAGTAGTCCGAGCGCTCTGGCGCGAGGGCGTATCGAGACGCCTGCAGCCGCAAATCCAGCCTCAGCCCGCACCTCGCCGCGTCTCGATACGCCGACGCTCGTTCCTCACGTCGGCTACTCGACGACCACGGCTTCGAGCGTCAGCCCCACGTCGCCGGCACGCGGCCGGCCCTCGGCGATCAATCCATTCTCAGGACAACCTCGCCCATCGGGGCGTGTTCGACTAGTCGTCGGTCGAATCCAGAGGGAAGAAGACCACGGCCGGAAGCCACTCGGTCAACATCTTGCCGTCCGCCGTCTCCCGGCTGACCAATCCCTCCCAAACGGCGCCTCGCCGACGCCACTTGAGCACCACGCCCTTTTCCGAGTCACCGGCGGAGGGTGGTCCGATGGATACCTCATGCACGCCGTCGAAGGCGTCCTCGTCAGCCATTTCTCGTCGCCCCGCTTTGTGGCTCGACCAGTTGGTCCATGTATCGAGTGCTGGTCATGGGTTCTCCGTCGCGGGGCGGGGTGTGGCGGCATTCCGGCCCTTGCCAGATCCCAGCAGGTAACTCTATATGGCGTCTATACGATCTCCAAAGGGCGGCTATACAACTCCTAATGCGGATGGGTACCGTGACCCCATGCCGCGCCCCTACTCCGATCCAGTCGAGATCATCACCGCGCCGGTCCCGGCACAGTCGCCCTTCATCCCGACGGACGCCAAGATCGTGGTAGGAGCCGTCGCCCCAGCGTCCCCCGATCCGATCCCCCTCGTGCTCTTGCCCGGCTTCGAGTACCGCATGCGCGAATGGCGGAACCCAGAGACCCACGAGATCCACTGGCGGCTGGAACGACGGAGGTCGGGCCTCCGAGGGCGCGACGACACCCGACTAGCCCACCGGCCGGCCGAGCGCCACCAGTCGTTGCCTCATCCCAGGTCCGGTCTCAGTGGAGGCGTCTGTAGCAAGGCAGGCCGGGTACCCGTATCGCAGCCGGCCCGAGCGCCCCCATTGGCGCGTGCGCTCGGATTGGTCCCGGCTAGGCCCTGTCAGTACCCCCCATGACTGGCAGGGCCGTCCTTGGTTTCTCATTGAGTTCCCGCACGTTGAGCGGGAGGCGCCAGGTCACCGCGGGTGACACCCCTCGGTCGTGGGTACTGCTTTCGTAGGCTGGCTACTGGGGGGACCACTTGGTCAGCCAAGGCCCCGTCTGGCTTGCTGGAGCTGCCAGACGGGGCCGTCTACACCCTTGGCGAACCGGTCGAGAAGGCCACCCGAGCGGTCGCCGAGAAGCCATCACGGTGGCCGAGAGGGTGACCACGCCGCGCCAGGGTCGTCCTGGGGCGCTTCGAGGGTCGTCTCACCGCACCGAGCACGAGGGGTAGCCCTCGCCCTTTGCTTTCGGTTCGCTCGATCTCAGCCAGCGGGGCTTGATGCGTTCGCCAAGGAGGTGAACTCGCAGGCAATCTCACGCAGCTTGACGTTACGGTCCTGGGAGAGCCGTGCGAGGAACGCGAACGCCCGGTCCTCGCTGAGCTGATAGCGCTCCATCACGACACCCATCGCGCTACCAATCTGTTGACGGGTGGCGACGGCCTGACGTAGGTCGGAGATCTCCTGGGCGTAACCAATGGCGACAGCGGCCTGGTGGGAAAACAGCGCGGCGAGCGGGCCGAGGTCCTCGAAGGCTCCGATGCGGTGGGAGTAGAGGTTCAGCGCGCCGCGGAAGCGCGGTGAAGCAAACAGCGCGACGCCGGCCTGGGCCCGGATCCCCGCCTCCAGGGCCGCCTTGGAGTAGTCGGGCCACCGTGCGTCAGTCGCGAGGTGGGAGGAGACGGCGTATGCCTCGTCGGTCGCGGCGTCGTAGCAAGGACCCTGCTGCAACTTGTACTGCTTCGCATCCAGCTCGCAGAGCACATCGTCGGTCGGGGCGACCGTCTCCAGCCGGTTGTCGCTGTGCCGGATCGTCATACTCGCCATCGTGACGTCGGGAAGCACCTCAACGGCCGCCGCGGTGATCCGGCTCAGCGTCTCCTCGAGGTCTCCAGGCGCGAGATTCTGCGCTAGACGGCGCGCGTGGTCGAGCAGTTCGTCCTCCATGAACCCTCCCTGAGTCATAGCCCCGCAGTTGGTTGTTACGACCGACGGGCTTGACTAGAGATCCTAGGAGCCTGCGAGAACCAACCTGAGGTCGACAGTACGCGCACTTCTGATTCCGAGCGCATCCTCTCGATGGCGCCGCCCCGGCAGGCTACCCGTCAAGGGGACGACGCCCTTGCCGACGCCAGCCCATCGGTGGAGGATGCTTGCCTGCCACCCCGACCGGAAGGCGAAGCCAATGAGGTCATTCTCTCGATAGCCTTCGTGGTGATGTCGCGTGCGCCGGCACCGCGCTCGCGCCGCCAGCTTCGGCGGCCCCGGGCCTCGCGGGCACATGGGTCTCAGTCGACGGCGACGGCAGCGACCAGACGTTGAAAGTCAGGGGTTCGGCGGTCACGTCTATGCGATGACTTACCTCGACGAGTCCGCCACGCAGGCCTGCGATGGCAATCCCGCCCGGATCTCTGGTCCGGGGTTGTGGACGGCCGGGATATTCGACACGTCGGGCCTGTCGTGTGCTTGCCAGGGGGCACGTGTTCAAGTCACGCTTCACCGTCAACTACCGCTATAACGCCGGCGCGGACACTCTTACTGACGACTTCGGGATCGTGTGGCACCGAGCCAACTGAACCCAGACCGTCTCAACTGAGAAGCGCCGCCGCCGTGTGCCCTTCTCCCTGAGTCGACGGGGCCGCTTCTCGGGAGACAGGGGCAGGTGCGGCCGACTCAGGTCAGTCGTCAATGGTTCCGACGTCGTAGCCCAGCGCTGCCGGGATGATGGTGGATCCGTCGTGCAGTCACGGGATTCATCTTGTTGCACCCGTTCGAAATCGGAGGCAACCACTTGCTCCCTGACGCGTCTCTCTTAGTAGGGGTGTGGGCGTGGCGCATACCTTGCACGAGCAGACCGGGCCTTGGCTCATCATCTAGAGCGGCTTAGGCCACGCATGAGAAGAGGACCAAAGGAGAGGGCTGATGAACCGAAAGTTGATGTGTATTGCGTCGGGAGTCGCGGGCCTGGGTATGGCTTGGACATTGACAACGACGATTGATGCTGCGGCGGCAGAGATCGCCGGGACACCGGGCGACGATCGCCTTGTCGGGACGCACAAGAATGATCACATTCACGGCCGCGCTGGCGACGACGTGATCTTTGGCCTGCAGCGGTTGGACCGTCTCGTCGGCGGCGGCGGCCACGACGAGGTCCACGGTAACGCGGGTAGTGACAGTCTCTACGGTTCGCGAGGCCGGGATCGCCTGCACGCGGGCCGCGGGACCGATTACGCGGAACCCGGTCGTGGGGCTGATGGGGTCTGGCTTCGTCGTCACGCCGACCATGTCGTCCTCACGAGGGACGGCCGTACCGACGTCATCCGCTGTGGCCGTGGTCAGGACCTGGTCTCTTACCACGAACGCACAGGATCCGCTAGATCGATTGTTCGGGTGTGAGGTCATCGAGGAGCACATCCTCTAAGGGAGCAAGTCGGCACCGAGGCGTATCCCGGTTGGCTGCGCAGAGCTCATCCCACAGGCCGCACATGTTCCGCGGGCCTCCAGTCCGTGACCACCCGGCCGCGGGGCTCCACGTAGGTCACGCGAGCTTGCCACTCCGCCCTCGCTGTCACGGCGCCACGTGGCGTTGCGGATCTCCATGTTGTGGTGCCTTGAAGCCTGGGGACGGCGTCACGCGGAGGTGCCGCGCTTGCGGTCGAAGGAATCCGTGTTGGACGGGAGTTGGGAATGAGTCAGCGACGGCGTCGGGTGAGGGAGAGGTCGGTTCGGTCGCGGGTTGCGCGGGCGAAGATGCTGCGTCGTCGTGCTCGCGGGACTCGGGCGAGGCGGGGTGTGACCGCCGCGACGGCCGCTGGGATGACGGTTGCTGCGGTGACCTTGGCCGGCATGGGGGCGTCCGCGGGTACGACGTCCCGCACCGAAGGAGCTGAGGCAGTCGACGTGGACGCCAGGAACGCTGGTATCCCGTTGCTGGCGTGCGATCCACGCACCCCCCCGAGCGACCCCCGCGACCTTGTCGATGTGGGGGGGACGTTGTTCTTCACCGCCGGAGACGGCATCCACGGTAGGGACGTGTGGAAGTCCGACGGCACCGCGGCGGGCACGGTTTTGGTCAAGGACATCAAGACCGGCGGCAGACTGGGCCATCCCTCGGACCTTGTTGATGTAGAGGGCACGTTGTTCTTCGCCGCCAGGAGCGGCGGCCACGGTCGGGAGCTGTGGAAGTCCGACGGCACCCGGGCGGGCACGGTCCTGGTCAAGGAGATCAATCCCGGCGGCGACAGTTACACCATAGGCGCGCTTGTCGATGTCGGGGGGACGTTGTTCTTCTCCGCCGACGACGGAACGCCACGGCCACGAGCTGTGGAAGTCCGACGGCACCCGGGCGGGCACGGTCCTGGTCAAGGACATAGATCCAGACCCCGACGGCTACCTGTTCGGCCCTGTCGATGCCGGGGGGACCGTGTTCTTCAACGTCGACGATGGCACCCACGGTCGGGAGCTGTGGAAATCGGATGGCACCCGGGCGGGCACGGTCCTGGTGAAGGACATAAACCGAAACGGAGACAGCGACCCGGGTGGCGTTGTTGATGTGGGGGGCACGTTGTTCTTCGCGGCCAGGAGCGGCGCCCACGGTCGGGAGCTGTGGACCACGGATGGCACCCGGGCGGGCACGGACCTGTTCAAGGACATCAATCCATTGGGCGACAGCGACCCCGGAACCTCGTCTGACGTCGGGGGGACGCTGCTCTTCACTGCCGAGACCTCGGTCACGATGGAGCTGTGGACCTCGATGGCACCGAGGCGGGCACGGTCCTCGTCAAGGACATCAATCCCGTTGACGAAAGCTACCTGGCGAACTCGTGGAGGTGGGGGGGACGTTGTTCTTCGCCGCCGAGGACGGCTTCCACCCTCGGGAGCTGTGGAACTCCGATGGCACCGAGGCGGGCACGGTCCCGGTCATGGGGTCGGATCCCAGTGACGGCGCCAGCTTTCCGGCCGAGCTCGTTGATGTGGGAGGGACGTTGTTCTTCACCGCCATCGATGGCACCCACGGTCGGGAGCTGTGGACCTCGGACGGCACCGAGCCCGGCACGGTCATGGTCAAAGACATCCACCCCGGCGACCGCTACTCCTCGCCCAACTACCTGACGGATGTTGGGGGGACGTTGTTCTTCACCGCCAACGACGGCACCCACGGTGGGGAGCTGTGGACCTCAGATGGCACCGAGGCGGGCACGGTGCTAGTCGAGGACATCAACGTGGGGGGCTGGTTCAGAGTCGCCTCGGAAGGACGGGCCGACACCAGCAGGGGCACGATGAGGGTGAAGGTCAGAGTCGCCGGCGATGGAAGGCTGGTGGCGCGTCCGGTCGCCGGGTCCCTGTTGCGGACCTCGGTCGTCGATGTGGCCTCGGCCGGCATGACCACGATCGTGCTGCGACCGACCCGGGCCGGAATGAGGATCCTCAGACACAACGGCAGACTCCGGGTCAGGGCACGGTTCACCTTCACCCCCTGTGGCGGCACCGGCAGCAGTGTCGTCCACGGCTACACCCTGAGGTTGAAGTGAGCGTGCCGCACCCAGCTCGGCGGCGTACGCTCAGTCCAGGTAGTCGCGCAGGACCTGGGAGCGGCTCGGGTGCCGCAGCTTCGACATCGTCTTGGACTCGATCTGACGGATCCGCTCGCGGGTGACCCCGTAGACCTTGCCGATCTCGTCGAGCGTCTTGGGCTGGCCGTCGGTGAGGCCGAACCGCATCGAGACCACGCCGGCTTCGCGCTCCGACAGCGTGTCGAGCACGGCGTGGAGCTGCTCCTGCAGCAGCGTGAAGCTGACTGCGTCGGCCGGGACGATCGCCTCGGAGTCCTCGATCAGGTCACCGAACTCGGAGTCGCCGTCCTCGCCCAGGGGCGTGTGCAGAGAGATCGGCTCGCGGCCGTACTTCTGGACCTCGACGACCTTCTCCGGGGTCATGTCGAGCTCCTTCGCGAGCTCCTCCGGGGTGGGCTCACGACCGAGGTCCTGGAGCATCTGGCGCTGGACGCGGGCGAGCTTGTTGATGACCTCGACCATGTGCACCGGGATCCGGATGGTGCGCGCCTGGTCGGCCATCGCTCGGGTGATCGCCTGCCGGATCCACCAGGTGGCGTAGGTCGAGAACTTGTAGCCCTTGGTGTAGTCGAACTTCTCGACCGCGCGGATCAGGCCGAGGTTGCCTTCCTGGATCAGGTCCAGGAAGAGCATGCCGCGACCGGTGTAGCGCTTGGCGAGCGACACGACGAGGCGGAGGTTGGCCTCGAGCAGGTGGTTCTTGGCGCGGCGGCCGTCCTCGGCGATCCACTCCAGCTCCTCGAGGAGCTTGGCGGACATCTTGGTGCCCCGCGCGAGCTTCTCGTCGGCGAACAGGCCGGCCTCGATCCGCTTGGCGAGCGAGACCTCCATCTCCGCGTTGAGGAGCGGGACCTTGCCGATCTGCTTGAGATAGTCCTTGACCGGGTCGGCGGTCGCGCCGGCGACCATGACCTGCTGCTCGGGCTCGTCGGTGTCGTCGGCGGCCGAGACCACGAAGCTGGCCTTCTCGGCCTCCTTCTCGTCCTCGACGATGGTCGGGTCGGCCTTGACGTCCTTCTCGAACTGCTCGTCGGGCAGGTCGGGCAGGATCTTCTTGCCGTCCGGGCCGATGACCGGTACGACGGCCTCGGGCGCCACCTCGTCTGCCTTCTTGGCGGCAGCGGTCTTGGCAGTGCCGGCCTTCTTGGCGGGCGCCGCCTTCTTGGCAGCAGCGGTCTTCGCCGGCGCCGCCTTCTTGGCCGGCGCCTTCTTCGCCGTGCTGGCGGTGGCCGTCTTGCGCGTGCTCGTCGCGGCGACCGCGCGACCGGATGCCGGCATGGCCACCGTGATGCCGAGCCCGGCCAGGTGACCCAGGAACGACTTCAGGTGCGGCGCGGCCACGTCGGCCGCGGCGCACGCCTGCCGTACCTCCTCAGGAGTCACACTGCCCATCGGGGCGGCCTGATCGATCAGGGAGACGATGGATGGGTGCGCGAGCACCGCAGCGGGGACCTTGCGTGCGTTCGACGACACGAACACCTCTCGATACGGCAGAACTGGCTATCGGGCGCGGCACAGCCCGGAGGCGTCAAGACCGCAGATGCCATTCTGCCACGCACATGGGCATCGTCCGCACACCGGGCATGGTGTGACCGTCACTCCGCCGCGGTCGGCGACGGACGCGGCGGTGAGGGCTGCCTGGGTCAGGACCTCGGTCGCCGTGACCGCACCGTGCGGGTGCGCCGTAGCGCACTGAGGTCGTCGCGAACGACCCCTCGAGGTCGAGCCGCAGGTGGGCCTTACCGAGCTCCTCCCGGCCATGCCTCAGTCCCTCGTCAGGACGAAGAAGTACGGCGCCGCGTCGCGCAGGTCCATCATTCCCAACAGGCTGTCGGCATCGACCCGCCGGAAGTAATCGATGATCGGCAGGTGGTCGTAGACCATGGCCGCGGTCACGACGCCACGGTGATCGACCGCGCGGAGGCGGGCCCGGTGCTTCTTCGTGCTCAGCAGCGGCTTGAGCGTCCCGATCGCGGACCGCGACCGGGCGACCAGGGCAGCCGGCACCTTGGGCACGATGCCGAGCGGGACCATGCGCGGCTCGACGGGGAAGACCGACCCGGAGAGGTCACGGAACAGCAGCGGGTGCACGTGGTCGACGTCGTCGAACTGCTTGCCGTACCACCCGGACGACTCCAGCAGGCCGTCCATCGGATGGCCCGTGGCCAGCTCTCGGCCGGCATAGCGTCCGGTGAGCTCCTCGGGGCGGACCGCCGGGAGGCTGTCGAAGAGCGCCTCTGCGTCCGCTGCCGCGCAGGCCGGTCCGAGCGCCTCGAGCCGCGCGGTCGCGTTCGTCGTGGTCATCGTGGTCCTCTCACGCGCTCGCCGGCAGTCGCAGCGCACCCGGCGCCGATGCCGGGACGACGGGCCGGTCGGGGGCGGTCGGTTCGATCCGTCGGTACGGCGTGCCCAGGGCCGGTCGAGCGTCCGAATCGCCCTTGTTGGGCCAGAACGCCATCGCTCGCTCCGCCTGTGCGGTGATCGTCAGCGACGGGTTGACCCCGAGGTTGGCGGTGATCGCGCTGCCGTCGGCGACGTGCAGCCCCGGATGGCCGTAGACCCGCTGGTAGGGGTCGATCACGCCGGTGTCACGCGAGTCACCGATCGTGCAGCCACCGATGTAGTGGGCGGTGGCCGGGATGTTGAAGATGTCGGTGGCGATGTTTCCGGTGTCGGCATCCGACTTGGCGGCGTACTCCCGGGCGATCTCGTGGGCCAGCGGGATCCAGTCGGGGTTGGGCTCACCGCTCCCCTGCCTGGTCTTGAGCCGGCCACCCTTGAGGTAGGACGTCAGCGAGTTGTCGAGCGACTGCATGACGAGCAGGATCACCGACCGCTCCGAGGCGTTCCTGAGGTTCAGCGAGCGCAGGAGCAGCAGCGGGTGCAGGACGATCGTCAACAGGAACCGGAGGAACCGGAAGGCGCCGCCGTCGACCATGGGCACCGTCTGGGCGAAGAGCGAGTTGTGGCCCTTGCCGTAGGTGCACACCTCCACGTGCGTCTGTGGCTCGGGATGGATCGATGACGTGATCGCCACTCCCTCGGCGAAGTCGTTGCGGCTGCGGCTCTGCACGCCGAGGATCGCCTCGGAGTTGCTGCGGGTCAGCTCACCGAGCCGGGGCGACAGCTCGGGCAGGGTGCCGTCGTCCCGGAGCGTGTGCAGCAGCTTCTGGGTGCCGAGCGCCGCGGCTGCGAAGACGACCTGCTCCGCCGTGAACGCACGACGCCGCTTCCGTAGCTTCCCGTTGGAACGCTCCGTCTCGACCAGGTAGCCGCCTGTCCCATCCTTCTTCACCGAGGTGACGGTCGTCAGCGGATGGACGTCGGCGCCGTGCCGCTCTGCGAGGTAGAGGTAGTTCATCGTGGTCGTGTTCTTGGCGTTGTGCTTGCAGCCAGTGAAGCACTCCGAGCAGTGGATGCACCCGGCGCGACGGGGACCGGCGCCGCCGAAGTAGGGGTCATCGACCTCCTTGCCCTCGCTGCCCTCGTTGAAGAACACACCGACCTGGGTCTTGTGGAACGTGTCGGCGACGCCGCGGTCCCGCGCCACCTGCAACAACAGGTCGTCCTTGGGACCGGTCCGGGGGTTCTCCACGACGCCGAGCATCCGCTTCGCCTGGTCGTAGTAGGGCGCCAGCTCGTCCTGCCAGTCGGTGATGTGTGACCAGGCCGGGTCGCGGTAGAACTCCGGGAGTGGTTCGTAGAGGGTGTTGCCGTAGATGAGCGAACCTCCGCCGACGCCGACGCCGCTGAACACCAGGCACTTGCCGAGCGCGCTGATCCGTTGCGGGCCTGTGAGCCCGAGACGAGGGGCCCAGAGCGACTTGCGGAGGTTCCAGTTGGTCTTCGGGAGGTCCTCGGCGTCCCAGCGCCGACCGGCCTCCAGCACGCCGACCCGGTAGCCCTTCTCCGTGAGGCGCAGCGCCGTCACGCTGCCGCCGAACCCGGAGCCGACGACGATCACGTCGTAGTCGTAGGCGTTGCTCCTGGTCGGCCTTGCCGTCCTGGTCCTCGTGCTCATGAACCCACCACCTCGTAGTCGGCAGGGTCGAACCTCGCCTGCGATTTGTACTGGACCCCGAGCGAAGGCCAGTTCGTCGTGATCCTGCCCTCCGAGGTGCGGTACCACGACGAGCACCGCGTCCACACGCTGTCGGCGAGCAGGCCCTGGATCCGCTCGTCGTAGCCCTGCTCGACCTCGGGCCGCACGGTGAGCGGCGCGCCGACACCGGCCAGGTGGTCGACGTACTCACCGAGGTACCTGGCCTGGGCCTCCAGGAAGTAGATGATCGAGCCGCCACCAGTGTTGGTGTTGGGCCCGTACATGATGAACAGGTTCGGGAAGTGCGGCACGGTCATTCCGTAGTAGGCGCGCGCGCCCTTCCTCCAGTCGTCGTGGAGGTCGCGCCCGGCGTCGCCCTTGATCGACATCGGGGCGAGGAAGTCGGTCGCCTTGAACCCGGTGCCCCAGATGATGACGTCGACCTCGTGCACGAGGCCGTCCACCGTGCGCACCCCCGCCGGGGTGATCCCCGTGATCCGTTGGGTCGCGACGTCGACGTTCGCTCGGGCGAGGGCCGGTAGGTAGTCGTTGGAGAACAGGATCCGTTTGCACCCGATCTGGTACTTCGGCCAGACCTTCTCGAACAGTCCGGGCTTCGCCCTGGTCAGCCGACGCATGTGCCATTTCGCGATCGCCCTGATCGTCGCGGCCAGCGGCTTGGAGTAGACCCAGGCGACGCTCAGCCCCTCGACCACGCCGTACCAGGTGCCACGCTCGACCAGCTGCGTCGCCGGCAACCGCTCGAACACCTTGTGGTGCGTGCCGGAGAACTCCCGGTCGAAGCGCGGGATGATGTAGGGCGGGGTCCGCTGGAAGACGGTCAGGTGCTGGACCTGCGGCTGGATCTCCGGGACGAACTGGATCGCGCTCGCTCCGGTCCCGATGACTGCCACCCGCTTGCCGGTCAGGTCGACGCCGTGGTCCCACTCGGCGGAGTGGAACATGGGTCCGTCGAAGGAGTCGGCGCCCTGGATCTCGGCGTACGACGGCCGCGACAGCTGGCCGACTGCGGACACCAGCACATCGACGACCACCGGCTCGCCCGTGCTGAGCTCTACGGTCCACTTCCCGCCCTCGGCGTCGTAGCGAGCCGCGGTGACCTCCGTGCCGAAGCGCACGTGCCGGCGGACGTCGTACTTGTCGGCCACGTGGCGCACGTAGTCGAGGATGGCCGGCTGACGGGAGAACCGGTGCGGCCAGCGTGGGTTGGGCTCGAACGAGTACGAGTAGAACGGCGACGGCACGTCGCACGCGGCTCCCGGATAGGTGTTCTCGCGCCACACTCCCCCGACGTCGTCGGCCTTCTCGAACACGACGATGTCGTCGAAGCCGCGCTTCTTCAGCTCGATGACGGCGGCCAGGCCGCCGAAGCCGGTGCCGATGACGGCGACTGACGGGTTCACCGATTCTCCTTCGTGGCTGCTGCGTCCTCGAGCACCAGCCGGGCACATGCCGCGGGGTCGTCGTAGAAGGGCAGGTGCCCGCACCCGGCGAGGTCGACGTGGCGGGCGAACGGGAGCACCTGGCGGGCGCGGGCGCTCTGCGAGCGGTGAACGAGGACGATGTCGCGGGTGCCCCATGCGATGGTGACCGGGATGTCGACCAACGCACCGGGGTCGTCGCCGGGACTGAGGAAGTAGCTGCCGAAGTCCTTGCGTGCGGCGGCGAAGCCGGCAGACCCGGCCAGACCGGCGAGATCTCCAAGCGCCACCTCGGGCGGGACCCGCGTCGGGTGACCGAACATGTTGCTCAACAGGGCGGCACGACCGACAGGGTGCTCGACCGCGCGGTTGAGCACCGGTGCACTGGTCCGCGCTGCGAGACGCAGGCCGGTGAGCAGACCCTGGGTCCACCGAAGTCCGGCCCTCCCCCAGAACCCGACGGGCGAGAAGGCCGTCACCGACGCCGCCACCCCCAAGCGGCCGAGCTCGAGGGCGACCCCGCCGCCCATGGAGCTGCCGACCAGGTGCGGACGGACGACGTCATGAGCGGTCAACCAGCCGGCCAGCCATCCGGCGTAGCCCAGCGGGCCCGGTTGCACGCGATCGATCAGGGGCGAGGCACCGAAACCAGGTAGGTCGATCCCGATCACCTCGTGCTGCTCCGCGAGCGCGTCGAGGACCGGCTCGAAGCTCTGCCAGCGGCTGCCGATGCCGTGGACCAGCACGATCGGGTCGCCGCTGCCCCGGCGGTGGACGTTGATCACCGCTGAGCTCGTTGCCGAGAGGCCACCGGCGGCAGCTCGATGTCCAGCCCGAGCTGGTCCACCGCGAGCGCGGCGCAGTGGTGCACGAACTCGGCCCGGGAGGTGTGGCGGGCACCCTCGCTCCAAGCGAGGAACAGCGCGAAGATCGCGGCGGAAAAGCCGATCACGGCCCAGGCTCGCGATGGGTGCCGCAGAGCCTCTGCGTCAGCAGGGACCAGCTCGGCCAGCACGGACAGCACGAACTCGGGCATCGCGGCCTGTGATCGAGGCCGCAGGGTCTCGTCGGCAGCGGACTCGCGGAAGAGCACCCTGCCGATCCGCGGGTCGTCCTCGACCACCCACACCGCGGTGTCGAACGCCGCGAGCAGCGCTGCGGCGACGCCGTCAGCGGCTTTCGCCTCGGCAGCCGCTGCGAGGATCGGCTCCCGTATCCGCTCGACGGCCTCGTCGTAGACGGCTGCCAGCAGCTCGTCGCGGTCGGCGAACAGGTCGTAGAAGTATCGCGGCCCGACCGACGCCTCCCGGCACGCAGCCCGCATGGTCAGCGCCGCGACACCCTGGGTGCCTGCCAGCTCGAGCCCCGCCTGCACGAGGCGCTGCCGCCGGTCGGCCTCACGCGCATCGGGAGTCTGGCCCTGCCAGAGCCGCCCCGCCGCCGCGGGCGAGCCGCCAGCGGGGGCGGTGTGAGTGGGCACGACGCCGACCGTACAGGAATCAGACGATTCCCGGAAGCAGTTGATTCCTAGTTCTGCTCGGGCGTTCCGCCAGGTTGGTGGTGCGCCGGGTCAGGCCCGCGCCTTCGCCGCCGCTTTCATCTCCTTCTTGTGGTCCCGCACCTTCTGGAGCGACGCCTCGTCGACCACGTCAGCGACTGACCGGAAACCCTCGAGGGCGTAGTCACCGGAGACCTTCTCCCATCCCTCAGGGCGCACGCCGAGCTGCTTCGCCAGAAGGGCCACGAAGATCTTGACCTTCTGCGCCCCGAATCCGGGAAGTGCCTGCATCCGCTTGGCCAGGTCCCTCCCGTCTGCGGCTTCGGTCCAGATCCGGCTGGTGTCGCCGTCGTACTCCTCGACGACGATGCGCGCCACCTCCTGCAACCGTGCCGCCATCGAGCCGGGATAGCGGTGGATCGCCGGCGGGGTCGAGCACAGCGCCGCGAACTCCCCCGGGTCGGCCACCGCGATCGCTGCCGGCTCGAACGAGCCGAACCTGCTCACGACCTTCGCCGGCCCGCGAAACGCGTGCTCCATCGGGTACTGCTGGTCGAGCATCATCCCGATCAGGAGCGCGAACGGGCTGTCCGACAGCATCTCGTCGGCTGCCGGGTCCTGGGCGATCTGGATGGCCATGGGTTCATCCTGCCTCACCTCGTCCGACGTCGGGGCGGTCGACTCGGCGACGCGAAGTGAGGCTCGCGTGGCTCGGGGGCCACTGGCCCGACTCGGAGGCGACCCGGGCCGCTGCGTGGGACCGTAGGAACAGCGGCAACCTTTCCTGAGCGCCAACGCGTAGGACAAGTGAGGCCGACGGAAGGTCGCGCTACTCACGGAGGGTGAGGGCATGGCAGCTGATACCGAGTTCGACGCCTTCGTCGTCGCGCGCTCACCCGCCTTGCTGCGTACCGCGTATCTCCTGGTCCGCGACCAGGCTCTGGCCGAGGACCTGTTGCAGGCCTCGCTCACCAAGACCTGGTTCGCCTGGAGTCGGATCCACGGAGACCCGGAGCCCTATGTCCGACGGGTCATGGTGACGACCCAGGTCTCCTGGTGGCGCAGGCGTTGGAACGGCGAGGTGCCCACCAGGGATCTCCCGGACCTGCCGTCGGACGCGGACGCGCCGGTCGACAGCGGAGACCTGTGGGAGGCACTGGGCCATCTGCCGCCGAGGCAGCGAGCAGTCGTCGCCTCCGGCAGGGCCGGCGGCCTCGCCCACGATGCGACCCCAGGGCACGTCGAGCGGTTGTGGATCCTCGACGTCGAAGGTGGACGGATCGTCGTGGAGGCCTCCCACGAGCCAGGCGCAACCGCGGGACAGATCGCGGAGCTCACGAGCATCGTCGAGTCGGTCAGGTTCGGCGAGGCCGGGTAGTGCCGCAGTCGAGCAGTCTCTTCACGGCCGCCCGTCAGATCGCAGGTCAGGTGCCCCTCCGGCCACTGGGCGCAGGTTCGCTCGTATGCCCTGTTGGGGAAGAACTGTTCCCACTCCTCGTGCGACAGGTTCCGGCCGGCGATCGCGCAGGCGCGATCGACCCACTTGTCCGTGCGTGTGTCGGCCGTCCAGGTCCTGCCGTCGGTGGAGGCGATGACCAGGCCTGTGCTGTCGCGCCGGTAGGTGATCGAGAAGCTGTCGGTGCGGCTGGGAAGAGGCAGGCTGGCTTGGTACTCGCCGGTGCGGCCGTCCCAGAGCTGGATCCGCTCCGTCTGGACGATGGCGAACTGGCTGCCGTCGGGTGCGTACGCGGGGCTGTCGCCCCAAGGCGCACTCGAGTCGGGGCCGATGTACTCCAGCTCGTCCACGTCGAGCAGGCGCACCAGCCGGTCAGCGTTCACGACCATTCGACTGCCATCGGGCGACATCACGCCCGGGCCGTCCTCGCCGTCGACCAATCCCTCCGGCGCCGCGGCAAGGACGTCGCCGCTCGTCGGATCCACCCGGACGAACGACCCGCCCAGGTCGACGACGAAGACCGACCCGTCTCGGGGATGAGCCACGAGGAAGAGCGGGCGCTCACCCTGGACGGGGACCGCCGGGTTCAGCGGCCGCAGCGACTCCGTGGTCAGCGTGTGCAACGCGCTCCCGTCGTACACGTGGACGACGATCGGGTTCTGGCCGAAGGCGGCCAGCACGTCACCCTCGAAACGACGGCGGGCAGCGACGGAGCCGGTCGACGCGTCCCAGACGGTGACGACGCCGTCCAGGCCGACGGAGAGGAGCCAGCGCGAGTCCGGCGACCAGAAGAAGTCGCCATCGCGGGTCGGGACGGACTCGCCGGCCGATCGTCCCGTCAGGCTGTCGAGGAACCACAGCTTGCCCGCCCGCACTCGGGCCACGGTGCGCCCGTCGGGGGCGATCAGGGACAACGCGTGGCTCTTCCCAGCAGCACTCGTGTCCTCACCCAGCACGAGCTGCCGGCCGTTGCCGGGGATGTCCCAGGCCTCGAGGAGGCCGGCGCCTCCTGATGTGAAGAGGGTCCGGTCGTCGGCGGAGAACGCCACCGACAGCCTGCCGCCCACGTAGCTGTGCAGCCGATCCGCTGTACGCGCGTCCCACACGCCTGCGGTGTTGTCGTCGGAGGCGGTCGCCAGGAGCCGCCCGTCGTGGGAGTACGCGACGTCGTGAAGGAAGCTCGCGTGGCCTTTCAGAGCCCGACCTCTCGGTCGCAAGGAGCCGGTGTCGTAACGAAGGACTCGCGCCCTCACGGCGACGGCGATCGTCGACCCGTCCGGGCTGAGGTCCACCGCCTTCGCGCCGCTGCTGGCGACCAGCGGGCTCACTGCTGACCGGACCAGGCGGCCGGTGGCGACGTCGTACACGCGTAGTGGTCGCGCGCCGCGCGTGGCCACGTAGAGGAGGTCACCGTCGGGGCTCAGCGCGGACTGCGAGTACGCCGGCAGCCGGACGCGGAACACCGGCTCGGCGGGGTCGGCCAGGTCCCAGACCATGGTCTCCCCCCACTCGAGGAACTCTGTTCTCGGCAAGAACTGCTGAAGCTCGGCGACCATCCGGCTGCTGTCACGGCTGAAGGCGACGTCGACGTCGTTCTGGGCGGTGTTGTGGAAGTTCACCTCCGAGCGCTCCGGGATCCCTCCCGGCTGGGTCTGCGACAGGGTGCCGCTCGGCAGGTCGTACAGCCGCAGCGGCTGCTCTTCTTCGTAAGAGGTCGCTACGACGAGCTGCGTGCCGTCAGGAGTGAATGCGACGGATCCACTCGGCGGGGTGGCGTCCTGCCACGGCTGGGGCTCGAGCGTGGCGGCGTCAAAGAGTCGGACGACGTCCCCCTGGACGACTCCGGCGACCAACCGGCCATCCGGGCTCGCCGAGATCGACGGCATCCAGGCCGTGCCGGATCGTCCGAGCAACGCCCCGACGTCGCGGGTGCCGGACAACGCGCCCGCTCGGGTGAGGATGGCCCCGAGGTTCTCCCAGGCATGGGCAGAGTCGTCGGCCTCGACGCCCTCGACAGCGAGGAGCAGGCCGGCGGCGATGTCTTCGTGCACCACCGCCTGCGCGCTTGCGCGACGGGCGTCCGCAAGGTTGGCGGCTTGCTCGGCTCGGTCCCGCTCGCGCGCGGTGAGATCCCGCTCGCGTGCGGCCACGTCCCGCTCGTGTGCGGCCCGGTCCGCCGACTGCACGGCGACCAGGCCCGCGACGACGGTGAGGATCAGGAGAACGCCGACACCGACCAGCGCGCCGCGCAATCGACGGTTGGTCCTCCGCTCCTGCGCCACTCGGATCTCGGCCGCGCGGACCTCGCTGTCGGCGAGAGCGACGGATGCGTCGAGGAAGGCCGCCTCCGTCTCGTTCAGGTCGGGATCGGCCCGGTCCCGCCATTCCGCGGTGCGGGCAAGCCGGGCACCCCGGTAGAGCTCGCTCTCCGGTCGGCCCATCGCGTCCCACGCGTCGGCGGCGCCGGCCAAGTGCCGGAAGAGGCGTTGCCCGGCGACGTCGTCGTCGAGCCAGTCACGCAACCGCGGCCAGCACGCGCACCAGCGCCTCGTGGGCGATCTGGACGGAGTCGCCGTCGATGCTGACCAGACGCGCGTTGACCAGCTGCTCGACCAGCCACTGGTGCTCATCGTCGGCCGCCACCTTCTCGCGCGGCACCCGCGCCCGCACCGGGTCGCCGTCCTCGGAGGGCATCACCAGCCGCAGCAACAGGGTGCGCAGGCGGTTCCGCTGCGACGGGTCCATCCCGTCGTAGAGCCTCTCTGCGGACTGGGAGACGGCGTGCCGGATGCCGCCGGTAGCCCGGTACCCGGCGACGGTCAGGGTCGGACCCTCACGGCGCTCCCACGTCTCCCGCAGCACGTGCGAGAGCATCGGAAGTGCGGCGGGCTCACCCTCGACCTCGCGGACCAGCAGGTCGACGAGGCCCGGCTCCAGCCGCAGCCCGGCGCGACGGGCAGGCCCTTCGATAGCGCTGCGAAGGTCGGGTTCGCTCATCGGGCCGAGGAGGTACAGGCCGTCCTCGATGAGCCGCGCGATCTCGGGGTACGGCGCCAGGGCGCCGAGGTGGTCGGCTCGCATCGAGAGGACCAAGGCCCCGCCGGCGACGACGTGGGCCGACAGCGCCGCGAAGTACCGCGCCCGCTGCTCGGGATCCTGACAGGTGGTGACCGCCTCTTCGGCGGGGTCCACGACCAGCGTCTGGCTCCCCTGCCCTTTCAGCCCGACCAGGGACTCGGGCGGCCGGACACCCGGGGTGGTGACCAGGACCGGCGTCCCGCTGCGGATCAACGACGCGACCACCCCGGCTCGGACCAGTGACGACTTCCCGACGCCCGAGGGTCCGACGACCGCCAGGACGCCGGTGTCCCGCAGCCTCCGGAGGCACGACTCGACGTCGGCGTCCCTGCCGAAGAACGAGTCGGCGTCCGTTGCGTCGTACGGCAGCAGACCGAGGTAGGGACAGCTGGCGCTGACCTCGCGCCCCGACGACCGGATCGAGCGAGGGGTCCTGCCGCAGCAACAGCTCCTCCAGCTCCGCCAGCTGGCGCCCGGGGTCCAGGCCGAGCTCCTCGACGAGCATCGCGCGTGCCTGCTTGAGCGCGGCCAGGGCCTCGGCCTGGCGCCCGGCCTGGTGCAGGGCGGTGGCAAGAAGCGCCCAGCGCCGCTCCCGGAAGGGAGCCTGGGCGACCAGTGCTCGCGCCCGGTCGAGGACGTTTCGAGCGTGGCCGGCCCGGGTTTCGGCCTCCACGCGCAGCTCCTCGGCGTCCATGCGCAGTCCCTCGAGCCGAGCCGCCTCGACCCGCCCCGCCTCCCACTCCTCGAGGTCCGTCAGCGCCCGCCCGCGCCACAGCCCCAGCGCCTCCCGCACCAGGTACGACGTGCGCTCCGGGTCGCCGTCGTCGAGGGCCTCCCGGGCACGTGCGAAGAGTCGCTCGAAGTTCAGGTTGTCCAGCTCCCCTTCGGTCAGCGTCAAGCGGTAGCCGGACGGCCCGGACTCGATGGCTGCGGCGCCCAGACGCTTGCGAAGACGTGCGACGCACCCGTGCACGACCTTTGCCCACGAGGCGGGCATGGCGTCACCCCAGAGCGCGAAGGCCAGCGCCTCCGTGCCGATCGGCTCGCCGGCCCGCACCACGAGGGCCGAGAGCACCACGCGGTCTCTCGGGCTGAGCCCGTTGGCTTGGCCGTCGACCTCAAGCGGGCCGAGTACGGCGATACCCATGCTCCGACTGTCGACCTCGCGCCCATCGCCGTCAACGGGGCCGATACCCCGCTGATACCCGACCGGCGCGCGAGCGATACCCGACGTCGCGCTACTGGAAGCGAAAGGAGAAATCGACATGAAACAGATCAAGACCGGCGCCGCAGTCCTCGCGGCGATCGCAGTTCTCAGCTCGTGCAGCAATGACGAACCGGCGGCCACGCCCGAGACCGAAAGCGAGGCCACGCCCGAGACAGAAACCGACGAGCCGACGACGCCTAGCAGCACGCCGACCGCGACCTACGAGATCGTTCCTACCGAGAGCGTTTCCATCGAGCGCAGGTCCGTGGGCGATCCCGGCAGATGAGTCACCGGAGACACCCTTGGCCGTCATCGATGTCCCCACCGGCGGGTTCACCGGAGGCGGGAGGTGGATCTGGAGCAGCGAGGCCGTGATCGGCTTCTGGACGGTGTCCGGAGTCCACAAGGACCCGTGCAAGCGCACCGGCCCGGCCGCGTCGGCCGGTGACACGGTCGAGGATCTCGCCGCGGCGTTGGATGCCCAGACGCTGACGACCGCGACTGATCCCATCCCCGTCGCCATCGATGGTCACGACGGGCTCTACGTCGAGGTGTCCACACCCGCCAAGCTCGACTACGGCACCTGCCGCGAGGACGGTGTGGTCATCTGGGACGAATCGGCCGCCTGGGCCGACCCGGTGATGACCCGGTTCTGGATCCTCGATGTCGACGGTCAGCGCGTGGTGCTCACCCTCAACGGGGACGAAGCCGACAAGGCGACGAATCGAGTGTTCACCGGCATGGTCACGTCCGCCGAGTTCGTCGAGGGCTGACGGACATGGCCCGGCCTCGAGTCCGCGGAGCTCTGGTCGTGGTCGTGCTTCTCCTGCCCACCGGTTGCGGGGGGCAGGAGGCGCGAGTGCAGCGGCCCGCTGCCGAGCTGGCTCCCATCGCCGGGCCCGTGGTTCGCGGCCAGTCGCAGGCTCCGGACGAGGACGGTCCCAGCGGAACCGTCACCTTCGCGTTCGCGGGCGACGTGCACTTCGAGCTGCACCTCGCTGCGTTGCTCGGCCGGCCACAGCGGGCGCTGGGCCCGATCACCCGGATCCTTGCGGACGCCGACCTGACGATGGTCAACCTGGAGTCCGCGATCACCGAGCGCGGGACGCCGGAAGCCAAGGAGCTCGAGGACGCGGCCGAGCGCTTCCACTTCCGCACCTCACCGGCGGCGCTGGACGTGCTCGCAGCAGCGGGGGTCGACGTGGTCACGATGGCCAACAACCACGGTTCCGACTACGGACAGGTCGGGCTTCGCGACACGCTCAGGGCGATCCGCAACGGTCCGGTCCACGTGGTCGGCATCGGCCGGAGCCGGAAGGAGGCCCTCGCGCCGTACCGGGTGTCCATCCGCGGCACCGACATCGCGTTCCTCGCTGCCGACAGCTCCTTCCGCGAGGGCGCCAGCAGCGTGTGGGCTGCCGGCCCGAGAACCCCGGGCGTTGCCGCCGCTCGTTCCAGCAGGCCGCGGGCGCTGCTGGCCGCGGTCCGTGACGCCAGCCTGAACGTCGACGTGGTGGTCGTCTACCTGCACTGGGGCGAGGAGCTCCAAGGCTGTCCGACCCCGCAGCAGCTGACCACCGCGAGAGCCCTGGCCGCCGCCGGCGCCGACATCATCGTCGGCACCCACGCCCACGTGCTGCTCGGGTCCGGCTGGCTGGGCGACACCTACGTGAACTACGGCCTGGGGAACTTCCTCTGGTACCACGACCACCAGCCGGAGTCCGGCGTGCTCACGGTCCGGGTCGAGAACGGCGAGGTGGTCGGCGACTCCTGGGTGCCCGCTCGGATCGGTACCGACGGCCGTCCGACCCCGCTCCACGGCGAACAGGCCAAAACCGCCCAGAAGCAGTGGCGGGGGCTTCGCGCGTGCGCCGACCTGACCGCCCGCCCGGACCGGTTGCCGGCCTACTCGTCGTCGATCAACCCGATCGGTCCCGACCTCGCCCACCGGATGCGCTTCAGCCACCGAGCCGGCTGCCCCGTACCACTGCGAGACCTGCGGCACCTCCGCATGAGATACGTCGGCTTCGACGCCGAAGCCCACACCGGGGAGATGGTCGTCCACCAGGACCTGGCGCGCGAGGTCACCAAGGTCTTCGGTCGCCTCTACGACGCCCGCTGGCCGATCCGGCGGATGCGGCTCGTCGACCACTACGAAGGCGACGACGCCCGGTCGATGGCCGCGAACAACACCTCGGGTTACAACTGCCGCCGGGTGGCCGGCACCAACACCTGGTCCAACCACGCCTACGGCACCGCCATCGACATCAACCCCGTCCAGAACCCCGACCTCAGCGGACCCTCGATCGCTCCCCCCACAAGCACCCGGTTCGCTCGGCTCGACCGAACCACCACAGCACGCGTCCCCGCGGGAGTGATCCACGCCAACGACGTCGTCGTCCACGCATTCGCCCACATCGGCTGGCAATGGGGCGGCCACTGGACGACGAAGGACTACCAACACTTCTCAGCAACGGGCCGCTGAGGCGACACTCCCCCATGCTGTCAGGCCCCGGCGGGCCACTGCAGGCAGGTGACGTCGTAGGGCTCGTTGGGGAAGAACCTTCGCCACTCATCTTGGGTGAGGTTGCGGCCAGCGGTCTCGCACGCTCGCTCGACCCAGGAGCTGGTTCGGGTGTCGATCGTCCAGGTCCTGCCGTCGGTGGCGGCGGCGAGGAGCCCGGTGCTGTTGGGGAGGTAGGAGATTGAGACCCTCGTCCGGTCCGGCAGCGGCACGCTGGCCTGGTAGGCGCCGGTCCGGCCGTCCCATAGCCGGATGCGATCCGCTTGGACCGTGGCAAACTGACTGCCGTCCGGGGCGTAGGAGACCCTGCCATCCCACGGGAAACGCAAGCCGGCGCCGACCCAATCCAGAGTGTCGACGTCCAGCAGCCTCAGGTAGTCCTCCGGGTCGGCTGCAACCATGACGGAGCCGTCCGGGGAGAACACGCCGCTCAGTTGCTCGGCCGACAGAGTGCCGGCCGGCGCGCTGGTCAGGATCTTCCCGTGCTCGGGGTCGACCCGGACGAAGGACGCGTCGCGTCGGAAGGCGATCACCGATCCGTCCTCTGGGTGCACGGCGAGTGCGGTGACATCTCCCCCCACGGCGACCGGCTCGTACGACTCCTTCATCGTCGCCCTGTCGAGGGTGACCAGGACGCCGTTGGCAGCTTCGACGTAGATCTTGTCGCTGTGGGAGTCGAACGCCGCTATAAGGCGATGGCCTCTCAGGAAGGCGCTGCTGGCGACAAGCTGTCCCGTGGAGGCGTCCCACAGCTTCAGGAGTGCGTCAAGGCCGCTGGAGAGCAGCCACCGCGAGTCCGGCGACCACACGTAGTAGTCGTCGTCGACGCGGACGCTCGAGCGCACCGGCCCCCGGCCTGTCGTGGCGTCGACGAACCACACCCGGCCGAACCGAGCCCGTGCCAGGGTGTGCCCGTCGGGTGCGGGGAGCGAGAGTGCGTAGGGCGCCGGTCCGGGCTTCGTTGACCGACCGGCGGCGAGCAGCCCGCTGCGCCCAGCGAGGTCCCAGGCCAGGATCCGCCCGTCGAAGGACGAGGTGTACAACGTCTGGTCGTCGGCCCCGAATGCGGCGCCCCACAGCACGTCGTTGTGCTCCTCGAACCGGTTCAGCAGGGTCCCGGAGACGGCGTCCCAGACGACCGCGGTGCGGTCGTCGGACGCGGAGAGGAGCAGGTCGCCAGCGTGGGAGAACTCGAGGTCCTTGACGGCTGCTGTGTGGCCGCGGAGGGCAGGGCCGGCGACCCTCAGCGTGGTGGTGTCGAAGCGGAGGACCTCGTGCCCGGCGGCGACCGCGAGGATCGCCCCGTCCGGGCTGATCTCGATGCTGGTCGCGCCGGACCGCCGGATGCCTGGTGAGCCGGTCGACCGGATCAGCTCTCCGGTGTCCACGTCGTAGACGCGCACCGACCGGCGGCCCTCCATCGCGGCGTACAGATGGCGTCCGTCCGGGCTGAGTGTCGCGACGGCGAGCATCGGCACTCGCGCGCTGAAGACAGGCCGCGACGGGTGGTTCAGGTCCCACACCATCGCCGCGCCCAGGTCGTCCCACAGATTGCTGGTGCGGTCGAAGTGCTGCACGACCGCAGCCATCCGCTTGCCGTTGCGGCTGAACCCCAGGGAGTAATCCACCGCGCTGCCCGACTCGAGTCCGCCCAGTTGGCGCTGGGCAGGCTGGAGGCTTGGGAGGTCGTAGAGCCGGATCGGCCACGGGTCGATCCGGGTGTCGTCCCTCCCGGTCCACTGGTTGACCGCCGTCGCCATCACCTTGCCGTCGGGGGAGAACGTGACGGAGCTGGTAGCGGTGTCGTCCTCGAAGGCCACGGGCTCGAGCGTGGCGGCGTCGAAGAGCTGGACTCCTTCGCCTTCACCGGGGAGGCTCGCGGCCACGAGGGCACCGTCCCCGCTCGCTGCGAGGGAGACGACCGACCCGCCGGCCTCGCGGACGGTCACCAGCGATGGTGTCCCCGCCAGCGCCGCGCCCAGGTTGTCCCAGGCCTCAGGGGAGTCGTCGGCCTGCAGCGCTGAGACGGCGAGCAGCAGCGCGGTCGCCACGTCCTCCTGCACCAACGCCGCGGCACCTGCCCTCCTGGCGTCGGCCAGGTCGGCCGCCGCCTCGGCGCGATCCCGGTCCCGGCCCGCCCGGTCGGCGGTATGTACGGCGACGGCGCCGGCGATCATGGTCAGCACGAGCAGCACCCCCACACCGGCCAAGGCGCCGCGCAGCCGACGGTTGACCCGGCGCTCCTGGACGATCCGGGTCTCAGCTGCGCGCTGCTCGGTCTCCGACAATGCCACCGAGGCGGCGAGGAATGCGGTCTCGGTGTCGTCGAGGTCAGGCTTTGAGCGGTCTCGCCACTCCCGGATGCGGCTGAGCCGGGCTCCCCGGTAGAGCTCGCTGTTCGGGCGACCCATGGTGTCCCAGGCGTCGGCGGCACCGGCCAGGTGCCGGAACAGGCGCTGACCGTCGACGTCGTCGTCGAGCCAGCCCCGCAGCCGCGGCCAGACCCGCACCAGCGCCTCGTGGGCGATCTGGACGGTGTCTCCGTCGATACTGACCAGCCGGGCGTCGACCAGCCGTTCGACGAGCAGGGCGTGCGCATCGTCGACAGCGATTTTGGCGCGCGGCACGCGAGCCCGCACCGGGTCGCCGTCCTCGGTGGGCGTCACCAGACGGAGCAGCAGGCTGCGCAACTGGGTGCGTTGAGACTCGTCCATCTGGTCGTACAAGTTCTCCGCCGACTGGGAGACCGCAAACCTGATTCCGCCGGTGCCCCGGTAACCCTCCACGGTCAGGGTCGGGCCCTCGCGCCGTTCCCAGGTCTCCCGCAGCACGTGGGAGAGCATCGGCAGCGCGGCCGGTCCACCCTCGACCTCACGGACCAGCAGGTCGACCAGGCCCGGCTCAAGGCGTAACCCGGCGCGACGGGCCGGACCCTCGATCGCGCTTCGTAGGTCGGGCTCTGCCATCGGGCCAAGCAGGTACAGGCCGTCTTCCAGGACGCGTGCGATGTCAGGGTACGGCGCCAGGTCGCCGAGGTGGTCCGCTCGCAGCGACAGCACCAGCGCCCCACCCGCACCCACGTGGGCGGCCAGCGCGGCGAAGTACCTCGCCCGCTCATCGGGATCGGTGCCGATGGTAACCGCTTCCTCGGCCTGGTCGACGACCAGGGTCTGCCGGCCCCGCGCCTTCAATCCGGCCAACGAGTCCATCGGATGTGCACCCGGTGTGGTCAGCAGGACCGGCGTCCCACCGTGGACTAACGACGCGACCACCCCGGCGCGGACGAGTGAGGACTTGCCGATCCCCGACGGCCCGACGACCGCGAGGACTCGCCCGTCGCGTAGTCGTCTCAGGCATGCCGCGATGTCGTCCTCCCGCCCGAAGAACGACTCGGAGTCCTCGGCGTCGTAGGGCAGCAACCCGCGATAGGGACAAACGGCACTGATCTCGCGATCCACCGGCGCGGAAAGTGAAGGGTCCTGCCGCAGCAGCTGCTGCTCGAGCTCCACGAGCTCCCGGGCGGGGTCCAGGCCGAGCTCGTCGACCAGCATCGCCCGTGCCCGCTTCACCGCGTCGAGGGCCTCCCCCTGCCGGCCCGCCTGGTGCAGGGCCGTGGCGAGGAGCACCCATCGCCGCTCCCGGAACGGCGCCTGGGCGACCAGCGCCCGCGCCCGCTCGAGCACCGCCGGCGCATGGCCGGAGCGGATCTCGGCCTCCACCCGCAGCTCTTCGGCATCCATTCGCAGGCCCTCGAGCCGGGTGGCCTCCACCCGGCCCGGCTCCCACTCCTCCAGGTCCGCCAACGCCCTGCCCCGCCACAGGTCCAGCGCCTCGGCCACCAAATACGATGACCGCTCCGGGTCACCGCCGGCCAGCGCGTCACGGCCCCGCTCGAGCAGCCGCTCGAACAGCCGGTGGTCCAGCTCCTCCTCGGTCAACGTCAGCCGGTAGCCGGCCGGGCCCGACTCGATCGCCGCCGCCCCTAGCACCTTCCGCAGACGAACCACGCACCCTTGGACCACCTTCGTCCAGGTCGTTGGCCACGACTCACCCCACAGTGCCTGCGCCATGGCCTCGGCGGTGATCGGATCGCCGGCTCGTACCACCAACGCCGAGAGAACCACGCGATCTCTCGGGCTCAACCCGTTCGCGTGGCCGTCGACCTGCAGTGGGCCGAGCACGGCGATACCCATGGTTCGACTGTCGACCTCAACCCGTTACCCGTCAACGGGACCGTTACCGCGCTGACACCGCTCCGGCGCCCGCCGAACACCGCGATGCCGCACACCTGGTCGGACGAACCCAACCAGCCAAGGAGCCCATCATGATCCGACGTCACCGTGCTGGCCGAGTGCCGGTCGCGCTCGCGGCGACTGCGCTGCTGATCGCTGCCTGCAGTGCCGACCCGACAGCCCCCGAAGCCACGTCCGTCGGCGAGACGACCTCGCCGACGTCGCCACCCACCCGACCCTCCGGCTCGACGCCAGGGGCCGAGCCGACCTTCACTCCCGAAATCGGGAGAGGTGGTGACCCTGCCCTTCGGCGACAACGGCCTCGCGACCATGCGGCAGGGACGCTACGCAGTCCACGTGACCCCGACGTTGGGGTATCAGGTCGACGTACCCGACAACTGGCGCGCACTAGGTGGCAGGTTCCTCAACAATCCCGGCGACTCGAAAGGCATCTTCCACGTCGCGCCAGCCTTGGCGAACCACACCCGGCTGCCAGCTCACCCGTGCCGTGACCACACCACCAGCCTCGTCGGCCCGACAGTCAGCGATCTCGCCTATGCCGTCAGGCGACAACCCCTCCTCCGGGTCACCAAGCCTCGCCCGGTCACCCTGGACGGCAGGCACGGCCTGTACGTCGAGGTGACCATCCCGGACAAGGTCGACGCCAGCGCCTGCAGCGGCGGAATCGTCTCGCTCTTCGAGGGCGGGGACGAAGCCGAGGCTGACGGGTGGGCCTGGCACGAGGGGTACGTCGGCCACTGGTGGATCCTCGACGTTCAAGGCGAACGGGTCGTGATCATGCCCCAATGCGACACCAGCTGCGTGGCGCAGGACGTGGACACCCTCGACACGATGGCCGAGTCCGTCACCTTCACCCGCGACCAAGCAGCGGACCAAGATGCCGCGATCCCGTCGTCGGTCCAAGCCGTGCCTGGCGGCGGAGGCCTCCCTCTGGAGAAAGATCTCGCTGTCGGGCGGGCCTCGGTCGCGGTCGCTAACCGCACCAGCGCGTTCGTCATCACCGCCGTCGACGGCGTCTATCACCGACTCGCCCTGCCCGGGTACGACGCCCGGCTCTACAGCCACCAGCGGCCGGGACTGGCACTGTCGCCGGACGGGTGGACACTCGCCTACGCCTGGCACGGACCCACCAGGGTGTTGGTCCCGGGAAGCAGATACGACGGCCTCATCCCGGCCAACATCCGGCTGGTCGACCTACACACGGGGCGGATCTCTCCGGCAGAACCCTGGATTCCCGGACTGCGCTCCCAGCTCGGCTGGCTGGCCTCGATTCCGCGATGGTCACCGGACAGCCGTTTCGTGGTCGCCGACCTCACCCTCGTCTTCGGTGACGACGACGGGATCCCGACCGACTGGTACGCGCAGAATCGTCACAGCGGATCCGACTCCTCAGTCCTGAGGCTGGATACCGCGAAGGAGCGAATCTGGGCTTCGGCGGGCGGGTGGGACGACACGGGCATCGACGCGCCGCACGAGGCTGTGTCGATCGTCTCCTCCTCGGGAGGCGGCGCCGCGGTCGACGACGGGAAGCTCTACACCTGGCGGCCCGACGGCGAGCGCCGAGGGGTCACTGACGGCTACGGCGCCTGGTCCACCGGCCGGTTCTCGGCCGATGGTCGCTGGCTGCTCCTCCAACCCCGTGGTCTCGGCGACTCGCTGCTTGCCCTGGACCCGACCGCGTCAACAACGTTCGAGATCCCCCTCCTGGACGCCGCGGAATGGCCCGACGGAGCCGCCATCGACCTGCTCGGCTGGGTCGACGCCGATCACGCCCTGGCCACCCTGAGTCGAGGAGCTGGAGCGGACGGCGCAGCGGCCGACGCCTACCTCGTCCTCATTGCGCTTGACCTCGCAGACGCATCCGCCGTTGTCGCCGTTGTCGGCAAGGTCAGTGCCGGCGGGTCCGAAGACGCCTTCAGCTTCGCCACGGACCTGGCCACGGTCGCGTCGCCCACTTACGAATTCGCCCCGCCAACGTTCCTCCCGAGAGCCGAGCCCTTCCGGATCCCGGGCGACCTCAACCCATCCACCGACCTCGCATCGCTCGACACGCCAGTGCGATTCGTCGAGCCGGAGTGATTCTCATGTCCTGGTCCGTCCACTCAGTCGGGGCCGTGGCCGCGACGTGCCTGCTCCTCCTCGCTGGGTGCGCCGGCGCTCCAGAGCGTCGGGCCGATCCGCGCCGCCAGGTCGACGCTGACGCGGGTGGGTCGCTGTCGTCCGGCCCGGTCAACCCGGTCGGGACCGTGACGCTTGCGTTCGCGGGCGACGTGCACTTCGAGCTGCACCTCGCTGCGTTGCTCGGCCGGCCACAGCGGGCGCTGGGCCCGATCACCCGAACCCTTGCGGACGCCGACCTGACGATGGTCAACCTGGAGTCCGCGATCACCGAGCGCGGGACGCCGGAAGCCAAGGAGCTCGAGGACGCGGCCGAGCGCTTCCACTTCCGCACCTCACCGGCGGCGCTGGACGTGCTCGCAGCAGCGGGGGTCGACGTGGTCACGATGGCCAACAACCACGGTGCCGACTACGGACAGGTCGGGCTTCGCGACACGCTCAGGGCGATCCGCAACGGTCCGGTCCACGTGGTCGGCATCGGCCGGAGCCGGAAGGAGGCCCTCGCGCCGTACCGGGTGTCCATCCGCGGCACCGACATCGCGTTCCTCGCTGCCGACAGCTCCTTCCGCGAGGGCGCCAGCAGCGTGTGGGCTGCCGGCCCGAGAACCCCGGGCGTTGCCGCCGCTCGTTCCAGCAGGCCGCGGGCGCTGCTGGCCGCGGTCCGTGACGCCAGCCTGAACGTCGACGTGGTGGTCGTCTACCTGCACTGGGGCGAGGAGCTCCAAGGCTGTCCGACCCCGCAGCAGCTGACCACCGCGAGAGCCCTGGCCGCCGCCGGCGCCGACATCATCGTCGGCACCCACGCCCACGTGCAGCTCGGGTCCGGCTGGCTGGGCGACACCTACGTGAACTACGGCCTGGGGAACTTCCTCTGGTACCACGACCACCAGCCGGAGTCCGGCGTGCTCACGGTCCGGGTCGAGAACGGCGAGGTGGTCGGCGACTCCTGGGTGCCCGCTCGGATCGGAACCGACGGCCGTCCGACCCCGCTCCACGGCGAACAGGCCGGCACTGCCATGAGGCGCTGGCAGGCGCTCCGCGCGTGCAGCGGCCTGGCCGGCCGCCGGGACGGGCTGCCGGCGTACTCCTCGTCCGTCGACCGGTTCGACCGGCGGTCCAGCGGGGCAGCCGGCGTACGCGTCGCGCTCGCTCGCTAGCCGACGGCAGTCGCCGTCCGCGCTGTCGGTCAGGTCCGGTCGTCGGCCGGCTCCGGTTCGGGGCTGCTGTGGAAGACGTTGCCGGGATGGTCGGCGACGGGCTCGCCCGCAAGTGCCAGACGGGTGACCAGCGGAGCGACGATCCGGTCGTAGACCCCAGGGAACAACCGGAAACCCAGGCTGATGACCGGGTTGAGGAGCCCTACCGACCTCTCGCGTCGCGGATGGTCGATCACGTCGACGACGGCCTTGGCGACGGTCTCGGCGTCGTACACCGGCGGCGGCGGCTTGCCCTGGACGCCGAGGTAGCTCGCCGCCTTGTCGTAGATCGTGGTGGAGACCCCTCCGGGCTCGATCAGGCTGACCTCCACCGGTTCGCCGGCTTGCTCGGCCTGCAGGGTCCGGGCCAGGCCGTGCACCGCCCACTTGCTGGTGACGTACGGCGACAGGTACGGCGCACTGATCTTCCCCACGATGGACCCGAAGAGGACCAGGTGACCGGATTGCTGCGCCTCGAAGTGGCGCAGAGCGCTGCGCGCGACGTTGGCGGTCCCGTTCACGTTGACGTGCTGGACGCGGTCGAAGACCTCGCCCGGGATCTCGGTGAACCGGCCGTAGGCCGCCACTGCCGCTGCGTGCACCACGACGTCCACCCGACCGAAGCGGGTCACCGCCTGGCCGAACGCTTCATCCCAGGCATCGATGTCGGACACGTCAGCTGGCGCGACGAGCACCCCGTTCGCTCCGCGTCGTGCGCAGATCGAAGCAAGCTCCTCGAGCTCCGGGCGGCGGCGTGCCACCAGCACCAGGGAGGTGCCTGGTTCGGCAAGGGCGAGGGCTGTCGAGCGGCCGATACCGCTCGACGCCCCGGTGATCAACACGACCTGGCTCATGGAGCCCCCGATACCCGTCCGGTCCGCACGCAACGGACCGCGGTCCCGGCGTCGCTGGGATCAGACACTGGCCTACGCCTTGATCAGCGTCGGGAGCAGCTCGTGCACCAGCCTGCGCAGCGCGTCGGACTGCCCGACCTTGCCGAGGGTGACGTTCATCAGCGCCTGCTGGAACAGCCCGTCGAAGATCCCGTAGGTCACGGAGGGGAGCATCGCCGGCTCACCGCCGGCCAGGTCGGCGTACCGGGACACAATGCGCCAGATCATGTCCTCCAGCCAGCCGTCGATCTCCACCGTCACGTCACGCAGCCGTTCGTCGAACATGCTCTGGGTACGGAGGTCGTACCAGAGCCGATGCATCGGTGCGTCCTGGTCGAGGGTGAGGACGAGCTGGTCGGCGAACCCGGTCACCAGCTCTTCCGTCGTGGTCGACCCGGCAACCACGACGTCATAACGGCGGACGCAGACCGCTTTGTACTCGCGGACGCAATGGACGATGAGGTCGTGCTTGTCCTCGAAGTAGTAGTGGACGACACCGTGGCTGAAGTCGGAGTTGTTGGCGATCTCGCGGAGGCTCGCCCGTGCGTAACCCAGCTCGCCGAGCGTCTTGAGCGCCGACTCGGCGAGCGTGCGGCGCCGCTCGTCGTGCTTGTCGGCGGGCGCCTTGCGAACCGACGCGCTCCCCATGCTTCGAGCGTAATCGCATTGCTGGGAATCGTGACAGCTGTATAGAAAATTCTGGTCAAGTGGCCAGCGGGAACTTGACACACCTCCGACTCACGGCTGAAATGAGGATGTCATGAACTGGTCCCCCAACCACGTGACGTATAGGGCTGCGGGGGTCGGGCGTTGATCGTTAGAGGTGTTGGAGCCACCTCGAGATCCGCTCGTCCCTCGCAGTTCTGATTTGCGGGGACCGTCAGGCCTTCCAGCCGAACGCGAGTGCGCCACCGACGAGCATGCAGAACCACAGCGGGTAAGAGAGCACGCCGATCCAGACCAATCGCTTCGGGTGCTTGCTCCACCACGCGCAGCTGAGGATGAACAGCACCAGCCAGCTGGCGAGCATCACGGCGATCGCCCACCAGGGCGCGATCAGGCCGCTAGCGGCGTAGAGGAAGAACGACGAGACGGTCAGGATCATCCCGAGCCATGGGGTGGAGGAGACCTCGCCCCTGGGCCCGTCGGCGACCGGCCTGATCCGGCGCCGGCGCTGGAACGCTGCCAACGGCTACTTGTCCTCGACCTCGTCGTTCCAGGCCGGGTCCTCGTCCCAGGCCTCGGTGCGCTCGGCGGCCTTCTCGATCGCGCGGGCTGCCTCCGCCTCGGTCTCGTAGGGACCGAGCCGGTCCTTGTTGGGGCAACCCTCGTCAGGCTCCACGACGTGGTGCTTGAGACAGAACCAGTACGCCATGAGCCGAACCTACCTCGTGCAACGCCAGCGTCACGCGACCTGAGCAGGGTGCGGTCATGGGCACGGGTCGGGTCGTCGTGAACACCGTGTTCGTGTGGTCGAGGGTGCGGCTCGGCCGGCGCGGCGTAGGGGGAATGGCCGACGGTGCAGTGCTCGCCCCACGACGGCGACATCGCTAGACGCGCTGTCGCAGATGGCCTCTCGCACCGCTCAGAGGCCGCCCGCCAGCCGCTCGACGCGAAGCACGGCGAGCTCGTGCTCGACGTCGCCGCTCATCGCGGCGGCGAGCCGAAGGTGCGGCAGTGCCTCGCGATGCCGGGACTGGCGCTCGAGGGCCCGTCCGAGCGCGTGCTGGGCCCAGGCGTCGGACGGGTCGTCCTCGACCAGCTCGGCCAGCTCGTCGGACGCCTTCACCAGCTGCGCGCGCATCAGGTAGGCCCAGGCGCGCAGGAGTCGCAGGCCCCGGTTTTTCGGCTCTTGCTCCAACGCCGGCTCGAGAACCTTCAACGCCTCGCTGGGCGCGCGCCGCTCGAGCAGGTCGTGGGCGGTGCGGTAGGCACTCTCGGGGCGTGCGGCTGCCCCCGGGAACGCGATGCCCGGGGCGCGCAGGGGGATCTCCGGCTCGCTCATGGGTGTTGCCAACGATGCCACGGGCGCGGTGATTCCGCCGTAGGCCCACAGCAAGCACTACCCTGGGCCGTGGACGGGCCGACCGGGTGACCGCGTGACCTTCCGCTGGCGACAGGGGAAGGTCCCGAGGAAAGTCCGGGCTCCACAGAGCAAGGTGGTGGGTAACACCCACCCGGAGCAATCCGCGGGACAGTGCCACAGAGAACAGACCGCCTCGTCCCTCTCGAGGGACGAGGTAAGGGTGAAACGGTGGAGTAAGAGACCACCAGCGCCCCGGGCGACCGGGACGGCTCGGCAAACCCCACCTGGAGCAAGGCCAGACAGTGTGCGCTCGAGGGCTGCTCGCCCGAGCACACGGGTAGGCCGCTGGAGGCCGCCGGCAACGGCGGTCGTAGATGGATGGTCACCGATGACAGAACCCGGCTTACAGGTCGGCCCGTCCCTTATCCCCCCTCTCACCTGCAGTGACGCCGTGGTCAGCTATCGCCAGTCCCCGCAGAGTCCCCACCAGCAAGAGCCTGCATCGGCGGGTCACTTCGAGAGCTGCTCTCGAAGTGCGTCAATCGCGCCAACGATCTCGGCGCGAACGCGCATGACGTCCGGAGTCTCCGCCTCGGGGTTTCCGATCTGCGGAGCTGCATTGACCAGGGCGGCGCCCTCCTCGAGGTCCATTCCGAACGGCGCACCGGTGTGATCGAAAAACGCGCCCCGCGTAATCGGCAATGGTTCTTGCGAGGCCCTCAGGAGCGCCGAGCACCGCGCACTCGCCATCTTCAGCGCCTCATTGTGCTCGTCCGCCCTCAGCGCCGCCATGTACTCCTTGATCGATTGGTGTGCGATGTCGGCATTGGCGCGAAGGGCTTGAAATCTCCTCGAATGCCGCGAGTAGTTCTTCATCATCTGCCACACCACATGGCGCCGCTGGACCTTCGGCAACTTCGTGCCTTCGCAGGGGTTCGCCATGATCCGCCTGTCTCGCACCGCGGCCTTGAATACTGACGACACGATCCCGTGCACGACCGAAACCGTCGCTGGCGCGAGCGCAGGCCGGTCGCCATCCCCGGTGCTGAGTCGCTTCACCCACGCCTGGATCTCGCTCGGCAGGATCGACGACAGCGGCCGGTCCCCCAGCGTCGGGTAGGTGTGCCGGCGAAGCATCGTCTCGAAGTGCGCGGCCGACGTCGGCCGGTGCACCTGAGCCGCGCGCCACAACTCGGCGTAGTCCCGGAGCGCCACGCGTCCGGCCTTCGGGTCGACGTACTGCCCGGTCACCACCGAGGCGGTTACCTCATCGAGCCAACGCTGCCCGTCGACCTTCCGCGCGAAGTGCTTTGCGTGTTACCCGGGCTTGCCGTCAGCGTCTGGCCGACCATGGGCGTTCCGGTGACCTGCGGAGAGGACACGTTGGTCAGTGTCGGCGGCTCCGGGCTGGGTCCGGGGTCGGTTCTGTGGTCGGGTCCGGGCTCGGTTCTGCGGGCGGGTCGTTCGGCGTCTCCGCGGGCTGGGTCGTGACACTGTCCGCACAGTTGGCGAGGAGGCTGTCGTGGACCTGACGGCGCTTCACGACGTCGAGGGCCTGGAAGGCGGCGTACTCGAGGAAGCAGGCACCCATCGCAACGCCGGCGTCCGCAGCTGCCGCCATCGATCCACCGTTGAGGGTGAACTGCCAGCCGTACGCCGCCGGCGAGGCGTGGAGGCCTGACATGTAGCAGTACCAGCTTGTCGCCGTGGAGCGGGACTCACCGGGGGTCGGGCACACGGCGTCGTCGGGGCCGAGACCGTGGTCGTCGAGGACCAGGCGGCTCCCGTAGGCGCTGCTCAGGTCGTTGAGCAGCGATCGCTCGTCCTCCCAGGACGCCGCGGAGGTGCCGTCATCGGGCCCGCCGCGCCCCTGGACGATGAACTGCCACTTGCCGTGACCGGCGAGGGACACCCGGGTGGTCCTGAACAGGCTCATCATCGCGCTGGTGGATCGGCGCAGGCAGGTGTCGTGGCCCTGCTTGGTGTAGCCCGCCCGCCACAACCGGTCGACCGACGTGGAGTCGGCGCCCAGGATGAACGGCTCCGCGAAGATGGTCGTGCACTCGCTGTTCGTGATCTCGACGACCTGCGGGTCGCCCTCGTAGCGCGCGGCGACAGCCTGCATCAGTGCGACGTAGTCAGTGTGGAAGGCGTCGGTCCAGTAGCGCGGGGCGCAGCCGGTGTTCCCGTTCGGGGAGTTCGGCTCGATGAGCACGCAGCCGCCCGAGTCGTCCTTGACCCACGTCGGGGCGTGGATCCCGGCCATGAACCGCAGCCGGAACTGGACATCGGGATGGGCAGCCAGCGCGTTGTCGACCTGCGAGAAGTCGTACACGCCCGGACTCGTCTCGATGGTGTTCCAGCGCAGCTTCATCGATCCGAAGTCGGCGTAGGGGACGGTCGAGAGCGCCCTCGGCTGCGTCACGACCAGGCCGCGCAGCCCGGGCTTGAGGGTCGTGGTCTCGACAGCAGTGGCGGCGGTGGCTCCGCCGTCGACAGCCGTCAGTCCCGCCACCATGACCGGGACCGCGACCAGCGATGCGCACATCTTCCTGGCTCGCAAGAATTCACCATGACCTCCGTTCATGGCGGGCCTCGGATTGGTCGAAGGCGGCATCGAGGTTTGCGCCCAATCCGGCGCCGCCACCGCCTGTTGCAGAGCAGTGGCTAGGCGCGTCTGGGTCTGCGCCGTCCGTCGCGGCGTTGCGGAACTCCATGTTTGTGGTGCCTCCAGGCTTGCGGACTGCGCCACGCGGGGGCGCTGCGTCTGACGGTTATGCGTCACTTCTCACTACGCACCGTCGTGCTCGGGAGCCGAGACGCAGCGGAATGTGACGCTTCCGAAAAACAGTCCCCCTGATCACGCCCGATCGCAAATCGACAGTCTTTACTCCTCCCGTTCCGTCGCATCGCCGTCTCACCGATTGCCGATCCGCGCCGAGTCCGCACAGAACCGAGTCGATCGCGGCTCGGGTCGTTGGGGTGGCGGTCCCTGCCGGCGATTTCTCCAAAGCGCGGCAGGGACCTGACCGCGCGGGACGGGAGAACGAGAACACCCAGCAGCGGCTTCGGCGGCGGTACCCCGCCATCAGTCCGCTCAAGCACCCGGCAACGGCATGCGGGACCAGATCAGAGACCCACACCCAGGTAAGCGGCCCTGCCAGTGATGGGGAGCTGGCAGGGCCTAGCCGGGCCGATCGAGCGCATGCGCCAAGTTGGGCGATCGACCCGGCCTGTTCGGAAGGTACCCGGCGCTCGACTGGCGCATCCCAGGAAACCCTCGTATCGGACGTGCAACCGCCCCACCCGGTGGAGCTGCCGGGCAGGGCGATTTCACTCGTCCCCCATTGGACGCTTGTTGCAACGCGTTGGAGCAGCGTTGCGAGATAAACCTACTGCCGATGTCGCCACGACGTCGGTGGCGCTTAGTGGTTTGCGCGTCATGGAATAGCCGCACAGGTAACAAATCAACGCGTCCGCGACGTGTGCCGGCCCACGTGTGGTTTACCACGATCTCGGTGACCCGAGGGAGCCGCGGGCCCCGCCGGCAGATGTCTGAACCGGCGGGGACCTCATCCTCGGTGCGCCATGGCGCGATGCGGACTGCCTCGCCGATACCCGGGTTGGGAAGCGCCACCCGGGGGGAGTTCTCGACGTACCTGATCGTTACCTGGTCTCAGCAAGCCCGCTTCGCTCGGCGCGGTGTGGTCTGTCCTGCGGTGGGTACCGAACGCGAGACCGTCCCACCCGGCAGAGCTACCGAGTGGGGCGGTCTCTTGCTTGGAGGATCCTCCCAGCAATTCGGCCCGGTCGGGGGTCTCGAGACCGACCAGTGTCGTGGTGGACGATCTCGGCGGTCGGTACGCCCGAGCCCCGTTCGCGCACGAGTTAGGCCCATGTCTTGTACGTGCAGGTCGTTCACTGTCCGGTTGCCGGTTCCGGTAGCCGAAACTCCACATGTCTAGGTGACTTTGCTCCGGCCGCCCTACGCTGGTCCGGAAGCAGGGGCGCGCGGTGCCTGGAGGTCATCCTCACAGCCGTTTGACCGCGCAGTGCCGCCCCGCCCGCCTGGTCCCCTCTGGGCGGGGCGGCACCTCTTCGCCGTACCGAGAGCGGTCCCGCCGGCGAGAACTTACCCGGCGGGGCCTGGCTCATCCCCCGAGATGCCGCTGCAATCAGGGCGGCTGCAGCCGGAGTACCCGGCGCTGGCGGTTCCTATCCGGCTGTGCCGGCTCTGGGAGGATCGGCAAGCCCACCACGGTCATGCACACCAGCACGCCGTCGTCACACCGATGCGGCTTCGCGACCATGCTGACTTCGACCCCGGGCTCGGCGGCAGCAGCTCGACCTAGCCGGCCGAGCTGGAAACTCAGTCCGAATCGGATACTCGCACCAGACCCACTTTCCCGCGTCGGCAAGATCAGACGAGACACCTTCCGGTCATCGCGCGGACCGGGGCGTCCCCCGTTCGCACAACTGAGAGCAGGCTCTCCAAACAGCATTCGCCTGTGTCTGAGGCAGGCATACCCTCGAAGGGCTCGGGAGCCGGCTCCACCCGGCGTTTCCCCATCCCGGTCCTCGGGAGCCGGGTGGGCCGGCTCGACCAGCCCGACCTCGACGCGGAGCTGCCGAACTGACGGAGGACGCCGAGCCACCCGCCCGCGTAACAGGGATCGCCGCGCGAGCGAAGGTCAGACCGCCGAGGTGTGACATCGCACTAGAGGTCTTGCCCGAGGATCAGAGCATGGGCGGCGCGGTTGGTCATCTCCTTGTCGAAGCGGGCTTCCACCTCGGACTCGCTCGGAACCCACCGCGCTTGCCCCGGCCTCCCGAAATCCTCCGGGTCCGGGTTCGAGCCGTCCACCCACGCCCCGCCGTACTGTCCGAAAGACTCACGAAGCCTCACCATCACCCACGCCAAGTGCTCGTCGGACGGGTAGAAGACCTCGATCTCGTGCCCGCCGGGGGTGACGATGTGCAAGGTGCTCATGCCGCACGACGCCTGTCGAGGCTGGCTCCGGAGCGCGTCAGCTTCTCGTCGACGTCGTCCATCGGGTGTACCTCCTGTGCCACACATCCGTCAGCCGCGACCGCTCGGCCGAGGACGGACCATTGGAACCTTTGACGGGACCGCTTGGGTCCCTCCCGAGACTCGTGGGCACTACCCGGCAGCGCGTGCGCCATCCCGTTCCCAGGAGCGGGCCCCGACCCTGGCCAACGTGTGAACGCACGACCGCTAGAAATCCGGACCAGGACTCGTCGCTGTTCGCACAACTGGGATCAAGCCGCTGGGCAACCGGCTCCCAGCGTGCGTACCGTCGAGGACCTGACCCCACCAACGCTCGGGACTTCCCCGACCGCGTGTGGACCCACCGACCGAGGGATCCGGGGACAGAGAACCGCCCCACCCGGAGTCCTTACCCAGGTGGGGCGGACCTGGTCTGGAGAGCGGACGAGACAAAGGCATCGCTCCTCCCCCACACCTGTCGGCAACCGCCGCAGCGATGACGGCCCCTGCCGGTAGGAACTACCTACCGGCAGGGACCTAGCCGCCTCGGGAGGCAAAACTCAACAGACGGCTGAGGGGCGGATACCCCCGGCCTCGGAGTGTCATCCACGGTCAGCGGCGCGTGGGGACCAGATCAGAGACAGCCGCTGCGGCCTGGCCCTGATCTAGGTAGCCCCGCCTGCTCGTCGCTCATGCGGGCTCCGGGGTGAGCGGGGACCGCACGACGGTGATGCACACCTGCACCCCGTCGTCGTTTCGTCGTGGTTTGGCAGCCATGCTGATTTCCACACCCACGTCGGCGGCGACCGCTCGACTGAGCCGGCCGAGCTGCTCGGCGCGAGCGGTGTCGGTGCGATCGATTGTCTCGAAGTAGTAGCCGTGCTGCTCCAACGCGTGCCGAATGGCTAGCTGGGCCAGTTCCTCATCCACGTCACCCATCCCGGGTCAACCTCCTGTGCGATGCATCGCGGGGCCCCGGGTCTGGAGGTCTAGATGCGTGACCGCAATCTAGTCCGAGCTGACTATCCGCGCTAGTCCTGACTTCCCAGCCCGCCGCTTCGGGACCACGTCCTGGGAGCTCGGGGTCCGACGTCGGTCTCGGTTCCGGTGCCCGCGGATGCCGGAGATCTAGCAGCGCCGGGCCGGGCGGCCCTAGCCTCCTCCCGGGAGAGGGCGCGCGGTCTCGGAGAAGTCCCCCATTCCCCGATCGCGCAGTGCCGTCCCGCCTTGGTCCCAGGACTGTAGGCGGGGCGGCCCTTCTCCGTCTCGGGTCCGTCATTCGCGCGACAATCGACGCATGCACCCGTTGGTCAGCATCCTCGAGTCCCTTGCCGCCGACGGCTCGGAGCCCGGAGCAGCCGTGTGCGTCGTCCGCGAAGGCGACGTAGAGGTCGAGCACCAGGTCGGCACCCGGGACGGCGTCGTGGGCTGGGACCCCGCGACCCTGGTGATGACCTACTCGGTCGCCAAGCCGTTCGCGGCGCTGACCGTCCTCACCGCGGTCGCCGAGGGCGCCCTTCGGCTCGACCAGCCGGTGGCCGACGTGTGGCCGGAGTACGCCGTCGCCGGCAAGTCCGACACCACGGTGCGCCATGTCCTTTCGCACTCCGCAGGTCTGGCGTCCTTCCCTGAGGCCGCTTCGCGGGTGGCGTACGACGACCGAGAGACCCTCGTCGCGCTCCTCGCCGCCGCCCCGCCGGAGCACGAGCCGGGCGCCGCGGTCGCCGAGCACGCGCTCACCTACGGGCACCTGTGCGACGAGATCCTCCGTCGCGCCACCGGAGACGACCTGGCCGACCGGTTCGCCGCGATCGCAGCCGCGCACGGTTGGGACCTCCACCTCCGCGTCGCGCCGTCAGACCTGGGTCGCGTCGCTGACGTGGTCGTCGTCGACGACGGCTGGCGGGCCTCCTACCTCGAGGACCCCCGGTGGGGGCCCGCGCTCGGCCGGCCGGGCGGGCTGCTCGACGTCGACGTCCTCAACTCCGACAGGTTTCGCACGACCAGCTTCCCCGCCATCGCCCTGCACGCCTCGGCGCGCGGTCTGGCGGCGTTCTACGGCGACCTGATCGCTGCCGACGGCCCCGTTGCCACGCTGCTCGGGCCGGCCCTGCACGAGGCGTACGTCGGCCCCGCTGCAGCCGGTCACGACCGGACGCTCGACCGCCAGGTCACCTGGACGCTCGGCTTCCAGCTCGACGCCGAGGAGATCGGCATGGGTGGCGCGGGCGGCAGCAGCGCCTGGTGGTCGTTCGGCGGCTCCTACGGCGCGGCGTACGTGACCCGCGGTCTCGGCAGCCACCAACGCGGCGAGGCGGTCTGGGAGGCCCTCGAGTCGGCTAGCCGGTGATCTGCACGTCTTGGCAAGTGGTGCAGAGCAGCTCCCGCACCTCGACTCCTCCGTCGCTCTCGACGCTCACCAGGTGCCAAGCATGGTCGTGGCCGGCGGGACCGGACAGCGCGGCACCTGACGGGGCGTTCACTGCGTGGCTTCGTCGTCGCGCGAGCTCTGGACATACATGATCCGTCGGTTGCGCGGGGGCGCGTCCAGCAACGACAAGCCGACGACCGAGCAGCACGACGAAGAGTCCGGCGACGAGCAGGGCGGTGCCGAGTCCGGTGAACATGACCTGTCGTATGCCCTGCACGCGGCTCTCTCATACCTGTGGCTTCGGCCACGCACCTGCGCGGACCGGGAAATCGCGACCTCAGAACCGGGCCGTCGCCGAGCTTCCAGTCGGCGAGCACGTGGCAGTTGCCCTCCTCGTACCAGTGCAGCTCGAGCCGGTCTGCCCGGCAGCGGGCGGGCAGCAGGTCGCCGAGCAATGCGCGGGTGCTCTCGACCGTCACCGATGGCGAGCGCTGGTCGAGAGTGACGTGGGGGGCGACGTCGTACTCCCCTGCATAGGGCGGGCACTGCGGAAACGCCTCCCACAACCGGTGGGTCAGTGTGGCGAAGGGCGTGGTGGGGTCGGGTGCGACCTGGAGGAACCCGTCGGGGAGCTCCTGGACCTCGCGGAGGACGTAGTCGAACGGCTCCGTGGAGGCCGCGATCTCGGCGATCCGCTGCCAGGTCGGCGGCCGTCGGCGCGCGGAGGTACGGCGCCAGCGCCGTGATGTGCGCGTGGGTGAACGCGGGATCGCGCGAGACCCAGGTCGGGAGGTAGTGCGCCCAGCGGCCGAGGGCGAACGGCTCGAGCTCGGGGACGGGGAACACCAGGACGGTGTGGCCGGCTGGCGTCGTCACCGCGCAAGGATCGCAGGTCAAACCCTGGCTCTCGACCCCGACCACGCTCCGCCGTCCAGTCCGCAGACGGCGTTTCGACGCCGCAGTGGCCGCCTGACCCAGATCGGAGGAGCGGTAGGTTCCCCACCATGGCAGAGCCGCGCTCCACGACCGGATCCCCCGTTGCCCCGCCGGACCCGACCATCGCCGCGGCAGCGGCGGAGCGGCTTGCCGCACTGGCGACACCCGCGGGGGCTCTCGGCCGGCTCGGCGATCTCGCCGTCTGGTTGTCCGCCGCACAGGGCCAGCTGCCCCCGGAGCCGCTCACCAACGTGCGTCTGGTCATCTTCGCCGGCGACCACGGGGTGGCCCGGCACGGCGTGTCGGCGTACCCGCCGGAGATCACCGCGGCGATGGTCCGCACCTTCGTCGCCGGCAAGGCCGGCGTGAACGCGCTCGCGGCAGCGCACGAGGTCCACGTCCGGGTCCTCGACCTCGCCGTCGACGACGACCTCGAGGGGATGCCGGCCGACGTACAGGCCCGCAAGGTACGGCGCAGCAGCGGCGCGATCCACCTCGAGGACGCGCTCACGTCCGAGGAGACCGGGCGCGCGCTCGAGGCCGGTCGATCGGTCGCCGACGAGGAGATCGACGCCGGCGCTCAGCTCCTCCTCAGCGGCGACATGGGCATCGGCAACACCACACCGGCTGCCGCCCTCGTGGCCGCGGCGCTCGGGCTGCCGGCTAGCGAGGTCACCGGCCGCGGCACCGGTGTCGACGACCCGACCTGGAACCGCAAGGTCCGGGTGGTCCAGCAGTCGCTCGACCGCGCCGGTGAGCGGGTGCTCGATCCGGTGGACACCCTGACCGCGCTGAGCAGTGCCGACCTGGCGGCGACGACCGGCTACCTTGCGCGGGCCGCCGAGCGAGGCGTGCCCGTCCTCCTCGACGGCCTGATGTCCGTCGCCTGCGCGTTGACTGCGGACCGCTTGGCGCCGGGCGCGGCGGCGTGGTTCGCCGCCGGTCATCGATCGACCGAGCCCGCCCAGGCACTGGCGCTCGCGAAGCTGGGCCTGGAGCCGGTCCTCGACCTCGGGCTCCGGCTCGGTGAGGGCTCCGGGGCGGTCGCCGCTGTCCCGGTGCTGCGGTCAGCGGTCGCGGTGCTGCGCGACGTGGCCCTGCTCGCGGACCTGCTGCCTCCCCGGTGACCGGACCAGCTGTCGTCGGCCGCAGCCTGCGGCTGGCGCTCGGGACGCTGACGGCGATCCCGGTGCCGGCCGTGCTGCGGGTGACGCCTGGCGTCGCGACCGGCGCCCTCGTGCTGGCGCCGGTGGCGGTGCTGCCGCTCGGCGTCGTCGTCGCCGCGATCCTGTGGGCAGGCGCCGAGACGACGGTCCCGTCGCTGGCCGTTGCGGTGGTCGCGCTCGCAGCTCTGGCGCTCGGCAGCCGTGCTCTGCACCTGGACGGTCTGTCCGACGTCGCGGACGGGCTCACCGCCTCCTACGACCGCGAGCGTTCGCTCGCCGTCATGAAGGGCGGTACGGCGGGGCCGGCAGGGGTCGTGGCCGTCGTACTCGTGCTCGGAGCCCAGGCAGCCGCGCTCGCCGCCTTCGTGGGTGATGTCCGCTCGGCCGTGATCGCCGGTGCCGCGGTGTGCGCCTCGCGTGCCGCGCTCTGGATCACCTGCGCCGGTCCCGTGCCCGCCGCACGACCGGACGGGCTCGGCTCGGCGTTCACCCGCCGGGTACCGGTGTGGTGGACGCTGCTCGGCTGGGCCGCGCTCGCCGGCCTGGCCACCCTCGTCCACCCCTGGCGTGGCCCGTTGGCTGTGGGACTGGCCGCGCTCGTCGTACTCGTGCTGGTGGTGCGAACGATCCGTCGGTTCGGCGGGGTGACCGGCGACGTGTTCGGCGCCGCGATCGAGCTGGCACTGACGACCCTGCTCCTCGCGCTGGCTGGTGCCTAGGCGGGGGCGGCCGGTGCGGGTTCATCACGGGATGCAGGCGAACCTGCAGTTCCCTAGCCGAATTCGCAATGGGATGTGCAGGTTCAGCGACATACCTTGATGAATCCGCACCACCGGCGCAGCCCCTAGAGGCGCAGCACCCGGCCGGCCACGACGAGGTGCACCTCGGCGCTGATGCCGGCGACCCGCTGGTTCATCGTGCCGAGCAGGTCACGGAACAGGCGGCCGGAGCGGTGCTCGGGCACGACGCCGAGGCCGACCTCGTTGGTGACGACCACGACGGGGTGGTTGGCGGCGCGCAGGGCCGCGGTGAGGCCGGTCGTGCGGGCGGCGACGTACTCCTCGACCTCGTCGACCGGTGCCTCCCACAGCCCTGCGCTGCTCACGATCGCGTCGAGCCAGGTGCCGAGGCAGTCGACCAGCACCGGTCCGGTGGCGTCGGCGAGCGCGACCGCGAGGTCGCTGGTCTCGAGCGTGGACCAGGTTGCGGGCCGGCGCGCGCGGTGCCGCGCGACGCGCGCGTGCCAGTCGGCGTCGTCGTAGGCAGGTCCGGCGGCGACGTAGGTCGTCGTGGGCTGGTCGGCGAGCAGCGTCTCGGCGTGGCCGGACTTGCCGGAGCGGCACCCCGCCGGTGACGAGGATCAGCCCTTCAGTCAAGGCGGAACGCCACCTTGCGGGTGACCAGGTCGGCGGTCTCGAGCCGGACCCGGACCTCGGTGCCGAGCGGCAGGTCCCTGTCGCCCGTGACCGGCGCCTCCACGCCGATCTCGGCCAGCACCACCTCACCCCGGCGCGCGTCGTCGTCGCGGATGCTGGTGATGACTCCGGCGAACTCCTCGCCGACCCGACCGGCGAGCAGGCCGGCCTCGATCACGTCCAGCACCGCCCGCTCGTAGGAGCCTGCGCGTCGGGCCGAGTCCTCCAGCGTCTTCGGCAGGTCCGGCAGCGCGGCCAGCACCCAGTCCGGGACCGGCCGGCCGGCGGACAGCGCAACGCAGACCTCGAGGGCGTAGCGGTCGCCGAGGCGGCGGAGCGGTGCGGTGACGTGGGCGTACGGCGCCGCGATCGCGGAGTGCTCACGCTCGGCCGGCACCTCTCCCTCGAACGCCACGTAGCCGCTGCCGCGCAGCAGCCGGGTGCAGGCGACGACCATCGCCTGGTGCGCGGGCTTGCTGGTGTCGAGGGACCGGATGAACACGTCGTAGGCCATCGGCTCCGGCCACTCGATCCCGAGGCCCTTCGCGACCCGGCGGAGGCGGGCGACGTCGCGCGGGTCGGCGGCCGGCAGGGTGCGGAGCAGCCCGACCTCGCCCGCGATCATGAGGGTGGCGGCCGAGATCCCGGTGAGCAGCGAGATCTGGGCGTTCCAGAGCTCGACCGGCAGCTGGCGGCGGAGCTCGAGCCGGAACGCACCGTCGTCGGTGACAGCGACCTCCTGCTCGGGAAGCGGGAGCGAGACCCCGCCACGGGCGACCTCCTGCTGCTCCCGGAGCTGCCCGACCTCGCGCAGCAGCTGCAGCACCTCGCCGGCGCTGCCGTCGTCGAGTGCCGCTCTGGGCGGCTTCGTACGACGTCCGTTCGCGCGAGCGCACCAGTGCCCGCTCGACCCCGACCTGGGTCGGAGCACCTGCCTGGTCGAGGGTGATCGACCAGAGCAGCGCCGGCCGGGTCTGGTCCGGCAGCAGTGAGGCAGCGCTCTCGGAGAGGGCAGGCGGATGGAGCGGGATCCGGCTGTCGGCGCCGTACAGCGTCTCGCCGCGGACGTGTGCCTCCAGGTCGATCGGGTCACCCGGGCTGACGAAAGCGGCGACGTCGGCGATCGCGTAGTGGACCAGGAACCCCTCCCCCGCGCGCTCGATGTGCAGGGCCTGGTCGAGGTCCATCGATCCCTCGGGGTCGATGGTCAGGAACCCGATGTCGGTGCGGTCGAGCTCGGGCAACCGAGGCGAGGCTGCCGCCCTCTCCGCTGCCTGGTTGACCTCGTCAGGGAACTCCCGTCCCGGTAGCTCGAGCTCCTGCTCGACCTGCGCCAACGCGTCGCGCAGCGCGTCAGAGCTCTCCTTGACCCGGACGACGAGGTTGCTCGGCATGCTCCGACCCTAACCGTGCTGTCGTGGCCGGGTGCGAGAGCCGCGGACGCCATCGGTTCACTGAGAGATCACCCGATGAGCATCTGATGTCCGCCTACTACCCTGGGTGCCGATGCTGATCCTGCTGCCGCCGAGCGAGGGCAAGACCGCCCCCGGGCGGGGCAAGCCGCTCGAGCTCACCTCCATGTCGTTGCCGTCCCTGACACCGGCAAGGGAGCGGGTCCTCGACGCGCTGGTCGCCCTGTGCCGGGACCAGCCCGACCACGCTGCGACGGTGCTCGGCCTCTCGCGCACCCAGCTCGACCTGGTCACCCGCAACGCGTCGCTCGCCGATGCGCCGACCGCCCGGGCGGACCGGATCTACGACGGCGTGCTCTACGAGGCGCTCGGGCTCGAGACGCTGACGCCCACCGCCAAGCGGCGCGCGGCGTCGCGACTGGCGATCACGTCCAGCCTGTTCGGGCTGGTGCGGGTCGGCGACCGGATCCCCGCCTACCGGCTCTCCGGTGACGCCACGGTGCCCGGCCTCGGCCCGGTGGCCGGCTGGTGGCGCGAGTCTCTCGGCCCTGCGGTCGTCGATGCGATGGGGCGGGGTCTGCTGGTCGACCTCAGGTCCAGCATGTATGCCGGCTTCTGGCGTCCGCCCGCCGAGCTCGCACCGCGGGTCGCGACGGTGCGGGTGCTGCACGAGGTCGCCGGGCGACGGCAGGTCGTGAGCCACTTCAACAAGGCCACCAAGGGGCGGCTGGTGCGCGACCTCCTCGAGGACGGCGCGGACCCCCGGACGCCGGTTGCCCTGACCAGCCTCCTCAGCGACCTCGGTTGGCACGTCGAGATCGGCGAGCCCGACGAAGCAGGGGCACCCAGCTCGACGTGGTCGTCAGCGAGGTCTGACCTCACCAGCGACCGGTGTCGAGGAGGGTCCGACCTCCCGGCGGCAGCGCGTTGTAGAGGCGCAGCGAGCCGTGCCGGCCGCTCCCGTCGGCCGAATCGCGGTCGGGGTAGAACGAGATGACCGAGACCGATGCCGGGCTCAGCTCCATCCGGAACACCGCGTCCAGCGGGGCCTTCAGCGTGTTGGCCACGAGGGTCTTGATCGGCGTGACGTGGCTGACCACGACCACGGTGCGCCCGGGGTGCTGCGCCAGTACCCGGTCCAGACCCGCCCGGACCCGAGCTTCGACCACGCTGAACGACTCTCCACCGGGAGGAGCGGTACCGAGGTCGCCGAGCCATGCCTCGAAGGTCTCCTTGTGCTGCTCGGCGACCTCCGTGAAGGTCAGCCCGTCCCAGACGCCGAACTCCATCTCCGCGAACCCGGGCTCCTCCTCCAGAGGCAGGCCGAGCTCGGCGGCCACGATCTCGGCCGACTCGCGGGTGCGTCGCACCGGGGAGCAGACGACGGCGTCGATCTTGTCCTTGAGCTCGGTCAGCCAGGAGGCAGCGGCACGGACTTGCTCACGCCCCTCGTCGCTGAGGCCGGGGTTGTCGCCACCCAGTCCGCCGGAGAACCGGCGCGCCGAGGTGTGCGGCGTGACTCCGTGGCGGAGCAGGATCAACGTGGTCGGAGAGGCACCGGGTTGGGGTGCCTCGCCGGCCTGGTCGACGGCGGCGGTCGCAGCCGGGCTCTCGATCTCCTCGATCAGCGAGTGTTCTTCTCGCGCCGGTCGCTCGGCGGCTCCCCCGGCTTCCCCGGTCTCCTCGAAGCGCGGCGTAGGAGCGAGGACGGTCACCCCGTCCCGCTTGCCGTCGAGCGCCTCGTTGGCGAGCCGGTCGGCGTGCTTGTTCTGCTCGCGCGGCACCCAGGTGTACGTCGTGCCGAACGGTGCGAGCCGGTTGGCCTCCATCGCTAGCGGCCGCATGCCGGGGTGCTTGATCTTCCACCGGCCGCTCATCTGCTCGACGACGAGCTTGGAGTCCATCCGCACCTCGATGTCGGCGCCTGGCGCATAGAGCTCGGCCAGCTTGAGGCCGGCGATGAGCCCGGAGTACTCCGCGACGTTGTTGGTCGTCACCCCGATGGTCTGCCCGTCCTCGGCGATGACCTCGCCCGTGTCGGCGTCCTTGAGCAGGGCGCCGTACGCCGCGGGCCCGGGGTTGCCGCGCGAGCCGCCGTCGGCCTCGACGATCACCGACCGGACACCGGTCGACCGATCCGGCACGTCAGAGGCCGCTCTCGCTCGTCCGCACCAGGATCCGCTGGCACTGCTCGCAACGGATGACCTCGTCGTCGGCCTTGCTGCGGATGTCCGCCAGGTCGGCGTTGTCGAGGCTGAGCATGCATCCGCCGCACTGGCGGGCGCGGAGCTCGGCAACGCCGACCCCGTCCTTGCTGGCGCGGAGGCGGTCGTAGAGCGCGAGCAGGTCGGCCGGCACCACGGCCACGACAGGTCCACGCTCACCGGCGATGCGAGCGAGCTCGGCATCGATGTCGGCGTACCTCTGGTCGCGCGTCGCGGTGACCGCGGCGAGCCGCTCGTCGGTCTCGGCGAGGTCTTTGCGCATGGCGGCCAGCTCGGTCTGCGCGGCCTCGAGGTCCTCCATCACCTCGAGCTCCTCGTCCTCGAGAGTTGCGATCCGGCGCTCGAGCGAGGCCAGCTCGTGCTGCATGCGCTCGAGGTCCTTGGGGTTGCTGATCAGGCCCTGGTCCATCCGGTCCTGGTCCCGCCGGCGCCGCGCCTTGACCTGCTCGACGTCGGCATCCGCCTTCTCCTGCGCCGCGGTGAGGTCGTCGACGACGATCTGCTGGTCCCGGGAGCGGCCGAGCACGTCGGCCCGACGCACCATGAGCGCGGAGAGCTCGGCGTCCTCGGAGAGGTTGGCCCGCTGGTGCCGCGCGCTGGTCGGCGGCCGCGTCGAGCTTCTGGAGGTCGAGCAGCTTCAGCTGGGCGTCCGGGTCGGCCTTCATATCCTCATTGTCCAGGGATCCGTGCAGAGCGTGCTCACCCGGGTGTCCACCTCGTTGCCCAGTGCCTCCGCCAGGCGCGCAGCGATGACCGGCAGCCAGGTCCACTCCGCTGCCCAGTGGGCGACGTCGACCAGTGCCGGGCCGTTCTTCTCGATGAACTCCGCCGCTGGGTGGTGGCGCAGGTCGCTGGTCACGTAGACGTCGACGTCGGACGCTGCGACCCGGTCGAGCAGGAAGTCACCCGCCCCGCCGCAGACGGCGACCTTCCTGACGATCCGGTCCGGGTCGCCTGCCACGCGGACGCCGTGCTGTGTCTGAGGGAGCGCGCCGGACACGGTCGTCGCGAACTCCGCGAGGGTCGTGGCCGGCAGCGTGCCGACCCGTCCGGTACCGGTCGTGACGACGCCCGGATCGGCGAGCTCGACGACGTCGTACGCCGGCTCCTCGTAAGGATGCGCGGCCAGCATCGCCTCCACCACTGCCGGCCGCTGGTGGCGGCCGAGCACCGCCTCGATCCGCACCTCGGCGACGGTCTCGATCTGGCCGACCGTGCCGACGGTCGGCTGGGATCCCTCGAGCGGCCGGAACCGGCCCTCGCCCCGGCTGGTGAAGGACGCGAAGTCGTAGTCGCCGATCTGGCCCGCCCCGGCCTCCGCCAGTGCTGCCCGCACCGGCGCGGCCGCGTCCTCCGGCACGAAGACGGTCAGCTTGTCGATGGGTTCGCCGGTCGCCCGGACCAGCGGCGCGAGATCGGCCAGACCTAGGGCCCGGGCCATGGCCTCGGAGACCCCGCCTGCGGCCTGGTCTGCGTTCGTGTGCGCGGTCAGCAGCGCGCAACCGGCGCCCGCGAGGGTTGCCAGCGTCCGTCCCTTCGGTGTGGTCGCAGCAAAGCCGTGCACCGGCTGGAGGAAGAGCGGATGGTGGACGACGAGCAGGTCGGCCTTCCAGTCGGCGGCCTCCGCCGCGACCGCGGGGGTCGGGTCGACGGCGAGCATCACCTTCTTGACCGACTGCTCCGGGTCGCCGTAGACGAGGCCGACGGCGTCCCAGGCCTCGGCTGTCGCCGGGGGGTACCACCCGTGGATCAGGCTGACGAGGTCCGCGAGCGCTGGCATGCCGGTCAGGCTACTGGTGCTCGTGAGGTCGCTCTCCTCGCACCCTCCCGCCGGAAAGCGGTTCCTGGGCGCCACCGCGGCCGTCGGGGTCGCTCCCGGCAGGACGGGGTACCACGGAGACATGGCTGCAACGGTCCGAGAGGTCGAAACCAAGTTCGAGCCCACCGGCGACGGGGGGATCCCCGACCTGACCGCACTTGACGAGATCGCGAGCGTCGCCGGCCCGGAGACGCAGGAGCTGGACGCGACCTACTTCGACACCGACGGGCTGGCGCTGGGTGCCGCCGGCCTCACCTTGCGACGGCGGACCGGCGGCAGCGATGCCGGCTGGCACCTGAAGGTCCCGGTCCCGGGTGGTGGGCGCGACGAGATCCGGGAGCCCTTGGGTGGCAGCTCGGCCGACCTGGTCCCGGACTCGTTGGCCACGGCGGTCCAGCTCTACACCCGGGGCCAGGGCCTCGACGTCGTGGCTCGGCTGCGGACCCGGCGTCGGGCCTACCTGTTGTCCGACGCCGACGGGCGGACGGTGGCCGAGCTCTCCGACGACCTGGTCACGGTCGGCGCGCCTGCCCGCCCGGACGGAGCTGGTACGGCGGGATGGCGCGAGTGGGAGGTCGAGCTGGTCGACGGCGACGAGGGTCTGCTCACAGCGGTCGGCGAGGTGTTGGAGGAGTCCGGCGCCCGGCCCGCGCCGGGCCGGTCGAAGCTGGCCCGCGCCCTCGGCGACCGCATCCCCCGAGCTCCGCTGGATCCCGGCACGACACCGGGGCCGCAGAGCTCGGCCGCGGACGTGGTGGGCTCCTACCTCCGCCGGCAGCTGGCCGAGCTCAAGTACCGCGACCCGCTCGTGCGCCTGGACGCGCCCGACGCGGTGCACCAGCTGCGGGTGGCGAACCGCCGGCTCCGCAGCGCGCTGGCGTCGTACCGGCCGATGATGGACAGGGCACGGACCGAGCCTCTGCGGGACGAGCTGAAGTGGATCGCGGGCATCCTCGGCGGTGCCCGGGACGCTGAGGTCATGCGCGAGCGGCTGGGCGGCCTGATCGCCGACGAACCGAGCGAGCTGGTGATGGGCCCCGTCGCGCAGCGGGTGGAGCACCAGCTCGGGGCTGCCTACCGGCTTGCCCACCAGCGCGCGGTCGAGGCGATGGAGTCGTCGCGGTACTACAGGTTGATCGACGACCTCGACGCGCTGGTGTCCGACCCGCCGTGGACCGGCCGCGCGCCCGACCCGGCTGTCGACGTACTCCCCGCTCGGGTGACCAAGGCCTTCGAACGCCTGCGCCGTCGCGTGATCGCCGCGACGGACGCCCCCGACCGGCAGGCGCAGGACGACCGGCTGCACGAGGTGCGCAAGGCTGCCCGACGAGCCCGCTACGCCGCCGAGCTCCTCGCCCCCGTGGTGGGCCGCGACGCCCAGCGGTTCGCGAAGGCCACCAAGCGGCTCCAGTCGGTCCTCGGCGAGCATCAGGACGCCGCAGTCACGCAGCCGGCGTTGCGGCAGCTGGCGGTCCAGGCCCACCTCGACGGCGACAACGCCTTCACCTACGGACGGCTCCACGCTCGCCAGGAGGCGCTGGCCGCGGACCTGCGCGGGCGCTTCTCAGAGGCCTGGGAGCGCGTGAACCGGAAGAAGTTCCGCAGGTGGCTCCCCTGATTTCGAGGGTCTCAAGAACGTTGCTAGCCTCGATCACGCATCAGCTTTCCGCTGGTCACCGGACGAGGGAGCCGTACCCGGAAGGCGACAAGACGGCCGCTTCGGAGTGGTCATGTCCTGGTTCGTCCTCATCCTGTCCGGTGTCCTCGAAGCCGTGTGGGCCGTCGCCCTCGGCCGGTCCGAAGGCTTCTCGCGGCCTGCGCCGACCGCGGTGTTCGGCATCGCCCTCGTCCTCAGCATGGGTGGCCTCGCCTACGCGATGCGCGAGCTCCCGATCGGGACCGCCTACGCCGTCTGGGTCGGCATCGGCGCCGCCCTCACCGTTGCCTTCGGCTGGTACGTCGGCGGGGAGCCGGTGCGCGTCTCGCAGGTGCTGCTGGTGCTCGGCCTGGTCGGCTGCGTCGTAGGTCTCAAGATCACGCACTGACCGGCGGGGCGCAGCTCAGCCGCGCGCCGGCAGCACGCAGAACTCGTTGCCGGAGGGGTCCATGAAGGTCCGCCAGGGCAGGTCGCCCCAGTCGGGATGGAGCTCGCGGCCGCTGTGCTCGGCAATGCCGCGCACCACTGCGTCGGCGTCGTCACCGGTCTCCAGCCTGAGGTCGAGATGGATCCGGTTCTTTCCCGAGCCCTTGGGCCTCGCCTCGGGACGGAGCTCGAGCCGAGGTCCGCGGCGTGATGGATGCTGGAGGCTGCGCAGCGTGCTGCCCCCGACCGACACCCAGCCGGTCAGCCACGACCAGAAGTCCAGCTCGCGATCGGGGTCGGCGACATCGAGGACGCAGCGCCGCGACCGGGCCGGTATCGGCATGCTCCGGTCGTTCCTCCAGCACGCAGAGCAGGTTGCTCCCGGGGTCGGCGAGCACGACCCACGGCACCTCCCCCTGGCCGATGTCCGCACGGCTGGCGCCCAGCGCGATCAGTCGCTCCACGATCTCGCTGCTGCTCCCCGGCACCCCGGAGGTCGAGGTGGAGCCGCTGCGGCTCGACGGGCGGCTCCGGCACTCGCTGGAAGCACAGGTCGAGCTCCGGGCCGTCCGACACCGTCAGCCGGGTCTCGAACCCGGCGGGCTCATCGGTCAGTGTCTCGGTGCCCAGCGCGGTCTCCCAGAACCGGCCGAGTGCCTGCGGGTCGGTCGCGTCGAAGACGACGTTCTCCAGGTACACGAGGGTCAGCCTAGGTGGGCGTAGGTGAGCCCAGGTGAACCCCAGCCCGCGGCAGTGAGCGGATGATGGGGTCGTGGACATCACTGACGCCCAACAGATGTGGGACAGCGGTTCCGGTTGGCTCAACACGGCCTCCTACGGGTTGCCTCCCGAAGTCGGGTGGGCGGCGCTCCAGAAGGCCTTGGAGGACTGGCGATCGGGTCGAGGCGCCTGGGAGGAGTGGCAGAGGTCGACGGAGAGCGCCCGCGCGTCCTACGCAAGGCTCGTGGGCGTCGGCGCTGAGGACGTCTTCTCAGGCAGCACCGTTTCGGCGGCCATGGCGCTGATCGCCGCGGCGATCCCGGACGGCTCAACCGTGCTCGTGACCGACATCGAGTTCGCGTCGAACGTCTTCCCCTGGTCCGCTCACGCCCACCGCGGGGTGGAGGTCGTCGCGGCACCGGTCGAGCGTCTCGTGGAGCGGATCGACGACGGGGTCGATGTCGTCGCGATCGGTCTCGTCCAGTCCGCGACGGGCCAGGTGTCCGACCTCACTGCCGTCAGCGCGGCGGCTCGTGCCGCGGGAGCGCTCGTGATCATCGATGCGACTCAGGCCGTCGGCTGGCTGCCGGTGGACGCCCGGCTGACCGACGCGTGCGTGGCCGACACCTACAAGTGGCTGATGACGCCGCGGGGCGCCACCTTCGGCTACCTGTCGCAGCAGCTGCAGGAGCTCGTGCAACCGGGCCAGTCCGGCTGGAGCGCGGCGGTCGATGATCGCTACTACGGGCTCGAGGCCCGGTTGTTCGAGGACGCCCGGCGTTATGACCAGGCACCGACTTGGTTCACCCACGTCGCGGCGGCGCCGACGTTGCAGCTGGTCGAGGCCATCGGCATCGACACGATCCATCGGCACGACGTCGAACTGGCTGATGCCTTCCGCGCCGGGCTCGGAATGGCGCCGGGAGGCTCCGCGATCGTGTCGGCCGACGTCCCGGGAGCGGAGGAACGATTCGCCGCCGCCGACCTGCGCGCGTCCGTGCGAGACGGTCGCATCCGCGTGTCGTTCCACGTGTACTCGACGCAGGCCGACGTGGACCTCGCTCTCAACGCCCTGGAAGGCATCGTCCCCGACTGACGGGGCGAACGGCTGCGGCGTTGCCGTCCGCCGTCAGGTCGCTCAGGAGTAGCGGTGGCTCTTCGCTGCGTGTCCCTGCTCCCTGGTGCAGGTGCGTCCGTTCATCGAACGGTGCCCGCACAGCGCGTCGGCGGGTGGGGCGGGAGCGACCGGACCAGCCGCGTCGGTCTTCGCCGGTCGGGTTGCCGGCCTCGCTGGCGTCGAGGCGGGTGCCGACCCGCCGGAACGCTTGTTGTAACGGGCCTCACGCATCGCCCGTTGCGCTGCTTCCTTGCTCATCGCTCATCCACCTGACGCACTCTAGGCGCCCCCGCCGACACGGAGATCGGACGGTAGAGATCGAACGGCGGCGATCGGCGATCAGGCGACGGTGAGGACGACCTCGATGTTGCCGCGCGTGGCGTTCGAGTACGGGCAGACCTCGTGGGCGCGAGCGACGACCTTCTCGGCGGCCTCGCGCTCGGCGCCCGGGATCGTCACCTCGAGCGCGACGGAGAGGCCGAAACCGCCGTTCTCGTGCGCACCCAGCGACACATCGGCGACCACCTCGCTGTCGGTGGTGTCGACGCCGTCCGCGCCGGCCACCAGCTTGAGCGCAGAGTGGAAGCACGCGGCATAGCCGGCAGCGAACAGCTGCTCCGGGTTGGTCGAACCGCCGGGACCGCCCAGCTCGGCGGGCACCCGGACGTCGGTGTCGAGGAGGCCGTCGGCCGTCTGCACGTGGCCGTTGCGGCCGTCTCCGGTGGCGACAGCGGTGGTCGTGTAAAGAGTCTTCATGTCCTCTATTTAATTGTGCACAATCGAATTGTGCAAGTTATGATCGTTGTGTGTCCCGTCACCCGCAGCTCGACCTCGATGCTCAGCTCTGCTTCCCGTTGTACGCCGCCACCCGCGCGGTCACCCGTGCCTACGGACCGCTCCTGCAGGACTTCGGCCTGACCTACCCGCAGTACCTCACGCTGCTCGCCCTCTGGGCCGACGACCAGCCGCTGTCCGTGGGCGAGCTCGGCGCACGGCTCCGACTCGACTCCGGGACCCTCACCCCGGTCCTCAAGCGACTCGAGCAGGCCGGCTACGTGACCCGCCGGCGCGACGCAGCCGACGAGCGACGGGTCCTGGTCTCCGTCACCGCCACCGGGCGTGAGCTTCAGGACCGGGTGTCCGGCGTACCTCTGCGCCTGGTGGAGTCCCTCGGCCTGGACGCGCGCGAGTCACGACAGCTGCGCCAGCTGCTGGGCAGCCTCCTGGACCGCCTCGACGCACAAGCTGGCCCTGAACCAGGAGCAGGAAGACGCTGAGCAGGCCGCCGGCGGCACAGGAAAAGGAGGGTCGCAACTGCCCCTCCACTCTCAACGTATAGCGCAGTGGGGGACTTGCGGCAAGCCCCATGTCGTGCCGCAGACTCACGTGCTCCGACCAGGACGAGAGGGGAGCCCTGAGGTGCGCGTGGTGATGACGACGTACGACTCGCGCGGCGGCGTCGAGCCGTTGGCGGCGCTTGCGGTGCGCCTGCAGGAAGCCGGGGCGGAGGCCGTGATCTGCGCACCGCCGGACTGCGAGGAACGACTCGCGGAGCTCGGCGTACCGCTGGTGGCGCTCGGCGGACCGGTACGCGCGTTGGTCCACGGGCCCCAGCGGCCGCCGGTGGCGAGCATCCCGGAGATCGCCGCGACCTTGATCGCAGAGCAGTTCGACAAGCTCGCAGCCGCTGCCGAGGGTTGCGACGTGCTGTTGACGAGCGGGGTGATGTCGGCGGTGGCAGGCGCCAGGTCGGTGGCCGAGCTGCTGGGGATCCGCTCGATCTTCGTGAGCTACTGCCCGATCTTCCTGCCGTCGCCCCATCACCCGCCGCAGCCGCTACCCGGACGGCCGTTCCCGCCCGGCGAGACGGACAGGCGGGTGCTCGACGACCTGGAAGTCGAGAGCTACAACGCCCTTTTCGGGGAGGCCTTGAACACCAACCGGGTGGCGGCCGGGCTGCCACCGGTCGACGACGTCCGCGCACACATCCTGGGCGGCCGGCTGTGGCTGGCGGCGGACCCGGTGCTGGGGCCGTGGCGGACGCCGGCCGACCTCGACGTCGTGCAGACCGGCGCGTGGCGCCTCCCGGACCGACGCCCCCTCCCGACCGACCTGGAGGGATTCCTGGACGCCGGCTCGCCACCGGTGTACGTCGGCTTCGGGAGCATGCGCGCCCCGGAGGACTTCGCCCGGGTCGCCATCGAGGCGGTCCGGGCGCAGGGCCGCCGCGCCGTCGTGGGTCACGGCTGGGCCGACCTGGCGCCGATCGACGACCGCGACGACTGCTTAGTCGTCGGCGAGGTCAACCAGCAGGCGCTGTTCACGCGAGTGGCCGCGGTCATCCACCACGGCGGTGCGGGTACGACGACCACGGCCGCTCGAGCCGGTGCTCCTCAGGTCGTGGTGCCACAGGTCGGGGACCAGCCGTACTGGGCGGGCAGGGTGGCCGCCCTCGGCATCGGCGCGGCGCACGACGGTCCGTCCCCGACCGTCGCATCCCTGTCGTCAGCACTCCGGACCGCCCTGGCGCCCGACACCCGTGCGCAGGCGACCGGCGGTCGCCGGCACCATCCGCACCGACGGTGCGGAAGTGGCTGCGAGCCTGCTGCTCGATCCGGCTGGGTGGGTCAGCCGGCCTTGAGCAGCACCAGAGCGGGTGCTCGCTTCTGACGTTCGCTACCGGTTCGGCGTCGACACCGCGACACTGACGGGGTGAGCGACTGGTTCCTTCCCAACGATGAGCGCGAGTGGACCTCGGGCAATGTCGTCGTACCGCACGTGCACGGGGTCAACTACTTCGCCCGGCTGCTGGAGGTCATCGGGGCGACCGAGTCCGGGGACCGGATATTCCTGACCGACTGGCGGGGCGACGTCGACGAGAAGATGACCGACGACGGCCCGACCGTCGGCGAGGTCCTGGCTGCGGCGTCGGAGCGTGGAGTCGAGGTCCGTGCGCTGTTGTGGCGCTCGCATCCCGGCAGGCTCAACGGGGAGGAGAACAACCACCTCGGTGCCGTCATCAACGAGTGCGGTGGCGAGGCGCTCCTCGACGAGCGGGTGCGCCGAGGCGGGTCGCACCACCAGAAGCTGTTCGTCGTACGCCGCAAGGGCCGACCGGAGGAGGACGTGGCCTTCGTCGGCGGGATCGACCTCTGCCACGGCCGTCGGGACGAGGCCGACCACGCCGGCGACCCGCAGGCACCGCCGCTGGACGAGCGGTACGGCGCCACGCCGCCGTGGCACGACGCGATGGCGGAGATCCGCGGACCTGCCGTTGCTCACGTCCTCGACACGTTCTCGGAGCGGTGGGACGACCCCACACCGCTGGACCACCGCAATCCCTACCGAGCACTCGCTCCACCGATTGGTCCGGATGCCGCGGCATCCGGAGCAGCTCCCGGAGCGTTGGGACCCTCCTCCCGAGGTCGGCCGACACCAGGTGCAGATCCTGCGCACGTATCCGTCCAAGCGGCCGGCCTACCCCTTTGCCCCCGACGGGGAGCGCTCGATCGCGAGAGGTTACTCCCGGGCGTTCGAGCGGGCCCGGCGGCTGATCTACATCGAGGACCAGTACTTCTGGTCCGACCTCGTGGCCGCCGCCCTCGCGGACGCCCTGCGGCGGGAGCCGGAGCTCCGAGTGATCGCTGTGGTCCCCCGCTTCCCGGAGGAGGACGGCCGCATCAGCGGCCCGCCGATGCTCTACGGACAGCGACTGGCATGGGAGACGCTGCACGAGGCAGGGGGTGACCGGTTCGCGATGTTCGACCTCGAGAACGCCGCGGGGGTCCCGATCTACGTGCACGCCAAGGTGTGCGTGGTGGACGACCACTGGATGACGATCGGGTCCGACAACCTCAACCTGCGCTCCTGGACCCACGACTCCGAGCTCACGTGCGCGGTCGTCGATCCCGACGGGGAGCTGCCCCGCAGCGTCCGGGGGTCCTTGTGGGCCGAGCACCTCGGCCTTCCGGCAGACGACCCGAGGCTGTCGGACCTGACCAGCGCCCTGGATCTCTGGAACGAGCAGGTCGGCTCACCCGGCAGCCGGATCCACCCCCACCTTCCTGCCGCCCTGCCGGCACGGACCCGGCGCTGGGCGCGGGTGGCCTATCGTGCGCTCTGCGACCCCGACGGCCGACCTCGGAACCTGCGCGGCACGGCTGACTTCTGAGGTCGGTCGGCGACCGACCAGATGGTCTCCCTCCCCTCTAGGCTGAGCGGATGAGCAAGAAGGCGGCGGCGAGACGCCAGCAGGTCATCGACGTACTGACCGAGGCCTTCGACGACCTCCTCCGGGTCGATCCGCGCGGGTTCCGGACGAAGTTCCGCAAGATGGCGGCCGACCCGTTCGCCTTCTATAGGGGATCGGCCTGCGTGTTCTATGCCGACATGGCCGACCTCGACGACCGGTGGGCGGACGACCGTACCTCGAGGGTGTGGATCCACGGCGACCTGCACGCCGAGAACTTCGGCACCTACATGAACGCCGAGGGGCAGCTGGTCTTCGACGTCAACGACTTCGACGAGGCCTACCTCGGGCACTTCTCCTGGGACCTGCGCCGTTTCGTCGCCAGCCTCGCGCTGATGGGCTGGCAGAAAGCGCTCCCCGAGGACGACGTGCGTCGGCTGGCGGCGGAGTACCTCCGCGCCTACGTCGACCAGGTACGACGCTACGACCAGACCGACGACGACCTCGGAGAGTTCGCGCTGCGCCTCGACAACACCGAGGGGGCGGTGCTCGCCGTGCTGCGAGCCGCGCGGGCGCGAACCCGCTCGGGGCTGCTCGAGACGATGACCGTGGTGATCGACCACAAGCGTCGTTTCACCGACGGCGCGACGGCGCGGCACCTCAGTGCGTCGGAACGCTCCATGGTGCTCGCGGCATTCGACCGATACCTCGAGACGATCCCGCCCAGGAAACGATCTCGTCGGACGGTGTACTACGACGTGAAGGACGTGGTCGCCAGCACCGGGTTCGGCATCGGTAGCGCGGGACTGCCGGCCTACAACGTCCTCGTCGAGGGATACAACCAGGCCCTGGAGAACGACATCGTCCTCAGCATGAAGCAGGGCAACTCTCCCGCGGCCGGTCAGGTCGTCAAGGACGAGCGGATCCGCGGGTTCTTCGAGAACGACGGCCACCGGACCGTCGTGAGCCAGCGCGCACTCCAAGCGCACACCGACCAGTTCCTCGGCTGGACCACCATCGACGGAGTCGGGTTCGTGGTCGACGAGCTCTCGCCTTATGAGGCCGACCTCGACTGGAGCGACATCACCGAGCCCGACGAGATGGCGCCGCTGCTCCGGGACCTCGGGCGCGCGACGGCGAAAGTGCACTGCGCATCCGACGAGGACAGCGACGAGGAGTTCGTCGATTTCCAGACCGAGGAGGCGATCCTCGACGTCATCGGTGACCAGGAGCAGGAGTTCGTCGACGACGTGGTGGAGTTCGCCATGGCGTACGCCGAGACCGCGCGCCGCGACCACGCGCTCTTCGTCGACGCGTTCCGCGCCGGGGACATCGCCGGCCTGTCGGCCACCTGACGCGTGCCCAGCCCAGCCCGGCCTACTGCTCGGGCAGCTTGTCCGGATCGTTCTGCTCCTGGCCACGGCGGGCCTGCTCGCGGATCCGGGTCCCGGCCACGCGGGTGAAAACGACGCTGACGATCACGCCGGCGACCACGACACCCAGCGCGATCGATGCCATCAGCCCCGCGGGCTCCGAGCTCTTCAGGACCACGCCGCAGAGGTAGAGGCTCAGCCCGACCGTCAGGAGGAGGAAACCGATCCTCTTCTCGGCCAACAGCTGCGCGTGCGTCGAGATGGCATCCGGCTCTCCCACGGCGGAGCCCTCCTCCTCCCCCATCTCCTCGCGCAGCTCGACGATCGACTCGGCGTTGTGTGCGTGCGAGAGGACACCAGCTCCCACCAGGTCCAACGCAACGCCACTGGCAAGGAGCACTTCCGTCATCAAGGTCACACCGCACCGTATCCGAGCCCCGGCGAGCGCCGATCTCCGTGCGAGTGCCCAAGCCATCGATAGAAGTGACCGCAGCTGTCGAATTCGGTATCCGGTCTTCGTGGTCATGGTGAGGCATCACCCACCGCAGCACGAGGAGGCACGATCATGTGGAACAGCGTCCAGACCAGCGAGCAGCACCTGACCCACGACCTGCCGTGCTCGGGGTGTGGCCACGCCGTCCACACCTACCTGCCGTGCAGCGACACCTGCGCGTGCCAGGTCACGGCACTGCCAGGCATGCTGCCGGTCGCGGCCTGACGGCACCGCGTCCGCGTCAAGGCCGTAGCCGTCGTACCAGGTCGGCAACGCCCGGGCCCTCGAGGTCGGTGAACGCGACGTCCCGGCCGGAGATCGCGAGGAGCAACGCCAACGCCGAACCCTGGACGGGGAGGCCCGAGCCGATCGTGGCGTCGGTGTCGGTAGGTGCCAGCCGGAGTCCGGCCAGGTGCTCCCGAGCGCCGCCGAAGGACGTCGACGTCCGCACCTGGTGACGCAGAGCCTGGTCCACGGCGTCGAGCGGGTAGGTCCCGGCCAGGCCCAGCGGACGCCGGATGTCCTCGCCGTGCACGACCGCCTCGACCAGACGGGTCTCCAGCGGCGCAGGCGGGGTGTCGGTGCGATCGAGGACGGACCGGAACCCGGCAAGGGTGTCCGCCGGGGTGGCGCCGCGCTCGCGGGCGATGCCGGCCGCGTTCTCACGGTCGAAGTCGAACCGCGCCCGGACCAGGCCGGTCATGAAGCCGAGCCGGGTCGTCTTCGCCGAGGCGACCAGGTGGGCGAGGACGTCGTGGACAGTCCACCCGTCGCACAGCGAGGGCGTGCCCCACTGTCCGGGTTCCAGCCGTTCCAGGTCTGATGCGAGCGCGCGGCGCTCGGCGTGGACGGTCGCCCAGATCTCGCGGGCGCGTTCGCTTCGTCTGCTCACGCTCTACCGACGCGCCCGACGGCTGAGACTCATCGCTTCTTGGTCACACCGGCGCGGGACGAGTTCCGAGACCGCAGACCAGCGCCCACTCGGCTGCTCGCTCGGCGAAGACCGCGTGCGCGGCCAGGAGTGACGTGTGCGCGGTGGACCCTGCGCGCGGGATCCGGGCGATGGCGGCCGCCCGGTTGCGCAGCTCGAAGAGCTGGTGTGGCGAGCCCTCGGGCAACATCTCGAGGGCGATCCGCATGCTGACGGCGGCGGTGAGGAGGCGCTCGGCGACATCCGGATCCGCGGACTTCGACGCGATCCGCTCGACCGACCGCACGTACGACCTGGTCGCGGTCGCGATGTGCATCGTGGTCATCGAGCTCTCCTCTCCCCCGCAGGTTATCTGTCCCAGCGTCGGGAAGCGGACATTTCTTCCCTCCGACGGCAACCGATCGGCGCGCTCGTGCGTCTTCAGAGTGTGCAGCCGCATCGCGCCCGTGCGCCCCGAGTCCGGCCCAGAACCCGACGAGCTTCCACCGCCCTCGCTGCATGCGCGGCGACCGCGCTGACCCTGACGACCACCGCCGTACCGGCGGACGCGTCCCTGGTCGCACCCCGTACGGCGGCTCCGCACGATCCCGGTTGGCAGGTGGTCGACGTGGGCAACGGGAGCTACCGGGTCTCGTGGACCTCCCCTAGCGACCTTCCGATCGGCTCGGACCGACCGACGATCACCGGCGACGGGCTGGCCTTCGGCGCCCCGACGATCCGGGCCGACGGCCGCACCGTCACCGCGGTCGTGACCTCCTCCAGCGCTCCGGTCGCGAGCGAGCTCGACGTGGTCCTCTCCGGTGACCGCCTCGACGAGCCGGGCTTCGACCCGTCCACCGGGACTGCCGACGACACGATCCAGCCCCGGACCACCCGGGACCTCGACGCAGCCGACCCGGGCAGGCCGGGGCCCTACGACGTCGTGACCAGCGACTACGACTGGGACGGCGTCAAGCTGCCCGGCATGGCCGAGCCGATCGAGATGGTCGGCCACGTCGTGGAGCCGGCTCCCGGCGAGGACACCGGCCCCCGGCCCCTGGTGCTCTTCCTGCACGGCCGGCACAGCGTCTGCTACAACCCGGCGGACCCGGACGACTTCGGCGGCGGCGGCTGGCCGTGCGCAGACCCGCTGGAGGAGATCCCGAGCCACCTCGGCTACGACTACGTCCAGCAGCTGCTGGCGTCGCAGGGCTACGCGACCGTCTCCGTGCGGGTCAACGGGATCAATGCCCAGGACTGGCGGCTGCCGGACGGCGGGGCCGACGCCCGGGCGGCGATCGTCCAGAAGCACCTCGACGGATGGGTCGACCTCGCCGCCGGGCACCAGGTCGACCTCGACCAGGTCATCCTCGTCGGGCACAGCCGCGGCGGGGAGGGCGTGGACCGCGCGTCGATCCAGATCCGCCCGAGTGCGCCGTACCGCATCGCCGGGCAGGTGCTGCTCGCCCCGACCGACTTCGCCTGGCACACCGCGCCGTACGTCCCGACCGTGACCGTCCTGCCGTACTGCGACGGCGACGTCTACGACCTCCAGGGCCAGCGGTTCACGGACGTCGCCCGCGGCCTCGCTCGCGACGACTCCTCGCTGAAGAGCTCGGTGATGGTGCTGGGCGCCAACCACAACTTCTTCAACACCGAGTGGACGCCGGGCACCGCGGCTGCTCCGTCGTGGGACGACTGGAGCGGCAACCGCGACGAGACCTGCGGCACCCGCCACCCCGGAAGGTTGCGGCCCTGGCAGCAGCGCGCGGTCGGGAAGGCCTACGTCGCCGGCGCCGTGCGCCTGTTCACCGGCGAGGGCGAGTACACGCCCCTGTACGACGGCTCTCCGGTCACCGTCGACTCCATCGGGGACGCCGAGGTGCTGACCCACGCGATCGGCGGGGGCCGCGTGCTGCGCCGACCCGGCTCGGAAGCGCGACCGACTCTCACCACCGGCGCTGCCGACGCCCGGCTCTGCAACGGAGTGGCGTCGTCGAGCGCATCGTTCGCGATCTGCGGACGCCGCAACGAGCGCTTCGTGACGCCGCACTGGCCGATGCAGGGCGAGCCGGTGCCGACGCGGCAGTTCTTCGAGTTCGCCTGGCAGGAGGCCGGCGCGGAGGGCGGACTCCGGTTCGACGTGCCCCTCGACCTCAGCAGCGACCGACTCGAGCTGCGCACCATCGCCGACCCGACGTACGGCGCTCCGGCGGTGCAGGTGCGGATCTCCGACTCCTCGGGCGGCTCGGCAGTGCTCGACCCGGAGCCGGGCACCGAACCCACGACGCTGCCGGACAGCTCGTGGGCGACCAAGCTGTGGGCCTCCACGGTCGTGGTCGACGCGACTGGAGCGACCGGCGTCGACCTCGCCGACATCACGTCCGTCGAGCTGGTCGCCGGCACTCCACAGGGCCGGGTCTGGATCGCCGACCTGGGCGCCGCGCCGGAAACGGTCGCAACCGTCCCGGACCGCCGGCTCCCCCAGGTGCGGATCGCCGACGTCCGGATCGACGAGGGTGCGGGCGGAGCCGAGGTCGCACGCGTGCCGTTCCGGATCGTCGGCAGCGTCACCCGCGCCGGCCGGTTCGCCGTGTTCACCGCCGGCCAGGAGCGAGGTCAGGTGCAGCGGCTCGTCATCGACGTCGCCCCAGGTCAGACATCCGGATCGATCCCCGTGGGGTACGAGGCCGACCGGCGGTACGGCTTCGACCAGCAGACCCAGATCGTCCTGTGGCCGCTGCAGGGCATCGCCACCGACGACTACCTCGCCGAGCTGGTCATCGTCGAGGACGACCCGCCGCCGAACATCGAGATCGATGTCCCCCGCCGGGTGCGGGAAGGACAGCCGATCGAGGTCGAGGTCACGGTCGACGGCGAGACCAGTGTCCCGACCTGGGTCTATGCCCGCGCGGTCCGGGGCGCGGGCGAGAACCTCCGCGGCACCGACGTGCCCCGCGCCTGGCTCGAGAAGCACAGTGACTCGTCACACCCGCGACGACCCCTGTGGCGCACCTACGCGTCGCTGTACGAAGAGATCCCGCCGCGGAGGAGCTCCGCCACCCTGCGCATCCCCGTGCGGAGTGACGGCGTGCGCGAGGGCGCGGAGTTCCTGTACCTGAGGGTGCAGGCAGGGCAAGACGAGCGGGCAAGGTTCCGGGTCAAGGTGCTCGACCCCAGCTGAGGCACGGGCGGCCGGCGAGGGCGGTCGCCGTACGGACTAGTTCACCTGCCGGTCGCGACCTTCCCAGTACGGCGAGCGCAGCTTGAACTTCTGCAGCTTGCCCGTGGCCGTCCGCGCCAGCTCGGAGCGGAACTCCACGGACGTCGGCGCCTTGAAGCCCGCCAGCCGCTGCTTGCACCACTGGATGAGCTCGGTCTCCATGCCCTCACCGGGCTCGGCGTCCGGGGTGAGCACCACGAGCGCCTTGATCGTCTCGCCCCACTTGTCGCTGGGCACGCCGATGACGGCGACCTCGGCGACCGCGGGGTGGGAGAAGAGGGCGTCCTCGACCTCGATCGACGAGACATTTTCGCCACCGGTGATGATGACGTCCTTCTTGCGGTCGGCGATGGTGAGGTAGCCGTCGTCGCCGATGATGCCGCCGTCGCCGGTGTGGAACCAGCCGTCCCGCAGGGCAGCCTCGGTCTCCTGCGGCTTCTCCCAGTAGCCCTCGAGCACGACGTTGGAGCGCGCGAGCACCTCGCCCGACCCCTCTTCCGAGCCGTCGATCTCGAGCGTGACGCCGATCGCCGGGGCGCCGGCACGGGTGAGCTTCTGCGCCCGCTCCTCCGGGTCGAGGCCGTCCCACTCGGCGCGGCGCCGGTTCACGGTCAGCACCGGGCTGGTCTCGGTGAGCCCGTAGATCTGGATGAACTCCCACCCGAGCTCCTCCTCGACCCGGACGACGGTCCTCGTCGGCGGCGGCGCGCCGGCCATGACGATCCGCACCCGGTCGCGGCCGGGGATCTCACCCTCCCAGTCCGGCAGCGCGTCCAGCACCGCGGCAGCCACGGCGGGAGCCGCGCACATCATGGTCACGCCGTGGTCGCGCACGCGGCGCAGGATCTCGGCGCCGTCGACCTTGCGGAGGATGATGTGCTGGGCCCCGACGCCGGTCATCGCGAACGGCATGCCCCATCCGTTGGCGTGGAACTGGGGAAGGGTGTGCAGGTAGACGTCGCGGTCGCTGATCGTGGTGTGCAGTCCGAACGTCACCGCGTTGGTCCAGATGTTGCGGTGGGTGATCTGCACACCCTTCGGCCGCGCGGTGGTGCCGGACGTGTAGTTGATCGTCGCGGTCGCGTTCTCGTCGTGGTCCCACGGCAGCGGCTCGGCACCGGGATCCGCGTAGAGGTCGGAGTCGGTGCCGAGCACGAACTTGCGTTCGGCGTCCACTCCCTTCAACGACTCCTCCAGCTCCGGGTCGACGTAGAGCACGCGCGCGCCTGACTGCTCCACGATGTACTGCACCTCGTCGGGGCGCAGCCGGAAGTTCACCGGCACCAGGATCCGGCCCCAGCCCGAGACCCCGAAGAACGACGTGAGGAGACGGCTGCTGTTGTGGCTGACGATCGCGACCCGTTCGCCCGCGGCGATGCCGAGCTCGTCGAGCCGCGCGGCCTGGCGGCGCGCGAGCTCCCCGATCTGGGCGTAGGTCAGCTCGCCCTGGCTCCGTGCCGGCTGCATCGGCTCGTCGACGACACCGACCCGGTCGCCGTACACGGTGACGGCACGATCGAGAAAGTCACGGACGCTGAACGGGACGAACATCGGTCTCCTCCGAACGCATTGAGGTGGTGACGACGCCACTCTAGGCGTCGGAGCGCTGCCCCGAGAGCGGGATCCGAAGTGGTACGGCGAACGCGCGCCGGCCTGCGGCAAACGGTTGATGAGAGAGCTCTCACCCACCCCTCACCGACGTTCCATGATCGGTCAGGATGGTGGTTGTCATGAGTCCGGTGGTGAAGTACGCGCTTCCTCTCGCGTTCGTGCTGCCCCTCGGCGGCTTCGTCGCAGGTTCAATGGTGAGCGCGGCGCAGGACGACCCGGACCCGCGGACACCGATCGTGCTGCGTGAAGACGCGTCGGAGACACCGGCCACTGGGACGCCGAGGAACAAGTCCACCGACCCGAGCCGACCGCCGAGCGCCGACTCCGATGATGACGACGACGACCATGTCGTGCGACCCAAGCCTGTCGGCGATGATGAGGACGACGGTGACGACGCGGGTGAGGACGAGGGTGACGACGGGGACGAAGACGGGGACGAGGACGGGGACCAAGACGGGGACGACGGAGACGACGAGAGCGGCTGACGCGGCGCACCACCGCGTCGGCTTGTCCGTCCGCGTCCGGATCGCCGCTGCGGTGGGGATGCTCGTGGCGGTGGCCCTGGCAGGTGCCGGCCTGATCGTCTACTTCGTCGAGCTCGGACGCATCGACGCTTCGGTGCAGCGGGAGGTGGAGCAGGAGCTCGACGAGTTCGGGAGGCTCGAGGACGACGGGATCGATCCCGAGACCCGGCGCCCGTTCGCCTCTGTCGACGCGCTCCTCCGTACCTTCCTCGAGCGCAACGTGCCCGACGATGACGAGCTGCTGGTCGGCTGGGTCGGTGGCCAACCGGAGGTCTGGTGGCCGGACGACCTGCTCATCGACGATCAGGCCTTCCTCGAGGCTGCAGAGCCCTTGGTCGCCGACGGCGGCACGGTCCGCCTCGACACCGACAGCGGCTTGGTTCGCATCACGAGCCAACCGGTCCGGCAGGGTGACACGTCTGGCGCCCTCCTCGTCGTGGCCTACCTCGACGAGGACCGCGGCGAGCTCAGGTCGACCATGCGCACCTACACGATTGTTGCGCTGCTGTCCTTGTTCATCATCACCTGGGTCGGGTGGTGGCAGTCGGGGCGGTTGCTCGGCTCCGCTCCGCACGCTGCGCCGTACCGCTGACGAGATCAGCGGGACTGACCTCTCCCGCCGGGTGCCCGAGACCGGCAACGACGACATCACCGCACTCACCCGGACGGTGAACGGGATGCTCGACCGACTCGAAGCGGCGTTCGTCGCCCAGCGCGAGTTCCTCGACAACGCCGGGCACGAGCTACGGACACCCCTGACCATCCTGCAGGGCCACCTAGAGCTGGTCGATGTCAGCGACCCGAGCGAGGTGGCCGAGACCCGGGCCTTGCTGCTCGGGGAGGTGGACCGGATGTCGCGACTCGTCTCGCGACCTGATCCTTCTCGCCAAGAGCGACCGGCCGGACTTCCTCAACCTCTCGGAAGCCGACCCTGCCGACCTGGTGACGTCCGTTCTCGCCAAGGCTCGAGCGTTGGGCGACCGGCGATGGCTGCTGGACGCCGAGACCCACGCGACGAACGGGCACCTCGTCGTGGTCGACGAGCAACGCCTCACCCAGGCCTTGCTCCAGTTCGCCGACAACGCGGTGAAGCACACCGCACCCGGGCAGGAGATTGCGATCGGCGCCTCGCTCGACGTCGGCACCCTGCACCTCTGGGTCCGCGACACCGGCCAAGGCGTGAAGCCGCAGGACCGCGAGCGGATCTTCCAGCGGTTCGGGCGGGCGGAGGTGACACACGGCGACGAGGGCTTCGGGCTCGGGTTGTCGATCGTCAGCGCGATCGCCCACGCCCACGGCGGGTCGGCGTACGTCGATGACCCACCCGGCGGCACCGGCGCCAGGTTCGTGATCCGCTTGCCAGCTGTACGACCCGAAACCCGCGCGACCCCGGCGAAGAGCCGACCGCGGCGATCCGGCAGGAGGCGGATGGCCAGCATCTTGATCATCGAGGACGAGCACCGGATCGCGTCGTTCATCGGCAAGGGACTGCGCGCGGAGGGACACACGGCGTTGGCCGTCGCGGACGGACCGACAGGACTTGATCATGCGCTGAGCGGCAACTTCGACCTCGTGGTGCTCGACATCGGGCTGCCCGGGATGGACGGCTTCGAGCTCGCTCGACCATTTCGCGCTCACAGGGTTCCCGCGTCCCGGTCATCGTGCTGACGGCGCGTGACTCGGTGACCGATACGGTCTCGGCGCTCGAGGGTGGCGCCGACGACTACATGCCGAAGCCGTTTCGGTACGCCGAGCTGAGCGCACGGATCAAGTTGCGACTGCGGCAACTGCCCGGCAGCACCGGTAATGGTCAGCTGGACGCTGTCGCGCGGGCGAGGTGCGGCTCGACCTCCGGACCCGCCGGGCGACCGTCGCCGGCAACGAGATCGACCTGTCGGCGCGAGAGTTCGCGCTGGCCGAGATGTTCCTGCTCAACCCCGGCCAGGTGCTCTCCCGGGAGCAGCTGCTCGACCGGGTCTGGGGCTTGACTTCGACCCCGGGTCGAACGTGGTCGACGTCTACGTCGGCTACCTGCGCAAGAAGTTCGGTTCTCACACCATCGCGACCGTCCGCGGGATGGGCTACCGGTTCAACGGTTGATCGCGAATCGGACCTTCTGGCGCGCCGAATCAGACCTTTCGTTGCACCGAATCAGACCTTCTGGTGCGCCGAATCGGACCTGATGGTGCGCTGAGTCGGCACGCCGTACGACGACGCACCGTCACGGCCGATTCGACGTACCGAAAGTCGGATCGACGCACCAGAAGGTCGGATTCGACGCACCAGAAGGTCTGATTCGGCGTCACACGGGCCGGGCGTTGACCTTGAAGGTGAGCCGGGCCTTCGGCTGGCGCGCGAGCACCGGCTCGAGAGCCTCGGCGACTTCGTGCGGCAGCGGCCGGTCGGCGGGGCGCGGTGCGAGCGCGGCGTGCACGACCTCGGCGACCTCCGGCGCCACGCCGGACGGGAGCTGCCGCGGCGGCGCGGCGACCTGAGGATGCCGCTCGGCCGGCGTCCGGCTGTCCCGGTCGCCATCGGCGAACGGCCGCTCCCCCGCGATCGCGTGGAAGAGCGTCGCGCCGAGCCCCCATACGTCGCTGGCGAAGCCCGGCACGTCTCCCGCGGCTCCCGGGTCGGCCTGCTCTGGCGCCAGGTAGGCATCGGTCCCGATGATCCCGTTGATCGCGGCCGCCGCTGCCGAGGAACGAGCGACCGACAGGTCGATCAGCCGGGCCGGCGAGCCCATGATCACGTTGCTGGGCTTGATGTCGAGGTGACAGACGTCGACGTACCGGAAGTAGTGCAGCGCCGACGCGATGTCGATGGCGAGCGGGACGTACTGCTGCTCGGACAGCCGTCCGTACCTCCGGATCAGCGTCGACAGGCGCGGTCCCTCCACGTGCTCGAGCACGAGGTGCGGCCTGGGCCCGTCGACGCTGTGCCGGAGCCCGCGGACCACCACCGGGTGATGCGCGATGTCGAGGGCGGTCGCCTCCCTCTCCAGCCCGTGGAGCGTCTCCGCGTCGTGGACCTCGGTCGGCCGGACCACCTTGACCACGACCGGGCCGTAGGTGATCTCGTCGAACGCCAGGAAGGCCTCGTACGCGAAGCCACCCCCGAGCAGCCGCAGGGCGGTCAGCTCGGGGGTGATCGCGTCGCCTTCGTGCAGCCGCCAGCTCGTGTCGGCCGCGGCGACGGTCGCAGTCATCGGGTGTTGTGGCGAGAGCGGTCGTTGGTCCGGTTCTGCGACCAGTCACGCTTGCGCGTGTTGGTGTTGTCCCCGGTCCAGTCCTTCACCCGCCGGCCGCTGCGGCTGTCGTCACGGCCACTGCGGTCACCGGTGCGGGAGTTGTCGCTGCCAGTGTTGCGGGAGCGGCTGTTGGTGTTGGTATCGGTCTCCCTGGCCAGCCGGTTGCTGTCGTCGTCATCGTCGTCGTCGGTCAGGACGACGTCGGCGGAGTCCTCGTCCCGCTTGAGGGCGGGCTGTTCGACACCAGCGGTGGCGCTCGACTGGAAAGCCATCAGGCCCGAGGCCACGAGACCGGCGAGGCCCAGGGTCATGATCCGGAGCGGATTGATCTTCATCGTGTTCGCCCTTCCTTGTCGTTGTCGGCGATGAGGAAGAGCAAACCCGGCGCGGGTGAGCCCGCTATGAGTCGTCGGTGAGAGGTCTCTCATCGACGTGGACACGCGGCTGTCGCCACGACCAGCGGCAAGGCCACGCCCGGTGATCGGGGCGTGGCCTTGCCGAGGGCTGGACCGTCACGGCTGGTGAGCCGACACGGGTCACCCCCGCGGGACGGACAGCAGTCCGTCGGTGGAGTCGCTGTCGCCGGCGAACTCGCCGGTTGCGAAGAACCGGCCTACCGAGGGCGGCGGCGCTGCAGGATCCAGGCGGGGCCGCGGGAAGCAGTCCTGGCGCGTCGAGATGACGAACACGTTGGCGACCGGTCGCCAGTCAAGCCGCATCCCCCGGCAGCGCACCCGCTCGCACTCCTCCCGGTCGCAACCAGAAGTACTCGTCTCATGGGTCTGCTCCTGTCATTGCTTTGTAGGGCACGTACTACCAAGAGAGACGCGCCAGGGAGCATGTGGTTGCGTTCGGCGTCGCGCGTGTGCATCCGACGCGGCACCCGTCCGCGTCATCGCACCTCAGGGACCGGTCCAGGACGGGTGGGTCAACGAGCTCCCATCTGCGAGAGCGGTCCTCACCCGGGCCGTGGCTCCGGGCACGCCACGGACGGTCTCAGCCCCTGCCGGTGATGTATCGGGCCGCGTCGAAGCCGGCATCCCCGTGCAGGTCCTCCTCGGTGTCGCTGGCTGCATGCTCGTCCAGCCACACGATCGCTGCATCGGCGTGCCGGCTCGCAACCAGCACCCAAGCGATGTGGTTCGCCTCGACGCACGTGAAGTGTGGGCCCACCCGCTCCGCTGTAGCAGGGCGACCGAAGATTCGGGCCAAGAGCTCCAGCGCTTCCTCGAGATCACGGCCTTCGTCGCGCCCAGCACGGAGCATCCGAACTAGTGCCGGCTCTGCACCCATGTACCCGCCATACCCACAAACGCATGGTGCAAACGCCGCTCGACTGATTTGCCGCCCATCGGTCCCTCGGCCGTGCCGCGCAGAGCTAACGTCGCGGGGATTTGCACCTCCAGCTCCGGGGCGATCTTCGCGGGTTCGATCTAGTAACAAACCCCAGCCGCAATGACATGAAGCGGTTGTAGTCGAGGTAAAGCACCTTGGCTCGGTACGAGTACAGACAACTGGAGGATTCTTGTGAAGATTCGCTCTTTGGTCGCGACCGTCGTTGCGACGGCGTCGGCAACCGTCCCGTTTGCGATGTCCACGCCAGCCGAGGCGGTGCGCTGTGTGTCCGGTGCAGAGGTTCGCCAACAGGTTGCGACGTTCGTCCACGGCCTTCGGGACGATGTCGGATCCACGGATGCCCGGGCGGCTGTGCGCGGTGCTTACGTGGAGTCGGTGAAGGCAGCGCGCGGGGTCAAGGCCAAGACGCCCGAGGAGCGGCGCGACCTGGGCGAGCGGATCGCGGCGCTGGCCAAGCAGCTGGAGGACGCCCTGGGTCGGGTCGAGCGCAAGGCGCTGATCGCCGAGATCCATGCCCTGCAGGAGCAGAAACGACAAGACCGCGTCTCGGGGCGTGACATCCGACAGCTCGAAACCGACGTGAGGGCGGTCAAGCGGGCCATCATCGCCAAGGTCGACACCCGGCGCGAAGGCCGGCAGGTCGCGGCGTTCGTGCGCGACCTGATGGCTCAGTTCGACTGCTGAGTGGCCGGGCGGCCCCTAACCCGCACAAATGGCGGTCCCGCCGGCACAAGGGTCTGAACCGGCGGGGCCTAGCCGTCCCGAGATGCCGCGGCGACTCGGGCGGCTCCGCGAGAACTACCCCGGCGAGTGAGTCGCTATCCGCCCTATGCAGGCTCTGGCGTGAGCGGCGATCGGACCACGGTCATGCAGACCTGGACTCCGCCGTCACGCCGCGGCTTCAAGGCCATGCTGACGCCCACACCGAGGTCGTCCGCAGCCGGCCGACCGAGCCGACCGAGCTGCTCGGCGGAGAGCCGTCGTTGCGGTCGATCGTCTCGAAGTAGTAGCCGTGCTGCACCAGCGCTCGTCGGATGGCCAACCGGGTCAGTCCCTCATCGATGTCGTCCACCGGGGGCGAACCTTCTGTGCGATGCACCCTGAGCGGCCTCGGTTCTGGAGACCAGGATGCGATACGCAACCTAGTCCGCATCATCGGCGCGCGCCAGCCCTGCGTTCGGTGATGGCCCACGCGGCTCTCGAAGTGGCACCATGGGTGCGACGACCCCGACCCCTAGATCCCGGGTCGGGGTCGTGCCCGTCTGATCCCTGCAGCTGCCGAGCGAGTCTCTCGTCGATGCGCAGGCAGGCCTTCGGCGGTGGGGCTGCCGCTGGATCCGGCGGCGGGGCCGCCCCGACGTCCCGGCGGTGAGGTACCCAACGCGACCCGTTGGGGTCACAATAGAAGGGACCTCCGGCCGTGCCCCCATCGCGGCCGGGGGTCCCTCGCTCCCAAATACGGCGCCGGGCCCTGGCGACAGATCGACGAACAAGGCGTACCGTCGATGACACGACAGTTCTCGTAGGCGCCTACGTCCTCTGGCGAGGCCCCGCTGGTTCAACAAGTCCGCCACGGGGCCGCTTCAATGCTCAGCAATGCGACCCCCGACCCGGTGCTCACGGGCTGGGGGTCGTTCGTCCTGCCCATCCGTCGCATTGCAGGGAGGCGAGGCGTGGACCTTGGGTAAAACGTCTGCCAGACCGCCCCGTCCGAGGTCGGTGGGCGCAACAGGGATCGAACCTGTCCGATTTCACACACAAACTTCGACACACACAACAGGGACAGGGCCTAGCCGGGCCAGTCGAGAGCGTGCGCCTAATTCAGCGATCGACGTCGGCGAAGGTACCCGGCCCTGACTAGCGCATCACGAAACCGTTGTGTCGGTCGTGCAGCCGCCCCGCCCGGTAGCTCTGCCGGACGGGGCGGTCTGCGGTCCCCACTGCTGTTCGTAGTACCCCGCCGAACAGATCGGATGACGGGACGTAGCGCTCTCCCCTGGTGTCGCCATTCAGGTGGCCGTTACAGGTCGCGGTTCGCCTCCCAGACCATCTTCATCCGGTCCGCCTGCCCGTCGGTGAACTCGAACATGCAGCCGTCGTAGGTGTAGTCCATGAAGTTGTGGATTGGGTCCACACCGTCGCCCTCGCAGGTGTCTCGCCCGATCGGGCATTGGGTCGCCGGCGAAGCCTCCGGAGGCGTGTCCCCGACCCGATCGCCAGGGCCGGTGCATCCGCCCTGGAAGGTGTGGTAGAGCCCGAGCCAGTGACCGACCTCGTGAGTGAGTGTGTCGCCCTCGCCGTAGTTTTCGAACCCGCCATCAGGGGTGCTGCGGTAGTCGATCACCACACCGTCGAGGTATGTCGGCAGGGGGTTGCCGTCCGTGCCGTCGAAGCTCGACGGGAAGTATGCCCAGCCGAGGAGGAACTGGCCGAGCGAGGCGGTGTAGATGTTGAGCGTCTCTGAGTCACCCTCGTGCAACGCCCGCTTCATCTTCACCTCTTTGCCGCTGCCTCGATGCAAACGCGGCTCCGCTCCGTTTGCGGGGATCAGGTTGAACCACTGTGGCTGAGTGGTTCGCGTGATGTCGGCGGAGTCGAGCGCGAATTGGAACCCGGCGTCCGCATACGCATCGTTCAGCACCTTGATCTGTGCCCTGATGGCGGTGTTGCTGAGATTGCCCTCCGACTCGGCAAGCCCCTTCCTAATGACGTGGAAGGCCACGGGAATCGTCACCGTCCCGCTCGCCTCCCTTGCTGCCTTCGCCTTCGCGGGGTTGCTCGCGATCCACTTTCGCAGCGGGTCTTTTCGCACGACATGCAGGTCGTCTCGGGGAATGGTGCCCTTGGGCACATCAGCGATCGTGCCGGGGTACTTGATGCAAGCCTGGCCCGCATCACTCGTCTGCATCGCGTTCGCTGGCGCTGACATGAAGCCGGCACTAGCAAACGCGATCGCCGCTGCCGCGGCTCCGATGCGGGTTGCTGACCTGGTGCCCATTCGCTCCTCCTATCTAGTGACCTACGTCGACCGGCCAAACGTTCCTCGTGGCGCACCGGAAAGCAATGGCCCTGGGAACACGGTTGTGCCGCCGTTCCCAAAAGTGGCAACGCATTTCCTCAACCGGCGGGGGCGCGCAACCGGTCAGAGACCCCGGGCGGCCCTACCAGCTAGGGGCACTGACAGGGCCAAGCCGGGACCAACCCGAACGCATGCGCCAAGTGGGGGCGCCTGGGGCCAGCTGCGTTACGGGGTACCCGGCGTGCTTGAACAGACCGATCTCCGCTGAGACCGGACCGCGAGCATGAGTGACCGACAAGCATGAACGCGACAGGATGCGGCCCCGACGAGCTGACGGACTGTCCGGTCCCTCCGGTGCTTTGGCAACCGATCATGCGAGGGAGGCCTCATCCTCGGGGCGGCTTTGCTGGAAACTGGCGGTGGACGCCCCTCGCAACCAGGCGTACCGTCGAACTGCCGCCAAGTCCAGTCCGGTCCCTACTGGTCTGCGGCATCGCGAGCCGCATACATGAAGTCTCGTCACCGGCGAGAACCCCGGCAAACACCGTGCCTCGGCGTGGGATTGGAGCTCCGCGCCGAGGCGCGGGCCGGTAGCGCCGTGGACTCTCAGGGGGTCCGGCGCGAGGCGGACCCCTGGCCGTCCTGTCGCGCCGGGGGTCGGTCCCGCCGAGTGCCGCTCGACACGTTCGATCGCCAAGCTCTAGCCTGCTGCCTCGTCTCCCGAGAAGAGACGCGCTCGACTCGACGTCGAGAGACAACGACTAGCTGCTGGGGCGCACAGCGACCCCCGGCCCGATTCGGCCGGGCGGGTCGTTTGTTCGCGAAGCCCCGCTCTGTTGGATTAGATCCGTCATCGGCGTTGAGGTTGTCCCGAGAACCGAGAAGCTTGCCTGTCTTGCACTTTGACGCCTGTGATCCGATGCGTAGGCGATGCACTCCCAATGGGCGAACCGCCTCCAACCTACTTCCATCGCAGGTCAGGCGGTGTTGCGCTCCGTGGGCGCAACAGGGATCGAAATTGTCCGCCGCCAATCGCGCGCAACAGGGATCACCTGCAAAAGCCCGCCTCTGACCTGCAGAAACACGAACCTGTTGCTTGGCCACGAGCGGACACCGGAGGGCAGGAATACACTGCTCCAATCGCACGTTCATCGCACGCGACGGAGGCAGGGGATGGCGAGAGGGGCGGGTTCACGGGGGTTCGGCAACATCCGCAAGCTACCGAGCGGACGACACCAGGCGTCCTACTCCAACCCCGACGGGCGCACCTACCTCAGCGCCAACGGAAACCCTCGCCCGGTCCGGTACGCCGCCCCTACGCTTTCGACAGCCGCGACGACGCCGAGGCCTGGCTCGCCGACGAACGCCGCATGATCAGCCAGGGCACCTGGACCCTTGCCCCAGAGCGCGCCGCCCAGAAGCTCGCGCAGGTGGCAACCTTCGGCGAGTACGCCGCCGCATGGTTGCCCTCGCGTCGGGTGAAGGGCCGCCCGCTCGCTGCCCGCACGCATGACAATTACCAGCCTCCTCGACCGGCACATCCTCCCGACCTTCGCCGCCCTCCTTCTGCCATCCATCAAGCCGGCGATGGTCGAGCGATGGCACGACGTCACGGCCGTCGGTAAGCCCACGACCAGGGCACGCGCGTACTCGCTCCTGAGCACGACCTCCGAGCCCGTCGACGAGGCCGAATCGCAACGGCGAATCCAGCCCGCATTCGGGGCGGAGGGTCGACCGAGCGAGTGAACATCATCCGGCCTGCCTCGCTGGACGAACTCGAGCAGATCGTGACCGCGATGCCGCAGCGACACCAGTTACTGGTCTGCTCGCGGCCTGGTGCGCTTCGGTCCGGCGACTCGCCGGCCTGCGCCGCAGCGACGTCGACACCAAGAGCGCAACCCTGCGCATCCGACGCAGCGTCGTAACCGCCGACGCAGACGATCTCCCTGAGCAGCTTCCGGCCGGCCACAAGTTGTGCGGGTGTCGACCAGGCTGCATCGTGAAGGCGCCGAAGAGCGGAGCCGGAAGTCGGGACGTGTCCATCCCACCGCACCTGATGCCAACCGTCCGCGCTCACCTGCTCGAGCACGCTGCACCCGGTCGCGATGGCCTCTTGTTCCCGACAACCGACGGTTCGCACCTTGCGCACGGCACCTTCTACGGGCGCCCATCCATCTTCGACGAGTCCGGTAAGACGAAGCGCCTCGGCTGGGGATGGAACGAGGCCAAGGCGGGCCCGGGCGTGACGACCTTCGCCTCCACGACCTCCGCCACACCGGCGCCGTCCTCGCAGCGCAGACCGGCGCGACACTGGCCGAGCTGATGGCCCGATTGGGGCACTTAACCCCGGCAGCCGCGATGCGCTACCAACACGCCGCTGCCGACCGAGACAAGGAGATCGCACGGCGTCTCTCTGAGTTGTCGAAGTCGTAGAAGTCCCCGGCGCAGACGCTCAGCAGCTGCATCCAGCACTCTGCCAAGAGCGCGAGACCGACCTTGGGTTGCGCAGCGCCCGCAACCCCGCGGACTGCGGCTCTCAGGTCAGTCGTCCTCGGCCCACCGTAGTCCGAGCAAGCGGAACGCTTCCGATAGTTCGGAATTCTCAGGCGTGAGCCGCTCGTGTGCACGGTCGATGAGGACGGGACTGACCTCGGGGTCACCCGCCCGCTCAAAGATCGCCCACAGGGTGTTCTCGTCGCCAAGACGCGAGCAGAACCTCACGCCACAAACGTCCGTGGTGTCGTGAACGTAGGTCGCGACCTGCTGAGTCAGTCCCCGGGGGCGGCCATCCTTGAGCGCTGCGGCATCGAAGTCGAGGAGGTGCATCGCCAACGCGCGCCCGATGAAGATCGGCCGAAGTGCCGCGATGCTTTCCGCAGCCGTGACCGCGCAGAACTGACCCTGGAGGACCGCGGTGCCGACCAACCGAGGTTCGAGCCAGGAGTAAGACACCAGACCGGGCTCCACCGTCGGATGGAGGATCTCGTCGCCGTCGTCCTCGGCGATCTGCTCGGCTATCCACCACGGATGGGTCGGCCCCGGGAAGCACGCCAGTACCTCGAGCAGGCATCCGAGAAGGGTTGAGCCCGCATAGACCGTCCGGAAGTTGCCCTCGTGGTCGTCCCACCGGCCATGGAAACGGCCGTCGACGGCCCACTCCCATCCGGACCACGCCCACGGGTCCGGCGCAAAGCCGACCCTCCAGACGGATTCGTCGGCGTCGACGAGGACCAGCGCGGGGTCAGTCAGCGCGGGTTCAGTCACGGGCGACTACCCAGCAGCCGCGAACGCCCGCGCGGCGGCGAGGACCGCCGGTCCGGAATCGGCCAGGTCGCCCTCGCGGAGCAGCCGGGCCGGTGCGACGTCGTCGAGCCGGGGATTCATGCCCTGAAACCATGCCTGAACGACCGCCGCGGGGAGCTTCTCACGCAGCAGAGCCGCGATGCGGTACGTCGCGCGCAGCCGCTCGACGACATCTGCCGACGGCGTACGGGGATCGTCGGGATCGGCCCACTGCCGAACGGCCCGGGTCTCCCGAACGGAGCCCAGGTAGGCAACCAGCCGAGCGCCCAGAAGGTCGCGGAGCTCTGCAACCAGTTCGGGCACCGCCAGCCTGACCGCGCGTTCGTGCGCCTTCAGATCGCTGCGAGCGACAGTGGTGCTCATGGACACAGTCTTGCATCAGAACGCGGATAACCCAACCTATTTGCCCCCATAAATCACAGTTAAAATCACATGCAGCATGGCGGTGCCGTCAGGACCGAGCCGAGGGGATCTCGCGCATCAGGTTCTCGATGTCCTCGATCCGCACGCGGATGAGTCGCCCGCCGCAGCGGTAGGCGGGTAGGCGTCCGGCGGCGATGTGTCGTCGGACGGTCTTGTCGCACACCCCCATGATCTCGGCGGCCTCGGGATGCTGAGGTAGACGGGAAGGTTCGTCGTCATCATTCACTCCCCTGATGCGGGGCGCTGGCTCCGGCGGCGAGGAACCGGCGGAGCTCGGCGACCGTGGTGTAGAGCCGGCCGGTGCCGTTGAACCGCCACCAGCGCGGTCCGATGCCGCGTCGTTTCCAGTCGCGGACGGTGCGCTGGGGTGTGCGGATGAAGGCGCAGAACTCTTCGAACAATAAGATGCCGTTGTCGTCCCAATCGGCGGGGACCTGGATGGGAATCATGAGTGTCTCCTCGACTCGGTGACTGATCACGGCCGAAGGGTGACGAACCGACGTCCACCGCTTCCGCACCCCCTACGGGCGTACCCCCTCCCAGACGGGGGGATACGCCCTCCTTCGTTCGCGTTTGCGCAGGTCAGAGGCGCTACCCCCGAAAGTTGTCCGCATCGTGGTCATCGGCTGGTTCCTCTCGTCCGCGCTCGTTCGCGGTGCGAGGTCCTGATGGAGGGAAGAGCAACCGCGAACGGGCGGATCGGACAGATACGCCGGCGTCGATTGCGTGACGGACGCTGGCGGCGACCTCAGAAGCCGATGCCGATCCCCCGGTCCGGCGCAGCCTGGGGCCGGGGATCGGCTCCCTCGGGCGCAGCGGGCCGGGTGCGCCGAGCGCTGCGGCCTGAAGGGCGGCCGCGCCGCTCGCTGCACGGGTCGTCCGCCCGTGGTCCGTAGCGGTCGATGTCGTCGGCGGCGACGCGGGCGGCGTGGGCGGGTCCGAGGTCGGCACGGTCGCGGGCGAACACCTCGACCCACTGCGCCCGCGCATCGTCACGCTGTCGGCGACCAGGTGAGCGGTGTTCGCTTCCGGCCCCGGGTCATGCCGACGTACGCCGCGGCGGCGCCGGTGGTCTCACCGATGAGGAGGTGGGCGTGGTCGACGGTCTCGCCCTGGGCGCCGTACACGGTGGTGGCGTAGGCGAGCTCGACATGCTCCCGCGCGTAGCCGGACGGGAGGGTGCGGTCGCCCGGCCGTCCGCGCACGGCCACGCTGCCGTCGGCACCGACCGCAGTGACGGTCCAGGTGTCGCGGTTGGCGACGCCGAGGTCACGGTCGTTGCGCCGGGTCGCGACCCGGTCCCCGACGCCGATCACCTCGCCGGCGCGGGTGGTGAGCACCTCACCACCGCGCTCACCACCGCGCTCACCATCGGAGCCCACCACCGACATCGTTCGTGCGTCGGTCGCGGATCGCGGCGTTGAGTGCGGTGACCTGGTCGCGGGTGTCGGCCAGGACCAGTCCGCGCGCCGCGGCGATGGCCTGGATCGCCTCGACCTCCGAGCCGTGGACGACGATCTCGCCACGCTCGAGGAGGGTGTCGAAGACCTCACCGCTGTGCTCACCGGTGCGCATCTGCAGGCTGAGGTCGGCATAGGTCGGGTCGGCGAACCGATGCACGGTGGTGAGCTGCTCGACCGCCTCCGGAGGCGCCCACCGCAGCGCGAGGTCGAGCACTCCCCCGCGGCCCACCGCCGGAAGTTGGTGGCAGTCGCCGAGGAGCACGACGCGGGCACCGGACTCATCAGCGATGGTGAGCAGCGCTCGGGCGGTGTCCTGGTCGAGCATCCCGGCCTCGTCGACGACCAGCTCATCACCTGGCATCAGCACCGCGGCCCGGTCGATCCGGTCGACGGCCGCCCGGGTCCAGTGGCCATCGGCGTCCCACCGGAAGCCGTGCTGGTGGACCAGCCACGCCGCGGAGAACGCACTGGACCCGACCTCGGTGGCAGCGACCTGGGCCGCCTTCAGGGTTGGGGTCACCACGATCATCCAGTTCCCGGCCGCTTCGACGGCCCGGCGCTGGGCGCGCAGGCGGGTGGTCTTCCCGGCGCCCGCGGCCCCCTCGACGACGACCAGGTCGCGGGCACCGTGCTCGGCACGCAGCGACAGCCGGTCGTTGAGTTCGGCCTCGACGCCAGGACCCGGTCGCTGGTCAGGGCCCGGACGTGCTCGGGGACGTCACCGCGTGTGAGCAGCGGCCGGCAGGCGGCGACCGCTCGTGCGGTCAGGTCCTCGGCCAACTCGGTGCGGACGCCGGGTTCGGCGACGACGCCGGCTGCGGCGATGAGCTCCTCCACGACGCCGCGGATGTCGCCGGCGTTCCAGGCCGACCGCTTCGCACCGAGCCTGGTGAGCGCGACCTCGACGATCGCGTCCCGATCCAGAGCACCGACCGGAGTCGCCGGCACCCCAGCGGGACGCTGCGGGCGGACGAACCCGAGCGCACCCAGCTCCTCGACCCAGTGCTGCCGCAGCTCCTCCCCCGACGTCGGCACCACCTTGTCCGGTCGGGCGTCAGCCCACGCGCGGCGGTCCCAGGCGCGCAGCAGCTTCGGTCCCGGCTCCTGGTCGGGGTGGTCGCGGCGCCACTCGGCCTCGTAGCGGGCGATGTTCCTACCGACCTGTGCCGTCCGGGCGCTGAACGCGCCGGCGTACGGCGCCAGCTCGTTGACCTCCCCGTCCTCATCCAGGGTGAACCCGTGCCGGGCGAGGACGGTCCGGAACTGCGGGTCGCACATCACTGCGGCATGCCCGATCCCGTTGACGGCCGCCACCATGTCCCGCACCCCGACCGTGTGCAGCCCGCGCCACTTCCCCTCCGCGAACACCCGGGCATTGACCTGCAGGTGCAGATGCCGGTGCGGATCACCGGCCCGGGAGGTGTGGTGACGGATCACTGCCGCCTCGATCCGTTCCACCGGCACCTGCACCTGCAGGTCCCGTGGCCCGACCCGGGTGGTCGCGTGCTGAGCGACCCAGCCGATGATCTGCTCCGCCGCCCGGGACTGGGCTGCGTCGTACGCCTCGGAGATCTCCGGATCCAACGCGGCCGCCAGCGACCAGGTCTTCGGACCGTTGACGACGACCTCGGCGAACCGCACCCCGTTGGCCGCCTTCACCAGCCGCCCCTTCGCCTGACCGGTGTCGACGTCGTAGCCGGCCACCCACCGCTCGTAGGTGTCGCCATCCATCGCCGCCTCGGCGACCAGGGTCGACGGTGTGGCGACGTACCGCGCGGCGACACCGGTGCCTTCGGCCAGGTAGTAGTCATCGGCCCGGGACCGGTCAGCCTCGACATAGTTGCGGGCGGCCGCAGCCGAACCTCGGTAGATCGCAACCCCACCCCGCATGCTCGTCACCGCCCGTCACCACTCGTCAACGACCCCAGAAATGGGACTCGGCCCACCCAAGGGGGTAGGCCGATCTACGAACCTTCGTAGCATGCGTGCCGCTTGATTCGAAGACGTTTGCGGTGGTGACGGGGGATCGGATTTGGAAGTTGTCAGAGGTCGGTAAGGGTTGGGGCCGTGAAGTGGCTGTTTCATGTCAAGCGTGCGCGCGACATCCTGACTCAGGCGGACGCTGGTGCGGCCTTGAGCGATCGGCCCTCTGAAAGCTCGGGCGCGGTCCACGCCGAACACAGCCAAGGCCGTGGCCGTCACCTTCACACGCCCCAATCCACCTCGCCCGGCCGTCGGTTGACGACCCTAGGGGCTGCGCTCGTCTCAGTGCTGATAATCCTGTTCATGGGGCCGGCTCCAACGCTGCCACTGCCCCTAACGGCGCCCAGTGGTATTCCATGCAGACTCGCTGTGATGCTGTGCTCGACACCGTCGCGCGCCACAGCTTGGTGTATCCCAAGCCCGGCTGGTCCTCCCAGTACGTGCGCTTCCGCACCTACTTCAAGGATCTGAGGACCCCGAGTAATAGTGGATGGGGAAACTGGACGGCGCCAGGAATTGTTTACGCCGACAAGATCAAGTATCAGACGATCGGCTTCCCCAGGTACATCGGGAACGGACAGAAGTTCCAGATGTACACGGAAATCCAATGGTGGGACGGCTACCGGTGGGTGGGGGATCTACCGTCGGCTCATGGGACGTCTACTACGGGAACGTTGGTTACGGATGGGCTCCTACCACGGCCTGTTTCACCTGAGCCACCCTGCAGAGCCTCAAGTGCGGAATGGCCGGATACCCGGCAGTCCGCATTGACGTTCAAGAGTTCGCTCGGGGCGG
>CAVRUB010000011.1:0-510783 GCA_963724275.1 uncultured Actinomycetota bacterium | reverse complement strand
GGGGTCGTACGGCAACAGCCCGCGGTAGGGGCAGTCACGCGACCCGGTCGAGCCGTCGGCGGACAGCGACGGGTCCTGGTTCAGCAGCCGCTGCTCGAGCTCGACCAGCTCGGCACCGGGGTCCAGCCCGAGCTCGTCCAGCAGCATCGCCCGAGCGCGGTGCACGGTCCCAAGGGCCTCGCTCTGACGCCCGGACCGGTAGAGCGCGGTCGCCAGCAGCGCCCACCGTCGTTCACGCAACGGCGCTTCGGCGATCAGGACGCGTGTGTGCTCCAGCACCGCCGCCGCCTGCCCCGTCCGCACCTTCGCTTCGATGCGCAGCTCTTCTGCCTCCATCCGCAGACCCTCCAGGCGAGCGGCCTCCAGCCGCCCGGGCTCCCACTCCTCCAGCTCCGCCAGCGCCGGCCCCCGCCACAGGCCCAGGGCCTCTTCCACCAGGAACAGCGCGCGGGCCGGATCGTCCTCGGCCAGAGCCTCCCGACCCCGTTCCACCAGCCTTTCGAACACCCGATGGTCGAGCTCGTCGTCGCCCAGGCTCAGCCGATAGCCCGACGGCACCCTGTCGATCGCCGGTGCGCCCAGCACCTTGCGCAACCGCCAGACGCAGCCATATACGACCGTGGCCCACGATGCCGGCACGGTCTCGCCCCACAGCGCGTCCGCCAGGGCCTCCGTGCTCACCGGCCTGCGGGCGTGCACGACCAGAGCGGACAGCACCACGCGGTCCCTCGGGCTGAGCCCGTTTGGATGATCCTCGACCTGCAGCGGCCCGAGGACGGCAATACCCATGACCCGACTCTCGACCTGTCCCGGGCACCCGTCAACGACGCCGATATCAGGCTGATATTTCACCGGCATCGGTTCGATAGCCGCTCGCCTCACAACGGGACCGAGGTCGCAGATCGCGACCAACGAGGAGCCCATCATGAACCGACGCTTTCCCTGGTCGGCCGCCGCGCTCGCGGCCCTGGCCGTCCTGCTCACTGCTTGCAATGATGAGTCCGGCGCGTCCGCGACTCCGGAGCCGCCCACGACGTCGACGCCCGCTTCCCCACCCTTCACGCTCCTCTCCGAGGACCCGGACTACGAGACGCCCCTGCCCGCCGGGCGCTACGGGCTCACCGTCGCCGAGAACGTGGATCCAGATCTCCCCTGGGCGGTTGTGGACGCCCCGGCTGGCTGCGACCACTTCGGCACCTTCATCTTCACCTGCGCGGGCGAGGAGGGGACTGACATATCCGCTGTCAGCTACTGGACCCTCCACGGCGTCCGCCCGGACCCCTGCATGCCCGGCGCCACCGCCGTGGACACCCCGGGCGACGCCGCCGCGGCATTCCGGTCCCAGCAGCACTCGCAGGTCTCCGATCCCCGCCCCGTCACCCTCGGCGGGTACGACGGGCTCTACGTCGAGCTGCGTATCCCGGAGAAGCTCGACTTCACCAAGTGCCCCGAGTTCCACGCGTGGGACATCGACGCCGACGGGGGATTGCCCTACCAGCAGGCCCCAGGGCTGGAACGGCTGTGGATCCTGGACCTCGACGGCGACCTCGTCGTCATCAGTGGAAGCGACGGGCGACTTGCGCTGGCGATGGTCGAATCCCTTGAGTTCGTTCCCAGCACCGACTGAACCCCGACCGGTGCACCCCGGGCCCCGGGTACCAGGGCGCCCGTGACCCGGGCCTCGCACCCCGTTTCACACCGGTACGGCGGTGACCACCAGGTTCTGCTGGTAGCCGCCTGCCTCCGGGAGGTACGTGCCCGTGCAGGTGACGATTCGGAGCCGCTCGGGGCCGGTGCGAGCAAACACCTCCGCCGGCAGCGCCTGCCGGTCGAACCTCTCGATGCTGTCGACCCGGTAGAACTGGGTCCCGTCCGGATGTCGAACTCGCCTATAGATCCGCCTATAGACGGCCGTCGGGCGGGATCGGCGAGCCGCGCAGCAGGCGCGAGGTGTGCCGCGTTGCTGCCGCGCAGGGTGTGGCCGAAACTCAGCGGGACCCGCCCAACCGTGATCACCTAGGAGATCCGCGGCACCCCGGACCTCCTGAGCCGGGATCCTCGAGTTCTTCAGCCTGGTCTAGACCAGTTTTCTGTGTTCCGCCACGGAATGTCCGGGGACGTGATCTTCTCTGACCCGACCGAAGGTCACATCTGCAGCGCGTATCACTCGGATGCGCGCGCGGATTCAGCAAAGGGAATTAGATTCATGGGGATCCCCAAGAGCAAGCTCATCCTTCTCGCGAGCGCCGGCATCCTGGCACTGGGAGTGGGCACGACCGGTGCCGTTGCGGCCGACATGGTCACGGGCTCGGACGTCAGGGACAACACCGTCCGGTCGATCGACCTCAATGACGGCGGCGGCGTCAAGCACGTCGACCTCCACCCGAGCGTCACCAACAAGTTCGAAGCCCTGCAGGACCAGATCGACGCGCTCGAGGCGCGGGTGGCCGACCTGGAGAACAGCAGCACCACGGCGGAGTGGGTGCCCAACCCGGGCGCCACCATCGTCGACGACACCACGGTCTCCCTCACCATCGCCGAGGGCGGGGCGACCTCGATCGAGACCAACGACCTCAACGTCCCGGTCCAGGCGGGCGACGTCATCTCGTTCGACATCGACCTCCAGGACGGTGCGACCTGCACCGCCGGCGCCCCGCGCATGTTCGTGGAGCTCCAGGGCACGTTCGTGAACTCGTTCGACGACCAGACCGGTTGCGCTGGCGACACGCCGCCCTCCAACGGCGACGACGGCACGGTGACCTTCACGGTTCCGCAGAACGGCCGGATCGGTCAGGCTGGGTTCGTGTACGACAACGGTGTCGCCGGCACCGTCGTGATCAGCAACGTGACCATCGACGGCAACGCAGTCGAGTTCCAGTGATCCCGGACATCGCTACGGGCACACCTCTGGTCTGACAACGACGAAGCTCCCGACCAGGTCCGCCTGGTCGGGAGCTTCGTGCGTCGGGCTCCGTAGTCGGCCTGTGCTTCAGCCACTGGGCCTACCAGGTGATCGAGCCGGTGGCCCGGATCGAGCTCACCGCCGAGCCCATGGGGAGGTCGAACGAGAGGGAGCCCGGCGTCACATCGACGACCGGCGCGTCGCCGTACACGTCGACGTAGAACGTCAGGTCGTCTGCCTCGCCGTTCGGGTTGAGGTACATCTCGAGGGCGTCGAAGGTCTCGATCTCACCGGCCTCGCTGCGGCGGGCGAGCTCGGCGAGGTCGTAGCGACCGGTGCCGTGGAACTCGGGCACGGCGAGGGAGAGCTCGGCCAGACCGGTCGATCCGACCGACAGCAGGTCCGCCGACTCCAGGCGCACGCGGAGCCAGCCGTCGTCCTCCGACCGCTCGCACGGCAGCAGCACGGAGATGGTGCCGCTCTCGTCGCCGCTGACCGTCAGCGACAGCCCGGCCGTCGCACCGCTCTCCACCATCGCGGCCAGCTGCTCACGCCGCTCCGCCCGCTTCTGTGCCTCCTCGGCGGCCTGCCGGGCGGCGACGTTCTCCGGGCGTGCCGCGGTCACCCTCGCCGCGAGGTTCGGCGGCAGGACTCCCTCCAAGAACGAGGTGACGGCCTCCCCCTGGGCCTGCTGCTCGACCGCCTCCGCGTTCGCCGACGCGTTCTCGCGGGTCCGGCGGTCGGCGGTGAGCAACTCGGTCTTCTTCGCCTCTGCCCATTTCGAAGCGAGGTTCGCAGCGTCCTTCCAGCCCATGGGGGCTCCCTCCGTGTCGCGGTCGATCGGCAACGGTAGGCACGGAGCACCCGCGGTGTCCGGCGATCCGGACATCGCGGCGTCCCAAATCATCCGGACGGAGGACGCGAAGCACGGTCTACGGTGGGAACAGCCGGCCGGAGGTGTCGGACGACCCGACCGCGGAGGACCGGCATGGGATCGCTGCTCAACCCCTACATCAGCTTCAAGGACAACGCCCGGGACGCGATGGAGTTCTACCAGTCGGTCTTCGGTGGTGAGCTCACCGTCAACACCTTCGGCGAGTACGGCGAGAAGTACGCCGAGGGCGCCGATCTGGTCATGCACAGCCAGCTGACCTCCGCGGGTGGCTTCACGCTGATGGCAGCCGACACCCCGGAGGGCATGGAGTTCACCCCGGGCTCGCAGATCACCATCAGCCTGTCCGGTGACGGTGACGACGCCGAGGCCATCCGCGGCTACTGGGAGGCGCTCTCCGAGGGCGCCGCCGTCGACGTACCGCTGGAGAAGCAGGTGTGGGGTGACGAGTTCGGCCAGCTCACCGACCGCTTCGGCATCAGCTGGATGGTCAACATCGGTGGCGGTGCCGCATGACCGCGCCGAGCCGGCTCATCTCGAGATGAGCCGGCTCGGCAACGACGACAGTCCGGTGCGGTCAGGGGCCGCTCAGACCGTCGACCCGTCTCGCAGGGACAGCTCCACGTCGCCGAGGTCGATGTCGCCGTCGATGGTGAGCGGTTCCAGGTCGGCCTCCAGCCAGTACGGCGTTCCGTACTGGTAGGGGAAGAACACCCACAGCGACCGCGCGAAGACCTCGTCGGACGGCGTGACGGCGAGCCCGCCGGCGGCGGTTCCTTCCGAGAGCCGGGTGATCGTGAACTCCCCGGTCGCACCGCGGGTGCGGGCCCGGGTCGGGTGCTCGTCGGTCGGGTTGGTCTTGAGACCGGCGGGATAGAGGACCTCGTAGCCGATGTTGGTGATCACGGGCAGGTCGGTGCCTTCATAGACGAGTCGTCCGGTCGCGGAGTGACCCGCGGCGAGCGGGACGTCGTAGTGTCGTGACGACCAGATCTTCACGTCGTCGTGGCAGACCGGTGCGTAGTTGTGCGGGAAGCCGTCGGCCGCCACCATCCATGCGTCGCCGGGCACGAGCCCGCGGATGACGTACCGGCCCTGCGCGTCGGCCTTCTCGATCTCGTGGAAGCCGCCCAAGGTCGGGGAGGCGTCGGCGGGGCACAGGTCGCTGGTCGTGGCCTCGACCACCGCGCGGGGTGCCGTTCGGCCGCGAAGGGTGAGCAACGGCTTGGTGAGCCGCAGCTGGCCGAGGTCGTAGCTGCGAAGACCGCGGACCCGGAAGGTGCGCAGGCCGTAGCCGTCGGCGTCCTTGGCCACCAGCGTGTAGGTCCCGCGGCGCAGGCCGGGGTAGGTCGCGAAGCCGTCCTCACGGATCAGGTTGGTGTGGAGCACGTTGCCCCGGTTGTCGCGCAGCTCGCTGTCGACACGGCCCTCGGTGCCCGTGAGGCGGACCGTCGCGGTCGCTCCGCGGGTCAGCGGGACGGTGGTCTCGACCCGCTCGTCGCCGGCGGCCACGGTGACCCGCTCGGCGTGCCGGAGGAAGACGCCGCCGGGCCGCAGCACGCCGACCCGGTAGTCGCCGGCGGTCAGCCCCGTGAACCGGAACGACCCGCGCCTGGTGGTGAACAGGCTGGCGATCAGGTCGCCGTCGCCGTCGGCGAGGAAGATCTCGGTACGACGTGCGGGCGTACCGGTGGCCTCCTCCACGGCGCGGCCGACGAGGGCGGTACCCGCGTCGAGCTCGCCGATGACGTGGCCCGGCGTCTCGGCGTCGATCGTGACCGGGTCCGACTTCCACGGCGCGGTGCCGAAGCCGCCGGCCCGCAGGTAGTAGGTGCCCGGTGCCAGTCCCTTGATCGAGAAGTCGCCGAGCTTGTCGGTCTGGCCGTGGAACGCAACGGTGTCGTTGAGCCGCATCACCTCGATCGTCTGGTGCCTGGCGCCGGCAAGCGTGCCCTCGATCCGGGCTGTCGGTTGCACCTCGATGGTGCCGACCGCGAGGTCGGTCGGGGTCGCGTCGTACAGATCGGTGTGCTGGAGCCAGCTGTCGAACGCGCCGTCCGGGCCGACGTAGCGGATCAGGTGGTCCGACTCCGTGGGCCGGACGCAGGTGGCGGTCCGCTCCGGGTCGGCGTCGCAGACCTGGACCAGGAAGCCGGCGCTGTGCTGGCGGACGCGGAACCTGCCGTCGGCCCCGGTGACGTCCCAACGGTCGGTGGTCTCGTCGAGCATGCCGAACTCGGGGATCTCCCGCGGCGGCAGCGCGTTGACGAGCGCGCCCTCCACGGGGTCGCCGGAGCGGTCGACGACGACACCTGTCACCCAGCCGGTGCCCGGGGGCGCGGCGGTCGCGGGTGCGGTGAAGGGGGCAGTGGTGGTGGTCAGGCCGACGGTCAGCACTGCAGTGGCGGCCAAGGAGATTCGGGGAGACAAGGGAGTTCCTTCCAGGTGAAGTGGTGCGGCGGAAGGACGCGACGGGCGCCGGAATGGTTGCAGCGGGTCATCCGCAAGGGTGAGTGGCCGGGATACTGGCCGCATGTCTCACGCGCCGATGCCTGGAGCCGAGGCCCTCGCCGAGCCGCTGCGCTCGCGGTGGAGCCCGAGCATCTTCGATGCCGAGCACCGGCTGCCGAGGGCAGACGTCGTCACGCTCCTGCACGCGGCGCAGTGGGCTCCGAGCAGCGGCAACCTGCAACCGTGGCGGTTCGTGGTCTGCGAGCGCGACAGCTCGGCGCACCAGGTGCTGGTGCCGCACCTGAGCAGGGGAAACTCCGGATGGGTGCCCCGGGCCTCCGTGGTCTTCCTGACCGCCACCCAGGTCATGGAAGCGCCCGACAGGGCCGACGACGACAAGCCGGTCGATGTCGAGATCAACATCTACTGCCTCGGCCAGGCTGCCGCACACCTCAGCCTGCAGGCCCACGCCATGGGCCTGTGGGCCCACCAGTTCCGCGCCTTCGACAAGGGCCCGGTCGCCGACGCGCTCGGCGTGCCGGCGTACTGGCGGGTCCTCGCGGGCATCGCCGTCGGCGTCCGCGGCAACCCTGCCGAGGTTCCCGAGCGCGACCAGGAGCGGGAGCACCGGCTGCGCGCCCGCAGGCCGCTCGCCGAGATCGCGTACGGCGACTCGTGGGGCGTGCCGTGGGACGGCGTCCTCGGTGAGGAACCGCCTGCCACACTTGCGCAATGACGACGTTCCACGACTTCAAGGCCGCGGACATCAACGGCGCGGCGATCGACCTCGCGTCGTACGAAGGCTCGGTCGCGCTGGTGGTGAACACCGCGTCCCAGTGCGGCTTCACCCCGCAATACGCCGGGCTGCAGCGGCTCCACGACAGCTACGCCGACCGGGGCTTCGCGGTGCTCGGGTTCCCGTGTGACCAGTTCGGCCACCAGGAGCCCGGTGACGAGGCAGAGATCGCGGCGTTCTGCGACAAGGAGTACGGCGTCACCTTCCCGATGTTCGCCAAGATCGAGGTCAACGGCGACGACGCCCATCCGCTCTACCAGTGGCTCAAGAGCGAGCAAAGCGGCTTGTTCGGCGGCGCGGTCAAGTGGAACTTCACGAAGTTCCTGATCGGCCGGGACGGCTTGGTGCTCAACCGTTACGGCTCGACCACGAAGCCCGGCAAGATCCGCCCCGACATCGAGGCCGCCCTCCCTTGACCGCTGGACCGCCGAACCGGCCGGACCACTGGTCGTACCGGCTCGGGGAGAGGTCGCTGGGCGACCTCTCCCCTGACCGGCTGACCTGCCGGCCGACCTGAGGAGAGCCTCAGGAGGGCAGCCTCAGGAAGCCAGCCTCAGGCAGGCAACCTCAGGATCGCGAGGATCGAGTTCAGGATCTGACTGACCTGGCGAAGCACGCCGCTGTTGTCCAGCAGCCCGGCCACGGCGCAGAGCAGGTTGCCGAGCAGGTTCCCTGCGCCGGTCACCGCCACGATGTCGAGGACGACGCGCTTTAGGTGCACCTCGAGACCCAGCAGGTTGAGGTCCAGCGGGCCGAGCACCAGGTTGAGGATGTCGCAGGTCGCCAGCTGGCGCGCACCCGGTCGGACACCCTCGACCCGCTTGACCGGGATGACGATCCGCTTGTTCGCCGACGTCCCGGACGGAGCCGTCAGCACGCTTCAGGATCGCGTGCAGGCGGCCGATCGCCACCAGCTTGCCCGACCGGTTGTCGAAACGGCGTGGCACGAACCAGCCGCGGACGGTGCCGTTCCTGCCGTAGGTGCCGAAGACCTGCGACCGTGCCACGCCGAACTCCGACGTCAGCACCGGACGCTCAGCGGCGGCCGACTGGGACGTCGTGGCGGCGACAGGCGCCGATTGAGCCTGGGCCGTCGTGCCTCCTGGTGCCAGTAGTGCCGCTGCGACCACTGCTGCGATCAGCAGCGCCGTGCGCGCACGCAGTTGTTTGAACATCGCTTTGCTCCCTCCATGGGGCGACGATGATCGCCGCCTCCTCGGGCGGGCGGTGCCCACAATCGCCGGGGGCAAACGATCAGACGCGGGAGAGTTCCTTGTCGGCGCTGTCGGCCGCAGGCACGGGAGCCGAGTCGCGCTCGAGCGAGGTGCCCTCGACGTCGACGTTGGGCAGGATCCGGTCCAGCCAGGCCGGCAGCCACCAGGCCTTCTCACCCAGCAGGTAGAGCACGGCTGGGATCAGCGCCATCCGGACGATGAACGCGTCGAACAGGATCGACGCAGCCAGTGCGAAGCCCATCGACTTCACCACGGGGTCCTCCTCGAGCATGAAGCCGGCGAAGACGGCGATCATGATCGTGGCCGCGGCGACCACGACCCGGGCGCTGTTGCGGAAGCCGTCGACGACCGCCTCGCGGGTCGAGAGCCCGTGCACGTGGGCCTCGCGCATCCGGGTCACCAGGAACACCTGGTAGTCCATGGCCAGGCCGAACACCATGCCGATCAAGAAGATCGGCATGAAGCTCACGATCGGCTGCCCCTCGAAGATGCCGAGGGCGCCCTCCTGGAAGACCGCGACCGTCGCACCGAGCGTGGCCAGCACCGAGAGCAGGAAGCCCAGGGTTGCGGTGAGCGGCACCAGGATCGAGCGGAAGACCAGCATCAGCAGGAGGAACGCCAGTCCGACGACCACCGTCAGGTAGGTCGGCAGGGCGCCGGTGAGCCGGTCGGACACGTCGGTCGTGATCGCGGTCAGGCCGGTCACACCAGTCGTCGTGCCGGTCTCCTCCTCGATGTCGGCCTGGCCGTCGCGCAGAGCGTCCAGCAGCTCGAGGGTGGCCGGATCGTCCGGTCCCGACCCGGGCGTCACCTGGATCATCGCGCCGGTGCCGGCCTGGTTGGTCGCCACCAAGCTGGCGTCCGCGACGTCCTCCTGGCCGGCGGCCCACGCCACCACCTCTTCGTACGCCGCCTGGCGGCCCGCGTCCCCAGCGATGTCGCGGCCGTCGACGACCACGAGCAGCGGGCCCTCCCGACCGGGACCGAACGCCTCGGTCATGAGGTCCGACGCCTGGCGCCGGGTGGTGTCGCTGGGCGCCGTGCTGTCGGTGGGGAACGCGAGGTACATCTGACCGATCGGCAGCGCCAACGCCCCGAGCCCGATCACGATGACCACCACGAACGCGATCGGTGCCCGGCCGACGAGCCGGGCCCAGCGCACGCCGTTGTTGAGGATCAAGCCCTGCTCGTCCCGCTTGATCCGCTCGCGGCGGATCCGCCCGCGGAACGTCCAGGACTTGAGCATGCCGAGGATCGCGGGCAGCAGGGTGAGCGCGACCAGGACGGCGATCAGCACGGTTGCGGCGGCGGCCAGACCCATCGCGGTGAGGAACGGGATCCGCACGATCGCCAGCGCCGACAAGGCGATGAGCACGGTCAGGCCGGCGAAGACCACGGCCGAGCCCGCTGTACCGACCGCGATCCCGACTGCGTGCCTCCGGTCGTCGGTGTGGTGCAGCTCGGAGCGGTAGCGGGCCAGGATGAACAGCGTGTAGTCGATGCCGACAGCGAGGCCGATCATCGTGGCCAGCATCGGCGTGCTGGTGCCGATGTCGGTGATCGCGGTCATCGCCGTGATGCCGGTCATGCCGAGGGCCACGCCGAAGATCGCGGTGATGATCGGCAGGCCCGCGGCGATCGCGGATCCGAACGTCAGCAAGAGCACCAGGAGCGCGATGCCGATGCCGATCAGCTCGGCCGCGCCGCCGGGCGGCGACATCGACTGCATGCCGGGTCCGTTCGCCTCGACCGCGAACCCGTCCGTCGAGTGCTCGTCGAAGAGCTCCTCGGCCGCCTCGATCGTGGTCGGCTCGATGTCGCTGGGGGACTCGACGTCCCACTGGAAGCTCAGGACGCCGATCCGACCGTCCTCGGAGAGCGGGCTGAACGCCGGTGGTGCGTTGGCCGCAGCGACGTTCGGGTCGACCAGCCCGGGATTGTCGGACGCGTCGTCGCTCATCTGCGGCAGCGACGGAATCGCAGCGATCAGGTCGGCGATCCTCGCCTCGTACTCCGCCTCGTCCAGGGTGCGGCCCTCCGGCGCAGCCACCACCACGTTGACCGTCGCGTCGTCGAAGGCGTCCTCAGCCTCGGGGAAGAGCTCCTGCTGGAGGTCAGCCGCCTCCTCCGACGGGATGCCGGGGATGGTGAACTCGTCCGACATCGGCTTGGAGAATGCCGCCGCGACGCTCCCGAGCACGACGGCGAGGACGAGCCAGCCGGCGAGGAACAGCGGCCACCGCCGGAAGGCGGTCGAGCCGAGGCGGTAGAGCATGCGGGCCATGGGGGTCTCCTGGTCCTGGTGGGTACGTGAGTGGTGGGTCGCCGGGTGGCGGCGCTCAGCTGGTGAGCACGGCGCGCGCGTCGCGCACCGCGTCGGTGATGAGGTCGGGGAACGGGCGGTCGACGTCGAGCTCGGAGCGCTGGACGGCGGAGTCGAAGATGGTGACGAGGAGCTGGACCAGCAGCCGCGCACGCGACGCGCCGTAGGCCGCCCCCTCGCGCTCGAGGATCAGGTCGACGGCGTCACCGACGACCGACTCGAACCGTTCGTGGGCGATCGCGACGACTCGCGGGTCGTTGACCGCGGCCGTGCGCCGGAGGCGAGCCAGCTCCAGGTCGGCGCCCTTCTCCGCGAGCGCGAGCATCGCGATCTGCACGAGGTCGTCGAAGATGCGCCCGGTCGGGCCGCCCGCGACGAAGGCGGTCTTGCTGCTGTCGGGCACTTCGTGGACCGGGCCGAGAACGACGTCGGCCTTGCTGTCGAAGTAGTTGAAGACCGTGCGGCGTGACACCTCTGCCTCGGTCGCCAGGTCGTCCATGGTCCAGCCGTCGAACCCGCGGTCGCGGGTGAGCAGGAGAGCGCACCACTCCAGCCGGCGGGTCGTCTCGACCCGGCGCGCTTCCCACTTGGTGGCGGACACGGACATGCGGACGATCTTTGCACTCTCGCGCAAAGAGTGCAAATCTGTGACCTCCGTCACTCGACTACCCTCGGCGCTCGTGTCCCTGACCCGTGCCCTTCCGGTCGGGATCGTCCAGATCTCGCTGGCGGGGGTGCTCTGGGGCACCGGCGGCATCACGCTGAAGGTGATCAGCGACCGCACCTCCATGTCCTTCGTGACCATCAGCGGCTACCGGATGCTGATCGCGGCGGTCGCGCTGGTCGCCGCGGTCCTGCTGCTCCGCCGCAGCGCCGAGCTGGTGGCGCTGCTGCGTGCGGCACCCGGCACCGCCTGCCTCGTCGGCGTAGGCACCGGCGCCTACCAGGCGCTCTACTTCGGAGCGGTCGTGGAGGCCGGGGTAACGGTCGCCACGGTGGTCAGCCTCGGTCTGGCGCCGGTCCTGCTGACCGCCGCGGAGGCGGTGCGCGACCGCCGTCATCCCGGCGCCCGAAGGATCCTCGTCGTCGCGGTCGCGCTGGTCGGCCTGGTCCTGGTGAGCATCGCCGCAGGAGGCACGGGGACCGGCCCGCGGCCAGGCCTGGGCCTCGCCCTCGCGATCGCGTCCGGTACGACGTACGCCGCGACCACCGCGCTCGGGCGTCCGCTCTCGCAGCGCACCGATCCGCTGGCCCTGACGACCGTCGCGACCACCGCCGGCGCCGTCGCGCTCGTCCCTGCCGCGCTGCTCGTCGGTGGTCGCTTCACCACCATCGACCCGGTCGCGCTGGGGGCCCTGGCCTATCTCGGGGTGATGACGATGGCGCTCGCCTACGGTCTGCTCTACGCGGGGCTGCGCACCACCTCGAGCGCAGCCGCGGTGATCGCCAGCCTGCTCGAGCCGGTGACCGCGGCGATCGTCGCCGCGCTCTTCCTCGATGAACGGGTCGGCGCGCTCGGTGTGGTCGGGATCGTGCTGGTGCTGGTTGCCGTGGCCGGCGCAGGACGCGAGCCCGTGGCCGAGGGTGGAGCCGCGGCCGGGGTCAGGACGTCGTCGGACTGACCGGCCGTGGTCGGAGCGGGGATCGGAACCGACACCCTCGTCCGCACGTCGGACGCTCATGACTCCCCGGACCCCCGCTGCCGCGATAGCCGCGCTCCTCTCCACCGCGCTCCTGACCTCCTGCTCGGACGCTCCCGATCCCGACAGCAGGCGCGGCATCGACGCCCGGGCCTACTACGAGGACTACGAGTCGGAGGCGGGGGAGGACAGCGGCACGGTCTACAGCGCCGAGCCGATGACGGTCTCGGAGGACAGCGGTGGCGGCGAGCACCCGGTCCCGCCGGCGCCGAACGAGGACAACTTCTTCCGCGACCACGGCACCAGTGGGTTCGTGGACACCGCGGCGGACGCGCGGTCGACGTTCGCGCTCGACGTCGACAACGGGTCCTACGGCGTGGCCCGCACCCTGCTCGACCAGGGCTACCGGGTGCCTCCGGCAGGCATCCGGGTCGAGGAGTGGGTCAACGCCTTCGAGTACGACGACCCCGCCCCCACCGACGCCGACCTGGGCCTGACCACCGAGACCGGCCCGGCCCCGTCCCTCGAGGACGGCACCCAGCTGGTCCGGGTCGGCGTCTCCGCCCGCGAGGTCGCCGAAGCAGAGCGGCCGCGGGTCAACATCACGCTGGTCGTCGACCGGTCCGGCAGCATGGACATCCGGGACCGGCTCGGACTGGTGCAGTCCTCGCTCGCGCTCCTGGCCGACCGGCTCGACCCCGACGACACCGTCTCGGTGGTCTCGTTCGAGGACCAGGCCCGGCCGCTGCTCCCGCCGACGCCGGTCCGAGACACGGACGCGATCCTCCGGGCCATCGACGAGCTGGAACCCGGCGGCAGCACCAACCTCGAAGCCGGGCTCCGGCTCGGCTACGAGCAGGCGAGGGCGGCGGCGTCCCAGGGCGACCCCGAGGCGGTGAACCTGGTGGTCCTCGCCTCCGACGGCGTCGCCAACGTCGGCCGCACCGGCCCGGGCTCGATCGTCGAGACCATCGAGGAGGAGGGCGCCGACGGCATCCACCTGGTGACCGTCGGCTACGGGCTCGGCAACTACAACGACCACCTGATGGAGCAGCTCGCCGACCTGGGTGACGGCTTCTACGCCTACGTCGACACCTACGCCGAGGCCGAGCAGCTCTTCGGCGAGGACCTGGTCACGACACTGACGCCGGTCGCCGGGGAGGCACGAACGCAGGTCACGTTCGATCCCGACCTGGTGACGTCGTACCGGCTGGTCGGCTACGAGAACCGGGCGATCGACGACGACGACTTCACCGACGCCGGCACCGATGCCGGCGAGCTGGGCGCCGGTCACCACGCGACCGCCCTCTACGAGGTGCGGCTGGCCGGCGGTGTCGATCCGGGTGCGGTGATCGGGACCGCGGCCGTGCGGTGGACTCCGGTCGGGCCTGACGGACCGGACGGGGGCCCCCAGCAGGAAGCGGTCATCGACGTGGTCGCGGCCGACGACAGCGAGGCCTCCCACCGGCTGCAGCTCGCGGCAACCGTCGCGGACCTCGCCCAGGTGCTCAAGCGCGCTGCGCCGTACGCCGACCGCCACGTCACCCTCGAGGACCTGCTCGAGCGGGCCGAGGAGCTGGCCGCCCTGGACGTCGTCGGCGCGGAGGACCTGGTGGCCCTGGTCGAGCTGGCGATCGCCGCTGGATGACGGGTTTACAAACCGTCGGGTCTTGTCAAGGTCGTTGACAAACATTACCGTCCTGTCAATCGACGAAGAGTTTGGAGCGAGATCGATGGAGACCTCCGGGAGAAACCCCGAGCTGCTCGGCAAGACCATCCCCGACGGCACCACCGAGGTGTGGAGGGACAAGAAGCGGTACCTCTGGCTGCTGGGTCTGATGGTGCCCGGTCTCGGGCTGCTCGCGGTGGGCACCTGGCTCTACACCGACTGGTGGTGGCTGCTGCTCTCGGGTCCGATCCTCATCAACCTGGTCATTCCCGTGCTCGACCTGGCGTTCGGCCTCGACCCGTCCAACCCGCCCGACGACATGATGGAGGAGCTCGAGAACGACAGGTACTACCGGTGGGTCGTCTACATGTACCTCCCGATGCAGTTCGTCATCCTGTTCGCCGGCTTCGCGATCATCGCCGGCGCCAACCCTGTCCACTGGGCCACCGACCTGCTCGGGATCACCGGCTGGGCCAGTGACACCTTCGGTCCCGACCTGGTGCGGCAGGTCGACCTGACCTGGTACGAGAAGGCCTTCCTCGCGCTCTCCGTCGCCGGCGTCCAGGGCATCGGTATCAACACCGCCCACGAGCTCGGCCACAAGAAGGAGTCGGTGGAGCGCTGGCTGTCCAAGATCGCGCTGGCGCCGACGTTCTACGGACACTTCTACATCGAGCACAACCGCGGCCACCACGTCCGGGTCGCCACGCCCGAGGACCCGGCGTCCAGCCGTCTGGGGGAGAGCTTCTACGCGTTCTGGCCCCGCACCGTCTCCGGCTCGCTCACGAGCGCGTGGTCGCTCGAGGCCAAGCGGTACAAGCGCAAGGGGACCCACCCGTTCCATCTCGGCAACGACGTGCTCAACGCCTGGCTGATGTCCGCGGCCCTCTACGGCACCATGTTCGGTCTGTACGGCTGGTCGATCGCGCCGTACGTGCTCATCACCGTCGTCGCCGGGTTCTCGCTGCTGGAGATCGTCAACTACCTCGAGCACTACGGCATGCTGCGGCAGAAGGTCGGCGAGAAGCAGCGCTACGAGCGGGTGCTGCCCATGCACAGCTGGAACAGCAACAACATCGTCACCAACATCTTCCTCTACCACCTGCAGCGGCACAGCGACCACCACGCGAACCCGACCCGGCGCTACCAGACGCTGCGCGACTTCAAGGAGTCGCCGGCACTGCCGACCGGCTACGCAGGCATGATCACGCTCGCGATCGTCCCGCCGCTGTGGCGCAAGGTCATGGACCCACGGGTCGTCGACCACCTGGACGGCGACGTCACCCTCGCCAACATCCAGCCCCGCAAGGTCGACAAGTACCTCAGGAAGTTCCCGCCGCCGTCCGGGCACGACGTCCACAAGGACGACTGCTTCGCCCAGAAGTTCGAGGGCGAGGTGCTGGCGGCACGGTGCCCGGGCTGCGGCTACGTCTACGAGGTGGCAGCGGGCGACGAGCACGAGGGCTTCCCTGCGGGGACGGCGTGGGCCGACATCCCTGACGAGTGGTGCTGCCCCGACTGCGGAGTCCGCGACAAGATCGACTTCGTCCCGTTCGACCTCGAGACCACCTCCTCGACCACCGGCAGGAGCGCGTCGTGAAGATCGTCGCGGACCTGGACAAGTGCGAGGGCCTCGGGATGTGCGAGGCCATGGCGAACGACTACTTCGAGGTCGACGAGGACCCCGTACGCGGAGACCAGGTCACCATCCTGGACGACTCGCCGCCGGAGTCCGACCGCCCGCACGTCTACGCCGCGGTCCAGGCCTGCCCGGTGCTCGCCCTCACACTGACCGAGTGATGTCTATCCTCGCTGGTGTGAGTGCAGAGTCGGTGGGGTCGTCGGCCCCGGTCGTGGTCGGCCGGCTCCGCGACCGGCTGTGCGACGCCGCCGTCGGTGTGATCACGAGCGAGGGCTGGGCCCGGGTCACGATGGCCCGGCTCGCCGACGAGGTGGGTGTCAGTCGGCAGACGGTCTACAACGAGATCGGCACCAAGGCCGACCTGGCCGAGGCAGTCGTGCTGCGCGAGCTCGACCGGTTCCTCGCCGGCGTGGTGCGCTCGTTCGACGAGAACCCGACCGACCTGATCCAGGCGATCCGCGACTCGGCCCGCTGGGTGCTGAAGTACGCCAAGGACAACGCCCTCCTGCACGCCGTGGTCTCGGCCACCCACGGCGCCGACACCGAGCTGCTGCCGCTGCTGACCACGCACGCGGAGCCGCTGCTGGTCGGGGCCAAGGCGGTGGTCCGTGAGCGGATCGCCGGCTACCGGATCGAGCTCGAGCCGCACCGGCTCGACGCCAGCATCGACATGGTGGTCCGGCTGGTGCTCAGCCACGTCATGCAGCCTTCCGCCGACCCGACGGCGACGGCGGACGACATCGCCTGGGTCGCCGAGCGCGTGCTGGGCTGATCGGCCGGTCTCCAGTCGCGATGCGAGCCACTTGACGCCGCGATTTCGGTTTCCCAACTACCCTTCCCAGGGGAGGGAAGTTCCATGGGGATCGCGCAGCACGGTGCGCGGCTGGCGCTCGTGTGCGCCGTCGCTCTGGTGGGTGCTGCCTGCTCGTCGCCGGCCGAGGAGTCGAGCGACGCCACCACGAACGCCGCCTCCTCGACGAGCACGGAGGCCGCCAGTGACGACCCGTCGGTGACCTACGCCGTCCACGAGGTCGAGCCACCCGGTCCGCGTGAGGGCGCGTTGTACGGCGACGACATGTTGCTCGTCAGCCCCGAGACGATCCCGGACGAGGTGGTCGACCAGATCAAGGCGATCAAGGTCGCCGGCGAGACGGCCGTCGCGGCAGCAGTACCGCTGTCCGTCGGGCAGTTCTCTGTCCAGAACAAGAGCTACCGGATCGCGGCCGCCGACGTGGCCGCCTACCGCAGCTTCATCGAGAAGCGGGGCGCCGACGTCCAGGTCCAGTGGGACCGGATCGCTGCTGGCGAGATCGGTGTCGCCGAGGAGCTGGACGGTCGGCTGCCCCTCGACAAGAACGGCTACCTCGAGGTCGGCTCCGGCGAGCAGACCTTCCCGATCCACGTCGGCGCCTACGGTCCCCAGGTCGGGACGATCCACGCATTCGTCAACGCGGAGTGGGGTGAAGCCCTCGGACTCCCCGAGGACAACGCCCTGGTCATCAACACCGGTAGGATCTCGCCGCAGGCGGTCAGGGAGAAGCTGGACAAGGTGCTCGGGGAGAGCCTGTCGGTCACCGACCTCGACATCGTCGCCGAGGCGGGCATCGACCCCAACACCTTCCAGACCGCCGTGCTCGTCGGCACCTTCGCCGAGGCGGTCGGCGTCTTCAAGTACACGCCCATCGGCGGCGGCCGGGTGCAGCCCGACCCGGCGTGGGTGAGGTCGCACATCGTGACCGAGACGGTGCCGATCCTGGGTGACCTGACCTGCAACAAGTACATGATGCCGCAGCTCAAGGCTGCCCTCGCGGAGGTCCAGCGGCGCGGGCTCGCCCACGAGATCGACTACCACGTCGGCTGCTACTACCCGCGCTTCATCGCCGGCAGCACGACGTTGTCCAACCACTCCTTCGGACTCGCCATCGACATCAACTCCCGGGAGAACCAGCGCGGCACCGTCGGTGAGATGCACCCCGAGGTGGTCGCGATCTTCAAGTACTGGGGCTTCGCCTGGGGCGGCGACTGGAGCTACACCGACCCGATGCACTTCGAGCTCGAGGAGATCAAGACCCCCGGCTGACGGACGCCCGACAACCGTGACAGTCGTTGTGTCATGATCGGCGGCATGACGCTCGAGGGCATCGAACTGGGCAGGATCGAGCTGGGGCAGGGCACCGGACCGCTCCGCGGCATCAAGGTGGTCGAGATCGCCGGCATCGGCCCCGGCCCGCACGCGTGCACGATCATGGCCGACCTCGGTGCCGACGTGATCCGGATCGAGCGACCGGGCGGTCAGCTCCTCAGCGGAGGCAGCCACGACCTGCTGACCCGAGGTCGCCCGAGCGTCGCTCTCAACCTCAAGGACCCCGCCGCGGCCGGGGTGATCCTGGACCTGGTCGCCGACGCCGACGTGCTCGTGGAGGGCATGCGGCCGGGCGTCGCCGAGCGGCTGGGCATCGGGCCCGACGTGTGCCACGAGCGCAACCCGCGGCTGGTCTACGGACGGATGACCGGCTGGGGACAGGACGGCCCCTGGAGCCGGACGGCCGGCCACGACATGAACTACATCGCGATCACCGGCACCCTGCACGGCCTGGGCCAGGTGAAGGAGAAGCCGCAGTTCCCGGCCAACCTGGTGGGCGACTTCGGCGGCGGGTCGACCTACCTGGTCATCGGGATCCTGGCCGCGCTTCTCGAGGCGAGGGTCTCCGGCCAGGGCCAGGTCGTCGACGCCGCGATCGTCGACGGGACCGCGCACCTCAACACGATGCTCGCCGCGTTCCTGGCCGCAGGGACGTTCAAGGAGGAGCGGGCCAGCAACCTGCTCGACGGCGGTGCGCCGTACTACGACGTCTACGAGACCGCGGACGGCGAGCACATGTCCGTCGGCTCGCTCGAACCCCAGTTCTTCGCCCAGCTCGTCGAGCTGCTCGGTATCGCGGACAAGGTGCCGGGCCAGTTCGAGCTCGACCGGTTCGACGAGATGCGGGACCTCATCGCGGCTCGGTTCAAGGAGAAGAGCCGCGACGAGTGGTGCGCGATCTTCGACGGCACCGACGCCTGCGTCGCGCCGATCCTCAGGTTCAGCGAGGCCGTCGACCATCCGCACATGAAGGCCCGCGAGGTCCTCGTCGAGAAGGAGGGGATCGTGCAGCCACAGCCCGCGCCGCGGTTCTCCCGGACCGTCGCGGAGCTCGGTATGCCGCCCGCACCCAGGGCCGGCGCCCACACCCGCGCCGCGCTGGCTGCCTGGGGCATCGCCGACGTCGACGGCCTGATCGATCGCGGGATCGCCGTCCAGGTGGAAGCCTGACGCCATGGAGCACGTCGACGTCCTCATCATCGGAGCCGGCCTCTCGGGCGTCGGTGCTGCCGCTCAGGTCCGCGAACGACTGCCGAAGAAGTCGGTCGCGGTGTTCGAGTCCCGCGCCGCGAAGGGCGGCACCTGGGACCTCTTCCGCTATCCCGGCGTCCGCTCGGACAGCGACATGTTCACGTTCGGCTACACCTGGCGGCCATGGCAGAGCGACGTCGCGCTCGCCGACGGACCGCTGATCCGCGAGTACATCGACACCGTCGCCGAGGAGTACGACGTCGACCGGCTGATCCGCTACCAGCACCGGATCACCCGCGCCGCGTGGGACTCCGAGAAGGCCCGGTGGACGGTCACCGCGACCGTCGGCGACCCGGGGGCCGGCGAGACGGTCACGCTGACCGCGAGCTTCCTCTGGTCGTGCGCGGGCTACTACCAGTACGAGCGGGGCTTCCAGCCGACCTGGCCGGGGATGGCGGACTTCCAGGGCGAGGTCGTGCACCCTCAGCACTGGCCCGAGGACCTCGACTACACCGGCAAGCGGGTCGTGGTGATCGGCAGCGGCGCGACCGCCGTGACGCTGGTCCCGGCGATGGCTCCCGACGCCGAGCACGTGACGATGCTGCAGCGGACGCCGACCTACGTCCTCGCCCGCGCGCGGCACGATCCCGTCGCCCTGCTGCTCAATCGGCTGCGGATGCCTGACCGGGTGGTCTACCGGGTCGCGCGGTGGGCCAACATTCTCCAGGCCGTGGGGTTCTACAAGTTCAGCATGCGCTGGCCCGGCCGGGCCAAGGCGATGATCCGCAAGAGCGTGGAGCGCCAGCTCCCGGAGGGTGTGGACGTCGACGAGCACTTCGCGCCGCCGTACAACCCGTGGGAGCAGCGGCTGTGCTTCGTCCCCAACAACGACCTCTTCAAGGTGCTGCGGAGCGGCGACGCCTCGGTCGTCACCGACACCATCGAGACGTTCACGCCGGGTGGTTTGAAGCTGAGGTCCGGCAACGAGCTGCCGGCGGACGTCGTGGTGACCGCGACCGGCTTCCAGATGCAGCTGCCGTTCGGCGGGATCGACTTCGTCGTCGACGGCGAGCCGATGGACCTTCCGTCGAAGATCGCCTACAAGGCGCTGATGCTGAGCGACGTGCCGAACTTCTTCTTCACGCTCGGCTACACCAACGCGTCCTGGACGCTCAAGGCGGACCTGGTGATCGACTACGTCTGCCGGTTGCTGGCACACCTCGACCAGCACGACCTCCGTACGGCGGTGCCGGTGCCCGATCCCGCGCTGCAGCGCCGGCCGTTGATGTTGTTGAGCTCCGGCTACATCCAGCGCTCGGCGCACCTGCTGCCCAGCGAGGGCGACCGGGCGCCGTGGCGGCTCGAGCAGAACTACCTGGTCGACCGGAAGGTCATCAACCGGGCCAAGATCGATGACGGAGTGCTCCGCTTCACATAGGCGCGGATTCAACCAAAACCGCCGCGAACCCGTAGTCTCTTCTCATCGGTCCGGCCAGTCTTGCCCCGGGCCTCGCGCACCGCAGGCTCCCTGAACCATCCGGGAGACCGCCGCGCTCCTCGAAACCGAGGCCCGCTTCCCTTCCCGCCGCCGGCGGGACAGCACGGCGAGACGCCGACAGGGAGACCGCTACCCACGTCCTGGGCGGCGCGAGCTCCGGAGAGATCCTCTCGTGACCACGAACTTCGCCGACCTCGGCGTGCCCGCCGCCCTTGACGCGGTGCTGGCTGCCAACGGCATCACCACGCCCACCCCCATCCAGGCCGCGACCCTGCCCGACTCGCTCGCCGGCAAGGACCTGCTCGGCCGCGGCCGGACCGGCTCCGGCAAGACCTACGCGTTCGCGCTCCCCGTCGTCGCCCGGCTCTCCGCCAAGGGCGGCCGTGCCACCCCGCGCCGGCCCCGTGCGCTGATCCTCGCCCCGACGCGCGAGCTCGTCAGCCAGATCGAGGCCGCCATCCGCCCGCTCACCGACGCGGCCGGGCTGCGCGTCCACACCGTGTTCGGCGGCGTCGGCCAGGGCCCCCAGGTCTCGGCGCTCAAGCGCGGGGTCGACGTACTCATCGCCTGCCCCGGCCGGCTCGAGGACCTGATCGGTCAGGGTCACTGCGACCTCGGCGCGGTCGAGATCACCGTGCTCGACGAGGCCGACCACATGGCCGACCTCGGCTTCCTGCCCGCCGTGCGCCGCCTGCTGGGCCAGACCCCGCGCCACGGCCAGCGGATGCTCTTCTCCGCGACCCTCGACAACGCCATCGACGTGCTGGTCAAGCGGTTCCTCGACCAGCCGGTCGTGCACGAGGCCGACTCGGCCCAGTCGCCGGTCGCGCAGATGGACCACCACGTCCTGCACGTGTCCCGCGAGCTGCGGATCGCCGTGCTGGTCGACCTGGCGAGCGCGCCGGGTCGCACGGTGGTCTTCACTCGCACCAAGCACGGTGCGAAGGCGCTGGCCCGCCAGCTCAACAAGAGCGGCGTGCCGTCGGTCGACCTCCACGGCAACCTCAGCCAGGGCGCCCGGACCCGCAACCTCGACGCGTTCCACAGCGGTACGGCGACGACCCTGGTCGCGACCGACATCGCTGCCCGGGGCATCCACGTCGACGACGTGGCGCTCGTCGTCCACGCCGACCCGCCGGCCGAGCACAAGGCCTACCTCCACCGGTCCGGCCGCACCGCGCGCGCCGGTGCCGCGGGCACCGTCGTCACGCTGATGACCGACGAGCAGGTCCGCGACGTCCGTGCGCTGACCCGCGCAGCGGGCGTGAAGCCGACACTGACCAAGCTCGCCCACGTCACCCATCCCGTGCTGCAGGCGCTCGCTCCGGGCCAGCGCACCACTCCGGGTGGGATCGTTCCCGCAGCCGGCACGGCGCCGTCACGTCCCCGGGGGAGCGGCGGCGGTGGCACCGGCAACCGTTCGCGCAAGCCAGGTGGCCAGCGCGGCGGCTCCGGCGGCTCCGGCGCTGGCGGCCGCGGCGGCAACCGCAGCGGCGCGCCGAAGGCGGGCGGTTCCGGCAGCGGTCGGTCGAAGGGCACCGCTCCCGGCGTGGCACCGGCTCGGGCGGCGGGACACGAGCGCCTCGTCGTTCTCCGGGCGTCGCTGACCGGAGCGAGCGGCGTGCAGTTCAGCGACGCCGGTGCGAGCCGGGAGAGCGGGCGGTCCGGGCGACGGCCGCCTCGTAGGCGGACACCAGGCCGCCGACGGAGAGCGGCTTGAGCCGCTCCATCACCTCGCGGAAGCGGTCTGACTGGTCGTCGTCGTAGTGCGGCGCGAGCTTGTCGCGGATCACGTCGTAGAGCTCCCTGGCCATCTGCTCGCCGTGCTCCTGGTAGACCGCGGCGGCTGCGACCGCCACCTCGCGCGGGAAGCCGAGCTCGAGCAGCCGCAGGCCGATGGCGAGCTGGTTGCCGGCGACGAGGTACGACGTGCCGCGCCGCCGCAGCACGCCCAGCGCCTGCAGGGTCGCGACGTCCTCGTCGGTCAGGGTGCGGCCGGCCTTCGTCTCGAGCCGGCGGTGATCCATCTCCACCGGGAGGTCGGACTGCCAGGGCGCGAGCATGGTGCGCGCGAGCGCGATGTCCTCGGGGGTGGCGTCGGCAGGGATGCCGGCGACGTACCTCTCGATCGCCGCCAGGGTGAACCCGTGGCTCTGCAGCTCTTGCACCAGCTCGAGCCGGGCGACGTGCTCGGGCGTGTAGTAGCCGGAGCGACCCTGCCGGACCGGCGGTGGCACCAGTCCCTTGCTCGTGTAGAACCGCAGCGTCCGGACGCTGATACCGACCCGCCCGGTCAGGTCGTCGAGCGTGAGGAGCTCCTCCGCGGCACCGTTCCCCGCGGTGGGTGTGACCTGTGTCGCACTACCCTTCGCCTTGACCATGACAGTAATAGTGTCACAATCGTGGGCAGCCACACTTGATCGCGCCCCTCGCGCGCGTCTTCCCGAATCCCAAGGACGGTCATGGCAGAAGCATTCGTGTACGACCACCTCCGCACTCCCGCGCGGCAGGGGCAAGGCGACCGGCACCCTCCACGAGGTGAAGCCCGTCGACCTCGCCGTGGGTCTCCTCGACGAGCTGCAGGTGCGCAACCCCACGCTCGACACCAACCGGATCGACGACGTCGTGCTCGGCGTCGTCTCGCCGATCGGTGAGCAGGGTGGCGACATCGCCAAGACCGCTGCTCTCGCCGCCGGTCTCCCCGACACCGTCGCGGGCGTCCAGCTCAACCGCTTCTGCGCTTCTGGTCTCGAGGCGGTCAACCAGGCCGCTTCCCGCGTCCGCGGCGGCTTCGAGGACCTGATCGTCGCCGGCGGCGTCGAGGCCATGAGCCGAGTGCCCATGGGCTCCGACGGCGGCGCCTGGGCGCAGGACCCGGCCACGGCGTTCAAGGCCAACTTCGTGCCCCAGGGCATCGGCGCCGACCTGATCGCCACCATCGAGGGCTGGGGCCGCGACGACGTGGACGCGTACGCCGCGGAGTCGCACCACCGTGCCGCGAAGGCGTGGGCGAACGGCTACTTCGCCGGCGCCGTCGTGCCCGTCAAGGACCTCAACGGCGTCACGATCCTGGACCACGACGAGACGGTCCGCCCCGACACCAGCCCCGAGGGCCTGGCAGGTCTCAAGCCGAGCTTCGCCCAGATGGGCGCCGACGCGGGCTTCGACAACGTCGCGCTCGAGAAGTACCACTGGCTGGAGAAGATCAACCACGTCCACCATGCCGGCAACTCCTCCGGCATCGTCGACGGTGCCGCGCTGACCCTGATCGGCACCGAGCAGGCCGGCACCGACCTGGGACTCACCCCGCGAGCCCGGGTCCTCGCGACCGCGGTGTCGGGCGCCGACCCCGTGATCATGCTGACCGGTCCCGCCCCGGCGGCCCGCAAGGCCCTCGCCAAGGCCGGCCTCGAGGTCGGCGACATCGACCTTTTCGAGATCAACGAGGCGTTCGCCGCCGTGGCGATGCGCTTCATGCGCGACATGGACATCAGCCACGAGATCACCAACGTCAACGGTGGCGCGATCGCCATGGGCCATCCGCTCGGCGCGACCGGCGCGATGATCCTCGGCACCCTCATCGACGAGCTCGAGCGTCGCGACCTGCGCCGTGGTCTTGCCACGCTCTGCGTCGGGGGCGGCATGGGCATCGCCACGATCATTGAGCTCGTCTAGCGGGGACGCGCCAGCGGACCCGCTGATGGTGGTTGAGCAAGCGATCGCGACTGAGGGACGAAGTCGCGAAGAGCGCGTCGAAACCCGGTGAGCCAGGAAGCAGCCCCAGCCAGGAAGTCTCGATACGCCCTCGCCTAGCGGCTCGGGCTACTCGACCAGCCACTCCCACAGGATTTGGAGCAAGGAAGAAATCATGAGCACTGACACCCAGACCGCTGTGCGCTACGAGCGGGACGCCGACGGCATCGTCACCCTGACGTTGGACGACCCCGACCAGAGCGCCAACACGATGAACGAGCTCTACCGCACGTCGATGGACGCTGCGGTGGCCCGCCTCTACGAGGAGCAGGACGACGTGACCGGCGTCGTCATCGCCAGCGCGAAGAAGACCTTCTTCGCCGGTGGCGACCTCAAGCTGATCACCCAGGCCACCAAGGAGGACGCACCCGAGGTGTTCGCACTGGCCGAGAGCATCAAGGCCGCCCTCCGGCGCCTCGAGCTGTTCCCCAAGCCGGTGGTCGCCGCCATCAACGGAGCTGCGCTGGGCGGTGGCTTCGAGATCTGCCTGGCTGCCAACCACCGGATCGCCGTGGACGACCGCAGCGTCAAGGTCGGTCTGCCCGAGGCCAGCCTCGGGCTGCTGCCGGGTGGCGGCGGCGTCACCCGCACCGTGCGGATGTTCGGCATCCAGTCGGCGCTGATGGACTTCCTCCTCCAGGGCACGCAGTTCGACCCGCAGAAGGCCAAGGACAAGGGACTCGTCGACGAGCTGGTCGCCACCCGCGACGAGCTGGTCCCGGCCGCGAAGGCGTGGATCACCGACAACGCAGCGAACCCCGACGCCGCTGTCCAGCCGTGGGACGCACCTGGCTACAAGATGCCCGGCGGCACGCCGAAGAGCCCGGCCCTGGCCGCGTTCCTCCCGGCCTTCCCGGCCATCCTGCGCCAGCAGACCAAGGGCGCCGTCTACCCGGCCGCACGCGCGATCCTGTCGGCGGCGATCGAGGGCGCGGGCACCGACTTCGACACCGCCTCGAGGATCGAGTCGCGCTACCTGACCAACCTGGTCGTCAACCAGGGCTCGAAGAACATGATCCAGGCGTTCTTCTTCGACCTGCAGGCGATCAACTCCGGCTCGCTCCGTCCGTTCGACAGGTGCCCCTCAACATCGAGCCCGTGGAAGGCCACCAAGGTCGGCGTGCTGGGCGCCGGCATGATGGGCGCCGGCATCGCCTATGTCTGCGCCAGGGCCGGCATGGAGGTCGTCCTCAAGGACGTCGCCGTCGAGAACGCGGAGAAGGGCAAGGCCTACTCCGCGGGGCTGCTCGACAAGGCGATCTCGCGGGGCCGGTCCACCGAGGAGAAGAAGTCCGAGCTGCTCGGCCGGATCACCGCAACGGCCGACCCGGCCGATCTCACCGGCTGTGACCTGGTGATCGAGGCCGTCTTCGAGGACCCCGCGCTCAAGGCCAAGGTGTTCGCCGAGATCGCGCCGTTCGTCAACAAGGACGCGCTGCTGTGCTCCAACACCTCGACGTTGCCGATCACGCAGCTGGCCGAGGGCGTCGACCGACCGGCTGACTTCATCGGTCTGCACTTCTTCTCCCCCGTGGACAAGATGCCGCTGGTCGAGATCATCACCGGCAAGGAGACCGACGAGGTCGCGCTGGCCAAGGCGTACGACGTCGTCCAGCAGATCAAGAAGACCCCGATCGTCGTCAACGACAGCCGCGGGTTCTACACCTCGCGGGTGATCGGCTACATGGTCAACGAGGGCATGGCGATGCTCGCGGAGGGCGTGGCGCCGTACAGCATCGAGCGCGGCACCCTGATGGCGGGTTATCCGGCGGCCGTGCTCCAGCTCTGCGACGAGCTCAACCTCGAGCTGATGGCGAAGATCGCCAAGGCCACCGAGGAGGGCGAGCTCGCCGCGGGCAACGAGTACGTCGGGCACCCGGGCGCCGACGTCGTCGACAAGATGCTCGAGGCCGGCCGCGCCGGTCGCCTCCGAGGCGCGGGCTTCTACGACTACGAGGACGGCAAGCGCGGGTCCATCTGGGCCGGCCTCGCCGAGCTGTTCCCCGTCGCCGAGGAGCAGATCCCGATCGAGGACATCAAGGACAGGATGCTGTTCGCCGAGGCCCTCGAGACCGCGAAGTGCTTCGAGGAGGGCGTCATCACCTCGGCGGCCGCCGCGAACATCGGCTCGATCATGGGCATCGGCTTCCCGCCGATGACCGGTGGCGCCGCCCAGTTCATGACCGGCTACGAGCTGAAGGACGGAAGGGGTGAGACCGTGGAGATCGGCCTCGACGCCTTCCTCAAGCGGGCCGACGACCTCGCCGCCAAGTACGGCGACCGGTTCCGGGCCACCCCGTGGCTGCGTGAGCTGGCCGCCTCGGGCGGGACCTTCCCCGCCTGACCGCACTGCACCTCGACCCGGCTCGTCTCGAGACGAGCCGGGTCGTCGTCGCTGGAGGGCTCAGGCGTCCGAGGGGGTGCGCAGGTCGGGTACGTCGTCCTCGCGGCGACGGAGGCGTCGTACGAGCAGGATCAGCGGACCGCCCACGACGAGCGAGCACGGCGGCGAAGGGGAACAGCTGGCCGGCGACGGTCGCGGTGACGGTACCGAAGGACTTCAGCGCGTCCCAACCTTCCTCGAGGCCGGCGACGAAGCCCGCCTCCTCGGGCTCTTCCTTCTTCGTCTCCTCCTTCTCCGCCGGCGGGAGGGAGATGTTGACGGAGATCGTGGACATCGACGTCTGGTCGTCCAGGTAGGTCAGCCGCCGCTCGAGAGACTCCAGGTCCGCCTGGCGCCGGGACAGCTGCGACTCGATCCGGATGATGTCGCTGATGGACTGGGCGCGGTCGAGCAGTGCCTCGACGCGCAGCAGGCTGCGCCGCTGGGCGCGGATCCGGACCTGGGTGTCGATGACCTGGGTGGTCACGTCCTCCTTGCCCGTGTTCGCCGTCTGCAGGTCTGCGACCTGCTGCAGCTGGAGGAAGGCCTTGTCGAACTCGGCTACCGGGATCCGCAGCAGCAGCCGTGCGGTGCTGATGTCCCCGTCGTCGTTGGTCGACGTCTCGCGCTCGGTGACCTCACCGAAGTAGCGGTCGGTGATCTCCTGGACGTCGGACACCGCCGCGGCCACGTCGTCGCTCTCCAGCGACACGTTGCCCTTGGCGATGATCTTCTGGTCGTCCGCGCGGTCCGGGGTGCTCTCGTCCTCCAGGGACAGGCTGCCATCGAGGCTGTCACCCGCGACGTCCTGCTCGGCCGGCGCGCCCGCCGGCGCCTCGCCCCGCGCCCTCTCCGAGAACGCGGCGTCCGAGCCTGATCCGCTGTCGTCACCGCCCGACGAGGAGCACGCCGCGACCGCGAGGAGGACGGCGACCAGCGGGAGCAAGAGCGGAGCACGACGTGGGGCAGGCCTCATGAAGGTACGACGGCAGGGGACCTCGGTCGGTTCCGTAAATTGTCCGGCTCTCCCCTGTTCCGTTCTGGCGCAGCGGCACCTAGTGTCGCCGGAACCGGCCTCCTCGGGTGGAGGCCACGGACAAAGGAGTCCCCGCGTGAGATCATCCCGTCGCTTCGCGGCTACCGCCGCAGCTTTCGGAATCGCCCTGGTCGGACTGGTCGCCATACAGGCGCCCGTCGATGCCAAGGACAACAGTGCCGGCTGCACCGTTCGCACCAACGACTCGCTGCGCAAGGTTCTCGAGTGCGTCACGCTCGACGGCGTGATGGAGCACGAGCAGGCGTTCCAGGACATCGCCGACGCCAACGGCGGCAACCGCGCGGTCGGTACCCCCGGCTACGCCGCATCGGTCGACTACGTCGAAGAACGGCTCACCGCAGCCGGTTACATCGTCACCCGGCAGGTCTTTGACGTCTTCGCGTTCGAGGACCTCGGCGGCTCGGAGCTCGAGCAGACTGCTCCCAACGACGTCATCTACGAGGAAGGCGAGGACTTCGGCGCCACCACCCAGTCCGAGCCCGGTGAGGCCGACGCCCACGTGACGCCGGTCGACATCTCGCTCGGGCTCGGCAACACCTCGACGAGCGGCTGCGAGGCGTCCGACTTCACCGACTTCCCGGAGGGTGACATCGCCCTGATCCAGCGCGGCACCTGCACCTTCGAGATCAAGGCCGAGAACGCCGACGCAGCCGGTGCCTCCGCCGTCCTGTTCTTCAACCAGGGCAACACGGCCGCTGCCGACCGCAACGGCATCCCCGCGGTGACGCTGAGCAACGACTACACCGGAGACATCCCGGCGCTCAGCCTGACCTACGCCTTGGGTGCTGAGCTCTCCGCCATCGCCGACCTGGAGATGCACGTCCTCGTCAACGTCACCCGGGTCCCGTCGACCACGGAGAACGTCATTGCCGAGTCCAGGAAGGGCGACCCGACGAACGTGATCATGGCGGGCGCGCACCTCGACTCGGTCCCCGAGGGCCCGGGCATCAACGACAACGGCTCCGGCTCGAGCGGGTTGCTCGAGGTCGCCGAGACGCTGGCCAAGGCAAAGCCGAAGAACAAGCTGCGCTTTGCGTGGTGGGGTGCCGAGGAGTCCGGCCTGGTCGGCTCGACGTTCTACGTGAACAACCTGCCGGACGAGGAGCTCGCGAACATCGAGCTCTACCTCAACTTCGACATGATCGGCTCACCCAACTACGGCCTGTTCATCTACGACGGAGACGGCTCGGGCTTCGGTCTGACCGGCCCCGACGGCTCCGACGACATCGAGTCGCTGTTCGAGCGCTACTACGCCGAGCGTGGCATCCCGTCGGAGCCGACCGCGTTCACCGGTCGCTCGGACTACCAGGCGTTCATCAACAACGGCATCCCGTCCGGTGGTCTCTTCACCGGCGCCGAGCAACCGAAGACGGCGGCCCAGGTCGAGAAGTGGGGCGGAGAGGTGGGCGTCGCCTACGACCCGTGCTACCACTCCGAGTGCGACACGATCGACAACGTCAACCCCACCGCGCTCAGGATCAACGCCGACGCGGTCGCCTACGCCGTCTACCTCTACGCCTCCGGCAAGGAGGTCATCAACGCCGAGTGATCAGCCCGCGGCGCTGGCCTCGGCCAGCGCCGCGGCCACCTCGGCCGCGTCTGCCGGAGCGACCAACCCCGAGGTGACCCGCACCTGGTCGCCGGAAGCCCGGTCCTCGCCGGCGACGAAGGGCGTCCCGCCCGCTACCCGGATGCCGGACGCCGAGAGGTGCAGCAGCGCTGCTGCCTCGTCATCGACGGGCAGCCACATGTTGATCCCGTCCGGCACCGCGAGGCGCAGGCCGCGTGCCGCCGAGCTCGCCCACCAGGGTGCGCTGCCGCGCCATGTACTGACGCCGCGCCTCGCCCACCTCGTCCAGCGACTGCGAGGAGGTGAGCAGGTCGAGCAGGATGGTCTGCACCATCCGCGAGGTCCACGCCGGCCCCAGCATCCGCCTCGCCACGATCCGGTCGACGATCGACGAGGGTCCGCCCAGCGCCGCGATCCGCAGGTCGGGGCCGTGCGACTTCGAGAACGACCGCACGTGCACCACCCGGTCCGGCAGCCACGAGCCGAGGCTGACCTCGGGCGCCACGGAGATGCCGGAGGAGTGGTCGTCCTCGATGATCCAAGGCACCTCGCCCCGTCGTCGGCGCAGCGCCCCCACCAGCTGCTCCGCTCGCGCGGCGGTCGTGGAGACGCCGGTCGGGTTGTGCGCCCGCGGCTGCAGGACGACCGCGACCGGTCGCGCGTCGAGCGCCCGGCGCAGCGAGTCGGGCGTGACGCCGGAGTCGTCGAGCCCGACCGGCACGACCTCGGCGCCGAGCGCCTCGACCAGGTCGAAGAACGGCGGGAAGCCGGGCGACTCCAGCACCACGCGGTCGCCGTACGAGACCACCTGCTCGAGCATCCGGGTGACGCCGTCGGTCGCCCCGTCGACCACGGTGATCGCCTCGGCCGCGTAGGGCCAGGTGCCGGCCAGCACCTCTCCCAGCTCCGGCAGCACCGGTTCCTCCTGGTAGGCCAGCACACCCGCGCGCTGGGACACCCGGTGCAGAGCGGGCCCCAGGTCGGGCAGCAGCGTCGGGTCCGGGGTGCCGCGCGAGAGGTCCAGTCGCAGTCCGTCCGGACCGGCGCCCACGAGGCCGCGCTGGCGAGGCGACAACCACGGTGTGGGGGTGTCACGGACGAAGGTGCCGGCGCGGCCCCGCGAAACGACCAGGCCGGTACGACGCAGGGCCTGCCACGCGGCCGACACCGTCGCCGGTGACACACCGAGGTCGGCGGCCACGTCGCGCACCGTCGGCAGCCGGTCGCCCGGCGCCAGCTCGCCGGCCCGGATGGCGCGGCTGAACGCACCCGCGATCCCGTGCGGAGTGCTGTCGGTGATGGTGGCCAGATCCATGCCCAACCCTTGACAAGAGGGAAATGGAAGCGAAATGTTCAACTCGGAAGATAACAGAACTCCGGGGGACCGAGTGCTGGGCCGCGTGGCCTCGCACCTCAACCCCCGACTGCCCCCTTCGGAGGACTCGATGACGATCGTGCGAGCCGCCATCAGCCAGACGACCTGGACCGGCGACAAGGAGTCGATGCTCGACAAGCACGAGCAGTTCGCGCGCGACGCCGCCGCCCAGGGCGCCCAGATCATCTCCTTCCAGGAGCTGTTCTACGGGCCCTACTTCGGCATCACCCAGGACCAGAAGTACTACCGCTACGCCGAGCCGGCCGACGGTCCGATCGTGCAGCGCTTCGCCGCGCTCGCGAAGGAGCTCGGCATGGTGATGGTGCTCCCGATCTACGAGGAGGAGCAGACCGGGGTCTACTACAACACCACGGTCGTGGTCGACGCCGACGGCACCATCCTCGGCAAGTACCGCAAGCACCACATCCCGCACCTGGAGAAGTTCTGGGAGAAGTTCTACTTCCGTCCGGGCAACCTCGGCTACCCGGTCTTCGACACCGCGGTCGGCAAGGTCGGCACCTACATCTGCTACGACCGCCACTTCCCCGAAGGCTGGCGGGAGCTCGGTCTCAACGGCGCGCACATCGTCTTCAACCCCAACGCCACCAAGCCCGGCCTCAGCAACCGGCTCTGGGAGGTCGAGGGCCCGTGCGCCGCGGTCGCCAACGGCTACTTCGTCCTCCAGCCCAACCGGGTCGGCCGCGAGGACAACGAGTACGGCGACGAGGCGGTCGACTTCTACGGCACCAGCCAGGTGATCGATCCGCGCGGCAACTTCGTCGGCGAGCGCGGCTCACAGGACAAGGAAGAGCTGCTGGTCCGCGACCTCGACCTGGCCATGGTCCAGCAGATGCGCGACGACTGGCAGTTCTACCGCGACCGGCGGCCCGACTCCTACACCGCCACGGCGCGGCCCTGAGGGTGTCTCGAGACGGTCGCGGCGCGACTTCCTCGACAACCGGAAAGAAGGAGAGATGACGATCCTGATCAAGGGCGGCACGGTCGTCAACGCGACCGGCACGGTGACCGCCGACGTGCTGATCGACGGCGAGCAGGTCGTCGCGGTGCTCGCGCCGGGGTCGACGACGCTCGGCGCTGACATCGAGGGCAACGCCGACCAGGCCATCGACGCCACCGGGAAGTACGTCATCCCCGGCGGCATCGACGCCCACACCCACATGCAGCTCCCGTTCGGCGGCACGGCGGCTTCCGACACGTTCGAGACCGGGACCATCGCCGCTGCCTGGGGCGGCACGACGTCGATCATCGACTTCGCCGTGCAGACCTACGGCCAGAAGGTCGAGGACGGCCTCGCGCACTGGCACGAGCTTGCGGCCGGCAACTGCGCCGTCGACTACGGGTTCCACCAGATCGTCGGCGGCGTCGACGACGACTCGCTCAAGGCGATGGAGCGGCTGGTCGACGAGGGCATCACGTCGTACAAGATGTTCATGGCCTACCCGGGTGTGTTCTACAGCGACGACGCCCAGATCCTGCGGGCGATGCAGAAGGCCCGTGAGCTGGGCCTGTTGACGATGATGCACGCCGAGAACGGCCCCGCGATCGACGTGCTCGCGGCGCAGCTCGCCGAGTCCGGCAAGACGGCGCCGTACTACCACGGCATCGCGCGCGCCTGGCAGATGGAGGAGGAGGCCACGCACCGCGCGATCATGCTTGCCGACCTCACCGACGCTCCCCTCTACGTCGTCCACATGAGTGCGAAGCAGGCCGTCGCCCAGGTGGCGTGGGCCCGCGACAACGGCAAGAACGTGTTCGGCGAGACCTGTCCGCAGTACCTCTACCTGTCGCTGGAGAAGCAGCTCGGCGCGCGCAGCGACGAGTGGGGTGACTTCGAAGGTGCCAAGTGGGTCTGCTCGACACCGCTGCGGTCCGAGGAGGAGGGCCACCTCGAGGCGATGTGGCAGGGCCTTCGCACCAACGACCTGCAGATGGTCTCGACCGACCACTGCCCGTTCTGCATGAAGGACCAGAAGGAGCTCGGCAAGGACGACTTCCGCGCGATCCCCAACGGGATCGGATCGATCGAGCACCGCGTCGACCTGCTCTACCAGGGCGTCGTCGACGGTCGGATCTCGCTGCCACGCTGGGTCGAGCTGATCTCGACCACGCCGGCCCGGATGTTCGGGCTCTACGGCAAGAAGGGCGTGATCCAGCCGGGCGCCGACGCGGACATCGTCGTCTACGACCCCGACGGCCACACGTCGATCGGCTACGGCGAGGGCAAGAAGCACCACATGAACATGGACCACTCCGCATGGGAGGGCTTCGAGATCGACGGGCACGTCGACGTGACCATCTCCCGCGGCACGGTGCTCGTCGAGAACGGCGAGTTCAAGGGGACCAAGGGCCACGGCCAGTTCCTCAAGCGGGATCTCACTCAGTACCTGACCTGAGGCGTCTCGACACGCCTCGCCAAGGGCTCGGGCTACTCGACGACCGAGAGGAAGAGAACAGCATGGACTTCGGTGTGGTGATCCAGACCAACCCGCCCGCCTGGCGCACGGTCGGCCTCGCGAAGCAGGCGGAGGAGCACGGGTTCGACTACGTGTGGACCTTCGACTCCCACCTGCTGTGGCAGGAGCCCTACGTCATCTACAGCCAGATCCTGGCCGAGACCCGGCGGATCATCGTGGGGCCGATGGTCACCAACCCGGCGACCCGGGACTGGACGGTCACCGCGTCGGTCTTCGCGACCCTCAACGAGATGTACGGCAACCGCACCGTGGTCGGGATCGGTCGCGGCGACTCCGCCGTCCGCGTGCTCAACGGCAAGCCGACCACGCTCAAGGAGGTCCGCGACGCGACCCACGTGATCCGCGAGCTGGGCAACTGCCGGCCGGTCGAGCACAACGGGTCGACCCTGCAGTTCCCGTGGGCGCGCACCTCGGCGCTCGAGGTCTGGATCGCCGCCTACGGCCCGCTGGCGCTGAAGACCGCCGGCGAGGCCGGCGACGGCTTCATCCTGCAGCTCGCCGACGTCGACGTCGCCAAGTGGATGATCGGGCGGGTGCGCGAGGCCGCCGAGAAGGCCGGCCGCGACCCCGAGCCGTTGACCTTCTGCGTCGCCGCCCCGGCCTACGTCGGAGCCGCGGACGAGATCGACCACATGCGCTCCCAGACCCGCTGGTTCGGCGGCATGGTCGGCAACCACATCGCCGACATCGTGTCAAGTACGGCGAGGCGTCGGCGGGCAACGAGGGCTTCCCGCAGGTGCTCGTCGACTACATCAAGGGCCGCACCGGCTACGACTACAACACCCACGGCAAGGCCGACAACGACCACGTCGACTTCGTCCCCGACGAGATCGTCGACCGGTTCTGCATCCTCGGCACTCCCGAGCAGCACGTCGCCAAGCTCGAGGAGCTCAAGGCGATCGGCGTCGACCAGTTCGTCGATCTACCTCCAGCACGACAACAAGGAGGAGACGATGCGGGTCTACGGCGAGTCGGTCATGCCGCCGCCTGCGCGAGCACGTGACGGCGAAGGCATAGGCCACTGGTCCGCTCGGACCGGTCCGGCCGGCGTGCTCGGCATCCTCGGTGTTGCGCGCGTGCGACCTGGGAGCTCTACAAGGCGCTCGGGCCCGAGGACGGCGTCTGTCGGCGACACCGGGTGCTGCCCCGCACCGACCGACCTCGCGATGCCCCACGTGCTGGGACATGGTGCAGCGGCTTCGGTCGAGCCGACCACCAGGCTGGCCGGGGCGCCGCCGCTGTGCGAGGCGGTGCTGCGACGCCGGCCTGGTCTCGCTCGGGCATCGCCGCGCGTCGGCTGGCTGGTCGGGGTCGCCGTCGGGCATGCTGCTCGCGGTGCTGATGCAGCCGGCTGCCGGATCGCCGAGTGCGGCGCTGCTGCCGTGGATCGTGCTCAGCCAGACCGTGCCGCTGATCGCGTTCGCCCCGCTGGTGCGCCGGCTGGGGCTCGCAGATCGCAGATCGGCGGCCTACCTGTGGAGCAGCGCGGCTCGGTCGCGGTGATCGCGAGCGTACCTCGCGTTCTTCCCGGTCGCCGTCGGTGCGCTCCGCGGCCTGCAGTCGCCCGACCGCGACCCACGTCGAGCTGATGCACACCTACGCCGCCAGCTGGTGGCGCACGCTGCGTCACGGCTCCGGCTCCCCGCCTCCGTCCCCTACCTGCTGCCCGCGCTGCGGCTCGGCGCCGCGAGCGCCGTCGTCGGCACCGTCGTCGCCGAGGTCTCGACCGGGCTACATGGCGGCATCGGCCGGCTGCTCGTCGCCTACGCCGGCCGCCGCCTCCGGCGACCCGGCCAAGGCGTGGGCGCCGATCTTCGGCGCGGTCGCGCTCGGCCTGGTGGCCGCCGGCGCTCGTCGCGCCTGCTCGGCGCTCGCCCTCCGCCACTACCGACGTGGAGAGGCGACATGAGCACCTCGCATGACCGACGACCGCGCGACTCTTCGCCGTCGACCGGCGTCGACCGGGTACCTTCGGCAAGGGCACGCAAGCGAGCGTGCGTCGCGCTGCACCGACGTCGACCTGGCCGTGGCGCGACGGCGAGTTCGTCTCGCTGATCGGGCCGTCCGGCTGCGGCAAGTGCGACGCTGATGCGGCTGGTCGCCGACCTCGACACGCCCACCGACGGGCGACGCTCGCGGTCTTCGGCAAGACGCGCCCGGCAGGCGCGGCTCGACCAGGACTACGGCATCGCCTTCCAGCAGGCGGGCCTCCTGCCGTGGCGCACCGTCGCCGGCAACATCGCGCTGCCGCTCGAGCTGCACGGCGTCGGACACGGCGCAGCGCCGGCGCCCGGGTCGCCGAGCTGATCGAGCTGGTCGGCCTCACCGACTTCGCCGAACAGCCACCCCGACCAGCTCTCCGGCGGCATGCAGCAGCGGGTCGCGATCGCCCGGGCCCTTGCCGAGCAGCCCGCGGCTGCTGCTCATGGACGAGCCGTTCGGCGCGCTCGACGAGATGACCCGGGAGCGGATGCAGACCGAGCTGGCGCGGATCTGCGCCGAGACCGGGGCCGCGGTGCTCTTCGTGACCCACTCCATCCCGGAGGCGGTGTTCCTCTCCGACCGGGTCGTGGTGATGTCGCCGCGTCCGGGCCGGATCACCGGCGTCGTCGACGTCCGCGCCGACGGCCGCGCCGGCGCCCACGACCGGACCGACGGGCCCGCGACGAGGAGGGCTTCTTCCACGCGGTGGCCGAGGTCCGCGAGGCCTGCTGCACGGCACGCCGGTCGCCACCGTCACGCCGAGGGCTGGAGAAGTAGTGGCCATCTCAGTCGCCGCGCGCCGTCCCGGGTGACCGCTGGGCTGCCGTCGACACCACCGTCACCCGGGTCGCTCGCCCCCGGCTGCCGATCACCGAGGTCCGGTGGAGCACGATCCTGGCACCGCTGGTGCTGGGCGCGCTGGTGATCCTGGCGTGGGAGGTTCTCGTCGACCAGGCCGAGATCGAGCCGTTCATCCTCCCGGCACCCAGCGCGATCTGGGAGCAGATCACCGCCAACACCGCCAACATCGTCGACGGTGCGACCGTCACCGGTCGCAACGCGCTGATCGGGATGGTTGCCGGGGCGGTGATCGGCATCGTCGGCGCCGGCGTGGCCGGCTCGTTCCGCTTCATCGACCAGATGGCGGCCCCGGTGGTGGCCGCCCTGGCGGTGATCCCGATCGTGGCGCTCGCGCCGGTGCTCTACTCGATGTTCGGCGCGGCCGTGAACACCGGTCGGATCCTGGTCGGCCGGTGTCACCGTCGCCGTGCCGGTCTACCTCAACACGCTGCGCGGCATCCGCCAGGTCCGCGCCGTCCACCGCGACCTGATGACGGCGTACGCCGCCAGCCCGTTGCAGATGATCCGGACCGTGACGCTGCCGACCGCGACGCCCTACATCTTCACCGGCCTGCGGGTCGCGTCGTCGCTGGCCGTGATCGCGGCCCTGATCGCGGAGTACTTCGGCGGCCCGATCGGCGGCCTCGGGAAGTCGATCACGTCATCGGCCGCGAGCAGCAACTACCCGCTCGCGTGGTCCTACGTCTCGGGTGCGATCGTCCTCGGCCTGCTGTTCTACGTCGTCACCTTGTTCTTCGAGCTGTGGTTCTCACGCCACCACAAGCCCGCCTGACCTCGAGCCACACCCAAACCGGCACAGAAACTGGAGAAGCAACAGATGAGGAAGACCTTGAAGCTGGGCGCCGCTGCGGTCGCCCTGGCCCTAGTCATGACCGGTTGCGGCGACGACGACGACGGCGGATCGTCCTCCGAGGTCGACGTCAAGACCAACGAGGACTGCGAGACGCGCACGCAGGAGGCCAGGGACGCCGGTGAGCTCGAGGAGGTCTCGCTGCAGCTCCAGTGGGTGTCGCAGGCGCAGTTCGCCGGCTACTACGCCGCCGTCGCGGAGTGCTACTACGTCGACGAGGGCCTCGACGTGAACATCATCGAGGGCGGCGTCGACATCGTGCCGCAGGACGTGCTCGCCTCCGGTGACGTCGACTACGCGATCTCGTGGGTGCCGAAGGTGCTCGGGTCGATCGAGCAGGGTGCTGGCATCACCAACGTCGCGCAGATCTTCGAGCGCAGCGCCACCACGCAGATCTCCTTCAAGGGCAAGGACATCGTCGACCCGGCCGACCTCAAGGACACGAACGTCGGCAGCTGGGGCTTCGGCAACGAGTGGGAGCTCTTCGCCGGCATGCAGTCGGCCGGCGTCACCGTCAAGGACATCAACCTGGTCCAGCAGGCGTTCGACATGAACGCGTTCCTGGCCGGCGACATCGATGCCGCGCAGGCGATGACCTACAACGAGTACGCCCAGGTCCTCGAGACGGTCAACCCCGACACCGGCGAGCTCTACACGCCCGAGGACCTCAACGTCATCAACTGGAACGACGTCGGCACCGCGATGCTGCAGGACGCCATCTGGGCGACGACCGAGAAGCTGTCCGACCCCGACTACGAGGAGCAGACGGTCGCCTTCCTCAAGGCCTCGATCAAGGGCTGGGCGTTCGTCCGCGACAACCCCGAGGAGGCGGCCAGCATCGTCGCCGACTCGGGCTCGGAGCTGGGCCAGAGCCACCAGCTCTGGATGGCCAACGAGGTCAACAAGCTGATCTGGCCGTCGACCAACGGCGTCGGGATGATCGACGAGGCCGCGTGGGCGCAGACCGTCGACATCGCCCTCAACACCGAGAACGAGACCGGCGCGACCATCATCAGCAAGGAGCCGCCGTCGTCGGCCTACACCAACGAGTACGTCGAGCAGGCGCTCGCCGAGCTCGAGGAGGAGGACGTCGACACCATCGGTGCCGACTACGAGCCGATCGAGGTCACTCTCGAGGAAGGCGGAAAGTAACCATGACGCAGCCGACAGCGTCCCTGGGATCGCCGACCGCGACGGCCGACCTCGACGCCCGCACCAGGGAGCTCGACCGGGGACACGTGTTCCACTCGTGGTCGGCGCAGGGCGGTCTCGCCCTGCTGCCGATCGCGGGTGGGCACGGCACCCGGGTCTGGGACCACGCGGGCAGCACGCTACCTGGACTTCTCCAGCCAGCTGGTCAACGTCAACATCGGTCACCAGCACCCGGCAGTGGTGGCGGCGATCCAGGAGCAGGCCGCGACCCTCGCCACGATCGGGCCGGCCACCGCCAACCTCGCCCGCGGGGTCGCCGCGCAGCGGATCGCTGCCCGCGCGCCCGAGGGATTCGACAAGGTGTTCTTCACCAACGGCGGCGCCGACGCGATCGAGAACGCCATCCGGATGGCACGCCTGCACACCGGGCGCGACAAGGTCGTCTCGACGTACCGCTCCTACCACGGCAACACCGGCGGGGCGATCGTCGCGACCGGCGACTGGCGGCGGCTGCCCAACGAGTACGCGCGGGCGCACGTCCACGTCTTCGGGCCGTACCTCTACCGCTCGGAGTTCTGGGCGACCACGCCGGAGCAGGAGAGCGAGCGCGCGCTGCAGCACCTGCGCCGCGTGGTCGAGAGCGAGGGGCCGGCCAGTGTCGCCGCGATCCTGCTCGAGACCATCCCGGGCACAGCCGGGGTCCTGCTGCCGCCACCCGGCTATCTGGCCGGCGTCCGGGCGCTGGCCGACGAGTTCGGGATCCTGCTGATCCTCGACGAGGTGATGGCCGGCTTCGGGCGGGCGGGGGAGTGGTTCGCGCTCGACGCCTACGACGTCGTGCCCGACCTGATCACCTTCGCCAAGGGGGTCAACTCCGGCTACGTGCCCGTCGGCGGCGTTGTCATCAGCGACCCGATCGCACGCACCTTCGACGACCGGGTGTTCCCCGGTGGCCTGACCTACAGCGGACATCCGCTGGCCGCGGCGTCGATCGTGGCGTCCATCGACGCGATGGACAGCGAAGGCATCGTCACCCATGCGAAGCAGATCGGCGCCGAGGTGATCGGCCCAGGCCTCGCGACGCTGGCCGACAAGCACCCGGTGGTCGGCGAGGTCCGCGGCACCGGGGTCTTCTGGGCGATGGAGCTGGTCGCCGACCGGACGACGCGCGCGCCCTTGTCCGCGGCGCTGATGGGGCGTGCCAAGGGCGAGCTCGTCAGCCGCGGCCTGCTGCCGTTCATCGCCGACAACCGCATCCATGTCGTGCCTCCGTGCGTCGTCACCGCCGACGAGGTGGCCGAGGCGCTGACGACGTACGACGAAGTCCTGACCCTGCTCGACGAGGAGATCTGACACCCCACGACGTTCTTCGTCTCCTCTGCTCCGCTCCCCGGGCGAACGCCGCGGGGACCCCGAAAGGATCTGATTCGCATGACTGAAGTACTCGACCACTGGATCGCGGGCGGCACCGACCCCGGCCAGGGGACCCGCACGGGCCCCGTCTACGACCCCGCGCTCGGCGTGGTCTCCAAGGAGGTGCGCTACGGCTCGGCCGCTGACGTCGACCGCGCGGTGGCCGTGGCCAAGGAGGCGTTCGCCAGCTGGGGCCAGACGTCGATCACCAAGCGGCAGAACGTGATGTTCGGCTTCCGCGAGATCCTCAACCAGCGCAAGGACGAGCTGGCCGCGATCCTGACCTCCGAGCACGGCAAGGTCCTCTCCGACGCCGCCGGCGAGGTGGCGCGCGGCCTCGAGGTCGTGGAGTTCGCCTGCGCGATGCCGCACCTGACCAAGGGCGCCTTCTCGCAGAACGTCTCGACCGACGTCGACGTCTACTCGGTCAAGGAGCCGCTCGGCGTCGTGGGAATCATCAGCCCGTTCAACTTCCCGGCGATGGTCCCCATGTGGTTCTTCCCGATCGCGATCGCGACCGGCAACGCGGTGGTCCTGAAGCCGAGCGAGAAGGACCCGAGCGTGGCCAACTGGATCGCGGCAGCGCTCAAGGAGGCCGGACTCCCCGACGGCGTCTTCAACGTCGTGCACGGCGACAAGGAGGCGGTCGACGCACTGCTGACCCACCCCGACGTCGCCTCGATCTCGTTCGTGGGGTCGACGCCGATCGCGAAGTACATCTACGAGACCGCCTCTGCCCATGGCAAGCGGGTGCAGGCGCTCGGCGGCGCCAAGAACCACATGCTGGTGCTGCCCGACGCCGACCTCGACCTGGTGGCCGACTCCGCCGTCAACGCGGGCTTCGGGTCCGCCGGTGAGCGGTGCATGGCGATCTCGGTCGTGCTCGCGGTCGAGCCCGTCGCCGACGACCTGATCGAGAAGGTCCGCGACCGGATGGGCAAGCTGGTGATCGGCGACGGCCGCAAGGGTTCCGACATGGGGCCGCTCATCACCCGCGAGCACCGTGACAAGGTCGCCGGCTACATCGACGTCGCGGACACCGACGGCGCGACGGTGGTCGTCGACGGCCGCGAGTCGGAGTACGACGGCCCTGCCGAGGGCTTCTGGCTCGGCCCCACGCTGATCGACAAGGTGCCGACCTCCTCGACGGTCTACCAGGACGAGATCTTCGGTCCCGTGCTGTCGGTCGTCCGGGTGTCGTCGTACTCCGAGGGTGTGGAGCTCATCAACTCCAGTCCGTACGGCAACGGCACCGCCATCTTCACCAACGACGGCGGCGCCGCGCGTCGCTTCGAGCGCGAGGTCGAGGTCGGCATGGTCGGCATCAACGTGCCGATCCCGGTGCCGGTCGCGTACCACTCCTTCGGCGGCTTCAAGGCGTCGATCTTCGGCGACGCGAAGGCCTACGGTCCGCAGGGGATCGAGTTCTTCACCCGCGAGAAGGCCATCACCAGCCGCTGGCTCGACCCGTCGCACGGAGGGATCAACCTGGGGTTCCCCCAGAACGACTGAATCGGACGGGGCCGGGGGACCGCGGGTGGCGGTGGCGGTCGGGCGCGGGTTCATCAAGGGATGCAGGCGAATCGCTGCTTCCCGCGTCGAATTGGACTAGGGAAGCGACTGCTCAGCGGCATCCCGTGATGAACCCTCACCCCCGCGACCCCCAGGCCCCCCGAACCGCGGCGCCATCACGACGAGCACCGGGGTCAGCAGCAGCGGCAGGACGAACATGGCGCGGTGGCCGACCTGCTCGGCGACGACCGCGAGGGTGAGGGCCGCGACCAGGTAGCCGAGGTAGTTGGAGACGTTGACCAGCGCCAGCGCCCGACCGCCGCCCTCGGGGTCCAGGTGTCCCGCCGCCACCATCGACAGCGGGGGGATCATGGCCAGACCCGCGCCGAGCAGGGCGAAACCGGCGATCGCGATCGGCACCGACGGCGCGGCGGCGACGAGAGCGACAGCGACGAAGGCCACCACGCCGCTCGCGCGGGCGGTCGCCACCGCGCCGAACCGGCGGACCACTGCGTCACCGACGAGCCGGGTCAGGAGCAGCACGGCCTGGTAGCCCGTGAACGCGAGGGCGGCGGCGCTCTCGGACGCCGAGAGGCCGTCGGTCAGGTAGATGCCGCCCCATGCGGAGGTCGCGGAGTCCAGGAACCACATCACGAAGGTCGGGATCGCGAGCAGCAGCACCGGCCACCACAGGGTGCCGGGCAGGAGCGCGCCGCTCGCGGCCGTGGTGCCGTCGATCGGGTCGTGGACCAGCAGGTCGCGGCAGAGCAGCCCGTTGAGCAGCAACCCGACGCCGCTCACGACGAGGAGGGTCGGCAGCAGCGGCCAGTCGACCTCCAGGGTGATCGTCGCGAAGACGCCGCCGACCACCGCACCGAGGCTCCACATCCCGTGGAAGCCGACCATGATGCTGCGGCCGTAGCGGTCCTGGATGCCCACGCCCTGCATGTTCATGGTCGCGTCGATGGCGCCGACGCAGAGCCCGTAGGAGCAGGTGGTGAGCAGCAACCCGACCAGGCTGTGCGGGACACCGATGAGCGCTATGCAGACCGAGGCGCCGGCCAGCGCCAGCCGGAGCACAGCTCCGCTGCCCCACCGTGCGGCGGCGTAGCCCGCGAGCACGCTGCCCAGGCCGGAGAGCACCGCGACGGTGCCCAGGACGGCCAGCACCTGGTAGTCGCTGAGCTCGAACCGGTCCTTGATCGTCGGGAGGCGGGTGATCAGCGAGGCGAACCCGAACCCCTGGATGCCGAATGCGGCGAAGCACGATCGGCGGGCCCGTCGTGCCTCGAGGTCCGGACCCGCGGCGACCTCGGTCACAGGAAGACCATGCCCTCACCGCGGTACGTCGGCACGGTGCCGACCAGCTGTCCGTCCGCGACCAGGTGCAGCCCGTCGACGTGCTCGCACAGCTCGCCTGCCTTGGTGTGCCGGAACCACACGCGGTCGCCGACCCGCAGCAGCGATGCCGCCGCACCTGTGAGCGGGGTCTGCACCTCGCCGGCACCCTCGGCGGGCACCAGCTCGAGCCCCTGCGGCCACACCGGCGTGGGCAGCCGGTCCGGCCCGACCGCGCCGGACGCGATCCAGCCCCCGCCGAGCACGGTGGCGTGCCGGGGCGAGGGACGTCGTACGACGGAGAGCACGAAGTGGGCGGCCGGTCGCGGCCGGAACCTCGTGTAGTGGTCGAAGAGGTGCGGTCCGAACAACCCCGATCCCGCGGCGACCTCGGTGACCGCCACCTCGGCGGCGGTGGTCTCGATGCTGCCGGTGCCGCCACCGTTGACGAACTCGAGCGGTGCCACGTCGCGGACTGCCGCGACGGCGGCGGCGCGACGGGCGGCCAGCTCGCGGACGGACAGCCGTTGGACGGCGCGGACGGCGTACTTCCGCACCCCAGGCTGGTTGTCGCCGAGCCCGGCGATCTGACCCTCGTAGGCCATCAGCCCCACCAGCGTGAACCGCGGGTGCTCGGTGATCGTCCGCGCCAGTGCGGCGGCTTCTGACGGCGTGTGGGTGGGCGACCGTCGGGCGCCGAGGTGCACCCGCCCGCCCGCCAGCCGCAGGGACGCGTCCAGCTCGATGCAGATCCGGACCTGCGGTCCGCCGGCACCGATGGCTGCCGCGGTCAGCTCCAGCTGCTCGACGCTGTCGATCATCAGCGTGACCCGGGAGGCGAGCAGCTCGTCCGAGGCCAGCCGGGCGAGGGCGGTGCGATCGACGCTCGGGTAGCCGACGACGACGTCGTCGACGTCGCGGGCCAACCAGAGCGCCTCGGGGAGGGTGTAGGCGAGGACCCCGGCGTAGCCCGGCAGGGCAAGGGTCCGGCGCAGCACCTCGCGGCAGCGCACCGACTTGCTGGCGACCCGGATCGGCGTCCCCGCAGCACGACGGACCAGGTCCTCCGCGTTGGCGTGGAGGGCACCGAGGTCGAGGACGGCGTGCGGCGTCTCCAGGCCTGCGGTGGCGCGGGCGAGCTCGGGGTACGACGTGGGGCGGATCGCGGTCGTCTGGAGGGTCACGCTCCCAGCACCCGCTCCAGGTAGGGGTTGGCGAACACGCGGGTCGGATCGAGCCGGTCGCGCAGCGCGGTGAAGTCGTCGAACCGGGGGAGGCGCTCACGCATCCCGCTCGCGTCGAGCCGGTGCATCTTTCCCCAGTGCGGCCGGCCGCCGACGGCACCGAGGACGTCCTCGCAGATGCCGAACCACCGATCGTGCGGCATCCGGTGGTACTGGTGGAACGCGACGACGGCCGAGTCCCGGTCGTAGGCAGGGGACAGCCAGATGTCGTCGTGGCGCACGAACCGCACCTCGAACGGGAACGCAACCGGCTCGTCGTGGGTGTCGACCCAGCGCTGGAGCTCGCGGAGCGCGGGGACCAGGGCGGCCCGCGGTACGAAGTACTCGCCCTCGCGGAACCGGACGTTGCGCTGCGAGGCGAACACGTCAGGAGCGAGATCGATGAAGTCCCGTGTGGACAGTGCCTTGGTCACGAACCGGGTGATGCCCGGGACGAGGCGGGGGAAGCGGGTCCCGACGCGCAGCATCGCCTCGAACCCCAGGTTGGTGACGATCCGGTCGTCGACCGTCCGGGTGAACGCACTCATGGGGTTCAGCGGGGTGTCGCCGGGTAGTCGTTCGAACCGACGCGTCAGGGCAGTGGTGGTGTGGGGGAACCAGAAGAACTCGAAGTGGTCGTTGTCGGCGACCAGGTCGTCGACCCGGTCGAGGACGTCGTCGAGCGGCATCTGCGCGTCCAGCGCGTGCAGGGCGTAGAGCGGCACGCACTGCAGGGTCACCTTCGTGATCACGCCGAGGGCGCCGATGGAGACCCGTGCTGCCTCGAGGAGCTCGGGTCGCTCTGCTGCCGAGCACTCCACGACCGAGCCGTCGGCCAGCACGAGCTCCAGGCCTCGTACCTGTGTGGAGATGCTGCCGAACGCCGCGCCGCTGCCGTGCGTGCCGGTGGACACCGCGCCCGCGATCGTCTGCCGGTCGATGTCGCCGAGGATCTCCATCGCCAGGCCGTGCCGCGCGAGCAGCGGGTTGAGCCGGTGCAGCTGTATGCCCGCTCCGACCGTGACCAGCCCGGTCTCGCGGTCGACCGAGTGCACGCCGTCGAGCCGGTCGGGGAGCACCTGGACCCCGGGCGCGACGGCGACGCCGGTGAAGGAGTGCCCGGCCCCGACAGCCTTCACGGCCAGGCCGTCCCGCGCCGCCTGCTTGACCTCCGCGGCGACCTCCTCGGTCGAGCCGGGCGCCACGACGCGCGCGGGGTACGCCTCCTCGGTACGCGCCCAGTTCTGCCAGGTCATGGACCCAGCATGAACCGTCCCTGACATCAGGTCAACTGACCTACTACGCGTTCCGCGATGCACCGAAACCCCACCGCACGGTGAGCACACCGGGTCCGAACCGGACGCGGACCGCGTGGACGGCGTGCCCGGTGCCCAGCTCGAGCGGTCGTGGCTCCTCCTGGTCGGTCAGCTCCTCGCACCACGTGGGGAGGTGGTCGGGATGGAAACGCACCCAGATCACGGTCTCGCGAGCCGGCCGCGCGACGAAGTGGCCCACCTCCGTCTCGGCGGGGTAGTCGTCGTCGAACTCGGTCGTCCACTCCAGCAGTGCAGTGTCGGGCGCGGCGATCTCACGGCCCAGCGCGAACGCATAGCTCCGCACCCTCCGGTCCGGGTGCTGGTGGGTGAGGGTGACCCGGGCACCGCTGACGGAGACGACTCGAGGGGCCGCCAGCGTCGGCGATCGGGACACCTCCACCCAAGCCATCCGGTCCAGGCTGCCGGACGTCGCTTGCACCAGCATCCGGATGTGCCGACGGCGCAGCCGTCCGCTCTCGTCGACGTCCGCGACGACGTGGGCGCTGAGGTCCCGGAGGGTGTTCAGCGGCGGCGCGCTGACCGCGTCCAGGGACTCCTTCATCGCCCGGCGCAGATCCTCGTCGGCGATAGGGATCCGCGGCGAGGGGAGGGGACCGGTGCGGCGGCTGGGCGGGACCTTCGCAACCAGGTGGCCCGGCGGCACTCGCAGCAGCTCCTCGATGGCGCAGACCGCCGCCAGGGAGCCGGCGCCCTCGGGGTGTCGGTGACCCGTGCGCCAGTAGCTGAGGGTCGTCAGCGACACCGGGCTGCCGAGGTTCGCGAGCCGGTCGCGGACCCAGACCAGGCTGACGCCACGGGCGGCGATGGCCGCCCTCAACGCCTCGGCGAAGTCGTCAGGTCGCGCGGGTCCCGGCGTTTCCACATCGACCCCCTGTATGTGAACGATCCCCACCTACGGTAATTCCGTAGCGGTCAGGAACTGGCGGGATTCGTGAGCAATCCCGACTTCGGGGGACCAGGACGACCGCAGGGGGAGCGGGTCCGAGGAGCTCGGTACCGGAGCCGCGTGCGGGGCTCGCGAGCGCAAGGGGTGGCTCCAGATCTTGCGCCTCGCGGGCTCCGCGTTGCCTCGCGCCGGCTCGCGCTCTGCCCGGTGTCGGCGAGTGACAACAAACAGTCAGGCTTGACTGTTTGTTCGTCCGCCGTCATTCTTGCGGGGTGACCACGTCGACCACCGGTCGTGTCCCGCAGGAGGAGCGCACCCGCGCGATGCGGGCGCGGCTGATGGACGCGACGGTCGACCTTCTGGTCGAGAAGGGCTTCAGCGGTACGACGACCACGCTCGTCTCTGAGCGTGCCGGAGTCAGCCGCGGGGCCCAGCTGCACCACTTCCCGACCAAGAACGACCTGGTGGTCGCCGCGGTGGCGCACCTGACGGAGCGGCGCGGCAGGGAGCTGGAGACGGCTGCCTCGAAGCTGCCGTCGGGCAAGCAGCGCACCCGTGCGGTCATCCAGATGCTCGGCGACCACTTCGCCGGGCCGGTGTTCACCGCTGCACTCGAGCTGTGGGTGGCGGCGCGCACCGACGAGAGCCTGCTGGAGGCGGTCGCGCCGCTCGAGCAGCTGGTCGGCCGCGACACCCACAAGATGACCGTCCAGCTGCTGGATGCCGACGAGTCGCGACCGGGCGTGCGTGAGCTGATCCAGGCCACCCTCGACCTGGTCCGCGGACTCGGTCTGGCCAGCACCCTCGGCGACGACACCCGACGTCGCCGCCGAATCCTCGACCAGTGGGCGGCGACCCTCGACACCACCCTGCACGGAGGCCAACAGAAGTGAGCGTGCTCGACGACGTCCTTGCCGACCTCACCGCAGAGGGAGACCAGCTGCGCGCGGCAGTCGCAGGTCTCGACGCCGGCCGGTGGTCCGCCCCGGTGCCCGCCGAGGGCTGGACCATCGCGACCACCGTCGCCCACCTGCTGTGGACCGACGGGGTCGCTGTGCTCGCCACCGCCGCCCACACGCCCGAGGGCAAGGAGGCGTGGGACGAGGTCGTGCTCGAGGCGATCGCCGACCCGGCCGGTTTCGTCGACGTCGGGGCGCACGCCCTCGCGCAGGTCGATCCCGCCACCCTGCTGGTCCGCTGGGACGCCGGCCGGGTCGCGCTCGCCGCCGCACTCCGCGACCTGCCCGACGGCCACAAGATGCCGTGGTTCGGGCCGCCGATGTCAGCAACGTCGATGGCGACCGCCCGGTTCATGGAGACCTGGGCGCACGCGCTCGACGTCTACGACGCCCTCGGCGACCGACCGGCGCCGACGGACCGGATCAAGCAGGTCGCGCACCTCGGGGTCCGCACCCGCAACTACTCCTTCGCGCAGCAGGGCCTCGCGGCGCCGGCCGACGAGTTCCGGATCGAGCTGACCGCGCCGAGCGGCGTGCTCTGGACCTGGGGCCCCGCGGACGCCGACCAGAGCGTGACCGGCTCGGCGTACGGCTTCTGCCAGCTGGTCACCCAACGGACCCACCGCGACGACACCGACCTGGTCGCCGTCGGTGCCGACGCCGGGACATGGCTGACGATCGCCCAGGCCTTCGCCGGTCCCGCAGGCGCCGGCCGGGAGGCGAAGGCATGAACACCATCAGGATCGGCAACTGCTCCGGTTTCTACGGCGACCGGCTCTCCGCCTTCCGCGAGATGCTCGAGGGTGGCCCCCTCGACTACCTGACCGGCGACTACCTCGCCGAGCTGACCATGCTGATCCTCGGCAAGGACACGGTCAAGGACGCCGACCTCGGCTACGCCCGCACCTTTGTGAAGCAGGCCGAGGACGCCCTCGGCCTGGCGCTCGAGCGGGACGTCAGGATCGTCGTCAACGCCGGCGGCCTCAACCCGCGCGGCCTCGCCGACAGGCTGCGCGAGGTGGCGGCCCGCCTCGGTCTCGACCCGAGGATCGCCCACGTCGAGGGCGACGACATCCGCGCCCAGGTCGCCGACCTGGGACTGGTGCACGAGACCTACGGCGACCCGCTGACCGCCAACGCCTACCTCGGCGCGTTCGGCATCGCGTCGGCGCTGAAGCAGGGCGCGGACCTCGTCGTCACCGGCCGCGTCACCGACGCCTCGGTCGTGGTGGGACCCGGGATCGCCCACTTCGGCTGGACACCCGAGTCCCACGACGCCCTCGCCGGCGCGGTCGTCGCCGGTCACGTCATCGAGTGCGGGACCCAGGCCACCGGGGGCAACTTCAGCGGCTTCCTCGACCTGCCGCGCCGCGACCTACCACTCGGCTTCCCGATCGCGGAGCTGGCCGAGGACGGCTCGATGGTGATCACCAAGCACGAGGGCACCGGCGGCGCGGTCACCGTCGACACCGTCACCGCCCAGCTGGTCTACGAGATCCAGACCACGAAGTACCTCAACCCCGACGTCACCGTCGACCTCACGTCGCTGCGCCTCGAGCAGGTCGGCGCCGAGGACTCGGACCGGGTAGCCATCACCGGCGTGACCGGCTCTGCGCCGCCGGAGGACCTCAAGGTCTGTCTCAACTACGTCGCCGGCTTCCGCAACTCCGCCGAGCTCGTCGTCACCGGGCTGGACTGCGAAGCCAAGGTCGAGTGGGTCGAGGCCCAGGTCGAGTCCGCGCTCGGTGACGACCGGCCGGCCAAGGTGGTGTGGTCCGGCTTCGGACCGGTGCAGCTGGACTCCGAGACCGAGGAGGGCGCCTCGCTCCTGCTCCGGGTGACCGCGTTCGACACGAGCGCCGACAAGGTCGGCAAGGCCTTCACCACCCCGATCATCGAGCTCGCCCTCGGCTCCTACCCCGGCTTCAGCCTCACCCGGGTGCCCGGACCCGGCACGCCGTACGGCGTCTACAAGCCCGCCTACGTCCCGCGCAGCACGGTGCGGCACACCGTCGTCCACCACGACGGCACGACCGAGGTGATCGACGACCCGAGGACGGCGGACGTGCCGATCGATCCGACAGAGGGGCAGCGGCAGTCGCCGTACCCCGCGCCCACCGACACCCTCACCCGCAGGCTGCCGCTCGGCACCTTCGTGCACGGCCGCTCAGGGGACAAGGGCGGCGACGCCAACATCGGGCTCTGGGTCAGGAACGACGGGCATCCCAAGTACGCCGAGCGGGTCACCTGGCTGACCAAGTTCATGTCGCGCCGCCGGGTGCGCGAGCTGATCCCCGAGGCGGCCGATCTCGAGATCGAGGTCTACGTGCTGCCCAACCTCGGCGGCGTCAACGTGCTGATCCACGGCCTCCTCGACGAGGGCGTGGCCGCCACCGCCCGGTTCGACCCCCAGGCCAAGGGCCTCGCGGAGTGGGTCCGCTCCCGCCTCGTCAACATCGAAGGGAACGTCTTGTGAGATCACCCCACGAACTTCTTCTCCCCCGATCGGCTCGCACTGGGCCGCGGACGGCGACTTTCAATCCTCCGAACAAGTCCGCCGGGACCCCGAAATGACGACCACGTTCAACCACGGCTTCACCGAGGAGCAGGTCGCTCTCAAGGAGTCGGCGCTCGAGTTCACCAAACGCGAGGTGACGCCCTACCTGGACCAGTGGGAGAAGGACGGCGAGGTCCCGCGTGAGCTCCAGAAGAAGCTCGCGCACGCCCGACTGCTCGGACACGCGGGATGAAGGCGCTCGGCGGCGAGGTCGACCTGCACATGCGGGCTGCGCCCGACGAGGTCTGGGCACTGGTCAGCGACGTCTCCCGGATCGGCGAGTTCTCGCCCGAGACGTTCGAGGCGGTGTGGACGCACGGTGCGACCGGCCCGGCCGTCGGCGCCCGGTTCAAGGGCCACGTGAAGCGCAACGGCGTCGGACCGACGTACTGGTCGCCGTGCACCGTCACCCGGTGCGAGGAGAACGAGGTGTTCGAGTTCGCCGTCGGTCTGGACGGCAACGCCCTCACCACCTGGGGCTACCGACTGGAGGCTGAAGGCGACGGCACCCGGGTCACCGAGTACTTCAGGCTGACGCCCAAATGGTATCTCCGCGGCTACTGGATCGTGCTCGGTCGGCTCCGCGGCCGCACCAACGAGCGCGGCATGCGCACGACCTTGGAGAAGATGAAGGCGGTGGTGGAGGCATGACCGACCGCAGGACGGCGATGCTCGAGAAGATCGAGTCGCTCCACGAGGAGCAGGCCAGGGCGGTCGAGGCCGGCGGCAAGTACATCGCCCGGCACCTGGACCGCGGCAAGCTCACCGCTCGGATGAGGATCGAGCTGCTCGTCGACGAGGGCTCGGCGTTCCTCGAGCTGATGCCGCTGGCCGGCTGGGGCAGCGACTTCGCGGTCGGCGCCAGCGTCGTCACCGGCATCGGCGTCGTCGAGGGCGTCGAGTGCATGATCGTCGCCAACGACCCGACCGTGAAGGGCGGCGCCCTCAACCCGTGGTCACTGAAGAAGACCTTCCGGGCGGCGGAGATCGCCGAGCGCAACTACTTGCCGAGCATCAACCTCACCGAGTCCGGCGGTGCCGATCTCCCGACGCAGAAGGAGATCTTCATCCCCGGCGGCCGCGGATTCCGGGACCTCACCCGGTCGTCGGCGCGCAAGCAGCCGACGGTCTCGGTGGTCTTCGGCAACTCCACCGCGGGCGGCGCGTACGTCCCCGGCATGAGCGACTACGTGATCATGGTCAAGGATCGGGCGAAGGTGTTCCTCGCCGGTCCGCCGCTGGTGAAGATGGCGACGGGTGAGGAGACCGATGACGAGTCGCTCGGCGGCGCCGAGATGCACTCCCGGGTCTCCGGTTCGTCGGACTTCCTCGCCGTCGACGAGCACGACGCCATCCGGCAGGCACGCCGGGTCGTGGCCCGCCTCAACTGGCGCAAGAAGGGCACCACGCCGGATCCCTCGTCGTACTCCGAGCCGGACCTCGACCCCGAGGAGCTCCTCGACCTGATCCCGACCGACCTCAAGGAGCCGTTCGACCCGCGGGAGGCGATCCTGCGGATCGTCGACGGCACCAGCGCGGACAACGCGGTGCCGTTCGACGAGTTCAAGCCGTTGTACGGCACGTCGCTCTGCGTCGGTTGGGCGACGCTGCACGGCCGCGAGATCGGCATCCTCGCCAACGCGCGCGGCGTGCTCTTCTCCGAGGAGGCGCAGAAGGCCGCGCAGTTCATCCAGCTCGCCAACCAGAAGGACACGCCGCTGCTGTTCCTGCACAACACCACCGGCTACATGGTCGGCACGGAGTACGAGCAGGGCGGCATCATCAAGCACGGCGCGATGATGATCAACGCTGTCTCCAACTCGAAGGTGCCGCACCTGACGGTGATCATGGGCGCGTCGTACGGCGCCGGCAACTACGGCATGAACGGCCGCGCCTACGACCCTCGCTTCCTGTTCACGTGGCCGTCCGCGAAGTCCGCGGTGATGGGCCCGCAGCAGCTCGCCGGTGTCCTCGAGATCGTGGCGCGCGAGTCGGCCGAGAAGAAGGGCGAGCCGTTCGACGCCGAAGGGTTCAAGGGCGTCAAGGACGTGGTCGAGGGGATGGTGGAGGAGCAGTCGCTGCCGTACTTCCTCTCCGGCCTGGTCTACGACGACGGCGTCATCGACCCGCGCGACACCCGGACCGTCCTCGGCATCTGTCTGTCCGTGATCGACAACCAACCGGTCGAGGGCGCCATGAACTTCGGCGTCTTTCGTATGTGAGGACTGCGTGCAGATGATGATCCAGAGAATGCTCGTCGCCAACCGTGGCGAGATCGCCCGGCGGGTCTTCCGGACCTGCCGGCGTCTCGGCATCGAGACCGTGGCCGTCCACTCCGACGCCGACGCCGGCATGCCGTTCGTGACCGACGCCGACGCGGCGGTGCGGCTGCCGGGCAACACTCCGGCCGAGACCTACCTGCGCGGTGACCTGGTGATCGAGGCCGCACGGAGGGCGGGAGCGGACGCGATCCATCCCGGTTACGGCTTCCTGTCGGAGAACGCCGCGTTCGCCCAGCAGGTGATCGACGCCGGCCTGACCTGGATCGGCGCTACCCCCGACTCCATCGAGCGGATGGGCTCCAAGATCGAGTCCAAGAAGCTGATGGAGGCCGCCGGCGTGCCGGTACTGCCGTCCTGGACAGGCGACGAGCTGGACAGCCATGGTCGAGGAGCCCGCGATGTCGGTGGTCGAGGAGCTCGCGCTAGCGAGCGTCTCGAGACCCCTCTTCTGGTGAAGGCGTCGGCCGGCGGCGGCGGCCGCGGCATGCGGATCGTCCGCGAGCTCGACCAGCTCGCCGGCGAGATCGAGGCCGCGAGGTCCGAGGCCGAGTCCGCGTTCGGCGACGGGACCGTCTTCGTCGAGCCCTACATCCAGTCCGGGCGGCACATCGAGGTCCAGGTGCTCGGGCTGGGCAAAGAAGGAGGGGCCGACGGCGCGATCGTCTTCGGCGAGCGCGACTGCTCGGTGCAGCGACGACACCAGAAGGTGATCGAAGAGGCTCCCGCCCCGGCGCTGCCGGACGCGACCCGCAAGTCGCTGCACGAAGCGGCCAAGGCGGCCGCCGAGGCCATCGACTACCGCGGCGCCGGGACCGTCGAGTTCCTCTACGACGTCACCACGGACCGCTTCTACTTCCTGGAGATGAACACGCGTCTCCAGGTCGAGCACCCGGTCACCGAGGCCGTCTTCGGTGTCGACCTGGTCGCGCTCCAGATCGCGGTCGCGGAGGGGCGGTCGCTCGCCGGTCTGCACACCAGCGGTCGAGGAGGTGGCGCCGGCGAACGTCTCGAGTCCCAGCCCGACGGCCACGCCATCGAGGTCCGGCTCTACGCGGAGGACCCCACCGCCGGATACCAGCCGCAGTCGGGCACGATCACCCGCTTCGAGGTGCCGGGCGTGGTCAGCGAGTTCGAGACCACCGGCCACGGCATCCGGTTGGACTCGGGCGTCGGCGCCGGCGACGCGATCGGCACGTTCTACGACGCGATGATCGCCAAGGTCGTCGTCTGGGCGCCTTCGCGCGACCAGGCGCTACGCCAGCTCGCCGGCGCGCTGGCGCGGGCGGAGATCCACGGCGTGCGCACCAATCGCGACCTGCTGGTCAACCTGCTCCGCGACCCGGTCGTGGTCGGGGCGACCATGGACACCACCTGGCTCGACGGTGCTGACCTGTCCGTCCTGGGCGCTGCGCCCGGAGGTGAGCAGGCACTGCCGCTCTCCGGCTTCGCGGCGGCGATCGCGCTGGCCGAGCGGGCCCGCCTCGCCGCGAAGGTCCAGAGCCGGATCCCCGCCGGCTTCCGCAACGTGGTCGCCCATCCTCAGGAGACGGTGTTCCTGGTCGGCGGCACCGATGGGGACGAGCTGCGCGTCCGTTGGTACGGCGGGCGCACGTTCACCTCGGCGGACCTCGAGGACGTGACCGTCGTCGCGGCCGGGCGCGACCGGGTCGTGCTCGAAGCAGGTGGCGTGCGCCGTACCTTCACCGTCCGGGTCGCCGGCGACCCGGCATCGGAAGCAGTAAATGTCGAGTCGCCGCTCGGACACGTCCCCCTGAGGCGCAAGCCCCGGTTCGTCGACCCCGCGACCCAGGTCGCGGCCGGTTCACTGCTGGCGCCGATGCCCGGAAACGTGATCGCGGTGCACGCGCGGATCGGCGACGAGGTCGCCGAGGGTGCGCCGATCCTCGTGATGGAGGCGATGAAGATGCAGCACACCATTGCCGCGCCCTACGCCGGCACGGTCACCGAGCTCGCCGCGACCACGGGCCAGCAGGTCGAGGCGGGCACCGTGCTGGCCATCGTCGACGCAGACGTCCCGACCACCGACGACGCCGTCCATACAGAAGGAACCAGCCGATGACGATCAACTTCACCGAGCCCGAGGAGCGGGTCGCGCTGCGCGAGGCGGTCAGGAAGCTCGCCGGCAAGTACGGCCGCGAGTACGTCGAGAAGCAGGCGCGCGAGGGCGGCAAGACCACCGACCTCTGGCTGGAGATGGGCGCCAACGGGTTCCTCGGCGTCAACATCCCCGAGGAGCACGGCGGCGGGGGCGGCGGAATGGCCGATCTCGCCGCGGTCCTCGAGGAGGCTGCTGCCGCAGGAGCCCCGCTGCTGATGATGGTGGTCTCGCCGGCGATCTGCGGCTCGATCATCACCCGCTGCGGCACCGACGAGCAGAAGCGGAGATGGCTTCCCGGCATCGCCGACGGGACCCTGCTGATGGCCTTCGGCATCACCGAGGCCGACGCCGGCTCCAACGCGCACAACATCACCACGACCGCGACCCGCGATGGCGACCAGTGGGTGCTCAACGGCCAGAAGACGTTCATCTCCGGCGTCGACGAGGCCCACTCGGTGCTGATCGTGGCGCGGACCGAGGATGCGAAGACGGGGAACCTGAAGCCGGCGCTGTTCGTCGTACCCACCGATGCCGAAGGCTTCACCAGGCAGCCCATCGAGATGGCATGGTCGGCGCCGGAGAAGCAGTTCACGCTCTTCCTCGACGACGTGCGGCTGCCGGCCGACGCCCTGGTGGGCGACGAGGACGGCGGTCTCTGGCAGCTGTTCGCCGGTCTCAACCCCGAGCGGATCATGGGCGGCGCGCTGTCGTGCGGGATGGCGCGCTACGTCCTCGGCGTCACCGTCGACTACGCCAAGACCCGCAGCGTCTGGAAGGACACCCCCATCGGTGCCCACCAGGGCATCCAGCACCCGATCGCGAAGGTGAAGATCGAGCTCGAGCAGGCCCGGATGCTGTGGCAGAAGGCCGCCGCGCTCTACGACGCCGGCGACGACTTCACGGCCGGCGAGTACGCCAACATGGCCAAGTACGCCGGCGGCGAGGTCTCCTGCAACGCCGCCGACGTCGCCGTGCACACCCACGGCGGCAACGGCCTCACCGTCGAGTACGGCCTCGCCAACATGCTGGTCGCCTCCCGCCTCGGCCGGATCGCCCCCGTCAGCCGCGAGATGATCCTGAACTTCGTCGCCATGCACACGCTGGGGCTGCCCAAGTCGTACTGACGGGTCTGTGCCCGCTGGTCGAGGAGGTCGCGCAGCGACCGTCTCGAGACCCCTGCGTGGTTCGGCGGTCGAGGAGGTCGCGCAGCGACCGTCTCGAGACCCTGTGAGTGCCCGCGCGCGTAGCCGATCGCGACTCGGATTGATGGCGGCCGCGCGCGTAGCCGACCGACTCCCGCCGTCAAGGACCTCGCTGCGCTCGGCCGCTGCGCGGCGGCCTTCGGCCGTCCTTGACCGCGGGACCCGGCCGGTCGGCTTCCGGCGCGCTCGACGGCACGGGCTCCGCCCGCGCCGCCGCTGGCGCGGCCGCTCCACGACCCCTCGAGTGAAGGCCCAAGTCGTTCCCCTATGTGCCTAGTCGGTGCTGGTAATCGAACATATGTTCGAGTATAATCCTGATATGGATCCAGCGATGGTCGACCTCGACACGGCGGCCACGCTCGCCCTCGCCGAGCGCGACGTTCAGGAGCGGCGCCGGCAGGGCGTGGATCGCCTGCAGCTCCTCCAGCACTGGGCAGATCTCCACTCCGAGGATCCGCAGGCGCGTCCCGGCGCGGTGCCGCTGAGCAAGGGCGGCGACCGGCTCGTCCAGCTCGGCGGCGAGGGTACGCCGGCAGCATCGGAGCTCTGCTGGGCGAGAGCTCGCCATCGCCCTGGAGGTCGGCGCCATCTCGCTGCGCAACCAGGCCGGGCAGGCGCTCGACCTGCGCCACCGGCTGCCCCTGGTGTGGGCTGCCACGAAGGAGCTGCGGATGGAGCCGTGGGTCGCGCAGAAGGTCGCCGCGATGACCAGGCAGCTGACCCGCGAGCAGGTGGCACTCGTCGACGCCGCCGTTGCCGCGGCGGTCGAGGAGTCGCCCGGCCGGATCCTCGCCATCGCCGAGGCCAAGGCGATCGAGGCGGACCTCGACGGCTACCGCGCCCGGCTGGCCGAGGACGCGCGTCACACCGGGGTGTGGCTGTCCCGGCCCCGGCCGGGCGACCTGGTCGACGACCAGGGCGAGCCGGGCACCCGGCGGCTCTCGTCCAAGCTGTCCGCCGTCGATGCGGTCGAGGGCGACGCGATGGTCGACGACGTCGCGGACGCCCTCGCTCTGCACGGCCAGCACGACGAGAGCGACGCGCCGACCAGGGACCAGTTGCGGGCCCAGGCGTTCACCCTGCTGGTCACCGACCCCCACTCCGCTGCGTCATTGCTCGACGGTCTCGACGTCGCTGCGTCAGCAGACGAGCCGTCGCCCGAGCTGCCCAAGAAGAAGCGTCGGCCGGCCACCCTGTTCGTGCACCTCACCGACCACGTCCTACGCGGTCAGGCCGACGGGGTGGCTCGCGTCGAAGGCTTGGGCCCGATGCTGGTGGAGCAGGTCGCCGACCTTGTCGAGCACCGCGAGATCATCGTGCAGCCGGTCATCGACCTCAACAGCGGCCACAGCGTCAACGGATACGAGCACCCGACCGCGGTGAAGCTGCGCACCCGACTCCGCACTGTCCACGACGTATTCCCCCACAGCTCGAGCCGCGCGACCGGTCGCCTCGACCACGACCACGCGACGCCGTACGACCCGGGCGGACCTCCCGGCCAGACCGGCGACCACAACGACGCACCGTTGACCCGCTACCACCACAGGGCCAAGACCCACGAGGGCTACGAGCGTCTGCCAGCTCGGCCTCGGTGCCTACCGCTGGGTTACCCCGCACGGCCTCGCACGAGTGGTCACCCCACGGGGCACGAAGAAGGTCCAGCTGCTCCGAGCTCGTGACGGAACCGTCACCGGCGAGACCTACCCGGGCTACGCACTGGACTACCGCCCCCGGATCTGACCCCCTTCGGGCGGGCGTCCTCCAGCCGTTCGGCACCTGTCCTGACGGCTCAGGCATCCGGCTTGTGCCAGACCTCCAGCACCGTCGTCTCGCTCCAGTCGAGGCTGCCGTGGTTGGTGGGCGTGCTCTCGGAGTTGTTCCAGGTCCTGGCGTACAGGACCTCACCGGAGCGGTCAGCCTTCGTGCCCGTGACCGAGATCGAGCTGGAACCACCGTGGAAGTCGGTGAACTGCTGGATCCACCGGGAGGAGCTGGTGTCGGTGTAGTCGCCGCCTCCGCAGTTCACGGTCCGGGTGATGTCCTTGACGCCTGCCGGGCTCGCGCTGATGACCAGCTTCACGATCGGCTCCTGCCACACACCCTCGGGCGGTACCTCCCTCGGGTTCGGCTCGAAGGACGGAGCGACGCCGGTCTGGATCGTCCCGGGCACGGAGCCGGTCTGGACGGTGCTGCCGGAGCAGATGCTGCCGTCGCTGCGGGGATAGCTGTAGCTGTCGTGGTAGGTCGCCTCCGTCAACGACAGCGGTCCCTGGGTGATGAACGTGTTGTCGCCGAGGGCGTTGGTGGTGGTCGCCTGTGCCCGCCAGTCGCCGCTGCCCGTGTGCGGATACTTGTAGAGCTCCTCGCCACCGACCGCCCAGGCCCCGTCGAACGAGATCCGCGAGTCGAAGCGCACCTCGTAGCGTGAGCAGTCCTTGAAGCGCTCGAAGGGGGCGTCGGCCCACGCGTAGCCGAGCAGAGCCGCTTGCCGCGAGATCGTGAGCAGCTGGGGCAGCACCTCGAGCTCGTGATCCTTGGAGCAACGGTTCCAGCGGTCCAGGTAGACCGCCTTGAGCACCCGCTCGATCCGGTCCATCGCGTCATCCGTGCGGGTCGACGTGTATGGGTCGTCGCCGCCGGAGAGGTAGAGCTGCATGTTGCGCACCCAGGACAAGGCGTCCGCGATCGCGTCGCGTACCAGGGCGTCGTTGCGAGGGTTGCCCTCGGCGGCCGCCAGCTGGGGCTTGATGACACCGTCGTAGTAGCTGTTCATCAGCGACTCGATGGCGGGCGCGAGCCCGCTGTCGACGGGGCCGTCTCCGTTCGGGTCCGCCTCACGGGCCTGTCGGACGAGCTCGGCGATCTGACTGGCGATCTGGCCCTGGTCGCGCGCCGTCGGGTGGTCGCCGACACCAGCGCGGTCGCCCGGGGTCCCGAGTCCCACGCCGGGGGTCGAGAAGTGCTCGATCGGGAACCGGACGACGCTGGCGTCGTCACCCGGCTCTGGGAGCAGGATCGGGTAGAGGTGGAAGTCCTCCCCGCCCTCGTGGAAGTAGAAGGGCGTCTGTTGGGCGATCGGGCCGAGACCGGGACTGTCGATGGTCAGCTGGGCCTGCTTGAGGAGGACGAGGCCGTGCGGCTTCAGCTCCACCGCGGCCTCGAGCCCGCCCGACAGCGGGAGGTCGCCGACCGCGGCGACGGGGGTCAGGGTGATCGTCTCCGGCCCGATCAGCGCTCCGGCCGGGATGACGAGCGTGTACGTCGTGCCGTCCGCACCGGTCGCCTCGATGGTGGTGCTCTCGGCGGGGTTGGCTCTCATGGTGACCGCCCGCGCCTCGTCGGGGTCGGGAGCGACCGTGATCGGGCTGGGGGTGAGCGGGAAGTCCGGCGCCGCGGTGCTCGCGCCGGTGACCCGGACCGCGCGGTCGGCGACCCGGCAGTTGTTGCGCTCCCGCGACTCCCGGACCTGCTTGCGAGTGTCCGCGCACGCGATCAACCGGTAGCTACGGACGGCAGCGCTCGGCGGGACTCGCAGGGTCGGCTTGGCGACGTGCCGCCCGCCGGGCCGCAGCCGCGGCACCTGGACGGTGGCGACTGCGAGGTCGCTTCCGACCGACCTGTCGGCGGACAGGTAGATCTTGGTCACGGAGGCGGCAGCCCTGCCGCGCCCGGCGTTCTTGCTGGTGACCGCGACCCGCAGCGTCGTCCCGGCTCGCACTTCCGCCGGCGCTGTCAGCGCGGTGACGACGAGATCGGGACGACGGACGGCCACATCCGCAGCCGGTGCCGGCTGCAGGGTGAGCAGGGAGACGCCGAGTCCGGCGGCGAGAGCAGCAGTTGCGGGACGACCGAGCATCAGAGCGCCTCCAGTCCCTCAGGCGACCGGCCGGGCCGAGCCGCGCAGATGGCCGGGCACCACGAATCCGGTCTCGTAGGCCGCGACCACGAGCTGCACCCGGTCGCGCGCCCCGAGCTTCGCCAGCAGGCTGGCGACGTGGGACTTCACGGTCGGGAGCGAGATGAAGAGCTCGGCCCCGATCTCGGCGTTGGAGAGCCCGCGGGCGATGAGCCGGAGCACCTCCGCCTCACGCCGGGAGACGCGGCTCGGACGCTCGGGAGGAGGCATCGGGACCGACCGGAGCTCGACGCGACGGCCGGGCGTCGGCGTCCGCGGCGCGCCGATGGGGCGGGAGGCGGGGGGCGGCTCGAGCCGGCTCCGGCGCGGATAGGCGATGGCGTTCATCTGGGTGGTCCTCTCGGGAAATCTCGGGCTCCGTGGGTGGGCTTGCGGAGAAGCGTCTCCACCAGTGCTCAAATTCCGCTCGAATTCGCTTCTTTACTGATGCAGACTCCGTGGGTGCACAGCCTGCGGATCGCAGTACTCGGGCCGCTCGAGGCCACGGTGGACGCCGTACCGGTCGACCTCGGGTCGCGCAAGCAGCGCGCCGTCCTCGGCGTGCTGACGGCGCTCGCACCCTCCGCCGTACCCGTCGGGAGGCTGGTCGACGAGATCTGGGGCGAGGCCGGGCCGGCCAACCCGCTCCGCAGCCTGCAGGTCTACGTGTCCTCGCTCCGTACGGCACTCGGGGAGTACGGCGACCGGCTGGTCACCGAGGGCCGCGCCTACCGCCTGCTCACCGATGACGTCGAGATCGACGCCGATCGTTTCAGTCGGCTCGTGAGCGACGCGTCGGCCGAGCCGGACCCGGCCGCCGCGATCGCGATGGTCGACGAGGCGCTCGCGCTCTGGCGGGGTGAGGCCTGGCAGGACCTCCGCGACCTGCCGCTCACGGGCCCGGTGGTGGTGGCGCTCGAAGCAGAGCGCTTGACGGCGGCAGCTGTCCGGGCCCGGGCGCTGCTGTCCCTCGGCCGGCACCGCGAGCTGGTGCCCTGGCTGGAGCCGCTGGTCGAGCAGCACCCGCTCAACGAGGAGCTGCGCGGCCACCTGATGCTCGCGCTGCACCGCAGCGACCGTCAGGCCGACGCTCTCGAGGTCTATGCGGCCGGTAGGGAGGTCAAGGCCGACGAGACCGGGCTCGACCCGGGCGAGGACCTGCAGCGGCTGCAGGCGGCGATCCTCGGGGACGACCCGGCGCTGCGGGTCGAGGACGTCGAGCTGCGATCGCGCCGACACCTGCCGGCAGCGGTGACGTCCCTGGTCGGCCGGACGACGGAGATCGCCGCCGTCACGACCCTGATGCGGGAGCCCGAGCAGCGGCTGGTCACGATCACCGGGCCGGGCGGCATCGGCAAGACCCGGCTGAGCCTCGCGGTCGCTCATGGGCTCGCCGCCGACCACCCTGATGGCGTGTGGTTCGTCGCGCTGGACCCGCTGCACGACCACCGGCTGGTGGCAGGCGCGATCGCCGACGTGCTCGAGGTGGAGGCCGCGGGCGGCGACGTGCTCGCAGCCCTGAAGGCGCACCTGCGCGACCTCCGCACACTCCTGGTCCTCGACAACTTCGAGCAGGTGGACGACGCGGCGCCGGTGGTCTCCGAGCTGCTGGCGGCGGCGCCCGGGCTGCGGGTGCTGGTGACCAGCCGGGTCCGGCTCCGGGTGTACGGCGAGCGCGTCGTGCCGCTCGCCCCGCTGACCCCGACCGACGCCGTCCCGCTGTTCGTCGAGCGGGCCCGTAGTGTCGACCAGCGGTTCGAAGCGGCGCCGGACACCGTCGCGACCATCTGCGAGCAGCTCGACGGGATCCCGCTCGCGATCGAGCTGGTCGCCGCGCGAGCCGACGAGGTGCCGCTCGAGATCCTCCGGAAGCAGCTGGCCAACCGGCAGGCGCTCGACCTCGCCACCGACGGCCCCCGCGACCGCAGCTCGCGCCAGCGCACCCTGCGGGACGCGATCGCTTGGAGCATCGCGCTGCTGCCCGACAAGCTCGCCGGACGCTTCGCACGGCTCGGAGTGTTCGACGGTGGCTTCACCACCGATGCGGCAGCGGCCGTCGCCGGGGCCACGCCGTCCGACCTGATCGCCCTCGTGCGGGCGAGCCTGGTGGTCGACGCCGGCGCCGGGCGCTACCGGCTGCTCGAGACGCTGCGGGAGTATGCCGCGGAGCTCGTCAGCGAGCTCGGCGCCGCCGAGCGCGACGCCGTCGCGGACGCCCACGCTGAGTGGTACCGACGGTTGGTGCTGGACGCCGACGGCACGATGTCCATCACCGCGTGGATCCACCTGATCGACCCCGACCGCGCCAACCTGCGGGTGGCGCTCGAGCGGCTCTTCGAGACGGCCGAGGAGGACTCACCGGTCGGCGTCCGGCTGCTGGAGCTGGCGTCTGCCCTGGGGCGTTACTGGTACCACGTCGGCCCGACCAGCGCGGACACCGAGTGGCTGCCCCGGGCCCTCTCCCTGGCCGCGGACGCCGATCCCTCCCTCCGCGGCAGTGCCGCCTACGCGCTAGGCATCTGCCGGGGCGAGCAGGGCCTGACCGAGGAGGCGATCGAACACTGCCGGACGGCGTACGACCTGCTCCGCGACGGCCCGGACCCGCTCTGGGCGGCCCGGGTGCTGAACTCTCTTGCCGGGCTCACCCACGACATCGGTCGGAGCGAGGAGGCGGCACCGCTGCTCGACGAGAGCATCGCGCTGAGGCGAACCCTCAACGGCGCGCTGCCGCTCGCGATCCCGCTGTCGAACCGGGCATCCGTGGCGGTGCAGCTCGGTGACGCCGCGACCGCGCGCAGCTGTCTCGAGGAGATCCTCAGGACCGAGGGTGACGACGAGCTCGAGGCCGCGTTCGCCATGATCGGGCTGGCCGACGTCGAGCTCCTCGTCGGCGATCCGGACGCCGCGGGCGACTGCCTGCGGGCCGCGGTCGAGACGGTGCTCAGCGAGGACTACCAGGACTACCGGCTGATGGAGTGCCTCGAGTCCTTCGCCGCCCTTGCCGTGGTCCGGGAGCGAGCCGCTCTCGCTGCGACCCTGCTCGCCGCGGTCGACAAGGCGTACGCCGACGAGGGGTCGGTGATGGTGCCCGCTGACATCGAGCTCCGCGAGCGTCGTACCGCTGCCGCAGTGGCGGCGTTGGACCCCGAGGCGCGCGGCGCGGCCGAGGACCGGGGCACGGCCCTCGACCTGCAGGCCGCGGTCCGGCTGGCCACAGCCGAGCTCTTGTCCTGACGGGTCGGCCCCGACAGCCCGTCAGCCGCCGCTGACGAGCACGTCCGCTGGCGCACCCGCTCTCCCAGGTAACCTCACACCGTGGGGGTTGCGTCCAGCATGGACCGCACCCAGCGCCAGGTCCCGATCCTGGGGATCCCGCTGGCTGTCGTCTACAAGTTCTTCGACGACCAGGGCAATTACCTGGCCGCGGTGCTGACGTTCTATGCGTTCATCGCGATCTTCCCTCTGATGCTGCTCGCCACCTCGATCCTCGGGTTCGTCCTGCAGGGCTATCCCGAGCTGGAGAAGGACGCTCTCAACTCGGCGCTCGCCCAGTTCCCGATCGTCGGCACCCAGCTCGGCCGGCCGGACGGCCTGCAGGGGTCGGTCGGCGCGATCGTGATCGGAGCCCTCGGCGCGCTCTACGGTGCCCTCGGTCTGGGCCTGGCGCTGCAGAACGTCCAGGCCCTGGCCTGGGGGGTGCCGCGCAACAGCCGGAGGCACCCGTTGCTGACCCGGCTCACCAGCCTGGTCCTGCTCGGCACCGCCGGCACCATCATCCTCGGCATCTCGGTCCTGTCGGCGGTGCTCACCGAGACCGAGGCGGTCGGCTCGCTGTCGACCTACAGCTGGTTCACGTGGGTCGTGCGCCTCGTCACCGTGCTCATCCTCGGCACCGTGATGACGATCCTGCTCCGGATGGCGGCGGCGAGCGCCATCCAGCACGACATCGCCCGGACCGCGCCCGGCGGGTTCACCATCGCCGTGCTCTGGGGGCTCCTGCAGTACCTCGGCACCCTCTACGTCTCCCGGGTGCTCGCTGCGACCGGAGAGATGGAGAAGATCTTCGGCGTCGTCCTCGGCCTGATCGGACTGCTCTACATCGGCGCGATCATGGGCGTGCTCGGCATCGAGGTCAATGTCGTCCTTGCCGAGAAGCTGTGGCCGCGGGCACTGATGACGCCGTTCACCGACCAGGTCGACCTCACCGAGGCCGACCGCAAGGCCTACGCGATGTATGCGACGAGCCAGCGGCACAAGGGCTTCCAGACCGTCGCCGTCAGGTTCGACGGACGTGACGGCGACAGCCACGAGATCGTCCTCGATCCACGGACCGAGGAGATCATCCGCCAGCGCATCCCGGCGGCACCGCCTCCACCCGACCCGGCTGCGCCGGACGCGCCGGGCGCGGACAGCGCCCCCGACAAACCGGACGCGACGGACGCCGACGGACGCGACGGACGCGACCCAGCCCATCCGGCAACCCCACAACCTGCCGCCGTGAGGCTGACGTCGTCGTCGGCTCAGCCGGCGGCAGCGCCCGGTGCGTCCTCGCGCAGCAGGCTCCGCAGCGTGTCGATGGTCTCGTCGTCGAGACCGAGGCCTCCGCGCAGGTAGGTCCCGCGGTCGCCGTATGTCTCCTCCACGGCGGCATAGCCGGAGCGCAGGTACTCGACGTCGGCCACCAGGGTCGGCTCGAACGCCGCGAGACGATCCGCGCCGAGGAGCTTGACGATCTCGGCCTCGACCCGCGAACGGCTGCTGCCGGTGAGGGCGTTGGTCAGCAGGTAGTCGCTCTCGATGGTCGGGTCGTCGACGCCGGCCATGTGCAGCAGCAGCGCCGCGACCCACCCGGTGCGGTCCTTGCCTGCGGTGCAGTGGAAGAGCTGCGGCCCGCCGGTCGCCAGCTGGCGGAAGAGCCCACCGAACTCCTCGCGCGCCGGCGCGCTGTCGACGAAGCCCCGGTAGACGCGCTCCATCAGACCCACAGCGCTCCGCCGGTCCCGCAGGTCGGCGACCTCGTGCATCGGGATGCCGGACACGTCGAAGCTGTGCCAGGTCGCGCCCGGGACCTCGGCGTCGGGATGCCGCTCGATCTCGGGCTTCGAGCGGAGGTCCAGCACGGCGCGAAGACCGAGACGTGTGATCGTGTCGTGGTCGGTCTCGTTCAGCCGCAGCTCGTTGGACCGGTAGTAGACGCCGCGACGAACCCGGGCCCCGTCGTGGGTGGCATAGCCGGGCCCGGCGACGTCGCGGAAGTTGTCGGCCGAGGCCAGCCGCAGGATCTCGTCACCGGGGGAGCTCACGGGCCGAGCGTAGGCGGACGCGGGGAACGACGCGGTGGCAGTGGGACGAACATCGAGGTACGTCGCGCGTAGTCCCGGTAGGCAGGCCGCTGCATCATGGTCTTCTCGAGCAGGCGGGCGCCGGTCGCGAACACGAGGAAGTAGGTCATGGCGAGCGGAGCGACCACGGTCAGGAGACCGACGACCACCCCGCTCGCCGACGCCCCGGCGAGCCAGATCCCCCACCACACACATGCGTCGCCGAAGTAGTTGGGATGGCGGGTGTACCGCCACAGGCCGGTGTCGAGCACCGGCGACCGGGAGTCGCGGGGCTGGCGCCGGTAGCTCGCCAGCTGAGCGTCACCGACCGCTTCGAAGAGGAGCCCGACCAGCCAGAGCGCGAACCCGGCGACGACCAGCGGCGTCCACGCGACATCGATCACCGCGCCGATCGTGACGGGCAGCGCGACCAGGCAGACCGCGGCTCCCTGGATCGCGAACACCTTGCGGACGGCGACGCCCATGCCAACCTCGTCGAGCGGGCCACCGAGGAGGAGCTCGTAGCGCGGATCCTCACCGACCCCGCTCCGCCGGTGGATGTGCCACGACAACCGGAGTCCCCAGACCCCGACGGCCACGACCAGCGCCCAGGCCCGCCAGGTCGTGCCCTCGTCCAGGACCGTGCCCACGACAGCGGCCGCGACGGCCGCCAGCGTGAGGGCGATGCCCCACGCGACGTCGACCACCACCACGCGCCCCTGTCGGCGTGCGACGAGCGCGGTCACGGTCATGACGGCGGCCGCCGCCACTGCGACGGCGGCCAGCGAGGTGAGGACGGCGGTCACCACGACCGCACCGCTTCGAGTCCGTGCGGGGCTCCCGGGCGCACCAGCAGGACCTGGTCGACGCCCATCCGTCCGTCGCGGAAGGCCATCGCCCCGCCGACCAGGTAGAGCCGCCAGACGCGGACCATCTCCTCGCCGACGAGGGCGGTGATCTGCTCACGGTTGCGCTCGAACCGCTCCTGCCAGCCCGCCACCGTCTGGACGTAGTGCTCGCGCAGCGCGTGCACGTCGCGCACCTCCAGCCCGGAGTGCTCGAGGAGAGCGACCGTGGCGCCGACCGGCCGCATGTGCATGTCCGGCGCGATGAACGACTCGATGAACGGGCCACCGCCCGGCCATCGGCCCGACCGGGACATCTGCTGGACCAGCACCCGGCCGCCGGGACGCACGGCGTCGTGCAGGACCCGGGCGTAGGTCGGGTAGTGCGCCTCGCCGACGTGCTCCCCCATCTCGAGGGACGCCACCGCGTCGTACTCCGACCCGGCGGGGGGTACGGCGTCGCGGTAGTCGCAGAGCCGGAACTCGACAAGGTCGTCGACGCCGCGCTCACGTGCTGCTGCCTCGGCGTACCGCTGCTGTTCCTGGGAGATCGTGACCCCGACGACGCTCGCCCCGAAGTGCTCGGCCGCGTGCAGCGAGAGGGATCCCCACCCGCACCCGACGTCGAGCAGCCGCATGCCGGGCGCGAGGCCCAGCTTGCGGCACACGAGGGAGAGCTTGGCGTGCTGCGCCTCCTCGAGGGAGACCGACGAGTCGCGGTGATAGCCGCAGGAGTAGGCCATCGTCGGGTCGAGGATCAGCGCGTAGAAGGCCGCCGACAGGTCGTAGTGGTGGCTGATCGCGCGCCGGTCGCGCTCCTTGCTGTGCAGTCGCCCGCGCACCCGTGCCTGGGTCGCCGGCGGTGCGGGCGGACGGCCGAGGACCCCCAGCCCCACAGCCGTCCGCACCGCGTGTGCCAGCGCTGGGAGCGATGGTCGCCGTCGCCCGCGAAGGTCGCGGTCCCTTGCGACCGCGAACGCGTGCGACAAGGCAGCGTCGAGGTCGCCCGGGACGTCGAGCTCACCGGTCACGTAGGCCTGGGCCGCACCGAGCTCGCCGGGCTGCCACAGCAGCCGGCGGACGGCGTCGGGGGAGCGGAGCTCGACCTGCGGCGCGTCGGACGGGCCGGCGGTCGAGCCGTCCCAGGCGACGAGCCGTACCGGCAGCTCGCCGCCGACGAACGGAGCCAGCGCGTCCTCGAGCCGGGTGGCGACGGCAGTCATCGGGCCTCCCTGGCGAGCGTGATCTGGTGGTCGTCGATGTAGCCCGAGGCGAAGCCGGCCCGGCTGTACTCGAGATAGAAGTGCCACAACCGTCGGAAGGTGCCGTCGAAGCCGAGTGCCGCCACCTCGGCCCCCGCGGCGGTGAAGGCGTCGTCCCAGAGCTGCAGCGTCCGGTCGTAGTGCGCGCCGAGGGACAGCTGGTCCACGACCTGCAGCGTGGTGTGGCGGGCCGCCGTCTCCTCGATGGCCCGCACCGATGGCAACGCACCGCCCGGGAACACGTACTTGGTGATGAACGTGTGGGTGTCCCGGGTGGCGAGCATCCGGTCGTGCGGCATCGTGATCGCCTGCAGCGCGACCTTTCCGCCGGGCGCGAGCACGTGGTCGAGGGTGCGGAAGTACGTCGGCCAGAACCGCCACCCGACCGCCTCGATCATCTCGACCGACACCACGGCGTCGTACGCCGCCGCCGTGGCCGGCGAGTCCAGCAGCGCCCGGTAGTCCAGCAGCTCGACCTCGACCCGGTCTGTCTGCCCGGCCTCGGCGATCCGGTGCCGCGCCAGCGCCAGCTGCTCGGAGGAAAGGGTGATGGTGTGGACGTAGGCGCCGCGCTCGGCGGCGCGGATCGCGAGCTCGCCCCAGCCGGTGCCGATCTCGAGCAGCCGGGTCCCCTGGGTCACGCCGGCCTGGTCCAGCAGCCGGTCGATCTTGCGATGCTGGGCGGCCGGCAGGTCTCCGGCCGCTGCGGAGGTGGGGTCGTCGAACAGTGCCGCGGAGTAGGACAGCGTCGGGTCGAGGAACAGTGCGAACAGGTCGTTGGAGAGGTCGTAGTGATGGGCGACGTTGTCCCGTGTGGTGCTGCGGCTGCCCCGGTGGGTGCTCGGGACGCGCGACACGACGGCGGACCGCAGCGCCTGCAGCGGACGTGGCACCAGGGTGGCGATCTCGGCTGCGAGGACGGTGAGGAAGTCGCCGAGCGCGCCGTCAGGTGCGTTCGGTCCTTCGTCCCACGCGCCGGTCAGGTAGGCCTCGCCGAACCCGATCAGCTGGTCACGGGCGATGCGCGCGAACAGCTCGTCCGGCCGGTTGACGTGCATCTCCGGCCCCCCGCGGCCGAGCGTCTCGGCGGGGTACGACGCCCCTCTGGCCACGTGCACGGTGACGTCGAGCCGGCTGACTGCGGACCGGAAGAGGAGACGTGCGATCCGCGCGCCCGTCCCGGCGGCCGGCGTGGACTCCAGGTCGGGCCAGCTGTGGACGAGGTGACGTTCGCGGGTGATGGTCATCGGACACCTTCCGGGTGGTCGGGGCGGGGTCGCACGGGGAGCCGCCGGAGCCAGAGCACGACGCCGTGTACCCGGATCAGGAGCGCCCCGCGCAGCGCGGAAAGCGCGGCGACCGGCGGTCGGTGGACGGGTTCCCCGACGACGGCTGCCGTGAACCGGGCCCCGTCCTCGGTCTGCAGCGTCACGGACACCGAGAGCCGCCCGGCCGTCGGGTCGGGCGGGGGTGCGAGCACCGAGTAGTGGCCGTCGGTCCCGTGGAACGGCGACACGTACATCGCCTTGTCGACCCGACCGGCACCGGTCTCGTCTGTAGGCACCAGGTAGGCGTGCCGGTCCCCGTAGGTGTTGTGGACCTCGACCACGGTCGCGTCCGCAGGCCCGGTGGCGGACTGGTCGCGCCAGCACCAGAACACGGTGATCGGGTTGAAGCAGTGGCCGAGCGCGCGCGGGTGTGCGGCCATCAGCGCCCGCCCTCCGCGGACGTCGATGCCGCGCGCGGCGAGGTAGCCGTCAAGGCCCTCGCGGATCGTGCCGGCGCGCCCGTCGAAGTGGTCGCGGGCGTCGAACCGCCCGCGCAACCAGCCGAGGCGACCATGCTCGGGGAGCCGGTCGAGGTCCGCGACCCACAGGTGGGAGCGGTGCCGGAAGGTGCGGCGGAACGGGGTGCGCCGGGTGTGCGTGATGGTGGTGGCGTACGGCGTCGCGGCGGTCGGTCGGCCCGCGGGCCAGCTCAGACCGAGGCCTTCGACAGCTGCGAGTCCGGAGCGGGCGCCGTCCTCGTGGAACCCCCAGCCGTGGTAGGCGCCGGCGAACCGCACCCGCCGGGTGCCGACCTCGTCGAGCCGGTCCCGGGCCGCGACCGAGGTCGGGCTGTAGAGCGGGTGCTCGTACTCGCGGCGCGCGATGACGGAGGCGGGGTCGACGAGATGCTCCCCGCCCAGGGTGACCAGGTAGCGGGTCGGTGTGGGCAGCCGCTGGAGGCGGGTCAGGTCGTAGGTCACCTGGACCGATCCCTGGTCGACAACGGGCCGACGGAAGTTCCACGACGCCCAGGCGCGGCGCGCTCGCGGCAGCAGTCGGGTGTCGGTGTGCAGCAGAGCGACGTTCCGGGAGTAGGGGAGGGCGCCGAGCACCTTGCGCTGCACCGGCGAGGGATCGGCCAGGAGCGCCAGCGCCTGTTGCGGGTGGGTGGCGAGGACGACGGCGTCGTACTGCGCCTCGCCGTCCGTCGTCCGGACCGTCACCGAGGTGTCACCCTCCGACACCTCGATGACGGCGGCACCGGTGCGGACGCTGCCGCCGGCCGCCTCGATCGCGGCGGCGACGCGGTCGACGTAGGACCGTGAGCCGCCGACAACCGTGCGCCAGGTCGGTGATCCGAGCACGCGGAGCATCCCGTGGTGGTGGAGGAACGTGAACAGGTACGCCGCGGGGTAGTCGGTCGCGACCTCTGGGTCGCAGGACCACACGGCGGCGACGAGCGGCTCGACGAAGTGCCGCCGGAAGTACGGTGAGAACTCACCCCGGTCGAGGAACTCGCCCAGCGTCGGCTCGGGGTCGTCGGTGTCCGCGCGGGCGCTCGAATCGAGGAGCTGCCGGGCGCGGCGGTGGAAGCGCGGGATCTCCGCCAGCATCCGTAGGTAGCGGCCGTCCCGGAGATTGGCGGAGGTGGCGAACAGGCCGCGCGCCCCCAGAGCCCCCGCCCACTCCAGGCCGGTGCGCTCGTCGCTGGTGGACAGCGACATCTCGGACTCCTGGGTGTCCACGCCGAGCTCCGCGAACAGACGCAGCAGCACCGGGTAGGTGCGCTGGTTGTGCACGATGAAGCCGGTGTCGATCGCGAGGTCGCGCCCGGTCGCCGGATCGGCGACGAGGTGGGTGTCGGCATGGCCGCCGAGCCGGGCGTCCGCTTCGTAGAGCGTCACCTGCGCCGTGCGGGATGCCACGTAGGCCGCCGTGAGTCCAGCAACGCCGGACCCGACGACGGCAAGCCGTCGGGGAGTCATGTCGGGTCCTCAGGCTGTCAGCTCGATGACGGCGACGACTTCTTCGGACGGTTCCGGCGAGCCGCCGTCCGGCTCGACGGTGATCCCCACCGCGGTGGCGTCACTTGCATCACCCTCGAGCAGCACGGTGGCGTCGTCGTCGTCCGGCATCAGACCGGCCGGCACCATCGGCCCCTCTGGGTCGTCCTGGAGCCACAGCTCGTAGACCTTGCCCTCGGGCGCCAGCGCCATGTCCTCGGTGATGATCACGGCACGTCCCTCGGTCCGGGAGACCACGACGGTCGCGCTGGATCCGTCAGGGAAGCGCTGCACGACCTCTTCGCGGTCGGGGTCGACCAGCACCCGCTCGGTGGCGGAGAGCGTCTGGTCGTCGTCGGACGCCCACGGCTTCAGCCACACCGTGGTCAGCAGCGCGACCACCACCAGCGCCGCCGCGACGAGGAGCGGAGTGCTCGACCACCACGAACGGCGGCGACCCTGCGCGGGAGCCGGTTCGCGGTCGTGCTCGATGATCGGCGGCAGCGGCCGGATCGACTCGATGCCGGCGAGCACCTCGGCGCGCAGCCGGGCAGGAGGCGCGACGGGCTCGATCGCGAGCGCGGCGGCGGCTTCGCGTAGCGACGCCACCTCGATCCGGCAGTCGGCGCATCCCCGCAGGTGCGTCTCGAAGCGAGCACGCTCGATGTCGTCGAGCGCGTCGACGGCGTAGGCGCCGGACAGCGCGTGCGCGTCGTCCATGTCCCTGGTGTCCTCGTGATCGCTCATCGTCCTACTCCGATTGTGTCGCGGAGCCGGATGAGGCCGTCGCGAATCCTTGTCTTTGCGGTCCCGACCGGGAGGTCGAGGAGTGTTGCCACCTCGGTGTGGGTGTAGCCCCCGAAGTAGGCCAGCTCGATCGCCTCGCGCTGGACGTCGGTGAGTGCGCCGAGCGCCGTACGGACCCGGCGCGCCTCGAGCGAGGCGGTCGCGGCGTCGGCCGTGGTGTCGTGGTCCACGGTCTGGTTGCGGTGGTGGTAGGTCGACTCGCGCCGACTGGATGCCTCGGCACTCCGGACCCGGTCGACCGCCTTGCGGTGGGCGATGGTCAGCAGCCAGGAGACCGCGCTCCCGCGCTCGGCGTCGTACCGGCTCGCGGTCCGCCAGATCTCGAGGAAGGCCTCCTGGGTGACCTCCTCGGCCTGGGCCGGGTCACGGACCACGCGGAGCGCGAGGCCGTGCACCCGGGCCGCTGTGGCGTCGTACAAGCTCGCGAACGCGTCGCGCTCGCCGCGGGCCGACCTCTGGAGCAGGTCGGCCAGGTCGGGCCCGGCGCCGGCCGGCACCGCCCGGTTGGGGGGCGCCGGCCTGCTCGGGAACGCCGGGGTCCATGTGGTGATCCTTCCGCGTTCAGCTCGTCCGGACCAGGGTCACTGGACCCCGGTCAGGACCTTGTCGATCACGTACACGGTCGCGTTGGCGGTCGGGATGTTGCCACACAGCACGTTGGCGGTGACGGTGCCGTCGGAGACGGTCATGCCGTTCTCGTCGCCCTCGACGGTCAGCGTGTCCATGGCCAGCGTCTCGTGCTCTCCCACGACGGCCTCGGTGTCGGCGCTGGCACCGACCACGTGGTGCGCGAGGATCTTGTAGAGCGTGCTGTCCTGGCCATCGGTCTGGCCACCCTCGATCAGGGCGTTCAGGTCGGCGGGCTTGATCTCCTCGAAGGCGCCGTTGTACGGCGCGAAGACGGTGAGCTCCTCGGCGTCGTTCAGGGTGTCACCGAGGCCGTCGACAGCCCCGACTGCGGCGACGAGCGTCGTCAGCAGCGGGTTGTTGCTGGCTGCCGTGGCAACGGGGTCCTGGACCATGCCGTCGAAGGAGCCGGCGCCGTCGGTCGGGACCTCGGCACAGCCGTCACCGAAGGTCTGGGACTCGGCGGCGACGGCGGTCGTCTCGTCGCCGGCCGAGCCCCCGTTGTCGTCGTTGCTGCTCGAGTCGTCTCCATCGCCGCAGGCAGCGAGGGTCATCGAGAGGGCGAGGACGGTGGCGCCGACTCCGGCGGTCCGGCGGAGGTGGTTGAGCTTCATGGGTCGTGCCTTCCGTGTTGGGAGGTGATGTGAGTGGTTCGGAGTGGTACGGGGATCGGATGGGAGGTTTCTCAGGCGACGTCGACCAGGAGCTCGTGGAGACCGCTGGAACCCTCGGGGAACGGCTCCGCGCGCACCGGGGTCTGGACCTCTCCGTCGCCGGACACGGCACGCGCCGCGATCCGGTGCGAGCCGCTCTCGGCGGGCCAGCGGTAGAACCACTGCCGCCAGTAGTCGTTGCCGCCGTCCGGCCCGAGGTTGGCGTCGGCCCACGCAGCGCCGTCGATCCGCACCTGGACCTTCTCGATCCCGCCGCGCTGCTGGGCCCAGGCGACGCCGCCGACGACGACGTCGCCGGGATCGAGAGCGTCGAGGGCGTTGGGGGTGTCGATCCGGGCCGAGACCTTGATCGGGGCGTCGGTCGCCCAGTCGCGCTCGGTCCAGTAGGCGTCCTGGGCCTCGTAGGTCGTCAACGTCAGCCTGGTCAGCCACTTGGTCGCACTGATGAACCCGTAGAGGCCCGGGACGACCATCCGCACCGGGAAACCGTGGGCGCGGGGCAGGGGCTCGCCGTTCATGCCGACGCAGATCATCGCGTCCCGGCCGTCGGTGGCGAGCTCCAGCGGGGTGCTGATGGTCATGCCGTCGAAGTCGGTCGACAGGATCTGGTCGGCCTTGCTGCCGACGCCGGCGAGGTCCAGCACGTCGGTGAGTCGCACCCCCAGCCAGCGGGCGCTGCCGACGTACTCCCCGCCGACGCTGTTGGAGACACAGGTGAGGGTGATGTCGCGCTCGATCATCGGCATCTGGAGCAGCTCGTCGAAGGTCAGCGTGACCTTGCGCGCCACGTCGCCGTCGATGGTCAGCGTCCAGTCGTCGCTGCTGACGACGGGGGTGTCGAGCCGGGTGTCGACGCGGTAGAAGTCCTTGCTGCTCGTGCGGAAGGCAGTGATGCCGTCGACCTGCCGGTCCAACCCGCGCGGCAGCGGTGACGCTGGGTCGGTCGGGTCGGGGAGGGTCACGTCCTCCGGCCGGAGCCGCAGCCTGGTGACCAGCTGACCACCCACGCCCCCGAGGACGGCGGCGGCACCGAGCACGCCGACCGCGATGAGCACGCCGCGGCGCCCGCCGTCGGCGGGAGCGCCGGCCTGCTCGCGCGCCAGCCATACCAGTGCAGCAACCGCACCGACAGCCGCGACCAGGCTCGGCCCCAGGTCGAGGACCGTCGCCTCCGGCCGGGTCGCAACGGCGATGGCGGCCACCGAGACCAGTGCGAGGAGCAGGCCGGCGCCGTACCGGGTGCGGCGGCGGGCCAGCAGGCCGGCCACCGCGGCGAGGACGAGGACGCCCGCGAACACCGAGCCGACGAGGATCGGCTTGTCGGCGGTGCCGAAGGTGCGGATCGCCCATTCCTTCATGGGGGTGGGCGTCAGGTCGATGACCGCGGCCCCGACGGCGAGCACCGGCGAGGTGTCGGCATCGGTGAGCGCAGCGACGACGTGTGCCAGCCCGAGTCCGGTCAGCGTTGCGAGCACGCCGTACGCCATCCACGGCAGTCGCTTCCTCATGCCCGGTGGTTCGGCGCGGACCCCCTGTCGGATGGGCAGCACGGTCGACCAAGATGGAGCCATGGCCGCCACCCGTCCCGATCAGCCCGAGGAGCTCGTCCGCTACGAGGTCGTCGACCGGCTCGCGACCATCACCCTGGACTCCCCGCACAACCGCAACGCGCTGTCGCGTCAGCTCGTCACCGAGCTGTTCGAGCGGCTCGACCGCGCGGACAAGGACCCAGACGTCCTGGCCGTGGTGCTCCGGTCCTCCGGCCGGGTGTTCTGCTCCGGTGCCGACCTCTCCGAGGCGTCGACGACGCCGATGGAGGAGGGCGCGCGGGCGATCGTCACCTTGCAGCGCACGATCCTCGCCCTGGGCAAGCCGGTCGTGACGGTGGTGGCCGGGGCTGCCCGGGCCGGTGGCGTCGGCATCGTGGCCGCGTCCGACATCGTGCTCGCCGCGGAGGACGCGACCTTCGCCCTGACCGAGGTGAAGCTCGGTCTTGCTCCTGCGGTCATCTCGCTGACCGTCCTGCCGCGCCTCACCCAGCGTGCCGCCGCGATGGCCGCGCTCGGCGGCGAGGTCTTCACCGGCACCGAGGCGGTCGAGATGGGATTGGTGACCCGGGCGGTACCGGCAGACCAGCTCGATGCCGCTGTCGCAGAGCTCTGCAGCCGGCTCGCCACCGGCGCCGCCCAGGGCCTCCGGGAGACCAAGAAGCTGCTCGCCGCCGATCTGCTCGAACGGATCGACGCTCGCGGGGAGGACCTGGTCGCCCTCAGCGCCAGCCTCTTCGGCTCCGACGAGGCCCGCGAGGCGATGCTCGCCTTCCTCGACCGCAAGAAGGGCTGAGCCTCCCGTCAGCGGTGCCGTCCCCCGCGGCTCCGGCGGGGCGTGTAAAGTTCGGAAGTTGCTGCTCACCGGTGAGCAGCCAGAAGACTCGGTAGCGGAGCACAGCGGGGGCAGCGTCGGTGGCAGATCAGCTGGTCGATCGCGAGGTGGCGTCGGAGCAGGCGTTCGTCGACCGGGTCTACGTCCAGCTGGAGCGCGCCGGGCAGGCGGCCCAGCAGCTCGCCCGGGAGGGTCACGACCGCGGCCGGCTCGGCCACGAGGGCGGGCTGGTCGAGCGCGACGCGATGGTCTTCCAGGCCGCCAAGCGGATCGCCCAGCTCGACGCCGCGCACGAGGGCCTGGTCTTCGGCCGTCTCGACGTGCGCCCCGAGCTCGACCCCGCGCCGCGGTACGTCGGCCGGATCGGCCTGCGCGACGAGCGACCGCGACTCGCTGCTGATCGACTGGCGCGCCCCGGCCGCCGCGGTGTTCTACCAGGCCACGGCCGCCGAGCCGCACGACGTCGTACGCCGCCGGGTGCTGCGCTGCACCGGCGCCACGCGTGATCGGCGTCGAGGACGAGCTGCTCGACCCCGAGCACCCGGCCGCGGAGACCGCTGCCGATCGTCGGCGAGGGCGCGCTGATGGCCCAGCTGTCGCGAGCCCGCGACCGCTCCATGCACTCGATCGTGGCCACCATCCAGGCCGAGCAGGACAAGGCGATCCGGGCACCCGGCAAGGGCGTCGTCTCGATCTCCGGCGGGCCCGGCACCGGCAAGACGGTCGTCGCGCTGCACCGCGCGGCGTACCTCCTCTACAACGACCGCCGCCGCTACGAGTCCGGCGGCGTGCTGATCGTCGGGCCGTCCGGTGTCTTCATGCGCTACATCGAGCGGGTGCTGCCCTCGCTCGGCGAGACCGCGGTGGCGCTGCGCTCGCTCGGCGAGGTCGTCGACGGGCTCCGCGCCGTCCCGTCACGACGACCCGGCCGTCGCCGACGTCAAGGGCTCGGCCCGGATGGCCGAGCTGATGCGCCGCGCCGCCCGCCAGGCAGGCGCCCGGGTCAGCCCGACCGAGTTCCGGCTGTTCTACCGCGACGACAACCTCGTCCTCGACCGGCGGGCGCTCGGCCGGATCCGCCGCCAGCTGCTGTCGCCAGGGCCGGCGCAACCGGCAGCTGCCGCGGGTCGCCTCGGCGCTGCTCGACGCCATGTGGCGCCAGGTCCGCGGCGAGCGCGGCCGCGAGCGGGTCGCGAGGCGTTCGACGACGAGATGCTCGGCAACGACGCCTTCGTCCGACTTCGCGCTCGATGGTGGCCGCCGCTCGACGCCGCCGACGGTGCTGGGCTGGCTGCGCGACCCCGAGTTCCTCGCCCGCGTCGGCGACGGCGTGGTCAGCCACGAGGACAGGTGCTGCTGCTCAAGTCCTGGAGCGGCGACGGTGCGCGACCTCTCGATCGAGGACGTGCCGCTGATCGACGAGCTGCGCTACGCCCTGGGTGACGTGCCGCAGCGCGCGGACGACGACCGCGACGACCCGCCGGCCACTTCGCGCGGCGACATGCAGGAGCTGACCGACCGCCTCCGACCGGGAGTACGCCCCCACCGGCCGGGCCTGGGCGCCGCCCACCCACCGCATCGAGGACGACCCGTTCGCGCACGTGCTCATCGACGAGGCGCAGGACCTCACCCCGATGCAGTGGCGGATGGTCGGCCGCCGCGGTCGCGCCGCCTCGTGGACCATCGTCGGCGACCCGGCCCAGTCGTCCTGGCCGGTCGCCGGCGAGTCCGCGCGCGCCCGTGCCGAGGCGCTCGAGGGCAAGCCGGTCCACGAGTTCCACCTGTCGACGAACTACCGCAACTCCGCCGAGATCTACGAGTACGCCGCGGCCTACGCCGAGCGGGTCGGCCTCGACGCCGACCTGCCCGACCGCCGTCCGCTCGACCGGAGTCGCGCCCGACCGTCGCACGCGGACGTGCCCGACCTGGAGGCAGGCCGCCCGCGAGGCCGAGGTGGTGCAGCTCGCGGGCGAGGTCGCCGGCACCGTCGGGATCGTCGTACCCGCCGCGCGCCGGCCGAGGTCAACGCATGGCTGGCGTCCTGGCCCGAGCTCGCCGACGGACGCGCCGTCGGCGCGCGCGCATCGGTCGCCGGCGGTGCCGCCGAGCGGCGAGGACCGGGTCGTGGTGCTGACCGGTCTCGACACCAAGGGCCTGGAGTTCGACGGCATCGTGGTGGTCCGCCCGCAGGAGATCGAGGACGAGTCGGCGACCGGCCGCGCCACGCTCTACGTCGTGCTCACGCGTGCGACGCAGTTGCTAGTAACCATCGCCTAACGGCGGTCTGGTAGGAACGACCTCGGTGACCTTCGCGAGTTGGGAGGAACTCGATCGTATGCGCGCCGACTGTGAGGTGCGCACGGCGCATCCCCTCCCTTTCGAGTCTTTACGCGCCGACATCGCTCGGATGGTCGCCACGGGTGAAGCCCGGAGCCACTCGGCTCATGTCAAATCCCACCACTCCGTGGACGCTTGCGCGGCGCCTGCGGTTGCTACGGTGCAACACGTCGAGGGCTTCGCGAAGGAGTCTCCAGGAGGCGATCGTGAAGCGGGTACTGCGCCGGTGGGGCCCTCGGGCCGTCGGTCTGCTCGTGACCGCCTTCGGGCTCTACGTGGTCGCACCGAGCGTGGTCGCGCTGCTCGGCCAGTGGCCGCAGTTGCGCGACGTCAAGGCCGAGTGGTTCGTGATCCTCTTCGTCCTCGAGGTGAGCTCCTGGGCGTGCCTCTGGGTCCTCGTGCACATGCTGCTGCCGGGCACCCCCTGGCCCGCGGTCGGCAGCGCCCAGCTCGCCGGCCTGGCGTCAGGCTGCGTGTTGCCCGGCGGGTCGGCGACAGGCAGCGTGATCCAGGCCTCGGTCCTGGTCCGGGCCGGCAACGGCGCGGGCCAGGTGGCGGCTGCGCTCGGCAGCGTCGGCCTGCTGACCGCCGGCATGCTCCTGACGCTGCCGATCCTCACCGTGCCGGCCGTCCTCATCCAGCCGCCCCCGGCGCGACAGCTGCAGCTGGGGCTCGTCGTCTCCCTGATCGTGGCCGCCGTACTCGTGCTTCTCGGCCTGGCCGTCCTGCACTGGGACTCCTTCGTCAACTTCGTCGGCCGGATGGTCGGGCGCGTTCTCCACTTGGTGCGGCGTGGCAGCTCAGTCACCGAAGTGGCCGAGCGCGTAGTCGCGCAACGCGACGAGGTCGCGGCCGCGTTCGCCGGGTTCTGGGGGCGTGCCCTCGCCGCGGCAGCAGGCAACCGGATGCTTGACTACGCAGCCCTCGTCGCTGCGGTGTATGCCGTCGGTGGCCGCGCCCGCCCCTCCATGGTGCTCCTCGCCTACGTCCTGTCCCTGGCGCTCGCGCTGGTGCCTATTACGCCCGGTGGGCTCGGCTTCGTCGAGGCCGGGCTAACCTCGATCCTCGTGCTGGCGGGAGTCGACAGTGACCAGGCGGTAGTCGCGACCCTGCTCTACCGGCTCGTGTCGTTCTGGCTACCGATCCCCCTGGGGGCACTCGCTTGGGCGGGCTGGCGGTTCACCGCAGGGCAGCCCGGGCGCCCGATGACGTAGCCCAAGACCCGCGTTGAACCGGTCGGCGAACCACGTGCCAAGGTCGATGCCGAATGGGTCTGCCGAAGGAGTCCCAAACGGGGGACAGCGCTCTTCCGTGAGCGAGGAAGAGACGGATCGCTGGTTCCCTGACCGAACTAGGTCGCGCGCCCGTCGCCTGTCGACAGCGCGCATGCTCACTACGGGCAAGGCATCCTGGCGTCTGTGAACGCGATTGATCGAACTGGCCGTGGTAGTCGAGGCGGTGATGCGGATGAGCTCAGGGCGAAACTCTGCGTTGGTTTTGGCTGCCTCTTGACAGAAGGTCACTTCATATCAGGTGGGACACCGCTCTCCGACGGAGTCGGCACTCATCGCGATCCTTCAACGCGTTTCCCCACATCAATCCAGCCCGCGGTCGACGGCGGTATTCCTTGCCCCGCGCTGGCCTGGGTTCGGACTCGGCTGGCGGCGCAGCAGCTCTTGTTGATACTCCTGGTCGAGCGTGTCCAGTCGGACGAGCCGCCATGACAGCCAGGCGAGGCCGGCATGCACGGCCCACGCGAATAGCGCGTAGACGACCATGGCGAAAAGCACGGAGGTGTCGAACACTGCCTCCACGTTGTTGCTGGTCTGCCCGAGCTCGATCGAGGTGAAGATGCCACGGAACGGCTCCATTGCACGGTCGAGAGACCGATAGACGGCCTGGACGAACGCGGGCTCGGGATTCGCACCGAACAACAGCAGGACGAACCCGAGCGCCAGGACGATCTCCGTGACGACGAGATATGCGTACACGAGATACCCCAAGGCCCTCGCTCCCCACAGGACGGCGCGGCGCTGCGGGTACACGTGTGCCGCCTTTTGCGGCGGAGGGGAAGCCTGGGCTTGTGACTCGGACATGATGATCCTCCGTACTTTCGTCACCAGGTCCGAGCCTTCCGGTGTCCAGGCGCCACTACCTCCCCTGATCCGGGTGAGAGGCGTCGCCGTGCAGATGCGCTCCCGGGTCAGACGAGGCCGGTTGCGCGAATCCCGATAGGAAGCACGCGGCTGGGCGCGCCGAACTCCTAGATCGACGCCGTGTTCGAGGAGACCTACCCGACGCGGCCGAGATCATCCGTGTCGGCGTCGAGGAACCACAGCCCCTGACAAGCGCACCCAACGAGCGTGCACCCAACGAGCGTGGACCCGAGCGAGATCGGACGTATGGCGCTGACCGCCTCCTCGTCGAGCGCTATGCCACCGTGCGCTGACAGCATCGCCGCACGGCTGCGCGCGCTGGACTCGCGGTCGTCCCGTGTCGCCGCCTCGACCTGCGAGGGTCCCGCCTAGGTTTGCTTGTCCCCGCGGCGTCGGAACGGACCGACCATGCGTGGGCCAGCGAGTCGGGTCTCCAGCCGGTGCGCCTCGCGTTTGAGGGGGCGCGCGAGGTATTGCCCGAGGATCACGCCGGCCGCTAGCCCGAGCGCGGTGGCGAGCGCGGAGGCCAGCTGGAGGACACCGTCCTCGCCCACGGCCAGGAGTGCCAGCCCTCGATAGATGTCCAGTCCCGGCAGCAGCGGCACGATCGCAGGGACCACGACCACCAGCGGCGGCACCCGAAAGCGCCCGGCAACCAGGTAGCAGACGGCACCGATGGTGACAGCCGCCACTGCGGATCCCCACGTCCGTCCGACGGGCGCGCTGTCCACGGCTAGCAGGACGCCCTGGCCGAGCGCGCCGACCATGGCCACGGCCACCAGGGCGCGCAGCGGGGCGTACGACGCGAACGCAAAGGCTGCCGCGGCGACCGCCGCACCGAAGACCGTGATCCCCGTCTCCGCCAAGCCGACGGCACCAGGCTTGAAGCTGGTCAGCCCCACGCCGAGCAGTTCCCCGCCGGTGAGTCCGGCGCCGACGCCCGCGATGATGCCCGCGGTGTTCAGGAGCGCGTCGATCAGCCTGGCGCTGGCAGTGACCGGAAATCCCGTGAGAGCATCTTGGGTGGCACCCATGATCCCGACCCCCGCCAGCAGCATGACGATGCCGGCGGTGACCACGCGCGACGGGTTCAGCTCCAGCTCGGTGGCCGAGGCAGTGACGGCGATGAGCGTCGCGACGAAGCCCCCGGCCACCTGCTGGTAGAAGGCCGGGATACGGCGCTGGGGCAGGAGCATCTGGGTCCCGTCGATGGCACATGCCGCCGCGAAGGCGAGCAGGCAGACGATCGGACTACCACCCAGGGTTAGGGCGATCCCGGTGCCCATGACGCCCCAGCTGAGGGTCACCGCCCAGCGATGCCTGAGGTGACCGGTGGACACGATCCGGGCGACCTGGTCACGGGCCTCGCCGCGGGTGATGGCGCCGGCGACCAGGTCGTTCGCCGTCCGGTCGACCTCGATCAGGTCGGCGTAGTCGACGGGGCGACGGGTCACGCTCCGCACCTGGAGAGCAGCCGGCTCGTCGCTGCTCGGCTGGTAACGAAGCGTCAGGTCCACGAAGGTCACGTCCGCAGACACGTGGCGTACCCCGCACGCCCGGGTCACCGCGAGCATGGTAGCGGTGACATCGGCGGCTCCGGCACCCGACGAGAGCAGGACCTCACCGATCCGCAGCGCCAGATCGAGGGCCTCGTAGACCTCGTGTCGCTCTGTCACGGCCCCGACTGACCACGTTGCCGCGAGTCCCGTCGGCGTCCAGCACTCGCACGCGCGTCGACCCGTCTCACCGTGGCATCGTCCCCGTCTGCTGAAACGGCGTCATCCTCCGGCATGGGTGAGTGCACTGCCTCATGGACGGCCAGGTGCGAGGTCGAGGCACCGGTAGGTGTGACGATCGGGCTCACCAAGTGGCTGGTGTACCACCACGGCGCCACGGAGTCCACGGACCTCTCCCCGGGCGGCCCTGACCCTCCACCGCGCGCGGACCAGCGGGTCGGACGCAGCGACAGCGGACCACGAGGGTGGAGGTGGCAGCCTTCTGGGAGTACAGCGACGTCGTGTCGGAGGGCGCTAGCGCCGCAGAACAGGCCCCTGCACCTCAACCTGCCACCCCGGAAGAGGCTGACGCGTACGGCACCTGGCTGACGGCCAGCGCCCAAGCGGCCGCCGAGGCAGCCAAGGACGGTGGGTTCATGGGCTTCCACGCCAAGCGGGTGAGCGACGGGGAGCAGGCGATGCTCGACCAGGTCCGCGACGCCGTCAGCGACTGACGCCGATACAGGTTCACGACCTGCGGTTCCGCGTGCCTGCCAGCGGTACTCCGGGATGACCTCCGGGGGTCCCCGTCGCCAACGACCATCCGATCAGGTGCGCCAACAGCGCCTTCCAGCCCTCGCGATCCTCCGGGCGATTGCTGGTTGCCGACACGCCCTCGTCGGCGTACTCGCCGATCACTATCCAGCCCCGGGCGTCCGCCCATCGCCGGGCAGCCTTGACCTGGCGCGCAGTGGAGACTGACTCCTCGGTGAGCACGCTGATCCGCGAGTAGACCAATGCCCTCTTCTTCGCCACGGAGCCAGTGTGACCCGCATACAGCGTGGATTACGACGGGCTACACGCAGTTGCTGACGACGCTGGGCTGACGATCGGACTGACGACGCCGGGCTGACGACCGGGGTGACCGGCTCAGAGCACGCCGTCCTCGCGCAGCACCACGAGCACGGCGAGCACCCGGCGGTTGACGTGGTCGGAGGGGTGCAGGTCCAGCTTGCGGAAGATGCTGGAGCACACGGCCTCGACCGTCTTCCCGGCAAGGAAGAGCTCTGCTGCGATCGCTGCGTTGGACAAGCCCTGGGCGATCAGGCGGAGCACTTGGAGCTCCCGCCGGGAGAGACGGTCGAGCCGTTGCGCGGCGACCTCGCGGTGCCGCGGTTCCGAGATGGTCAACGTCATGAGAAGACCGGCCCCCCCGCCGCGACAGCGGCTGCCGCCTTGACCTCGCGGATGATGCGGGTCCGGGTGTGTGTCTCGTGCCAGGTCATCTCGTCGTCCTTCCGGGAGTTGCGGCGGGCGCACCGCTGCGGTTCACGGAAGGAGGAGGACCCGACCGATCCTCGTGATACACCAACTTCTCGGTCTTTTACCTTTGGGCGATCGATGTATCAGGAGGGTGTCCCGACGCTCCTCCATGCGGGACGATGCACCCGACAGCAAAGGAGGTCGGGTGGACACGACAGATCCGCTCGCGACTCTCGTCCACGCGGCGCGGGAGGGAGACCACAGTGCCTGGGACGCGATCGTCGACCGTTTCCTCCCTCTGGTGGGAGCGATCATCCGTCGACACCGGCTGTCCGAAGCCGACGGTGACGACGTCAGCCAGACGGTGTGGCTGCGCCTCGTCGAGCACCTCGACGCGCTGCGCGAGCCCGACGCCCTCCCCGGATGGATCCGGACGACGGTGCGCAACGAGTGCCTCCGCGTGCTTGCTGCCCGCGGCCGGGTGCAGGTCGTCGATCCCCAGGACGGTGGGAGCTTCCCGGACGCCGCCGACGCTGCCGCGGCGGTGGACGACGAGCTGCTCGCGGCGGAGCGTCGCCAGGCGTTGCGCGACGGACTTGCCGAGCTCCCCGCCGGCCGCCGCGACCTGCTGCTGCTCCTCCTCACCGACCCGCCCCTCGGCTACGAGGAGATCAGCACCCGGCTCGGCATCCCGATCGGCAGCATCGGTCCGACCCGGGCGCGCGCCCTCGAACAGCTGCGGAGGACCCGCTCCCTACGGGGTCTCGGACCCAACCCGGTGGGAGGAGTCGCATGATGCCCGAGCACGATGACGAGGAGCTGATGGCAGAGCTGGCCGCCGCTGTCACCGAAGAGGCAGCCGTCTCCGACCGTCGGCGTGCCGCCGCGAAGGCCGCCTTCACCTGGCGCACCGTCGACGCCGAGCTCGCCGACCTGCTGCACGACTCCGCGTTGGACGCCGGCGCGGCGGTCCGTTCCGCAGGCGACGGCCCACGGACGCTGTCCTTCCGCCGCGCCGCTGTGACCCTCGAGGTCGAGGTGGACGGCGAGACCGTGCTGGGTGAGGTCATCGACGAGCACGACGGGGAGGCCGCGCCCGCCACGGTCACGTTGCAGCGCCCGGACGCCGACGACCGAACGGCAGCCGCGGACGCCTCGGGCTTCTTCCGGTTCGACGGCGTCGAGCCGGGGCCCGTGCGGTTCGTGGTGGCCCGGGCCGGGTGGTCGCTCATCACCCCGTGGGCAACGATCTGACGGCTCAGAGCGGCCCGAGGTGCTTGCCGCCGTTGGCCTTCCTGTCCTGGCACCTCTGCGCGGCGGCCTCGATCTGGTCGAAGGCCTTCTTCGGGTCGTCGAGATTGCCGCTCCCGCTCATCTGCGCGGCGATGGCGCCGGTGACGACGGGAGTGGCGAACGACGTGCCGCTCCACTGCGCCAGGTACTTGAAGTTGCGGACCTGGCCCGGTGTTCGGCGGCTCGTGGCACGTGTAGGTCCCCCCGGGGAACGCGTTGACCAGGTTGCTTCCGCGGGCCCAGACGTCAACCCAGTCGCCGAAGTTGGAGTAGTCCGCGACGAAGCCGTGCTCGTCGAGGGCGCCGACGCTGATCACCCAGGGGAACGCGGCCGGGTAGAACGGTACGTCGGACCCGTCGTTGCCGGCGGCAGCGACGACCAGGCCCTTGGTGCCGTCGGTGAGACCGAGGTTCCCGGCGAGGATCTCGAAGCCGAGGAGACCGAGGTTGTCCCGGGTGTGCGTGCCGGCGGAGATGCTGATCAGGTGCGGGTCGGACCGATCGGTCAGCGCTTCGTGCAGCTCCTCGCAGAGTCTCGACTCGTAGACCGCGCCGCCGTCGGGCAACGCACCCTCCACCTCGATGGCGGTGCTCGGTGCCAGGCAGCGGATGATCCCGGCGATGAACGTCCCGTGCCCGGCGTACTCGTGGATCGCCGACGAGGTCACGTTCTCGACGTCTTGGGGGTCTGCTGGCGTCACCCCTGCGAGCCAGTCGGTCTCGGAGCTCTGCGTGGCCTGCAACCACAGGCCGGTGTCGACGACCGACACGCGCACGCCCTCGCCGGCACTCGTGTCGCCGGTCCTGGCCGGCACCGGCTCGGAAACGGGTGGTTCCTCGGGCTCGGTGTAGGGGCACAGGCGTCCGGTCGCGGTGACGTAGAGGACGTGGTCGGGTTGCGCCACGACTCCGTCGAGGCCGAGCTCGCGTCGCTCGTCGTCGATCTCCCCGAGGGTGACCAGCACCGCGTCAGCCTCGTCGGAGCGGGATGGCATCTCGACCATCACCAGTCCGTCGGGTAGCCGGACACCGTCCCTGCGCACCGGCTGGCGCTCCTTGAACTGGCCGGCCCGACGCTTGAAGAAGTCGGCGAACTCGTCGTAGTACCGACGTTCCTCGGTGTTGTCACGGACGAGGGCGACCCCTGGCTGGAACAGGTAGATCGCGTCGGCGTCGTCCTTGGCCCGGCGCCCGCCCTCCGCTCCGGCGACGGCGACCTCGCCCAGCCCGCGGAACGCCCTGCGGATGACGCCGACCTGTGCCCGTAGTCGTTCGGCATCGAGGTTCACATCGGGTCGGACGATCGGGGGCTCTGCCGACGGCCACGGGAAGCGGCTACGGACCCGCGCGAGCAGGTCCCGGAGAGAGAAGCGCGGACGGGGGGATTCGTTCATGGCGCACCTCGAAGGGAGAGGGAGGGTGACTGCGGGCCGAGTCCCGCGAGCGGCGCTAACGTAGTCCCGCTCGGATACGCCCGTAAACAGGGGAAACCCGGAACCATCGAGGCGGCATGCAGGACCTGTTGGATCTGGCCCTCGACGATCCCGAACGAGCCGAGCAGGCTGCCCGGGATCTTCTGGTGTCCAGCGACGACCCGTGCGCGCTCACCTACGCCCACCAGTGTCTCGGAATCGTCTGGCGCGACAGCGGGAGAGTCCGGGATGCAGCTCGCGAGCTGGGCCTCGGTCTGGACGTTGCGAGGGCGGCCGGTCTCCTCGACCGTGAGCGCGACGTACGCGCGACGCTGGGGACGACCTTGGTCGTCGCGGGCAGGTCGACGGCGGGGCTGGCGCAGCTCGATCGGGCCCTCGACGGGGCGAGCGGAGAGCTCGGCGCCAAGATCCGAATGCGAAAGGCGGGTGTCCTCGCGCTTCTCGGCCGCTACGCCGAGGCGGCGCCTGTGATGCGCGAGGCGCTGGCGGAGATCACCCGGGCGTCGAACCCTGCTTGGGAGGCGCGGACGCGGGTCTGGCTCGGACACCTCGAGCTCCGACTGGGTCGCGTCGACGACGCCGAACGTGAGGCCGTCGCCGCAGAGCGCCTGCTCCGGAAGGCCGGTGCCACCTTCGACAGACTCACGGCGCTGGAGAACCTCGCTGAGATCGCCGTCGTCCGCGGTGACCTCGCTGGGGCGCTCGGTCGATACGCGGATGCCGTCCGCGGGTACGAAGAGATCGCGCAGCCGCCGAGAGCGGAGGTCGTCGGTCTCTACGCCCGCGCCTACCTCGCAGCCGGCCTGACCGAAGACGCGGTCCGCCTGCTTGCCACGTATCGTGCATCCGCCGATCTCGCGCCCCTCGAGGACGCCGATTTCTGCGTGATGCAGTCCCACGCGCTGTTGGCAGTCGGCGACGCTCCCGCCGCGCTCGCCGCGGCCCGCAGGGCTCGCGGGATGTATCGCAAGCAGGATCGTCGATGGTTCGAGCGACGCGCCCGGCTGGCGATGGTAACTGCGCGTGAGGCGATCGGGGACCGTCGCGGTCTGGCTCGTGAAGCCAAGCTCGTGGCGGGTGAGCTCGACGCCGAGACGGCTGACGAGGCCCCGGCCGCTCTCACCGTCGCCGGCCGGTTGGCGAAGGGCGAGGAACGTCTCCGGCTCTGGCGCAAGGCCGCTTCGTACCGCGGTCAGCCCAACGGCTACACGCGCGCGAGCGCCTACCTGGCCGGCGCACTGGAGCGAGAGGAGTCCGCGGACCGGAGCGGTGTGCTCCGCGCGTGCGCGGCCGGTCTCGACGCGATCGACGAGCACCGGCGCTTGTTGGGCAGCTCGGAGCTCCGCGCCCTCGCCACCACCCACGGCCGCGAGCTCACCGCGGTCGCCCTCCGGCACGCGGCGCACGACCCTCGTACCCTGCTCCGCTGGAGCGAACGGACCCGCGCGACCGCACTCGCAATGCCACCCGCCACCTCCGACGCGGCGACGATCCCTGCGTCCCTCGCGGCCCTCCGCGACAACGGGCGCAGGCTCGCCGAGGCCCGGCAGGCCGGTGAGCCGGTCGGCGACCTCGAGAAGGAGCGGCTGCGCCTGGAACGCGCCGTCCGCACGGAGCACCACACCCAGTCCGCCGAGGACGCGGACCCCCAACGTCCGGCGGCTGTCGAGGAGATCGTGGCCGGGGTCGGCGACGGGTGCCTGGTCGAGCTGGTCGATGTCGACGGCACCCTGCACGTGCTGGTGGTCCACGACGGCCGGGTCCGACGGAAGGTCGCCGGCACGGCCGCCGAGGTCTCCGACCTGCTCGGACCTGCCGGGATGCTGCTCCGCCGCGCTGCCCGCGGCCGCCCCGCGAACACGGCTGACATCGGGCGCCGGCTGCAGGAAACGATCCTCGGCGATGCCGCGAGACTCGTCCCCGACGGCCCCGTCACCCTGGCCCCGACCGCGCGGCTGCACGGGCTGGCCTGGTCCCTGCTTCCCATCCTCGACGACAGGCCGTTCGGCATCGTGCCGTCCGCCGGACAGTGGCTTCGCGCGGCGGCGGCGACCAGGCCGGCATCGCGGCGCTCCGTCCTCGTCGCCGGACCGGAGCTCGAGTCAGGCGGAGCGGAGGTGCCGGTCCTTGCGCAGCAGCACCCCGACGCCGTACTGCTCGACGGCGCCGGTGCCACCCTGGCCGAGGTCCTCGAAGCGCTCGACGGCGCCGACCTGGCCCATCTAGCGACCCACGGTCGGTTCCGCGCCGACAGTCCGCTCTTCTCCGCACTCGACCTGGCGGACGGGCCACTCACGGTGCACGACCTCGAACGCCTGCGGACAGCGCCTTACCGCGTCGTGCTCTCGGCCTGCGAGTCAGGCGTGCTCGCACCGGTCGGTGCCCAGGAGCTGCTCGGCCTGGCCGCCGCGCTGTTCTCGATCGGTACGGCCGGCCTCGTGTCCAGCGTCGGCGAGGTCAACGACGCAGCGACCGCCCACCTGATGCTCGGCCTCCACGAAGGGCTCGCGGCCGGCAAGGACCCGGCTGCGGCGCTGCTCGACGTACGGCGGGCGGCGGGCGGCGACCCGGTGGCGGCCGGTACCGCTGCCGCCTTCGTCGCGCTCGGGGTCTAGGAGTCCGGCCGCGCCTCGTGGCCCGAGCGCCCCTGCGTACGGCGGTCCTCCTTCAGCTCGGCTTCGTAGAGGTGGCGCCGACCCCCGACGAGGGCGTCCCGCGCCTCCTTCTCCAAGGACCTGAAGAGGTCGTAGTAGCCGTCGTCGTACTCCTCGACGATCTGGAAGGTCCACCGGCCCTCCAGCACGTTGCGACCCACCAGCTCCTTCTCGAACCGCTCCGCCAGCTCGTCGTGCCCGGCCTCGCGCAGCTGCTGCACGCCCTTGCCGAGCGTGAAGTCGGCGGTGCCGGACAGCCGGTGGAAGGTGTAGAGGTGCCCCCGGGCGATCTCGATGGCTTCGAGGGCCTCGGAGATGTTGCCGAGCGCCTCGACCGTCAGGTCGTCCACGCCGGCCGGTCGGACGTGCTCGTCGTCGGGTGCCACGTCAGCCGCCTCCGTTGTCCTGCTCGGGGGTGTCCCACCTCGGTTGAGTTCCCGTCTGGCCGAGGCTCATACAGGGGATCAGGTGCGCCAGCAGGCGTTCGTGCGGACGACGAGGTCGTCGACGACCGCGGCGAGGTCGCCGCCGCTGCGTTCGTACGCTGCGTGCTGGCGGCTCGCCCCGCCTCCGGCGAGCACCCGCTCCAGCCCGTCCTCGACGAGGTCGGCGTCGCCGCATTCCTCGAGCTGGTCGCGCACGGTGTCGTAGAGCTGGCCGAGCACGTCGCGCGCGGTCGCCGGTTCCGCCGTGCGCGGGTCGAGGAGCTGGTTGGACAGGCCGTAGCGGGCGGCGCGCCAGTGCGCCGCCCGCAGCAGCTCCGAACGCCACACCGGATCGCCGACACCCTCCGAGTGGCGGTCCACGGCCCTCATCACCAGACCCCGGACCAGAGCAGCAACCAGGACGGCGTCGTCGGGATCGGTGCAGACGTCCGAGGTCCGCACCTCCACCGTGGGGTTGGCCTCCGAGAGCCGGGCGTCGAAGTACAACATCCCGCTGTCCAGTGCGGCACCGGCCGCCATCAGCCGGCGACTCACCTCGCGGTAGGTCGCCAGCGACCCGAACGGCTCGGCAGGTCCGGCGCTCGGCCAATGGGCCCACAGCCGGGACCGCCAGGAGTGGTAGCCGCTGTCGCGTCCTTCGACGTACGGCGAGTTCGCGCTGATCGCGAGCACGACCGGCAGCCAGCGCGCCAACGAGTCGATCACGCCCACGCCCTCCTCCTCGGAGTCGATCCCCACGTGCACGTGCATGCCGCAGATCCCGGACACGCGGGCGATCTCGCCGTACCTCGCGAGCATCGCGAGGTAGCGGTCGTCACGGGTGATCTGGGGCTCGCCGCTCGCCAGTGGGCTGGTCCCCGAGGCGATGGTGACCACCCCGGCCCCCTCCGCCGCCGCCGCGGCCGCCCGTCCGTTGGCGCACCAGGTGAGTGCGCAGCTCGCCGAGGTCCGCAGCCGCGGGAGTGCGGGTCTCGAGCTGGTGGCGGAACAGCTCCTTGTCGATATCCTCGTCGGCCCCGGCCCCGCGGCGCGAGTGCGCTGCAGGACGCGCTGGGAGCGGGGCGACACCTGCCGGGTCGCCGGATCGACGAGCAGGAACTCCTCCTCGACCCCGAGGGTGCGTGGTTTCACGCCACGGAGGTACCCGACGGCGAAGTTTATGACCCGGCGTCCGCGGCCATCGAAGAGCGCGACGGACGCGGAGCCGTCAGCATCCCGACGACTCCGCGCCGCCACCGCGGTACGACCTGGCTCGGTCAGTAGAGATTCTCGGTCATCCCAGCCGTGATGACGCCAATGATCGTCACGATCGGGTTCAGGATCGCCAGGCACAGTCCGAGCACGCCGAACACTCGTGCCGCCCCGCCCTGGGCGGGGCGTCCGCGGGTCACGCCGCCGAGCCACGCCGCGGTCGCGCCGAACACGCCCGGGAGACCGCACCGACGAAGACGAGAGCCGGCACGGCGAGTGCGCCGTACACGATCGCGCCTGCCTTGGAGCCCTTGTCGGACCGCTTGAGGAAGAGCGCCGGCACGACGGCGATCAGGAGCCCGATGGTGCCGAACAGGAGGATTCCCTGGAGGGACTCGATGGGGCCCTCCGAGCGGTGCGGATCCTTCGCGCCCCAGATGATCTCGGCGACCATCACGAGCGAGAGGCCGAGAACGCAGATGGCGTAGACGCCAGCGACGAGGGCAGGCCCGGACGGGATCCGGCTGCGTGGGCCGGCGGTGCGCTGATCGCGGGAAAGGGAGCTGGTGGACATGGTTTCCTCCTCGGGTCGGCCGGTTGGTCCGGCTCGCGAGCCCCACCGTGGGATGCGCAGCGACCCGACGGCGAGGGGGCTGATGTCCCGAGCTGTCCCGGCGACGTCCCGAAGCGTCCCGAAACCCTGTTCTCCGGTCCCGCGCGTGACCCATGATGACGGCCATGAGCGCCGTCACGCCACCGCCTCCCGGAGTTTCCGGGCAGATCGTGGTCGTGGCCGTAGCAGGTGCGCTGGCAGCCTCACCGGCCATCCTGATGATCGGCAACGACAACCTCGGGATCGACCCGACGCTCGTGATGCTCGGATGGCCCGCTCTCGCTTTCGTGGGCGCCGTGGTGCTCGATCGGGCACCGGAGTCGCGGATCGGGCGTGCCGCCGCCGTCGTGGCTCTCACCCCGCTGCTGCTGGTGGCTTGGACCATCGGGCGACACGGGACCCCGATCGGGCCGGATGACCTTCGTGCGGTGATCGACGAGCTCGGCCCCGTCGGCATGGCACCTCTGCTCCTGCTCGTCCTCGCGGCCCTGCCCGCCGAGGGCAGGCTCGCGGGACGCCGACGCTTCTGGGTGTGCACGGCGTGCATCAGCGTGGGGGTTGCCGTGGGCATGTGTTGGTGGCTGGCCTCGCCGTCGGTGGTCGGACTAGCCGCCCTTGCCGGGCTCGCGGCCGTGAGCGGCACGGTCGCGACCGTGGAGCTGGCCGGCGAGCTGCGACCGGTCGACGAGCCTCTGCTGGACCTGGGCATCGTCGTCGGCGCGCTCGTGGGCACGGCCGGCGTCGGCATTCTCGTGCGATGGGCGACAGAGCTCGCGGGGCTGGGATCGGCGGACCTCTCGGGTGCGTTCGCAGCGGCTACGGTCGCTGGGCTGGCGATGCCGGCCGCCCTGTGGGTACGACGAACAGCGCTCGCCCGCCGCTACGGCCGCGGAGTGCTCACTCCTGACGACGTCGTGGCAATCACTGCCGATCTCGGATCCGAAGCCGACCCTCGAGACCTGCTCGGCAAGGCGGCGACCATGGTCGCCGCGGCGAGCGGCAACAGGAACGTACGGATCGTGCTGGGAGACGACGACCCGGAGGAAGAGGGCTGGACAGCACATCCGCTGGTCGTCGGTGCTGAGCGCGTCGGGACCCTGATGATCGGCACTGCCCACGCGGAGGGCCCGGAGCCCAGGCAGCAGCGGGTGGTCGCCCAGCTGTTGCCGACCGTGGCCTTGGTGGCGCGAGCGGTCGCCCTCGCGGTCGAGGCCGAGCACGCTCGGCGTGACGTCGCGCGCGAACGGGACGCCGAGCGCTCGCGAATCCTCGCCGACCTGCACGACGACCTCGGACCTGTGCTCGCGGGCATGAGCATGCGCGTGCAGGCCGCGCGGCGGATGAGTGAGGAGCGCTGGGTGGACGACCTCGCCGCCGATCTGGCCGCGTGCCGTGCGGACCTCCGTCGCATCGTCTCGGGTCTCACGCCCAGCGCCCTGGACTCCGGTGACCTCGCGGGAGCGCTCCGTCGGCTGATCGAGTCCTTCGCCGGTGCCGTCGGCGGCCCGACGGTCGTGCTCGAGCGAGTGCCGTCGGGGGAGCAGAACCCGGACGTCGCCGTCGCGGTCTACCGCGCGGTCGCGGAGGGATTGACGAATGCGGTGCGCCATGCGGATGCCTCCAGCGTGCGGGTGGCCGTCGACGAGATCGACGGCCGGTTGCGGGCCGTCGTGAGCGACGACGGCACCGGCGGGCCCGTCGCTCCCGGCATCGGACTGACGTCTCTCCGACGCAGGGCCGAGGAGCTCGGCGGCTCGCTCGACATCGGTCCGGGCAGCCGCGGTGGCATCGAGCTCCGGCTGGCCGTGCCTCTCGGAGGTGCTGCATGACCCGGGTGCTGCTGGTCGACGACCACCCCATCGTCCTGTCGGGGATGTCGGCCCTGGTCGAGTCCGATCCCGGGCTCGATGTGGTCGCCACCGCGCGCAGTGTCGGAGAGACGTTGGCTCTTCCCGAAGACACGCTGCCGGACGTCGCCGTACTCGACCTCCAGCTCCCGGACGGGGACGGGATCACGCTCGGCGCCGCGGTGAAGCAGCGATGGCCGTCGACCCACGTCCTGGTCCTCACGATGAGTGCCGACACCTCTGAGGTGATGCGGAGCCTGGGGGCCGGCCTCGACGGCTACCTCCTGAAGGACGCCGACCCCGAGGACCTCCTGGCGGCCATCCACACCGCCGCGAGCGGTGCGTTGGTCCTGGGCCGCGGCACGAGCGCGCCGGTGCTCGCGGCTGCCGCGGCGGTGCCGGCAACGGGCCCGCTCGACGCACTGGATGCACGCGACCTGGAGATCCTCGAGCTGCTGGTCCGGGGACTGCCGACGTCGCAGGTCGCAGCCAGGCTCTTCCTGGCACCCAAGACGATCCGCAACCGGATCTCCGACATGCTCGGGAAGCTCGGCGTTGCGACCCGGGAGGAGGCGATCGCGCTGGGACGGGCCCGCGGCCTCGGTGCTGGTGGGCCTTAGGCTTCCGCCATGACTGACGCAGTCCTCACGCCTCGGAAAGCCATCGCGGCCATCCAGGGGCACGAGGCCTGGGCCATCATCCGGCGCTCCACCCGTGCGGGTGATCGCGACACCGTCGGCGTGCTGGGTGGTCGGCGCTGGGTCGCCGACTCGGTCATGGACATCCCGCTCGAGGAAGGCCCGCCGCCGCCGGGACGGCAGTGCGACCGGCTGGTCGCCGTACCCTTCCGCCAGGTTGCCGAGCGCGGTTTCGATGCGCACGACGACGGGACGCCGCTCGTCGTGGTCGACGTGGAGACGGAGCGGGAGTTCTCCGTCGCCGACGTGATCGACGCGATCGACGACGGCGGCATCGACTTCGCCGACCGCGGTGGCTTCGACGTCGAGGACACCGACTACGCCAAGGTCGTCGAGGCGATCATCAAGGACGAGATCGGGCAGGGCGAGGGCGCCAACCTGGTCGTCGGTCGTCACTACCGCGCGGTCGTCGCCGACTGGGGAGCCGACAAGGCGCTCACCGTCTTCCGCCGGCTGCTCGAGCGCGAGCGTGGCGCCTACTGGACCTTCCTGTTCTTCACCGGCGACCGCTACCTGGTCGGCGCCAGCCCCGAGCGGCACGTCAGCGTGCACGGGGGCGACGTCCGGATGAACCCGATCTCCGGCACCTTCCGGGTGCGGCCACCTGGGGGGACGGGTCTCGTGACGGTCGCCAGAGCGACCTCCTCGACCACCGACTGAAGCCTCGGCTACTCGAGTTCCTCCGCGAGGAGAAGGAGATCTACGAGCTCTTCATGGTCGTCGACGAAGAGCTCAAGATGATGTGCGACATCTGCCACGAGGGCGGTCAGGTGCTCGGGCCGTTCCTCAAGCCGATGACGCACCTGATCCACACCGAGTACCTGCTGGCCGGCCGCAGCCGGCGCGACGTACGCGAGATCCTGAGGGACACGATGTACGCCGCGACCGTCACCGGGTCGCCGGTGGAGAACGCGTGCCGGCTGATCAAGCAGTACGAGCCGGAGGGTCGGGGCTACTACGGTGCCGCGCTTGCGGTGATCGGCCGCGACGAGGACGGGCTTCCGGTCATCGACAGCCCGATCGTGATCCGCACGGCCGACGTCGACCTCGACGGCCGGCTCAAGGTGACCGCCGGCGCCACCCTGGTCCGCGACTCCGACCCGGCCTACGAGGTCGCCGAGACCCACGCCAAGGCCGGCGGCATCCTGTCCGCGTTCGGCCTGGTGCCGCCCGCACCCGAGCACGGGGTCGACCTCGCGATGCTCGCCGCTGACGAGGACGTGCTGGTCGCGCTCAACGCCCGCAACCGCCGGTTGAGCGGCTTCTGGCTGACCGACCAGGAGGGCACGCCACCGGACCCGCGGCTGGCCGGCAGGAACGTGCTGATCCTCGACGGCGAGGACGACTTCGTGAACATGCTGCGCCACCTGCTCGCGGTGATGGGCATGACCACTGCCGTCGTACGACACGAGGACATCGACCAGGAGGTCCTCGGCGACCTCGTCAGCTGGGACCTCGTCATCGTCGGCCCCGGGCCGGGTGACCCGCGGGACGACCAGGACCCCAAGATGGCGGCCCTGCGACAGGCGGTGGCAGCGCTGCTCGAGGCGCAGCGGCCGTTCCTCGCGGTCTGCCTCGGCCACCAGGCGTTGTGCCACCAGCTCGGCATCCCGCTGACCTACAAGGACATCGTCTTCCAGGGCACGCAGTCGGAGGTCGTCGTCAACGGGCGACGGGAGCGCGTGGGGTTCTACAACACCTTCGTCGGCCGAGTTCCTCCCGCCGGTGGTCGAGCAGCCGGCGAGGAACGAGCCGGCGTGTCGAGACCCCTCGAGCTGCCCGCGGGCGTCACCGTGGAGGCCGACGCCGAGACCGGCGACGTCAACGCGCTCGCCGGGCCGCACTACCGCGGCGTCCAGTTCCACGCCGAGTCCATCCTGACCGAGCGGGGCTGGGACATCGTCCACGACCTCGTCTCCGCCCTGGTCCTGAACGATGGCTGATCGGCCGGGGGATGGCCCGCGCGCCTGACGTCGTCGTGGTCGACCACCACGACTCGTACACGCAGAACCTCGTGCACCTGGTCGCGGCCGTCACCGGGGCGCTGCCGACGGTGGTCCAGCACGACGAGTGCACGCCGGAGGACGTGCTGCGCCACGAGTACGTCGTGCTCTCACCGGGTCCCGGCCACCCCGGGGTCGAGCGGGACTTCTCGGTCGGCCGTGACGTCCTGGTGGACGGGAGCCGCCCGGTGCTGGGGGTCTGCCTCGGGATGCAGGGGATGGTGACGGCGCACGGCGGCGTCGTGGACCGCGCGGTGCCGGCGCACGGCCGGGTGGCGCGGATCCGCCACGACGGCGCGGGGGTCTTCCGCGGGCTGCCCCAGGACTTCGACGCCGTGCGCTACCACTCCCTGGCCGCGCGGACGGTGCCCGACGTGCTCGCAGTGACGGCCACGACCGACGGAGAGGTGATGGGGGTGCGACACCTCGACCTGCCGCAGGAGGGCGTGCAGTTCCACCCCGAGTCGATCCTGACCGAGCACGGGGCCGCGATGCTGGTCAACTTCCTGGGGCCGCACTTCATGGAGCGCGGATGAGCATCCCGGCCGGCGCCGCAGCGGCCTTCACGAAGGTGGCGTCCGAGCACCCGAGGTGCGTCTGGCTCGACGGCGGCGGGGCCCGCGAGTGGTCGCGGCAGCGCTCGATCATCGGCTGGCTCGACGAGGACGACGTGTCGCTGACCTACGACGCCGCCCGTCGCGAGGTCACCCGCCACGCGGGCGGCGCCAGTGTCGTGGTCGGCGACGACCCGTTCGTCGTACTCGAGGCCGAGCTGGACGCAGGCTCGCGGTCGGACCAGTGGTTCGGCTACTTCGGCTACGCCGCCCGCCCCGACCTGCCCGCCCGCCCCGACCCCGACCTCCCCGACGCGATCTGGATGCGCCCCTCGCGCATCCGGATGTACACCCACCCCGAATCAGACCTCCTGGCGCGCCGAGTAGGACATTCTGGTGATCTCGGCGCGCCAATCCATCCGATTCGGCGCGCCAATCCTCCTGATTCGACGCCGGGGGAGTACGTCGAGGCGTTCGACGCGGTGCAGGAGCAGCTCCGTGCCGGGAACTCCTACGAGGTCAACCTGACCCACCGGATCCGCATCGCGAGCGGCACCGACCCGGCGGCGGCGTACCTCCGGCTGCGCAGCCTCAATCCCGCGCCGTACGCGGGGTTCCTCCAGCACAGCGTGCCCGGGCGGCCGGACGCCGACGGGTGGCTGCTGAGCTCGTCGCCGGAGCGGTACGCACTGGTGACGGCCGACCGGTTCCTCGAGACCAAGCCGATCAAGGGCACCACCGCCCGCGGCACCACCCCGGCCGAGGACGACGCGGCCCGCGACCGGCTGGCGACCGACCCGAAGTTCCGGGCCGAGAACCTGATGATCGTCGACCTGCTCCGCAACGACCTGTCGCAGGTGTGCGAGGTCGGCACGGTCGAGGTGCCGGTCCTGATGGAGGTGGAGTCCTACTCGTCGGTGCACCAGCTGGTGTCGACGGTACGTGGGCGGCTGCGCGACGACGTGACGACGGTCGGTGCGCTGCGCGCGCTCTTCCCCGCCGGGTCGATGACCGGCGCACCGAAGCTGCGGACCATGGAGATCATCGAGACGGTCGAGGCGACGCCGCGCGGCGCGTACGCCGGCGCGTTCGGCTGGGTCTCCGGCGACGGCCGGGCCGACCTCGGCGTCGTCATCCGCAGCCTGCTCACGGCCGGCGCCGGCTACCTGCTCGGAACCGGCGGCGGCATCACCGTGGACTCCGAGGTCGCAGAGGAGTACGACGAGACCCGGTGGAAGGCCGAGCGCCTGCTGCGCGCCCTGTCCGTCGAGGAGTAGCGACGACCTCCCGGTCGACGTCAGGCAGTCAGTCGGAGTCCTCGACGCCGGACTTCTCGGCATGCCTGGAGAGCACGGCGAGGGTGGCCCGCATGCCGTCGAGCACCTGCTGCTCGTCGTAGGGAGCGGGGTCGACGACGTTGACGGTCTGGATCAGGTCGCCGTTCTCGACGAAACCGGTGACGTAGAGCTGCTTGCGGACCACGTCGACCACGATCCGGGCCGCGTCGGCGCCTTCGATCTCGGGCTCGGTCACGTCGGCGTCGTCGGGCTGGCCCATCGACTCCCACGCCTCATCGAGGGTCCCGGAGAACAGGGTGTAGTTGGAGCTCACGACGGCCTGGCCGGACTTCTCCTCGGGCGAGAACCGGCACTCCGGCGCGGTCTCGCTGCCCTGCTCCTCGGTCGTCACCGATCCGAACGCGCGCTCGACGAGGCGTACGTCGAGCACGTCGCACGGGTTCCAGAGGGCCGGCGTCTCATCGGGGAGGTCGGGCTTCTCACCGACCTCCTCACCACCGCACCCGGCGAGCAGGACCGCGGCGACCGCCCCGACCGCGGCGTACGACAGGGACGACCGGGCCGGCCTAGGCATCGAGCTTCTCCGTTCCCGGCAGCTTGAGCACCAGACGTGCCCCGCCACCGACGTTCTCCGCCGCCTGCACCGACCCCGCGTGGCGCTCGGCCACCTGACGGACGATGGCCAGGCCGAGGCCGGAGCCGGGAAGGGTGCGGGAGTCGGCGGACCGCCAGAACCTGTCGAAGATGCGCGCCCGCTCGTCCACAGGGATGCCCGGGCCCTGGTCGTCGACGGTGAGCACGCCGTCGCTGAGCCGCACCGTCACCAGGCCGCCGTCGGGGCTCCACTTGGCCGCGTTGTCGAGCAGGTTGGTCACCGCACGCTCGAGCGCAGGCGCCTCCCCGACCACCCACCAGGGGCGGGTGAAGACCTCGAAGGTGACGGCGGGGGCGCGGCGCCGGACGCGCTGGACGGCGTGGTCGACGACGTCGGCGAGGTCGACCGGCTCGACGGTCGGCGGCACCGGCTCGTCCCGAGCGAGCTCGGTCAGGTCGCCGATGAGCGTGGTCAGCTCCTCGATCTGAGCGCGGATGTCCTCCATCACCTCGTCCCGGGCGGCCGGCGGCAGGGACGACGCGTCGGCGTCGGACATGGTGAGCAGCTCGATGTTGGTCCGCAGGGAGGTCAGCGGTGTCCGCAGCTCGTGGCTAGCGTCCGCGACCAGCTGTCGTTGCCGCACCCTCGACGCGTCGAGCGCGGTCAGCATCAGGTTGAACGCGTTCGCGAGCCGCGCGACCTCGTCGTCACCCTCGACGGGGAGCCGCGTGAGGTCCTCGGTGCGGGCGATCCGCTCGACCTCGGTCGTCAGCCGACGTACTGGACGCAGGCCGTTGCTGGCGACCAGCCAGCCGGCCAACCCGGCGGCGAGGACCCCGACGCCGCCGAAGGCGATCGTCACCCAGCCGAGGCGCGCCAGGATCCGGTCCTGGTCCTCCAGCGACTGGGCGATCACCAGGGCGACGCCCCGCTGCGTCGGCACGCTCACCACCCGGTAGCGCTCGCCCTCGATCCTGATGGTGCGGATGCTCGACTCGCTCTTGCCCTGGGCGACCTCGAGCTCGGGCTTGCCGAGCACGATGTCGGGACCCTCGTCCAGGACCCTGCCCCTGCCCTCCTCGGACAGGAACGCGATCCGTACGTCGCCCGCACCCAGGGCCCACGAAGGCACGTTCTGCTGGATGCCCGTCTCGAGCAGCGCCTTCGACCCCGCCGCCGCGTGCGCGCGTTCCATCAGCGAGTTGTCGAGGCTCTGCTGCATCTGGAAACGGGTGGTGGCGTAGGCGGCGATGGCGACGAAGGCGACGGCGAGGCCCACGGTCATGGTCGTCAGCAGGATCACCCGGCTGGCGAGCGACCGGCGGTAGTGCCACCGACCGTCCGGGCCCGGTCCGACCGCGAGGCCTGATCCCGCCCAGAACGTGCTCATGACTCCTTCAGCACGTATCCCACGCCGCGCACCGTGTGGATGAGCCGCGCCTCCTCGCCCGACTCGGTCTTGCGGCGCAGGTAGCCGACGTAGACCTCGAGGGAGTTGGCGGTCGTGGGGAAGTCGTAGCCCCAGACCTCCTCGAGGATGAAGCTGCGCTCCAGCACCCGGCGCGGCCGACGCAGGAACATCTCGAGGAGGGTGAACTCGGTGCGGGTCAGCTCGATCCCGCGGTCACCACGGGTGACCTCGCGGGTGGTGACGTTCATGGTGAGGTCGGAGAAGGTGAGCACCTCCTCCTCGTCGCCGTCGACGGGAGGGGCGACCCGGCGCAGCAGCGCGCGGAGCCGGGCGAGCAGCTCCTGCAGCGCGAACGGCTTGGTCAGGTAGTCGTCGGCGCCCGCGTCGAGGCCCTCCACCCGGTCTCCGACGGCGTCACGGGCGGTGAGCACGAGGATGGGTACGTCGTTGCCGGCCGCCCGCAGCGCACGGGTCGCGTCGAGGCCGTCGAGCCGCGGCATCATCACGTCCATCACGACCACGTCGGGCGCGACGGAGCCGATGCCGGCGAGCGCCTCGGCCCCGTCACCGGCCAGGTGGACGTCGTACCCGTTGAACTCCAGGGAGCGCCGGAGGGACTCCCGCACCGCGCGATCGTCGTCGACGACGAGGACACGGGGCAGGTTCGAGGCGCGTTGGGACACGCCCCCATGATGCCCAATCCGGCTGAGCGGTGGCTGAGAGCGCGCTTCGCGCTACAGGTACCGCTGCGCAACGTTGGCGGCCCGCGCGCCGTAGCCCCCGCCGAACAGGCAGGCGTGCACGACGAGCGGGAAGAGCTGGTGGATGCCGAGCCGCTCCTGCCAGTCGTCGCCGAGGGGCGCGACCTCGTCGTAGGCCGCCATCACGTGGGGCAGCTGCGGCAGGCCGAAGAGAGTCAGCATCGCGAGGTCCACCTCGCGGTGGCCGCCGTACGCCGCCGGGTCGATGACGACGACGCGGTCCTCCTGGCCCCACAGCACGTTGCCGTTCCAGAGGTCGCCGTGCAGTCGTGCCGCCGGCTCGTCGGGCACGATCTCCGCGACGCGGGCGGCGGCACGCTCGATCAGCTCGGCATCGGCGGGGGCGACCAGGCCCTTGTCGCGAGCGACCCTGAGGTACGGCGTGATCCGCCGCTCGACGTAGAACTCCGCCCAGGTGGGCAGCGGCTCGTTGGCCAGCGGCAGCCGGCCGATGTAGCCGTCGGCGTCCGCACCCCACACCGGGGCGCCGGCGAGATGGGTGCGGGCCAGGGCCCGGCCGAAGGCGGACGCGGCGTCCTGTCCCGGGCGGGTGGTCTCGACCCAGCCCAGGATCAGGCAGTCGGAGTCGACGGCGAGCACGTCGGGGGTGGAGACGCCGTCGTCGACCTCGGCCAGCCAGCGCAGGCCGGCCGCCTCCCGCTCGAAGAAGTGCGGCGGCGCCTGGGTGAGCGACTTGAGGAAGGCGGTGCGGCCGCTCGACAGCCGCAGCTTCACCGCGCTGGAGACGTCACCCCCGGCGACCGGCGCGGTCGAGACGACCGACGAGCCGAGCAGCTGCTCCGCACGTCCGGCGACCGCCGGTTGCCGTGTCATCTCATGTCCCCCTAGGACAGGGTCACGACTGGCCCTTGAGCGCGCGCGGGATCTCTCGTCCCTGCTCGATCGCGCGTTCGGGCGCCTTGACCTGCTTGAGCTTCCTGATCCCGACCAGGATGCACACCGAAGCCACCAGGAGCCAGAAGCCGGCGACGATGAGGAACGCCCAGTGCAGCGACAGGCCCTCGCCGTCCCAGTTGATGAAGTAGGCGGCGGCCACCGACAAGATGATGATGAACAGCACCAGGAAGAAGACGGCGGCGAGCAGCAGCACGCTGCCGAGTCCTCCGGCCGTGAAGCTCACCTTCAGCTCGGACTTCGCGAGCTGGATCTCCTTGCGCATCAGCGTGGAGAACTCGGTCTGGGCGTCCTTGACGAGACGTCCGATCGTGGGCTCTTCGCGGAGCGGTTCGACAGCCATGTGAGCGACCCTACCGAAGGCGGAACACCGCGGCCACTAGGATCCCATCCAGGTGAGCCGGGAAGTCTGGTCGGCACGAAGCCAGCGTCCCCTGACACCGACCGATGCGAGGTCCCGCCGCCGTGAACCACTCACCATCCAACCCGCGAGGTCGGTCGGACGACCTCTGGCGGGCCGGCCCGGTGCTCACCGAGAGCGACCGTGCCCTGGCGCGGTACGTCGCCCGCCCGTTGCGCGAGTTCCTCCGCGTCGAGTCGGCGGGCTCGGTGCTGCTGCTGCTCGCCGCCGCGGCGGCGTTGATCTGGGCGAACTCGCCGTGGTCGGAGTCGTACTACGAGTTCTGGCACCTGCACGTCAGCTTCGAGATCGGGTCCTTCCAGGTCGACGGCAGCCTCCAGCACTGGGTCAACGACGCACTGATGGTGATCTTCTTCTTCGTCGTCGGCCTGGAGATCAAGTACGAGCTGGCGTCCGGAGACCTCCACGATCCACGGACCGCCGCGCTGCCGATCGCGGCCGCCGTCGGAGGCATGGCGGTACCGGCGCTCATCTACGTGGCGATCGCGGGCGGGGGTGACACCGGCGCCGGCTGGGGCATCCCGATGGCGACCGACATCGCCTTCGCGGTGGGCGTGCTGGGACTGCTCGGCCGCCGGATCCCGTCGTCCGCCCGGCTGTTCCTGCTCACCCTCGCGATCGTCGACGACATCGGCGCGATCGTGGTGATCGCGGTGTTCTACACCGCCGACGTCAACCTCTGGTGGCTCGCTGCCGCTCTCCTCGGGCTGCTGGTCGTCGTCCTCATGCGGCTGCTGAGGGTCTGGCTGATCCCGGCGTACGTCGTGGTCGGTGCCGGCGTCTGGTTCGCCCTTCTCGAGTCCGGGGTGCACGCCACCCTGGCCGGCGTCGCGCTCGGCCTGCTGACGCCGGCGTCCGCGTTGCTCAAGCCGGACGTCGCGCGCGACTACGCCCAGCAGGCGCTCGCCGACCGCGAGCTCGATCCCGACGAGGTGCACCGGCTGCGCTTCCTCGTGGTCGAGTCGGTGCCCGTGGTCGAACGGCTCCAGCACCACCTGCACCCGCTGTCGGCGTACTTCGTGCTTCCCATCTTCGCGCTCGCCAACGCGGGCGTCGACCTCGGCGGCGGCGTCTTCGGTGATGCGGCGACGACGGCGGTCGGGCTCGGGATCGCTGCCGGCTTGGTCGTCGGCAAGCCGGTCGGCATCCTGCTCGCCTGCCTGATCGCGGTCCGCACCGGCCTGGCCCGGTTGCCCGCGGGCACGAGCTGGGCGCAGATCACCGGGGTCGGTGCGGTCGCCGGGATCGGGTTCACGGTGTCGCTGTTCATCGCCGGCCTGTCCTTCCCCGGCTCGGCCGCGCTCACCGAGGCAGCCAAGCTGGGCACCCTGGTCGCCTCGCTGGTGGCGGCGGTGGTCGGTGTGCTGCTGCTCCTGGTGGCCTCCAGCCGTCCGGGCCAGGCCGACGACCAGACCGATGACCAGACCGACGACCAGACCGATGGCGAGTCCGTAGGTCAGTCCGAGAACCGGTCCGAGAGCGCGTAGCGCAGGAGTACGACGTCGCCGATCGCGCGGGTCTCCACCAGGTGCGCGCGGTGGTCCGGGCGCCACGGGAACCGCCCGTCGTCGACGAACCTCCGGGCGCGGGAGTCGCCCACGAAGAACGGCGCGACCACCAGCTGGAGCTCGTCGGCCAACCCGCCGGTGAGGAACTGGGTGTGCATCGTCCCGCCGCCCTCGACCATCAGCCGACGGACGCCGCGGTCGTGCAGGTCCTCGCCGACACGGCCGATCCGGCGAGACGCGCGGCCGGCGTCGATCACCGTGGCGACCGGGCCCAGCCGTCCCCGCGCCGCCGACACGGCCTCGGTGCTGCAGTAGACGAGCTTCTCGCTGTCGCCCGCGGTGAAGAAGTTGGCGTGCGGGTCCAGGTCGCCGCGAGCGGTGACCGTCACCTTCGCCGGGGAGGTGGGCAACCCGGCCGCCGCCCGCGCGGTGCGGCGGCGGGCCTCCCTGACGAGCAGCCGGGGGTTGTCCTTCCGGACCGTGGCCGCGCCCACCAGGATCGCGTCGCAGCCGGCCCGCACCTCGTCGATCCGGTCGAAGTCGGCGTCGTTGGAGAGCAGCAGCCGCGCGTCGGTGGCGCCGCCGAGGTAGCCGTCCAGCGACATGCTGCAGCTGAGCAGGGTGTAGGGACGGTCAGCCACGAGCGGCCTCCACGGCGGAGGGGTCCAGGGACCTGCCGGCGGTCGGGGTCCGGCCGCGGAGGACCAGCACGCCGGGAAGCGTGGCCACGAGCGACACCACTCCGAAGGCGACCGCGGCGCTGAGCCCGGCCGCGGTGCCGAGGCCGGCGGCACCGAAGATCCACGCGGCCGCGCCCTCGCGCGGGCCCCATCCGGCGACGGACAGCGGCAGCGCGGACGCGACGAGCACCACCAGGCCGAGCGCGGCCAGCTCGGGCAGGGGTGCGGTCACGCCGACCGAGCGGGCGACGACGACGAAGATGACCACGTGGCCGGCAGCGGCCAACGCCGAGGCCAGGACGACCTGCGGAAGCACCTCGCGGGTGGCGACGACGGCGTGGAGCTCGGCGGCCACCGGGCGTCGTACTCGAGCGGGAAGGACCACAGCGAGCACGACGAGCACCGCCACCACCGCCACCAGCAGCCACCCGACGTCGGACCGGACCGCGGCGGGCAGCAGGAGCAGCGCGACCACGCAGAGGGCGACCTGCACGGCCTGTCCGGAGGCGCGGTCCCACACCACCGACCGCAGTCCCCGACCGAGCGCCCCCGAGGAGCGGCCGTGGTCGATCCCACGGTGGACGTCACCGAGGATCCCGCCGGGGAGCGTGGCGTTGAGGAGCTGGGACCGGTAGTAGCGGCGGTAGGCCGTGCGTACCGGCACCGCGACGTCGAGCCGTCCGGACAGCAGGCTCCACCGCCACGCGCAGCACCAGGTGGTGCCCGCGGTCACCACGAGCGCCACCAGGACCGTGGTCGCGTCCGTGCTCCGGATGCCCTCCACGAAGGGCTCCGCGCCCAGCCGGACCGCGAGCACACCCAGGATGGCGAGGCCGCCCAGGAGCCGCACCCAGGCCCAGCGGTTCGTGGTGGTGATTGCAGCTCTGATCATCGGCCTGCGGGTGTGGTGTCGGGCGAGCGGTGCCGGTTCGTGATGGGGTTCGCCGCCGCCGCGTCGACCGCGACGGCGAGCGCGTGCGCGGTGTCGGCCCAGGTCCCGAGGGTGGTCCGCCGGCTGGCGGCAGCCGCCCGGAGCCGCCGCCTCTCCTCGCGGTCGGTCAGCCAGCTGCGCAGGGCGGATGCGAGCCGGTCCGGGTCGTCCGGCGGCACCAGGACGCCGGCGGATCGGCAGCCGGAGTCGCCGGCGGGATGCCCGGGGGGATGGCCGAGCGCTGCAGGACCCACCGCCTCGTGGTGGCCACCGACGTCCGTGACGACGACCGGCACGGCACGCGCCAGCGCCTCGGTGACCGCCATGCCGTAGGACTCGCGGTGCGAGGCGGACACCAGGAGGTCGGTGCTCGACATGAGGATGTCGAGCGCGTTGCCGCTCAGGGGTCCGGCGAGATCCACGCGATCGGCGAGCCCGGATCGCTCGGCCAGCTCGGTCAGCTCGGAGACGAAGTCCGGGTCGAGGTCCAAGGCACCGACGCAGGTGAGGAACCAGTCGAGGTCGGTGAGCCGGGCCAGCGCAGCAAGGAGGATGTCATGACCCTTGCCCCGGGTCACCGCGGCCAGGCAGATGAGCCGCCCGCCGGGAGGGAAGCGCCCGCGCCGCAGGGGCCGGGTCGACGCCCGGTGTGGCCACCCGCACCCGCTCCGGGGACAGCCCGTGGTGACGGAGGACCCAGGCGCGGGCCCAGGCACTGGTCGTCACCACGGCGGATGCGGCCTCGAGCGTGGCTCGCTCGGCCTGCCGTACCGACTCCTCGGGAGAGGCCTCGGCGAACGGCATGTGCAGGAGCACGACGACGCAGAGCCGGTGGGAGGCCGGGACCAGGACGCCGGGCGCGACCGATCCCACCAGGCCGTCGACCACGACCACCGCATCGTCCGGCAGCTCGGCCAGCAGGTCGCTGAGATCGGCCGGACCTCCGACCGGGTGCTCCCGCACCACGCGGCCCGTGGCGGAGAGCGCCTCGATCACCCGCCGGTCGTAGCGGTTGCCGCCACTGGGATGCGTCGGGTCGTCGATCCCGTCGGGGACGACGAACTCGATCGGGGCGCCGCTCACAGTGGCCGCCGGTAGCTCGCCCACGCGACGTGGGACTCCCGCAGGGTGACCTCGATGCCCGAGAGCTGGTCCGCCGGTCGGCCGAGGCCACCGGTGTGGGCACGGTCCGCGAGCCGGTCGGCGACCACCCGGGCGAGGACCTCGGTCGTGGTGACGAGCCCGGACAGCTCCTCGACGTCGTCGAGGTTTCGGTAGGTGAGGTCGGCGAGCACCGCCTTGAGGTGTTCGGTAGCTCGGCCGATGTCGACCACGATTCCCGAGCCGTCCAGGTCGGTCGCGACGAACGTCGCGTCGACGACGAAGGTCGCGCCGTGCAGCTGCTGCGCGGGCCCGAAGACCTCGCCGCGCAGGCTGTGGGCGACCATCATGTGGTCGCGCACGGTCACCCGGAACTCAGGACTCATGGGACTCCTCGTAGTCGATGGTGTGACAGAGGGTGGTGCGGTCGCCGTCGGCGAGCCGGGCAAGCACCGCGGGCAGGTCGGCCAGCGGGGAACGACCGGTGAGCAGCACGTCGAACGCCGGGTCGGCGAGCAGCTCCAACGCCAGTCCGAGCCGGTCCGCGGAGCTGCGCTGGCTCCGCCGGGCAGGGGAGACGGCGCCCACCTGACTGGCCCGGATCGTGAGCCGTGAGGAGTGGAAGGCGCCGCCGAGCGGGATCGTGACCGAGCGGTCGCCGTACCAGCTGACGTCGAGGACGGTGCCCTCCGGCGCCAGCAGCTCGAGGGATCGCTGGAGTCCGGCGGAGGTGGCGCTGGCGTGGACGACCAGGTCGCAGCCGCCGGGTGCGTCCGCGGGTGCAGCGAAGCCGACCCCGAGGGCGCCGGCGACCTCCGCACGGGTCGGCTCGGGGTCGACGAGCGTCACCCGGGTGCCCGGGATCTGTCCGAGCAGCCTAGCCACGCACGAGCCGACCATCCCTGCACCGACGACGGCGATCCGGTCACCGAGGAGCGGGGCCGCGTCCCAGACGGCGTTGACCGCCGTCTCCACGGTGCCCGCGAGCACGGCGCGCCCCGAGGGCACCGCGTCCGGCACGGGTGTGACCGCGGCGGCCGGGACGACGTACGCCGTCTGGTGCGGGTGCAGGCAGAAGACGCGGCGCCCGACCAGGGCGGCAGGTCCTTCCTCGACGACGCCGACGCTGAGGTAGCCGTACTTCACCGGCCCCGGGAAGTCGCCGTCCTGGAACGGCGCCCGCATCGCCTGGTGCTGGTCGGTCGGCACGCCGCCGCGGAACACCAGCGTCTCGGTGCCGCGGCTGACCCCGGACCGCAGGGCGCGCACGAGCACCTCGTCCGGACCTGGAGCGCGCAACGGCTCGGTCCGGATCTCACCGCGCCCCGGCTCGGCCAGCCAGAACGCACGTGCTTCACGCACCGTCAGCGGCCTCCTCACGCCCGGCTTCCTGAACCGGACCGATTCCGGCACCGTATCCCTGTTACCCCTACTCACGGAGGCGCGGTGGATCGGGTTCAGCCAGGACGTGTCCTCGGACCGGTGGTGGTCGCCGCCGGTGTGCTCGCGCTGCTCGCGGGACTCGACGCCGCGGTGGGGCTCGGTCCGGTCGGTTGGGCGACCGGCCTCCTGTGCGGCGCCGGGCTCGCCGTGCTGCTCGACGGGGCGCTGGCCCGGCACCGGCTGGCGGGCCTCGGGCCGGCGGGTCGGATCACCGCGACCCGGGCCGTCCTCGCCTGCGGCGTGGCGGGTCTGACCGCCGACTCCTACCTCGCGGACAGCCCGGTCGCGGTGGTCGTCGCGCTCGCCGCGACCGGGCTGGTGCTCGACGGGGTGGACGGCCGGGTGGCCCGTTGGACGGGGACGGCGACGCCGTTGGGCGCCCGGTTCGACATGGAGGTCGACGCGTTCCTGATCGCGGTCCTCAGCGTGTACGTCGCGCCCGAGGCCGGGTGGTGGGTGCTGACGATCGGGGCGATCCGGTACGTCTACGTCGCTGTCAGCTGGGTACTCCCATTCCTCCGGCGGCCACTTCCACCGCGTTACACCGCAAGGGTCGTAGCCGCCGTCCAGGGCATCGTCCTCACGGCTGCGGCATCAGATCTGCTCCCGCCGTTCGTCGCCCGAGCAGCGCTGGCACTCGCCCTCGCGCTGCTCGTCCAGTCCTTCGCACGGGACGTCCGTGACCTGTGGCGGGAGCGAGTGGAGCCGCTTCCGCCACTCCCGGAACCGGCGCCGACCGGGCCGCTGGTGCGGCCCGCGGTCGTCACGGCCGCCGCCTTCGTCGGTGTCTGGGTCGCACTGGCGCTACCGGATCCCGCTGCCGGGCTGACCCCGGGCGACCTGCTGCGGATCCCCCTCGAGGGGCTGGTCCTGGTGGCGGTCGCGCTCCTGCTGCCGCGCCGCGTGCGGGTCTGGGCTGCCGCCGGTTTCGGCGCGGCCGCCGGCATCCTGCTCGTGCTCCGGATCGTCAACGCCGGCTTCGACATGGTGCTGGACCGCCCGTTCGACCCGTTGGGCGATTGGGGCTACTTCGGTTCGGGGATCGGCGTGCTCGGTGACTCGATCGGGGACCTCCCGTCGCGGTTGGCCGCGGTCGGCGTGGTGGTGCTGATAGGCGTGGTGGTCGTCGCCCTCGCCGGCTCCGCGGTGCGGGTGGCACGGGTCGTCGGCGACCACCGGACCGGGGCGGTGCGTGGGTTGGTGGCGCTGGGCACCGTCTGGGTGGTCTGCTCCGTGGCCGGCCTCCAGGTCGGGGGCGGGGCACCGGTCGCGGCCTCCGGCGCCGCCGGGCTCGCGGTGGACACGGTGGACCTGGTCCGGGCGGGGCTTGCCGACGGCGACGACTTCGCCGTGCAGATCGAGGCCGACCGCTTTGCCGAGGTCCCCGACGACCAGCTGCTGACCGGTCTGCGCGGCAAGGACGTGCTCCTCGTCTTCGTCGAGAGCTACGGCCGGAGCGCGACCCGCGGGTCGTCGTACTCACCGGGCGTCGAGGAGGTCCTGGTCGACGGGACGCGGAGGCTCGGCGCGTCCGGCTATGCCACGCGCAGCGGCTACCTCACGTCACCCACGTTCGGCGCGGCGAGCTGGCTGGCGCACGGCACTGCGCAGTCGGGGCTGTGGGTCGACAGCGAGCGGCGCTACGGGCAGCTGCTGGAGAGCGACCGGCTCACCCTCACCAGCGCGTTCGCGAGGGCCGGCTGGCGCACCGTCTTCGACGTGCCGGCCAACACCGAGGACTGGCCGGAGGGTTCGGCCTTCTACGGGTTCGACCACATCTACGACTCGCGGAACGTCGGCTACGCCGGCCCGGAGTTCGGCTACGCCCCGGTGCCGGACCAGTACACCCTCGAGCACTTCCGCCGCGAGGAGCTCACCCCCGGCGGGCCGCCGGTCTTCGCGGAGATCGACCTGATCTCCAGCCACCACCCGTGGACCCCGCCGCCGCCGCAGGTGCCGTGGGAGGAGGTCGGTGACGGCTCCGTCTTCGACGGTACGACCGAGGACGCCAGGCCGGTGGACCAGGAGGCGGACCCGGAGCGGGTGCAGCAGCTCTACGGCGACTCGATCCAGTACTCCTGGGAGACCTTGGTGTCCTTCCTCGAGACCTACCCCGACCCCGACCGGGTGCTGGTGGTGCTCGGTGACCACGAGCCGCATGCGTGGGTCAGCGGCGACGACGCCGGCCACGACGTGCCGGTCACGGTGATCGCGCAGGACCGCGACGTCGTACGGCGGATCGCCGACTGGGACTGGTCGCCCGGTCTGCTGCCGCCCGCTGACGCGGCGGTGTGGCCGATGTCGGAGCTCCGCGACCGCCTGCTGACTGCGTTCGGGCCGTCCGAGGGCTGAGGTCAGGGCCTCAGCCGCAGGATCGCGTCGCCGTAGGAGTTCCGGACCTCGACGGACTTGATCGCGTCCGGAGCGGCCGCGGTATCGGCGGTGACGTGGACCTCTTCTCCCGAGCCCGCCTTGAACTTCTCCACCTCATCGACCAGGCCGTCGGTGGTCATGACGACGAGCTTGTAGGTGTAGGCGTGACCGCCTCCGCCGTAGTCGCTGCGGTAGACGCAGGTGAGATCGAGCCGCGTGCCCGTCGCCGACGGCGTCAGTGAGACCCAGCCCGTCGATCGCCCGCCACCGACGGCCGACATCTGCTGTGGCGGCGCTGTGGTCTCGACCGCCGCCGGAGGGCTCGAGACGGACTGCTCGTCACCGTCCAGCGACGCGGCGACCAGGGCGGAGCTGCCGGCGATCACCGCCACCGCGGCCGCGGCGAGCAGCGCCGTGCGGGCGGTCCGGCGACGCTGGTGCCGCTCGGCGGCAGCGACCAGTCCGGGCAGGAGGGTGGCCGGCACGGGTTCGCCGTGGCGACTCGGCTCGAGCACGTCGGCGGGCACTCGCGCGAGCAGGCCGGGCAGCCCCGCGAGCTCGCGGACCGATCGGGCGCACTCCTCGCACTCGCGAAGATGGCGCTCGTAGTCCGCGCGCTCCGCCGGTCCCAGAGAGCCCAGCACGTAAGCGGCGTCGAGGGTGGCGAACCGGCAGGTCATTGGCTCACCCCCAGCTCTTCCAGGGACAACCGCAGGGCCCGAAGCGCGTAGTGCGTGCGCGACTTCACCGTGCCCTCCGGGATCCCCAGACTCCGGGAGGCTTCCGCCACGGACCGGCCGCGGTAGTAGCACTCCAGCAGCACGGCACGGTGCTCCTGCGAGAGCTGGGTGAGCGCGTCCGCGACGACCCATGAGAGCAGCAGCTGGTCGGTGCGGTCCTCGCTGCCCGAGAACTCCGCCAGGTCGTCGGTCGGGATCTCCTTGCGGCTGCGCTTCGACCGCCACTCGTCGATCACGATGTTGCGCGCGACGGTGAACAGCCAGGACCGGACCGAGCCGCGCGACTCCTCGAGAACGGCGGCGTTGCGCCACGCACGCAGCAGCGTCTCCTGCGTGACGTCCTCGGCGCGGGTCCGGTCGTTGCCGGTGAGGTGCAAGCAGAACGTCCACAGCGCGCTCGCGTGCTCGTCGTGCAGCTGCCGCATCACGACAGCCAGGTCTTCCGGCATGACACCTCCCCACCCACAGACACGTTCCGAGAGCGGCTGGGGTTCAGCGTCGCACCCACCCGGCCCGAGCTCGTGCTGCAGCCACGACGGCCCGGCGCGATCGCCCGGTGGTCAGTCCTCGGAGCCCGGGCCCATCCCCTTGGAGATCAGGTCCATCACCGAGCTGTCGGCGAGGGTGGTGACGTCGCCGACCTCGCGGTGCTCGGCGACATCACGCAAGAGTCTGCGCATGATCTTGCCGGAGCGGGTCTTGGGCAGCTCGGGCACGACCATGATCTGGCGCGGGGTGGCGATCGGGCCGATCTCCTTGCGGACGTGTTGCCGCAGCTCCTGGACGATCTCGGGTCCGCCGTCGCCGGCGTCTTCGCGCAGGATGACAAACGCACACACGGCCTGGCCGGTGTCCTCGTCGGTGGCGCCGACGACCGCGGCCTCGGCGACCTTGGGGTGGGAGACGAGAGCGGACTCGATCTCGGTGGTGGAGAGCCGGTGGCCCGAGACGTTCATGACGTCGTCGACGCGGCCGAGGACCCAGATGTCGCCGTCCTCGTCCTTCTTCGCGCCGTCACCGGCGAAGTAGTAGCCCTGTTTCTTGAACCGGGCCCAGTAGGTGTCGACGTAGCGGTCGTCGTCGCCCCACAGCGTGCGCAGCATCGAGGGCCACGGAGCGGTGACGACGAGGTAGCCGCCGGACCCGTTGGGCACGGGGTTGCCGTCGTCGTCGACGACGTCGGCGGCGATGCCGGGGATCGCGGTCATCGCCGACCCTGGCTTGCCGGAGGTCACCCCGGGCAGCGGGCTGATCATGATCGCGCCGGTCTCGGTCTGCCACCAGGTGTCGACCACCGGGGTGCGGTCGCCGCCGATGGTCTTGCGGTACCACACGTAGGCCTCGGGATTGATCGGCTCACCGACCGACCCGAGGATCCGCAGGCTCGACATGTCCGAGCGCTCCGGGATGTCGGCGCCCTGCTTCATGAAGGAGCGGATCGCGGTGGGGGCGGTGTAGAAGATCGAGACGCCGTACTGCTCGATGATCTGCCACCACCGGCCGCGCTCGGGGCTGTCCGGCGTGCCTTCGTAGAGCACCTGCGTCACGCCGTTGGCCAGCGGTCCGTAGACGATGTAGCTGTGGCCGGTGACCCAGCCGATGTCGGCGGTGCACCAGTAGACGTCGTCGGGCTTGAGGTCGAACACCGCGTGGTGGGTGTACGCGGCGCCGACCAGGTAGCCGCCGGTGGTGTGCAGGATGCCCTTCGGCTTCCCGGTGGACCCGGAGGTGTACATGACGTAGAGCGGGTGCTCGGCGTCGAACGCGTCGGGTGTGTGCTCGGTCGACGCGGTGTCGACGACGTCGTGCCACCACACGTCCACGTCGTCGTCCCAGGCGTCGAGGTCCTGGCCCGTACGACGCACGACCAGCACCTTCTCCACGCGGTCGGTCTTGGTGCGGGCCTCGTCGACCGCCGGCTTGAGGGCGGACGGCGCACCGCGCCGGTAGCCGCCGTCGGAGGTGATGACCACCTTCGCCTGGCAGTCGTCGATCCGCGACGCCAGCGCATCGGCGGAGAACCCGCCGAACACCACCGTGTGCGGTGCACCGATCCGCGCACAGGCCAGCATCGCGACGATCGCCTCGGGGATCATCGGCATGTAGATCGCGACCCGGTCTCCCTCGGAGACACCGAGCCCGGTCAATGCGTTCGCGGCCTGGGACACCTCGTCCTTGAGCTGCGCGTAGGTGATGTCGCGGGTGTCGTTCTCCGGTTCGCCCACCCAGTGCAGCGCGACCTTGTCACCCCTGCCCGCCTCCACGTGCCGGTCCACGCAGTTGTACGACGCGTTGAGCCTGCCGCCGGTGAACCACTTGTAGAACGGCAGATACGAGTCGTCGAGGACCGTGTCCCAACGCTCGGCCCAGCTCAGCCGCTCGGCCTGCTCCGCCCAGAACGCCAACGGGTCCTTCGCGGCCCGCTCATAGGCATCCGCGGTCACGTTCGCGTTCGCGGCGAGCTCGGCCGGGGGCTCGAAGCGACGATCCTCCCTGGACAGGTTGGCAAGGGTCTCTGCGGTGGACGATTGATCGGTCGTCACGGGTCTCTCCTGGGGTCGTGGGGTGCGTGCACCACATTAGGACGTATTGCCGTAGGTCGAGGAGGTCGCTCTGGCGACCGTCACGAGACCGGACGCACCTGAGACGGCGGTCTGCGGTCTCGTGACGGGCCTTGACGGCCTCCTCGACCTTCGCGGCTAGTGCTTGACGGCCTGCTCGGCGCCGGCGCCGGTGAGCGCGCGGACCTCGAGCTCGGTGAACCGTTCCTCAGCCGTCGGCTCCTTGGACGTGACCGTCCCGAGCCAGCCGAAGAAGAAGCCCAGCGGGATCGACACGATGCCGGGGTTCTCGAACGGGAACCACGAGATGTCGATGCTGGTCGGCAGCAGGGACAGGCTCTTGCCGGTGACCGGGTCCTCGCCCTTGCCGGACACGACCGGCGAGAAGATGACCAGGCCGACCGCCGAGATCAGGCCGCCGTAGATGCTCCAGACGGCCCCGCGGGTGTTGAACCGGCGCCAGAACATGTTGTAGACGATCGCCGGCAGGTTGGCCGACGCCGCCACGGCGAACGCCAGTGCCACCAGGAAGGCGATGTTCAGGCTCTGGGCAGGGATCGCGAGGAGGATCGCGATACCGCCGATCACCCCGGCGGCGATCCGGGTCATCCGGATCTCCTCCTTCTCGGTCGCCTGTCCCTTCCGGATCACGCTGTTGTAGATGTCGTGGGCCACCGAGGACGACGACGTCAACGTCAGTCCTGCCACCACCGCGAGGATGGTCGCGAAGGCGACTGCCGCGATCAGTGCGAGCAGGATCGCGCCTCCGGTCGAGCCGGCGCCGCCGCCGACCGCCTCCGCCAGCTTGGGCGAGGCCAGGTTGCCGGACGCGTCCAGCGTGCTGGTGTCGAGCAGCGCCGCGGCGCCGAAGCCCAGCACCAGGGTGAACAGGTAGAAGACGCCGATCAGGGCGATCGCCCACAGCACCGACTTCCGGGCGTCCCGCGAGGTCGGCACCGTGTAGAAGCGGATCAGGATGTGCGGCAGCCCCGCCGTGCCGAGCACCAGCGCGATACCGAGGCTGAGGAAGTCCAGCTTGCTGGTGAGCGTTGCGCCGTACTTCAAGCCGGGCTCGAGGAACGCACTGCCGTGGCCGGAGTTGCTGGCCGCACCGCCGAGCAGGTCGGAGAGGTTGAAGTCGAACTTCGCCAGCACGAGGACGACGATCAGCGCGGAGCCGGCCATCAGCAGCACGGCCTTCACGATCTGCACCCAGGTCGTGCCCTTCATGCCGCCGACCGTGACGTAGAAGATCATCAACGCACCCACACCGAGGATGACGATGTTCTTGACGAACTGGTCGTCCACACCGAGGAGCAGGGCGACGAGTGCGCCCGCGCCGACCATCTGCGCGAGCAGGTAGAAGATCGAGACGACCACGGTCGACGTGGCCGCCGCCATCCGGACGGGACGCTGCCGCATCCGGTAGGCGAGCTGGTCGGCCATCGTGTAGCGACCGGAGTTGCGCAGCATCTCTGCCACGAGCAGCAGCGCGACCAGCCACGCGACGAGGAAGCCGATCGAGTAGAGGAACCCGTCGTACCCGGACAGCGCGATGACGCCGGAGATACCGAGGAACGATGCGGCCGACATGTAGTCGCCGCCGATCGCCAGCCCGTTCTGGAAACCGGAGAAGGAGCGACCGCCGGCGTAGAAGTCGTTGGTCCCGCTGTTCTGGCGGCTCGCCCAGAACGTGATGGCGATCGTCAGCGCGACGACGGCGAGGAACAGGACAGTGGTGAGAACTTGCTCGTCCATCAGTGGCTCCCGGTCCCTCGTGACGACTTGCCCTCGAGCGCGACGAACCGTTCGTCGAGCTCGCGGGCGAGCGGGTCGAGCTTCGCGGTCGAGTACCGGCTGTAGATCCACGCGATCAGGAACGTGGTGGCGAACTGCGACAGGCCGAGGACCAGCGCGACGTTGATGTTGCCGACCAGCTTGATGGCCATGAAGTCACCGGCCCAGTTGCACAGGACGACGTACAGCAGGTACCAGCTCAGGAACGCAACGGTCGCGGGAAAGACGAAGCCGCGATAGCGACGCCGGAGCAGCTCGAACTCTGCCGAGGCATGGAGCTGGTCGTAGACCGGATCATGCGGCTCGGCTTGCTGGTGAGCGATGTCGTGGGACACGGGGACCTCCAGAGAAAGGAAAGTGACGGCCGTCACCGGCACCGGGTCGGGACGCTAGGAGGGGGTGCTACCCCGTCGGCAGGGGTCCGGGCAGGCTGCGCGCCGAGCGGGGAGCCGCTGTCGACAAACGGTCGGTACGGCGCGACGAACGGTCGGTCGCGGTGGTCGAGGCTCGGGCTACTCGACCACCGGCGGTGACTCGCTGGCCCACGGGTCCTCGCGCGCCCAGACGGTCGGGAAGTGCAACGAGACGCCGTCCTCCTCCGCCAGCGGCATCAGCACCCGCATGGTCGCGTCGAGGTCGTCGCCGAGGTAGGGGAGCGCGCGCAGCGGTTCGTCGAGCGGACGGAAGAAGTCGTCCCAGTGGATGAGGACCACGCGGCGGGCGCCGACGGCACGCACGGTGTGCTCCCAGTACGCCGCCATGTACTCGGGATCCTGTTTGCCGAGCTGGCCGATGCCCAGGTAGACCGCCTCGGCCTGCCGGCCGGCGAGCGCGCCCTCGACGTACCCGGCGCTGCCCTGGATCAGCAGCCGGTGGCTGCTCGCGTGCTCGACGAGGATGCTCCAGGCCTCGCCGCACTTGTAGGCCCCGACCTTGGCGGGCGGTACGACGGGGTCGGTGATCTCGCCCGGAAACCGGTCCGGCGGGCAGTGCTCGGACGCGATGAAGGTCAGCGAGAACGCACCGACCTGCACCTCGTCGCCACTCGCGACGACCCGGATCCGGTCCTCAGGCAGGTGGCCACCGCGGCCGATGTTGGCCGTCGACTCGCCACCGACGAGCAGCGCGCCGGTCAGTTCCGCGACGACGGCACTGTCGATTGCGTGGTCGAAATGGCTGTGCACGGGTGCGACCGCGCGGACCCGCGCGGCTCCGGCGCGGTCCAAGCACACCCCGATCCGCTGCCGGTCGGGCGCGATCCGACGCAGCCCCACCGACAGCAAGCCAGGACGCGAGAAGAACCCGTCGGTCAGCACCTGGGTCTCGCCGTCGTCGAGCAGCAGCGTCGCCACGCCGAGGAACGTCACCGACATCGGACCGTCTGCAGCAGGTACGTCGAACCGGTCGGCGTACGGGTCGAGGCTCGGCCGGCCAAGACGAGGAAGCTTCACCGGAGCACCTCCACGACCGCAGCCGGATCCTCGACGTGCGGGTTGTGGCCGAGACCGTCGAACGTCACCACGTCGACGCCGAGCTCCTCGTAGTTGACCGGTCGCACGAACCGGTCCTCCGAGCCCAGGCCAAGGGTGACCGGGCAGGAGACCTTTGCCAGCAGAGCGGGCATGTCCGGTACGCCGAAGTCGAACGTCCCCATGTCCTGGGCGATCCGCCAGCCCTCGTCGGTCTTGACGACGCCGGCCTCGTGCTCGGGCGCTGCCGGGTCGACGAGGCCGCGCAGGCCGGACGCCATCAGGTAGCGTTCGATCGCCTCCTCCCGCGACGCGAAGACCCGGGCCGGCTTCCGCGACTGCCCGCGCATGCCCTCCACCTGGTCCGGCGGCCACCAGGTCTTGATGGAGAAGCCCACGACGCGTCGTACTCCCGGATGGAAGCCCGCCAGCGCGAGCGCCACCATGCCGCCCATCGAGTGGCCGAGCAGCACCAGGTCGCGGTCGGGTGGCAGCGCCTCGGCGACCAGCGCGGCCTGCGCGTCGAAGGTGTACGACGCAGCACGCGGCGACCGTCCGTGGCCGGGGAGATCGGCCGTCAGCCAGCCGCCGGGCCAGCGGGTCGGCAGCAGCTCCTCAACACCGCGCCACAGCTCGGAAGTCCCTCCGAGACCGTGCAGCAGGACGAGGAGCGGACCGTCGTCGCTGCCACCGGTGCGGTTCCAGATCACGGCGGCACGCTACCGCCCGGTGAGAGGCAGGCCACACATGTGAGGGACGTGAGTCCGTGAGGACAAGTTGACGAAGGGGACGCCGCCAGGCACCGGGACCTGAAACGACGGAGCTCCACGATCAGTGCATTCGATGGCCCCCATGCCCCAGCACAGGAGCACGACATGACCCTCACGTCCCCACCACCCAGCGGCACCGAGACGGTGACCGAGCACGGCCAGCGGCGCAGCGGTCGCTGGATCGATGACTGGCGTCCCGAGGATGAGAAGTTCTGGACCGAGACTGGCGCGCCGATCGCCAAGCGCAACCTGATCTGGTCGATCTTCGCCGAGCACCTCGGCTTCTCGGTCTGGCTGATCTGGAGCGTGAGCTCGGCCTTCCTGCTCGCTTCCGGCTTCGAGTTCACCCCGCAGCAGCTGTTCTTCCTGGTCGCGATCCCAAACCTGGTCGGATCGCTGCTCCGGGTGCCCTACACCTTGGCCGTCGGCAAGTTCGGCGGGCGCAACTGGACGATGATCAGCGCCGCGCTCCTCCTCGTGCCCACGCTCGGCTTCGCCTACGCGGTCACCAACCCGAGTACGCCGTACTGGGCGTTCTGCGTGATCGCGGCGACCGCCGGCTTCGGTGGCGGCAACTTCGCCAGCTCGATGGCGAACATCAACTTCTTCTACCCTTCGCGTCTCAAGGGCTCGGCACTGGGCCTCAACGCCGCCGGCGGCAACATCGGTGTGGCGCTGATCCAGTTCTTCCTGCCGGTCATCGTTGGCGGCGCCGGCATCTTCGGGCTGGTCAAGGCGTCTGCGAGCGGCATCAACCTGGAGCGCGCGGCCTGGGTCTACGCCGGCCTCGCGATCGTCGCCACGGTCGCGGCGTACTTCAAGATGGACAACCTGGGCACGGCCAAGACCGACACCAAGCGCGCAGCTCAGCGTGCTGAGGAAGAAGCAGACCTGGGTGATGTCGTTCCTCTACATCGGCACCTTCGGCTCGTTCATCGGCTACTCCGCCGCGATGCCGCTGCTGATCAAGATCAACTTCTGGCGGCAGCCGGTGCCGGACGTCGCTCGGCATCGGCATCTACTTCGCGTTCTACGCGTTCCTCGGCGCGCGTCGTCGGCTCGCTCTCGCGGCCGCTCGGTGGCTACCTCGCCGACCGCGTACGGGGGTGCGAAGGTCACCCTGATCGCCTTCGCCGGCATGCTCGTCGGCACGCTCGGCGTGCTCTGGACGCTGAGCCTGCTCACCCGCTACCGCCACCCCCGGACGCCGAGGCGCTCGAAGCGATCAAGGCCGACCCGGCGGCGTTCCAGTTCCCGGATGCGGTTCAGACGGCCGTCGACGCCAACGCCGACGTGGTTCCCGCTGTTCCTCGGGCATCTTCCTGCTGGTCTTCGCCTTCGACAGGCATCGGCAACGGCTCGACCTACAAGATGATCCCGGCGATCTTCGCGCACCGACGCCGAGCGGGACGACGGCCGCCGGGCACGCCCGAGCGCGACGCGGCGCTGCGTCAACAGCGACCAAGGAGGCCGTCCGCCGCCCTCGGCATCATCGGCGCCGTCGGCGCGCTCGGCGGGTTCCTGATCCCGATCGCGTTCAGCTCGCCCTGGGTCGACGACCCGCTGGCCGCGACCAAGACCGCGTTCGTCGTCTTCACAGGCTTCTACCTCGTCTGCGCGCTCGTCACCTTCTCCGTCTGCCTGCGCGCAGTCGGCACTACCTCCGCAAGCCTCGCCGAAGCCGCCGAGCGACGGCCGATGGACCTGAAGCCGTGATGACCCACACCCACTGCCCCGTACTGCTCGCTGCAGTGCGGGATGGATGCTTTACGGGCGCGTCGGCAGACGCTCGAGGTGCAGAGCCGTGGCCGGAGTTCCCGGTCAACGAGGGCGCCTTGTGCCGCAAGGGCTGGACCGCAGCCGGGCTACGCGGCCACCGCGAGCGGCTCGACCACGCCGCTCGTGCGTGACCGCGCGTCCGGCGAGCTCCGCGCGGCCGCCTGGGACGAGGCGCTCGACCTCGTTCGCCGACCGGCTGCGTGAGCTGCAGCGACGCGCACGGCGCCGACGCGGTGGCTGTCTTCGGGGGCGGGGGGCTCACCAACGAGAAGGCCTACCAGCTCGGCAAGTTCGCCCGGGTCGCGCTCGGCACCAGCCAGATCGACTACAACGGCCGCTGGTGCATGTCGTCGGCGGCGTCGGCCGTCCAACCGCGCGTTCGGCGTCGACCGCGGGCTGCCGTTCCCGCTCGCCGACTTCGAGCAGACCGACGTCGCTCGTCCTCGTCGGCTCCAACCTCGCCGAGACGATGCCACCGGCGGCGCGCCACCTCGACCGGCTCCGCGCGCACGGCGGCACGGCTCGTCGTCGATGGATCCTCGGCGCACCGCCGACCGCCGACCGGGCGGACCTGTTCCTCCAGCCGGTGCCCGGCACCGACCTGCGCGCTCGCGCTCGGCGCTGCTGCACCTGCTCGACGCAGCCGGCGCCGTCGACGAGGAGTACGTCGCCGACGCGCACCACCGGCTGGGACGAGGTCCGCGCGCTCGGTCGCCGCCTGGTGGCCGGAGCGGGTCGAGCGGGTGACCGGGCGTCGCCGTGCCGAGCTGCGTGAGCTGGCGTCGACCTGCTCGCCGGCGCCGGCAAGGTGATGGTGCTCACCGCCCGCGGCGCGGAGCAGCACGCGCAGGGCACTGACACCGTGCTCGGCCTGGATCGACGTCGCCCTCGCGCTCGGGCATGCCCGGCAAGCGAGCACGCCGGCTACGGCTGCCTCACCGGCCAGGGCAACGGCCAGGGCGGCCGCGAGCACGGGCAGAAGGCCGACCAGCTACCGGGCTACCGGATGATCGACGACCCCGCCGCGCGCGAGCACGTCGCCGCGGTCTGGGGCGTCGACGCCGTGACCCTGCCCGGCGCCGGGCCGCTCGGCGTACGAGCTGCTCGACGCGCTCGGCACCCCGGCGGGTCCGCGCGCGCTGCTCGTCTTCGGCAGCAACATCGTGGTCTCGGCACCCAACGCGTCCCACGCGCGTCACCGCCTCGCCTCGAGCCCTCGACCTTCTGGTCGTCGCCGACATCGTGATGAGCGAGACCGCGGCGCTCGCCGACGTTGTCCTGCCGGTCACGCAGTGGGCCGAGGAGACCGGCACGATGACCAACCTCGAGGGCCGGGTCATCCTGCGCCGAGCAGGCCGCGGAGCCCCCGGAGGGCGTGCGCAGCCGACCTCGAGGTGATCGCCGCCCTGGCCGCGCGCCTCGGTTCGCCGGTGCGCGTTCTCGACCGATGCCGAGGAGATCTTCGCCGAGCTCGGCCGCGCGTCCGTCGGGCGGTCGCGGCCGACTACGCCGGCATCACCTATGCACCGTATCCGCGACGAGCAAGGTGTCTTCTGGCCGTGCCCGTCGCGCCGGCCACCCCGGCACGCCGCGGCTCTTCGCCGACTCGCTTCGCCACACCCCGACGGCCGGGCGCGGTTCGTCGCCGTCGAGCACCGCCGGCCCGGCCGAGCCCGTCGACGCCGGTTACCCCGTGCACCTGACGACCGGGCGGGTACTCGCCCAGTACCAGTCCGGCGCCCAGACCCGGCGGGTCCGCGACGCTGCCCGACGACGGGTCGTTCGTCGAGCTGCACCCGATGCTGGCCGCAGCGGATCGGTGCCGTACGACGGCGAGCCTGTCGCCGTCACGCACTCGGCGCGGGGAGCTCAAGGCACCGGCACGAGTCGTCGCCTCGATCCGGCCGGACACCGTGTTCGTGCCGTTCCACTGGGTCGGTGTCAACCGGCTCACCAACGCAGCCCTCGACCCGGCCAGCGGAATGCCCGAGTTCAAGGTCTGCGCCGCGTGCGGTGCGGTGAGCGCAGTGACCGCGGACCGTGGCGGTCGTCGGCGGCACGGCATGGCGGCGGCCCGGTCTCGCCGAGGAGCTCATCGCACGCAATGCCGGCCACCGACAGTCACGGTGCTCGGTGACGAGCCGCACCCGCCGTACAACCGGATCCTGCTGTCCGCGGTGCTCGAGGGCACCCACGACCCGCGAAGCGCTGGCCTTGCGCGATCCAGGAGTGGTACGCCGAGCACGGCATCGACCTCCGGCTCGGCGCCCGGGTCGCTGGAGATCGAGCGCGGGCCGAGGCGACGGTCGATGCTCGTCGACCGCACCGGTCATCAAGTACGACCGCGCTGGTGCTGGCCACCGGCAGCATCCCCACGCTGCCGCCGATCCGCGGCCTGGTGAGGATCGACGGCTCGCTGCACCAGTCGGTGCACGCCTTCCGGTCCTGCGACGACTGTCGCCGCCTCGGGACTGATCGGCCTCCGCGGCGCCGTGCCGCAGCGCGCACCGCCGTGCGGTGGTCGGTGGCGGGCTGCTCGGTCTCCAGGTCGCGCGGGCACTCAGCGTCCGTGGTCTCGACACCGAGATCGTCGAGGGCGGCGACCACCTGCTGCGCAGCCAGGTCGGCAGCGCCGCCGGTGCGATCCTCGCGCGGGACCTGAAGAAGCTAGGGGTCGCCGTCTACACCGGCGCCCGCGCGATCCGGCTCAGCCGACGGCCCGACGTCGGGCGCACTCCGCCTCGACACCGGCTTCACCGCTCGACACGGACCTCGTCATCCTCACCGCCGGCGGCCGGCCGTCGACGGCGCTGGCGCGCCGCGCCGGGCTCGACGTTCGACGCGGCGTCGTGGTCGACGACCGCCTGGCCAGCGTGACCGACCCGCGCATCCATGCCATCGGCGACTGCGCAGAGCACGACCGCCAGGTCACCGGCTTCGTGCCGCCGGCCTGGGAGCAGGCCGGCGTCCTGCGCGCCGGTCCTGACCGACGAGCCGCGTCAAGTACGACCGGCAGCCCGTATCGTCGCCCGGCTGCGCGCCACCGACCTCGACGTCGCCGTCCTCGGCGACCCCGAGCACGTAGCGCTCAGCGGCGGCGACGTCGTCGAGGTGTCCAACCCGGTGCGCGGATCGCACCGCCAAGCTCGTCGATCCGCGACGGCCGTGATCGTCGCGCGGCGCCCTGGTCGGCGACCTCAACCGGATCGGCCTGATCACCCAGCACTACGACCGGCAGACCGTGCTCGGACCGAACGAGCCCGGGACCTGCTCCTGGCCGACATCCAGGGCGCTCCGCCCCTTTCGAGCCAGCTCCCCGAGGGCGCGGAGGTCTGCAACTGCGCGGGCGTCACCGTCGGCGCCGTCCGGGCGTGCGCGTCGTTCGAGGACGCCCTCGAGACCACGCGCGCAACCACCGGCTGCGGTGGCTGCACATCGACCGTCCGCCAGCTGCTGGCCGACCGGTCCCGCCTCACACCAGAAGGAGTCCAGTGATGGCACCGCACCTCCGCAAGCAGCTCGTCGTGGTCGGCCACGGCATGGTGGGTCACCGTTTCGTCGAGTCCGCGATCTCGCGCGGGCTCACCGAGACCTACGACATCACGGTCGTCGGCGAGGAGCCGCGGCCGGCGTACGACCGGGTAGCGCTGACGTCCTACTTCGAGGTGGGCGCCGAGGCGCTGAGCTATCTCCCGTCGGGGCGGTACGACGACCCGCGGGTCACCCTGCGGATCAACACCGAGGTGGTCGCGGTCTCGCCGCGGCACCGGATCGTCACCCTCGCCACAGGTGAGGACCTCCACTACGACGAGCTGGTGCTCGCCACCGGGGCTGCGCCGTTCGTCCCGCCGGTGCCGGGCCACGATCTCGAGGGCTGCTACGTCTACCGCACCATCGAGGACCTCGAGGCGATCCGCGTCGCTGCCGCCAGGGGGCCAAGGGGAAGGCGAAGGTCGGCGCCGTCATCGGCGGTGGCCTGCTCGGTCTCGAGGCCGCCAACGCGCTGCACCAGCTCGGCGTCGAGACCCACGTCGTCGAGCTCGCGCCGCGGCTGATGGCGGTCCAGATCGACGACCTGGGCGGCCGGACCCTCAACCGGCACATCGGCAGCCTCGGGCTCACCGTCCACACCGGCGCGATGACCGAGGCGGTGCTCGGCGACAAGAGGGGGCGGGTCGATCGGCTCGTCCTCAAGGACCGCAACCCGCTCGAGGTCGACATCGTCGTGTTCTCCGCCGGCATCCGGCCACGGGACGCGCTGGCCCGCGCCGCCGGCCTCGACGTCGCCGACCGCGGCGGTGTCCTGGTCGACGAGTCCCTGCGCAGCTCCGACGAGCACATCTGGGCGATCGGTGAGTGCGCCGCCGTCCAGGGCCGGATGTACGGTCTGGTGGCCCCGGGCTACGAGATGGCCGAGATCGTCGTCGACCGCCTGCTCGAGGGCGGAGGTGAGTTCACCGGCGCCGACATGTCCACCAAGCTCAAGCTGCTCGGTGTCGACGTCGCCTCGTTCGGCGACGCCCACGGTGAGACCGAGGGTGCGCTCGAGCTGACCTACCAGGACGCGGTCTCGGGCGTCTACAAGAAGCTGGTCGTCAGCGAGGACGGCAAACGGCTCCTCGGCGGCGTCCTCGTCGGCGATGCGACGGCGTACGGGATCCTCCGCCCGATGGTCGCTGGGTTCGGTCGGACCGGCATCGAGCTGCCGGACAACCCCGAGCAGCTGATCCTCCCGGCCGCCCGCGGCGGCACGGAGATGGAGTTGCCCGACGACATGCAGGTCTGCTCCTGCAACGACGTCACCAAGGCCGCGATCAAGGAAGCGGTCTCGGACGAAGCAACCCACAACGACGGCGGGCCCTGCGTCGACGCCGCCTGCGTCACCACCCACACCCGCGCCGGCGCGACCTGCGGCTCGTGCAAGGTCGTTGTCAAGAAGATCGTCGAGGACCACTTCGCCGCCACCGGCAAGGCGGTCGACAAGTCGCTCTGCCAGCACTTCCGGCTGACCCGCCAGGAGCTCTTCGACGTCGTCGCGATCCACGGCTACACGCGGTTCGACGACATCATCGAGGGCCACGGCTCCGGCCGCGGCTGCGACATCTGCAAGCCGGCCATTGCCTCGATCCTCGCCAGCCTGCTCAACCACCACGTGCTCGACCCGGGCAACCTACAGCTGCAGGACACCAACGACGCCTACCTCGCCAACATCCAGCGCAACGGCACCTACTCGGTGGTGCCGCGCGTGCCCGGCGGCGAGATCACCCCGGAGAAGCTGATCGCGATCGGCGAGGTCGCCCGCGACTTCGGCCTCTACACGAAGATCACCGGCGGCCAGCGGATCGATCTCTTCGGCGCCCGGATGGAGGACCTGCCGGCCATCTGGAAGCGGCTCGTCGACGCCGGCATGGAGTCCGGCCACGCCTACGGCAAGGCGCTGCGGACCGTGAAGTCGTGCGTCGGCTCGACCTGGTGCCGGTACGGCGTGCAGGACTCGGTCGGCCTCGCGATCGAGCTCGAGCTCCGCTACCGGGGCCTGCGCTCGCCGCACAAGCTCAAGGGCGGCGTCTCCGGCTGCGCCCGCGAGTGCGCGGAGGCACGGTCCAAGGACTTCGGGATCATCGCCACCGAGAAGGGCTGGAACCTCTACGTCTGCGGCAACGGCGGGGCCATCCCCGCCCACGCCCAACTGCTGGCAGGTGATATCGACAAGGAGACGCTGATCGGCTACCTCGACCGGTTCCTCATGTACTACATCCGCACCGCCGACCGGCTCCAGCGCACGTCGTACTGGATGGACTCGATCGAAGGCGGCCTAGACCGGATCCGCGAGGTCGTCGTCGACGACGTGCTCGGCCTCGGAGAGGAGCTCGAGGCGGCGATGGACAAGCACGTCGAGTCCTACTTCGACGAGTGGAAGGCCACCATCGAGGACCCCGAGAAGATGGCCCGCTTCGTGTCGTTCGTCAACGCGCCCGGCGTTCCGGACCCGAACATCTCGTTCCAGGAGGTCAGAGGTCAGATCGCCCCCGCCGACAACGGTGCTGACAAGGGTCCGGTCTCGCTCGGCGCCAGCATCCCGGTGGGGGCGCCGTGATGGGCGAGGTGGTCTGCCGGCTCGACCAGATCGAGCGCGAAGGCGGCGTGACCGCCCTCGTCGGCGGCGAGGCGGTCGCGATCATCCGCACGTTCGACGACCAGGTCTTCGCCCTGTCCAACTACGATCCCTTCTCGAAGGCATCGGTCCTCGCGCGCGGGATCGTCGGCACCAGGGCGGTGGACGGCGAGGACGTCCCGTTCGTGGCCAGTCCGATGCACAAGCAGGCGTTCGACCTCCGCAGCGGACAATGCCTCGACGACCCCGACAATCCCGACGTCGCCGTGATGACGTACGACGTGCAGGTGGTCGACGGGGTTGTGGAAGTGGCGGCCCGCAGGTCGTGACACCGTGAAGGAGGAGACCGTGCCGGACCAGCCGCTTGCCGGATTCACCGTGGGTGTTACCGCGGCGCGGCGTGCCGAGGAGCAGATCGCGCTGCTGGAACGGCGCGGTGCCGAGGTGGTCCACGCGCCGGCGCTGTCGGTGGATCCCAACCGGATCGACGAGGTCGCTCTGCTCGCGGCGACCAAGGACGTCCTGTCGACGCCGGTCGACGTCTTCCTGGCGACGACCGGCATCGGCATGAAGTCCTGGCTGACCGCGGCCGAGCGCTGGGGCCTGCTGGAGGAGCTGGTCGCGCACCTCGCGCAGGCCGAGATCCTGGCGCGCGGACCCAAGAGCGTCGGTGCGCTCCGGCGGTTCGGGCTCCGCGAGCTGTGGGCGCCGGAGTCCGAGGAGTTCGAGGACGTGCTGGCGCACCTGCGGGGCCGCGACCTCACCGGTCTGCGGATCGTGGTCCAGGAGCACGGCCAGTCGCTGTCCATGGCCGCGCACGCACTGCGCCGGCTCGGTGCCGATGTGACGACGGTGACCGTCTACCGGGTTGACGCTGCCGACGACCTCGAGCCGATGTTCGGCCTGGTCGAGGCCGTCGTGGAGGGCGGGGTCGACGCCGTCACCTTCACCGCCGCGCCCGCGGTCGCCGCGATGATGGAGGCGGCCGCGACGGCCGGGCACCGCGACGACGTGATCAGTGCCTTCCAGGCCGACGTGATCGCGTCCTGCGTGGGTCCGGTCACGGCAGCCGCGTTCGAGATGTGGGGCGTGCCGTCGATCTATCCCGAGCGGTCGCGGCTGGCGGCGATGGTCAAGCAGCTCGAGACCGAGCTGCCCTCGCGCGCCGGAGGTACCTCGCTCGAGGTCGCCGGGCACACGCTGCTCCTGCACGGCGACGACGTGCTGGTCGACGGCGTGGTCGTCAAGCTCTCCCCGGCGCCCACTGCCGTGCTCCAGGCGCTGCTGGTCAATCCCGGCACGGTGGTGTCGCGCCGCGACCTGCTCGCTGCGCTGCCCTCCGGCACCGCCGGCTCCGAGCACGCCGTCGAGATGGCGGTCGCCCGGCTGCGGGCCGCGCTCGGCACCCGTTGCGTGCAGACCGTCGTCAAGCGCGGCTACCGGCTGGCGGTGGCGTCCTGAAGGTACTGGTCGCAGTCGCCCACGGCACCCGGGATCCCGCCGGCACTCGGGTCGCAGCCGAGATCACCTCAGCTGCCGGTCGTCGACTCGGGGTGACCGCCACCGCGTCGTACGTCGAGATCTGCGAGCCACTCTTCGCCGACGTGATGACAGGGCTGCGTGAGCCCGCCGTCGTCGTACCTCTCCTGCTGTCGACCGGCTACCACGTCCGGCACGACCTGCCCGCCGCCGTCGCGGGCGCAGCCGCGCAGGTCGAGCTCGGCAGACCCCTTGGCCCCGACCTCCTGCTGGCGGAGGCGCAGGTCGACCGGTTGGTCGCGGCGGGGGCGGTCCGGGGCCAGCCGCTCGTGATGGTGGCCGCCGGGTCGACCGATCCCGCGGCGACCGCCGACCTGGACGAAGCTGCTTGCCTTCTCGGCGACCTCTGGGCCGCACCCGTCCGGCTCGCCACGCTGTCCGGCATCGGCACCCGCCCGGCCGACGTCGTACGACCGGGCGACGCGGTCTCGCCGTACCTCCTCGCGCCGGGCTTCTTCGCCCTCCGGGCCCGGGCCGAAGCGCTCGAGGCCGGTGCCGCTGTCGTCGCCGACGTCATCGGCGCCCACCCGCGGGTGATCGACCTCGTCTGCCAGCGGGCCACCCAGCTCGCAGCCCGTGGTCGGGTACCTCGGGCTGCCCCGTAGGGCATCGTCAGGCGCCGGGTCCTGTTCGTGGGCGAGGCAGGCTGAGCCGTACGGATCTCGACGATCGCCGATCGGGCACAAACGACATGTCCCGGGCCGCTTTCCGTGCGGTTTGGGACCAAACCGCAACCCCCTCAGCCACCCACCTCCAGCACCTCCGGCGTGTGCAGGCGCACCAGGAACCGCCGGGCGTGCGACGGCGTCCGCGACGGGGTGGCCAGGGACACCAGCACCATCGTCGCGAACGCGACCGGGACGCTCCAGGCCGCCGGCTGGGTGAGCAGCGCGCCGAGCCACCCGGAGGCCTGCACGCCGACGACGTTGAGCACGGCGGCGCCGCCGGCGCCGAGCCCGCCCGCCGCCAGACCCGCGAGCGCGCCGGCATCGGTCAGCCCGCGCCACCAGATGCCGAGCATCAGCAGCGGGCAGAAGGTCGAGGCGGCGACGGCGAAGGCGAGGCCGACCGACTGGGCGACGCCGACGTTGGTGGCGAGCAGCGCGACCAGGACCGGCACCGACACCGCGAACACGGCCGCCACCCGGAACGCCGACGCGGCCGATGCGGTGGGTCCGTGCTCGCCCACGAAGCGGCTGGTCACGTCCTGGGTGAGCACGCCGGAGACGGCGATCGCCAGGCCCGATGCGGTCGACAGGAACGCGGCGAACGCGCCCGCTGTCACCAGTCCCGTCAGCAGCTCGCCGCCGAAGCCGTCGACCATCAGCCGAGGAAGCTCGAGCACCAGCACGTCCGAGCTCCCCTCGGCGATCAGGTCGCCGCCGTAGACCCGACCGAGGGCGGCGAACACCGGCGGCCACAGGTAGAACAGGCCGAGCAGGGCGAGCACGACGAGCGTCGTACGCCGTGCGGCCCTGCCGTCGGGGTTCGTGTAGAACCGCACGACCACGTGCGGCAGCCCCATGGTGCCGAGGAACAGCGCGATCATCAGTGAGTACGTCGTGTAGAGCCCGATCGCCCCGTCACCGGCCACCGGCACCGACCACCCGTCGCCCGTGCCGCTCCCGGCCGGTTGTCCGTCACCGACCCAGACGATGAGCAGCACCATCGCCGGCACGAGCAGGGCGGTGAGCTTGAGCCAGTACTGGAACGCCTGGACGAAGGTGATCGACCGCATCCCGCCCGACATCACGTTGACCAGGACGACGGAGCCGACGATGAGTGGCCCGACCCAGCGGGGCGCCCCGATCGCGGACTCGAGGGTCAGTCCGGCCCCCTGGAACTGGGGCAGCAGGTAGAGCCAGCCGACGCCCACCACCAGCAACGAGCACGCCGAGCGCACCACCCGGGACGCCAGCCGGGCCTCGGCGAAGTCGGGCAGCGTGTAGGCGCCGGAGCGCCGGAGCGGGGCGGCGACCAGCACCAGCAGCACGAGGTAGCCGGCCGTCCAGCCGACGGGGTACCAGAGCATCTGCGCGCCGCCGACCAGCAGCAGGCCGGCGACGCCGAGGAACGACGCGGCGGACAGGTACTCGCCGCCGATGGCCGACGCGTTGAGCCGAGGGTTGACCGACCGCGACGCGACGAAGAAGTCACTGGTGGTGCGGGAGAACCGCAGCCCCCAGGTGCCGATCGCCAGGGTGGCGACGGTGACGGCGAGCACCGCGACCAGACCGGGTACGGCGTCCGCACTCACGAGGCGGGGCCTTCGACGAGGGCGGTGAAGTCGCGCTCGTTGCGTTCCACGCTGCGGACATAGCGCCAGCCGACGAGCAGGAGGAACGGGTAGACCAGTCCGCCCAGGACCAGCCAGGCGACCGGGAGCCCGACCACATCGACCTCCGCGAGGTCCGGCCACAGGTGGAAGACGAGGGGCAGCAGCCCGAGGGTGAGCCCGATCAGCACGAGCACCCGGATCGCCAGCGCCAGCTGTTCCTTGAGCAGCGAGCGGAGGAAGACGTCTCCGAGCGGCGTCTGCTCGTGCACGTCGCCGCGCCGGTTGCGCGGCCCGGTCGCGTACCGCGGCGGTCCGGTGACCCGGACCCGCTGCGGTCGCTGCTCGCTCATGTGCTGCGCCCCCGTCGTACCAGGACGTCCCGGAGCTCTCGGGTGTGCCGGCGGGCCACCGGCAGCTCGGCCCCGCCGACGAGCACGGTGCAGCGGCCGGCCTCGGTGCGCAGCTCGTCGATGTGGGCCAGCGCGACCAGCAGCGAGCGGTGGATCCGGTGGAAGCCGGCCGAGCGCCAGTCCTCCTCGAGCGTCGAGAGCGGGGTCCGGACCAGGTACGCCTCGCCGGACCGGGTGTGCAGCCGGGCGTAGTCGCCGTGCGCCTCGACGTAGGAGATGTCGCCCCGGTCGACGAAGCGGGTGACCCCGCCCCGCTCGACGGGGATCTGCGTGTCCTGCGGGACCGGACGGCGCCCGGGGCCCGAGATGACCCGCCGCACCGCCTCGGCCAACCGGTCCGCGCGCACCGGTTTGAGGACGTAGTCGACGGCGTCGAGGTCGAACGCCTCGACCGCGTGCTGCTCGTGCGCCGTAACGAAGACGACCGGCGGCGCCTCCTTGAACCGACGCAGCACCTCGGCCAGCTCCAGGCCGGTGAGACCCGGCATCTGGATGTCGAGGAAGACCGCGTCGACGTCGGTCTCGCGGAGGATCCGCAGTCCTTCCGTCGCGGTGACCGCGGTGACGACCTCGCCCACCCGCTCGTCGGCCGACAGCAGGTAGCCGAGCTCGTCCAGCGCGGGCTGCTCGTCGTCGACCAGCAGCACGCGCAGTCCGGTCCGGGCGGTCATCACACACTGACCCCGGGCGCGAACTTCGGCACCCGCACGATCACCTTGGTGCCGGCTCCCCGAGCGGTCTCCACGACCAGACCGTAGTCGTCGCCGAACGTCGCCCGCAGTCGAGCGTCGACGTTGCCGAGGCCGACCGAGTCGAGGGCGGCGTCGCCTGCGAGAGCGCGGCGTACCTTCTCCGGGTCCTCCCCGACGCCGTTGTCCTCCACCTCGACCACGCACTCGTGGCCGCGGTCGTGGGCAGCGATCCGCAGGTGGCCGGCTCCCTGCTCGGGGACGGAGGCCTCCAGGCCGTGCCGCACGGCGTTCTCGACCAGCGGCTGGATGCAGAGGAACGGTACGACGACAGGCAGCACCTCGGGCGCCACGTTCAGCGTCACCTGGAGCCGGTCGCCGAAGCGGGCCTGCTCGAGCAGCAGGTAGCGCTCGATCGAGCGCAGCTCGTCGGCCAGGGTCGTGAACTCGCCGTGCCGGCGGAACGAGTACCGGGTGAAGTCGGCGAACTCCAGGAGCAGGTCCCGCGCGCGGTCCGGGTCGGTCCGCACGAAGCTGGCGATCGCGCCGAGGGAGTTGTAGATGAAGTGCGGGCTGATCTGCGCGCGAAGGGCCTGGACCTCGGCCTCGATGGCCCGGTTGCGACTCGCGTCGAGCTCGGCCAGCTCCAGCTGGCCAGACACCCACTGCGCGACCTCCTCGGTGGCGCGGATCAGGCCGGCGGTCGTGGTCGGCGCGAACGCCTGGACGGTGCCCACCACCCGACCGTCGACGACCAGCGGACTGATCACCCCGGCGCGCACAGGGCACCCGGAGGTCGTGCAGGGAAGCTGCGCGGGCTCGACGGTACGGGTCCAGTCACGTGCGTGGTCGTTGCCGACCGGCGCGACCAGCATCGCCGCCAGCGCGCCGGCCTGCGCGCGGTGGTGGGCGCCGGTGCCGTCCCACGCGAGCGTGGTCGCGGTGTCGGTGAGCGCGAGCGCCGGTGTGCCGAGCAGGGTCCGCAGGTGCTTGATCGCGCGGTCGGCGCTGTCGGCGGTCAGCCCCTCCCGGAGTGCGGGCGAGGCGAGCGACGCCTGGTGCAGCGCGCGGAACGTGGCGCGGTCTGCCTCGCTCCCGAGATGGCCGCGCCGTCGCATCCCGACATCGTGCCGCATTTCGAAGTTCGGTCGCAGGAGAGCGCAGCGACGGTGGTCGAGGAGGTCGCCCTGGCGACCGTCTCGAGACCTACCGGAAGTCGATCAGCAGCATCCCGGAGTCGTCGTCGGTGGGCGGCTCGAGGACCTCGGGGGGCACGCCGGCGTCGGAGAGGGCGACCGGCTGGGTGGCCTCGCCGACGTACGCCTCGCCGTCCGCCTCGGCGGCGATCAGCGTCTTCGGCGCCGAGTGCGGCTTGATGCCGACGACCGCGCGGTAGCACTCCGTGACGTAGGGCAGCTGCATGCCGTCCATGCCGCGACCGAAGTCGTCGTAGAAGGCGAGCACTTCCCGCAGCTTGGTCTCGCGGGCCTCCGCGGACAGGGTGGCGACGTTGGACCGGGACAGCACGAGGTCCTGGACCGACGAGCGGTCGATGGCCTGCCAGTGCTTGAAGCTCTCGTGCTCGACCGGGCCGAAGTACGGCGACGTCTCGAGCTCCTCACCCGGCCCGGCGCCCTGTTCCTGGTTGCCGATCACCCGACCGAGCCGTTTGACCCACGGGATCCGCTCGTCACGGGTGTTCCACACCAGGCTGAGCGAGCCGCCCCGCTTCAGCACGCGCGCGATCTCGGGGAGCGCCTTGTCGTGGTCGAACCAGTGGTAGGCCTGGGCCGCGATCACGATGTCGAACGTGCTGTCCGGCACCGGGATCTCCTCGGCCGTGCTCTGCGAGATCCGGGTGACGACGTAGTTGCGGGACAGGAAGTCGAGCATCGCCGGGTCCGGGTCGGTCGCGTGCACGTCGTGGCCGAGCGCCACCAGCTCGCGAGTCAGCTTCCCGGTGCCGGAGCCGAGCTCGAGCACGGACAACGGCTCGTCGCCGGTCAGCCACCGCGCGGCCTCGACCGGATAGCCCGGCCGGCCGCGCTCGTAGGCGTCGACCACGCTGCCGAAGCAGCGGGCCGGATCGGGGCCTGATCCGGCAGGGGGATGATCGTTGGGTGCCATCGGGTCTCACCGTACTTGCTCGGTAACGTTCTTCCGGTGAGCGCGGACCCGTTGTCCTGGTTGGTGTCGCTGGAGGGGGTCCCGTCCGCGTTCGCCGGCGCCCGCGACGGCATCGACGCAGTGCTGCGTGATCGCGGGCTGCGTCGTACCAGCCCCGAGATGACGGCCGAGTCGCTGCTGCGCGGCGCCCACGCGAGCGCAGTGCTCGAGGGGTCGGGGTCGACGCTGACCGAGGTCCGGACGGGGGAGGCCGACGAGATCGCAGCGGACGCGGTCCGGGTGTCGGCCGAGCTCCTCGCGCTGGTCCCCGTCGTACGACGCACCCCGCTGCAGGCCTTCGCCCGTCTGCACGCGCTCGCCGGTCACGGCGCGCTACCCACCGACCGCCTCGGCCGGCCACGGGACGCCGAGGCCGCCGGGCTGCTGCGGACCGTCGCCGACCTGGTCACCGCCACCACCGAGGCACCCGCACTCGCGGTCGCGGCCGTCGTGCACGCCGAGCTGGTCGTGAACGCGCCCTTCCCTTCCCACAACGGCATCGTCGCCCGCGCCGCCGAACGCCTTCTCATCGCCGCGAAGGGTGTCGACGAGAAGTCCCTGGTGGTGCCCGAAGCCGCGCACCTGGCGCTGCGCGCGGAGTACGAGTCCAACCTCCGCGGCTACGCCAGCGGCAGGTCGACCGGCATCCACTCCTGGCTGCTCTACACCGCCGAGGCGTACGCCGCCGCGGCCGAGGCCAGCCCCCTGGTGCGCGCCGCGGAGTAGTCCGGCTCCGCTCGTCGAGCACGTTGCTCTGTCACCGCCGGTGGTCGAGGAGGTCGCTCTGCGACCCCGGTGGTCGAGGAGGTCGCTCTGCGACCGTCTCGAGACCCATTGCCGAGGGTTGCGGCCTGCGGTCATCTCACCGGGTCTCGACACGTCCGGTCTCGGCCTCGCAAGCTCGGCCGAGCGGACACTCGACCTCCTCGCCTGCTTTGCCGCTCCTCGTTCCTCGGAGCGACAAAGGCTCGGACATGCAGGTGGCACCCGAGTCAATGAAGTCTCTCGGGTGCCACCGCTGACACATGATCCCGTGGCTACCAGGCGTGCATCTCTATTGCCGCTCCGGAAGTTTTCCGGTGACGTGCGCCCTGTTAAGAAGGGTGGATCGCCGCGTGGGTACCTGGGCCATGTGTTGATCTGGAGTTATCGGTCTTGATGACCTTTGTACGCCCGTTGGCGGCCACCTTCAAGGGTTGACTTTTCGATGCGCGCGAGCGCGGGTGGCCGGCGGACCCTCAGGCGCTGGTCGCCCCGCGGCGTCTCGCGCCCAGCCAGACGGCTGCGCCGACAGCCACCGCACTGCCCACCGCGAGCGCGGCGAGGGTGGGTTTCGGTGGCGGCAACGGCACCCGGCTGCGCAGTGTGACCGGTTTGTCGAAGGTCAGCACCGGCCAGGCGCGGGTCGCCGCGAACCGGCGCAGATCGCGGTCCGGATTGACAACGTGGGGGTGGCCAACGGCCTCGAGCATCGGGATGTCGGTGGAGGAGTCGCTGTAGGCGTAGGAGGCCGAGAGGTCGTAGCCGCGCTCCTCGGCGAGCGCCACGACGGCCTTGGCCTTCTCCTCGGCGTAGGCGTAGTAGTCGATCTCACCGGTGTACTTGCCGTCGACGATCTCGAGCCTGGTCGCGACCACCCGGTCCGCGCCGAGCATCGCGCCGATCGGCTCGACGACGTCGGTGCCCGACGACGACACGATCACGACGTCGCGCCCGGCGGCGTGGTGCTCCTCGATCAGCCGGACGGCCTCGCTGTAGACCAGCGGATCCATGATGTTGTGCAGGGTCTCGGCGACGATCTCCTTGACCGTGGCGACGTCCCAGCCGGCGACGAGCTGCGACATGAACTGGCGCATCTTCTCCATCTGGTCGTGGTCGGCGCCGCCGACCAGAAAGACGAACTGGGCGTACGCCGACCGCAGCACTGCCCGCCGGGAGATCAGCCCGCCGGCCTGGAACGGCTTGCTGAACGCAAGCGCACTCGACTTGGCGATGATCGTCTTGTCGAGGTCGAAGAACGCCGCCTCGGGGCCCATGCCCCAATCGTAGGGGCGTTCGCTGTCCCGCCGCGGCTGATCCGCGGCTTCGGGGCGGCCCGGTAACCGTCCACAACAGAGGCCCGCGACGCCGTGCTCCACAAGACGCCGGCCGCTCGGCGCGGCAGTACGGCGGCGCGGCGACATTTCAGTCATGACCATCACTGCCCCACCCTCCGAAGCCGCTGCCCCGCTCATCCTCACTGCCGACCAGGACCTGCTCGGCGAGCTGCTGCCGCTCGCAGCGGCGGCCGATGTCGCACCGGTCACGGCGCACGAACCACTGGCTGCGCTGGCCGGCTGGAGCCGCGCACCCGTCGTGCTCCTCGGCGCCGACCTGGCCGCCGACGTCGCGCGGATCGCACCGGAGAGGCGACCGCACGTCTATGTCGTGTCCCGGCAGCGGGCGCCCGACGACCTCTTCCGCACCGCCCTCGTCCTCGGTGCCGAGCAGGTGGTCGAGCTGTCCGGATCGTCGCGGTGGCTGGTCGAGCTGCTCGCCGACCTGACCGAGCGGCAGACTGCCCGGGGCCGGGTGATCGGCGTCATCGGCGGCTCCGGCGGTGCCGGGGCGACGACGTTCGCGTGCGCGCTCGGGCAGGCCGCCGCTCGCGTGGGTGGGGCAGTGCTGATCGACTGCGACTCGCAGGGGCCGGGCCTCGATCGGATGCTGGGCCTCGAGCGCACCGAGGGCTTCCGGTGGGACGCGCTCTGCCAGACCACCGGCCGGTTGAGCGCCCGTGCGCTGCGGGACGCGCTGCCGCGGTCGGGCTCGCTCGGCGTGCTGTCCTGGTACGTCGGCGCCGGAGCCCAGACCCTGCAGGCCTTCGCCGTACGGGAAGCGCTCTCCGCCGCGCGGCGCGGTCACGACACCGTCGTCGTCGACCTGCCGCGCACCTCAGACCGGCTCGTCGACGAGATCGCCGCCCGCTGCGACCAGCTGCTCGTCGTCACCGTGGGCTCCGTGCTGGGCGTGAGTGCCGCGGCCCGGATGCGAGCACGGTTCTCCGGCCATCCCGGCGTCGGCGTCGTGCTCCGCGGCGAGGCCGTCGACGCCGCTGACGTGGAGTCGGTCGTGCGGCTGCCGGTGGTGGTGCAGATGCGCGACCAGCCCAGGTTGTCGGAGGCGCTCGATCTCGGGCTCGGCCCCCTGCGGTCGCGTCGCGGACCGCTCGCCCGAGCCGTCGCCACCGTGCTCGGCACGACCCTCGAGGGCGCCGCATGACCGACCACCTGATCGACGAGGTCGCTGGTCTGGTGGAGGAGGTACGTCGCCGGCTGGCCCGGTCGCCCGGTGAGCTGACGCCGCACCGCGTCGCCGAGGCGCTGCGTGCGTGCGGGCCGTCCGGTCGGCGACGCGACGGTGCTCGCGGTCTACGAGGCGCTGCGGCGCGATGTGGTCGGGGCCGGGCCGCTCGACCCGCTGCTGCGGCGACCTGGTGTGACCGACGTGCTCGTCAACGGCGTGGGCCAGGTCTACGTGGACCGTGGCTCGGGGCTGGAGCGCGCCGACGTGCAGCTCGGGTCGGAGGACGCCGTACGCCGGCTCGCCCAGCGGCTGGTCGCCACCGGCGGGCGGCGACTCGACGACGCGGCGCCGTACGCCGACGTACGACTGCCGGACGGCACCCGGTGCCACGCGGTGCTGGCCCCGCTGGCCAGGCCGGGCACCGCGATCTCGTTGCGGGTGCCGCGACGCGGTGGGTTCAGCCTGGCCCAGCTGCGGGACGCGGGCACCCTCACCGGCGAGTCGCTCGAGCTGGTGCGACTGGTGGTGGCGACCCGGCTGGCGTTCCTGGTCACGGGTGGGACCGGCAGCGGCAAGACCACCCTGCTGGCGGCGCTGCTCGGCGCGGTCGACCCGGCGGAGCGGATCGTCGTGGTCGAGGACGCCACCGAGCTGCGGCCCGACCACCCGCACGTCGTCGGGCTCGAGGCCCGGCCTGCCAACCTCGAGGGCACAGGCGCCGTGGCGCTTCGGGAGCTGGTGCGGCAGGCGCTGCGGATGCGACCCGACCGGCTCGTGGTCGGCGAGGTGCGGGACGGCGCCGTGGTCGACCTGATGGCTGCGATGAACACCGGTCACGAAGGTGGCTGCGGCACCCTGCACGCCAACTCCGCAGCCGACCTGCCCGCGCGCATCGAGGCGCTCGCGCTCGCCGCCGGGCTCGGGCGCGCCGCCGCCCACAGCCAGCTCGCCTCGGCGCTCGAGGTCGTGCTGCACATGACCCGTGACCGCGACGGGCAGCGGTGGCTGAGCGAGGTCGCCGTGCTGGACCGCGACCCGGCCGGACTGGTGCGGACGGCGGTGGCGACCCGGATCGACCGCGCCGGCGCGCTCACCGCCGGACCGGCGGCGGCACGGCTGCTCGACCTGATCGAGACCCGGAGGCGTCGGTGAGCGGTTGGGCGACGGTGGCCTGCGCCCTGGCCGCGGGCACGGCGTTGCTGCTGACACCGCCCCGGCCGGCGGCCGGTCGGACCCGGCGGCGGAGTCGGGCGTCGTACGTCGTCGTCGGGGTGGGTCTCCTCGGCGCCGGTTGGTTGCTGGCCGACGACCCGCGGCTGCTCGTCATCGGCGGAGTGGGAGCTGTCGCCGCGCTCGCGGGCGGCCGCCTGGTGGCGCGGCGTCGGGCGGATCGGTCGGCGGCGCAGGTCCGGACCCGGGTGGTCGAGCTGTGTGACGGGCTGCAGGCCGAGCTCGCGGCAGGGCAGACGGCGACGACCGCGCTCGAACGGCGTGGCGACCGAGTGGCCGGCCCTGCAGCCGGCAACCCGTTCGGCAGCGACGGGTGGCGACGTACCCGCAGCACTGCGCGAGCTCGCCGCCGGACCGGGCGCCGGCGATCTGCGGGTCGTCGCCGCGGCCTGGCAGGTCGCCCACCGCACGGGTCACGGGCTCGCCGACGCCCTCGCCCGGGTCGCGCAGGAGCTGCGGGACGCCGACCAGACCCGGCGGGTGGTCACCGGCGAGCTGGCGTCCGCGCGGGCCACTGCCCGGCTCGTGGCGTGCCTGCCGGTGGTGGCGCTGCTCATGGGGAGCGGAGCCGGTGCGGATCCCTGGGCGTTCCTGCTCGGCCACCCGGTCGGGCTCGCGTGCCTCGCCGGCGGCGTCGGCTGCGGGATCGCCGGTCTGGCCTGGATCGAGGCTCTCGCCCGCGACGTCGAGCGGGGCCGGTGACCGTGGTCACCGTCGCGAGCGCGCTCGCCGGTCTCGCCCTGGCACTTGCGGTCCCGGGCACCGTCCGGCTCCCCGGAGAGAGCACCGCGCGTCCGACGCAACGGCCGACGGGTCACACCGGGCTCCGACGCTGGCGACTACCGTGCGCGGTCGTCGCCGGAGCCGGCGCCGCCGTCGTCCTCGGGGGCCCGGCGGCCCCAGTGGCCGGGCTCGTGGCAGGAGTCGCGACCTGGGTCGCCGCTGGTCGGATCGAACCGCGTGCGGTGCGCCTCCGCCGCGAGGAGGTACGACGCGACCTCCCGCACGTCGTCACCCTGCTCGGGGCTGCTCTGCGATCGGGTGCCGCTCCCGCAGCCGCGATCGACACGGTCTGCCGGGCACTGCCGGGTGCTGCGGCCGACCTGCTGGGTCCGGTCGCCGCCCGGCTGGCTCTCGGCGGGGATCCCCTCGTCGTGTGGACCGCCCTGGCCGACGACCCCGACGGTCGGGCCCCTCGGGCGGACGATGGCGCGCGCCCACCGGTCGGGCGCACCGGTCGTCGCCGCCGTCGACCGGTTGTCCCAAGAGCTCGCGCACCGGTCGCGCGCTGACGTCGAGGACCGTGCGCGGGCAGTGGGTGTCCGGGCCGCCGTCCCGCTGGGAGTGTGCCTTCTTCCGGCCTTCCTGCTCCTCGGGATCGTGCCGCTCGTGGTCGGTCTCGCTCGCTCGATCGCCTGGTGACCGGTGCAGGTCCGTGACGCGGAAAGCCCACGAACCGTCCACCGGCGGGTGCGACACGCACGGGCTCTCCACAGGTCGGCGCTGGGCGCCCCCGACCGGTCGGCCCGGTCCCGCAGGCTTCCTTCCGCCGGCGGGCCGCACCGGGCGGCCCGCCCCCACCAGGAGGCGACATGACCCGATCCAAGACCCTGCTGCACCGCACCGACCAGCGCGGCATCACCACCGCTGAGTACGCCGTCGGCACGGCGGCCGGAGCCGGCCTCGCCGGGTTGCTCTACAAGCTCCTCACCGGTGGCTTCGGCGACCGGATGCTGCGGACGCTCTTCGACCACGTCTTCGGCCTGCTCGGCATCGGATGACGTCCCAGCGCCACCACCGGCGCCGGCGGACCGGGCGCGGTGCCGTCACCGCCGAGCTTGCGCTCGGACTGCCTGTGCTGATGGCGGTCACCATCGGGCTGGTGTGGCTGCTCTCCGTCGGCGCGGCGCAGGTGCGGACCGTCGACGCGGCACGAGAGACCGCCCGGGCGGTCGCGCGCGGTGACGACGAGGGAGCGGCGATCGCGGTGGGAGAGCGGGTGGCGCCCGCGGGCGTTCGGGTCTCGGTGGTCAGCACCGGGGGGCGGGTGGTGGTCCGAGCCGCTGGTCGCGTGCCTGGTCCGGGAGGTCTCTTCGCGTTCCTCCCGGGTGCCGAGGTCGACGCCGAGGCCGTGGCGGTCGCCGAGGAGGAGCCATGACGACCCGTCGCCACCGGGTCGCCGCCGAGCGCGGCGCGGCCACGGTGCTCGTCACGGCGTGCCTCGGGGTGCTCCTCCTCGTCGGCTGCGCACTGGCGGTGGTGGCCGCGATGCTCACCGCGCACCGTTCGGCCCAGGCGGCCGCCGACCTCGCCGCCCTGGCCGGGGCGGTGGCGGCCCGCGACGGCGGGGACCCGTGTGCGACGGCCGGCTCGGTCGCCGCCGCCAACGGCGCCCGGCTCACCCGATGCACGGCGGCCGGGCCCGACGTCACCGTCGCGGTCGAAGTGCGCGGCCCCCGCTGGCTGGGCCAGGTCCACGACCTGTCCGCGGCCGCCCGGGCCGGTCCGGGCTGACGGTTTGAGCCGTCCCCACACCGGATAACCTTTCTCGACCAAGGGACAATCCGGACGGGTACGGGAGCCTCCATGCTCACAGCGAGGCACGCGGCGGCCATCATGGCCGCGCTGCTGACGTTGACCGCTTGCAGCGGCACGGACGTGACCGACGGGTCCGACGAGCCTCCGTCGCCCTCGCAGTCGCCGAGCGCGACGGCGGCGGAGAAGCCGGACGAGGCGGGCGTGAAGGCAGCCATCCGCGACTACAACCGGGCGCTGGTCAGCTTCAACCGCGAGCAGGACGTCACCCCGGAGCTCGAAGCGGTCACCACCGAGGCCTGGGCCGACCAGCTGCTGACGACCTATGACGACAACATCTTCTCCAACGGAATGGAGATGGTGGGCCGCTGGCGCACGATCGTGCAGTCGGTGAGCGTCGCAGGTGACTCGGCGACCGCGCAGGTGTGCAACGACGGCAACAAGGTCTACATCGTCGACCGCGGCGCAGGCATCCCCGACGGCGCCCAGAGCCAGGGTCGCTCCACCGGCGTCATCGCGCTCGTGCGCGAGGACGACGAGTGGAAGGTCGACGGCAACGTCATCGAGGAGGGCGCGTGCTGACCCCGCTGCGCGATCCTGCTTGCCCTGGTGGCGTGGATGAACGGCGCGGCAGCTAGGTCCTGGTCTCGCCTTCGTCGCCGTCGCGCCGGCGACTGGCCTCGGACTGCTCGAGCTTGTCGGACAGCTCGTTGAGCCGCTTCTGCTCCTTGCGGCGCCTCCAGCCCACCTTCGCGCCGAGCCTGATCGCCCACAGGCCGACCAGGATCAGCGCGGCGGCGACGACACCGGCGAGGAAGAGTCCCTCGGTCGAGAGGTTCACGTTGGCGACCTCGACCGCCGCGTCGTTGTCCTCGAACGTGACCTCGGACGTGAACAACCCGAGCACGACCAGCACGACCCCGAGGGCGACCATGATCAGACCTAGGATCACCATGCCGCGAGCCTAGGCCACGTGCCCGGCGATCTCGCTGCTCAGCGGGCGAGCAACGCGTCGAGGAGCACGACCGCGCCGGCCTTGTCGAGCGGGTCGTTGCCGTTGCCGCACTTGGGCGACTGGATGCACGACGGGCAGCCGCTCACGCACTCGCAGGCAGCGATCGTGGCACGGGTGGCGGCGAGCCACCCACGAGCCGTGGCGTAGCCCCGCTCCGCGAAGCCGGCGCCGCCCGGGTGCCCGTCGTGGACGAACACCGTGAGCACCCCGGTGTCGGGGTGCCGAGCGGTCGAGACGCCGCCGATGTCCCACCGGTCGCAGGTGGCGAACAGCGGCAACAGCCCGATCGAGCAGTGCTCTGCGGCGTGCGCGGCGCCGGGAAGGTCGCTTCGATCGAGCCCGGCGTCGGCGAGGACGTCATCGGGGACCGTCCACCACACCGCGCTGGTGCGCAGGGTGCGCACGGGCAGGTCCAGGATCGTCTCGTCGATCACCTCGCCGGTGCGGATGCGTCGGCGGAGGTACGACGTCACCTGGTTGCTCACGTCGACCGACCCGAACGACACCCGGCAACGACCCCACATCTGGTGCTCGCGCTCCGCAACGATCACGATGTCGGCGACGTCGCGCGCGGTCGTGGTGTAGTCGACGTCGGCGCGCCGCATCTCGGCGACGTGGTCGTCGAGATCGAGGTGATCGACCTGCCAGGTCTCGCCGCGGTGGACGTAGATCGCGCCGGTGTGCGCCGTGGTGTGCGCGCGTCCGCCGTCGACCGTGCCGACAACCCGCCCGGTCCCGGCCTCGACGAGCTGGACCTGCGCGCCGCCGGCGGAACGGATGTCGGCCAGGTCTGCTGCCCGCCGCCGGTCGGTCCAGTACCACCCGGAGGGTCGTCGCCTGAGCAGTCCGGCCTCGACCAGGTTGTCGAGCAGGCCACGGGCGGTCGGCCCGAAGAGCGCCAGGTCGGCCAGGGAGATCGGCTGTTCCTGGGCGGCTGCGCACAGGTGCGGCGCCAGGACGTAGGGGTTGTCGGGGTCGAAGACCGTGCCTTCGACCGGTTGGCCGAACAGGGCCTCCGGATGGTGGGCGAGGTAGGTGTCGAGCGGGTCGTCGCGGGCGATGAGCATCCCGAGCGCGCCGCCGCCGGTGCGACCGGCCCGTCCGACCTGTTGCCAGAACGCCGCGCGGGTGCCGGGGTAGCCGGTCACGAGCACGGCATCGAGACCGCTGACGTCGATGCCGAGCTCGAGCGCGTTGGTCGCCGCCATCCCGAGCAGCCTCCCGCTGCGCAGGTCGTCCTCGAGCGCGCGTCGCTCCTCCGGCAGGTAGCCGCCGCGGTAGGAGTCGACCCGTGCCGCCAGTCCTGGCTCGACCTCGGCGAGCAGGTCGCACGCACGCTGCGCCACCTGCTCCACACCGCGCCGGGACCGCACGAAGGCGAGCGTCCGCACGCCCTCGACCACGAGGTCCGCGAGCAGGTCGGCGGTCTCGGCGGGAGCCGGGCGGCGTACGGGTGCGCCGTGCTCCCCGGTGTACGACGTCAGCGGCGGCTCCCAGAGCCCCACCGCGACCTCGCCGCGCGGCGAGTCGTCGTCGGTGACGGCGACGACGTCGAGCCCGGTGAGCCGCCGGGCAGCCACCTCAGGCTCGGCGACGGTCGCCGACGCCAGGACGAAGGTCGGGCTCGCGCCGTGGGCGGAGCACACCCTCCGGAGCCGGCGCAGCACCTGCGCGACGTGGGCGCCGAAGACGCCGCGGTAGTGGTGGCACTCGTCGACGACGACGTAGTCGACGGTCGCGAAGAACCGCGCCCAGCGGTCGTGGGTGGGCAGCATCGACCGGTGCAGCATGTCGGGGTTGGTCAGCACGTACTCTGCGTGGTCACGCGTCCAGTCGCGCTGCTCCTGGGTGCTGTCGCCGTCGTGCGTCGACACCCGTACGTCGAGCCCGAGCCCGGCGATCGACGCGCGCTGGTCCTGGGCGAGCGCCTTCGTGGGCGCCAGGTAGAGGGTGCTCGAGCCGCGCTGGCCGCGGGGACCGCGACCTCCGCGGATCGCGGTGAGTGCAGGCAGCAGGTAGCCGAGCGACTTGCCCGACGCGGTCCCGGTCGCGAGCACGACGTGCTCGCCGGCGCGGGCGTGCTCGGCAGCGCGGACCTGGTGTCGCCACGGGTGTGTCACGCCACGAGCGGAGTACGCCGCCACCACCGTCGGGTCCGCCCATGCCGGCCAGTCCTCGACGACCGCCGGGCGCGCGGCGATCCGTTCGAGGTGGGTGAGCCGGTCGGTCCGCGTCGACCCTGCCGCCAGCCGCATCAACAGCGCCACGGGGTCGACACCCGAGCCGGCGCCCGGGCGCACGGCGACTGGCGGTGAGGCGGTCATGGCTCCATTGTCCTCGCCCGGCCCGACACAAGGCGCACGCCGGGCGGGTGGTCGGAGAGAGCGCGCGCTCGTGCGTGGTTGGGTCGGTCGTGGTTTGATATCGACGACGAAACTGCGATTGCGGGGATGGACACGTGGACCTGACACTTTCGACGCGCGAGGTCGATGGGCGCACCGTCGTGACCGTGGGTGGGGAGATCGACGTCTACACCGCGCCGAAGCTGCGCGACACCATCACCGAGCTGGTCGCCGCCGGCAGCTACGACATCGTCATCGACATGGAGCGCGTGGAGTTCCTCGACTCGACCGGTCTCGGTGTGCTCGTGGGCGGCCTCAAGAAGGTCCGCGCCCACGACGGTTCCCTCCAGCTCGTCTGCAACCAGGACCGCCTGCTCAAGATCTTCCGGATCACGGGCCTGGCCAAGGTCTTCACGATCCACGCCTCGGCCGACGCCGCGCTGGCCTGAGCCCAGCCCGCGACCGCGGCGTGAGTCGCGTCACACCCGCGGTGTGCTGCCGGACACAGCGTGCGTAGACTCCGGCGCGTTCCCTGACGTGGGTCGTCGGACCCACCCCTGAATAACCCCCTTGGAGGAAACGCATGCCCGGGATTCTTCCCGCTGTCGTGGAGGTCGAAGGCGGTGACTTCGTGCTGGTCTCTCTGGTGGCGGTGATCGCGCTCGGCTCGCTCGCGATGGCCGTCATCTTCCGCCAGCAAGTGCTCGCTGCGGGCGAAGGCACCGAGAACATGCGCCGCATCGCGCAGGCAGTGCAGGAGGGCGCCAACGCCTACCTGACCCGCCAGTTCCGGACCCTCGCGATCTTCGCCGCCATCGCGTTCTTCGCGCTGATGGCGCTCCCCGCCGACGACACCACCGTCCGGATCTTCCGCTCGGTCTTCTTCCTCGTCGGTGCCGGTTTCTCCGCCGCCATCGGCTACCTGGGCATGTCGCTCGCGGTGCGCGCCAACCTGCGCGTCGCGGCAGCGGCCAACGAGGTCGGGCGCGACCCGGCCATGAACATCGGCTTCCGCACGGGAGCGTTCGTCGGCATGGCCACCGTCGGTCTGGGCCTGCTCGGCGCCAGCGTCGTCGTGCTCGCGTTCCAGGACGAGGCCCCGCACGTGCTCGAGGGCTTCGGCTTCGGTGCCGCGCTGCTCGCGATGTTCATGCGAGTCGGCGGCGGCATCTTCACCAAGGCCGCTGACGTCGGCGCCGACCTGGTCGGCAAGGTCGAGCAGAACATCCCCGAGGACGACCCGCGCAACGCGGCGACGATCGCCGACAACGTGGGCGACAACGTAGGGGACTGCGCCGGCATGGCGGCCGACCTGTTCGAGTCCTACGCCGTGACCCTCGTCGCTGCGCTGATCCTCGGCTCGCAGGCGTTCGGCGACCAGGGTCTCGTCTTCCCGTTGATCGTTCCCGCGATCGGCGCCCTGTCCGCGATCGCCGGCGTCTTCCTCACCAAGCCCCGCCCCGGTGAGAACGGCCTCAAGACGATCAACCGCGCGTTCTACATGTCGGCCGCGGTGGGCGCCGTCGCCAGCGCGATCGCTGCGTTCGTCTACCTGCCCGGCGAGTGGAGCGAGTTCGGCACCGGCGTCGACGCCGAGCTGTCCCCGCCGGTCTTCGCGGCCGGCGCCGTCGTCATCGGGATCGTGCTCGCCGCCGGGATCCTCGCGCTCACCGGCTACTTCACGGGCACCGACCACCGTCCGGTCAAGGACGTCGCCAAGACGTCCCTCACCGGCCACGCGACGGTCATCCTCTCGGGTCTGTCGGTCGGTCTGGAGTCGGCGGTCTACACCGCTCTCGTCATCGGCGCCGCGGTCTTCGGTGCGGCGCTGCTTGCCGGTGGTACGACGAGCCTCGCGCTGTTCGGCGTCGCGCTCGCAGGTTGCGGCCTGCTCACGACGGTCGGCGTGATCGTCGCGATGGACACCTTCGGTCCGGTCTCCGACAACGCGCAGGGCATCGCCGAGATGTCGGGTGACGTCAGCCCGGAGGGGGCGCAGATCCTCACCGAGCTCGACGCCGTGGGCAACACCACCAAGGCGATCACCAAGGGCATCGCGATCGCGACCGCGGTCCTTGCGGCGAGCGCGCTGTTCGCGTCCTACACGCAGAGCGCGTTCGAGGAGGTCGGCGACGAGGGCTCCCTCGACCTGCTGGGCGAGTTCCTGGTCTATGACGCCAAGCTGATCGTCGGTGCGCTGCTCGGCGCCTGCGTGGTGTTCCTCTTCTCCGGTCTCGCGATCAACGCGGTGGGTCGGGCGGCCGGTGCCGTCGTCATGGAGGTCCGGCGCCAGTTCCGCGAGATCCCCGGGATCATGGAGGGCACCGGTCGTCCGGAGTACGGCAAGGTCGTCGACATCGTGACGCGCGACTCGCTCCGCGAGCTGGCCACGCCGGGCATCCTCGCCATCCTGGCGCCGATCGCCGTCGGCTTCGGTCTCGGTGTCGGTCCGCTGGCCGGCTTCCTGGTCGGCGCGATCGCGACCGGCACCCTGATGGCGGTCTTCCTCGCCAACGCCGGTGGTGCCTGGGACAACGCCAAGAAGCTGGTCGAGGACGGTCACTACGGTGGCAAGGGCTCCGAGGCGCACGCGGCGACGATCACCGGAGACACGGTGGGTGACCCGTTCAAGGACACGGCCGGACCGTCGATCAACCCGCTGCTCAAGGTGATGAACCTGGTTTCGCTGCTCATCGTCGGCGCCATCGTCAGCCTGTCCTACGGCAAGGACGAGAACGACTTCGTGCGGATCCTGATCGCCGTCCTGGCGGCGGCCGGCATCGCGATCGCGGTCTACATCTCCAAGCAGCGGCAGACGTCGATGGGCGACGACGTCGACGCCCCCGCGGCACCGGTCGAAGCGGCCTGACGCCGACGCCCGCTCAACCGTTCCGGCCCGGTCTCCCGAGGGAGGCCGGGCCGGTGCGCCTTCCTGGCGACCCGGGTCCGCTGAGCCCGTCACTGGCCGGTCCGCTGCGAGACGCCCTCCTCGCGGCCGACTTCACCTACGACGGGGTCGCCGACCTGCTCGGTGCGGAAGCGCATGCGGCGCTGTCGCGCAACGAGACCACCCCGGCGTTCCGCAGGGCTTCGGCAAACGAGCCGGCGCGACCGGACGACGGGCGGCTGGGGACGTTGGTCCGGCTGTTCCTCCTCCAGCGCGCGGTGCCGCGGGTCGAAGCGGAACGTGCGCTGCCCGGCCTCGTCGACCGGCTGGCCGCCGCCGGCATGCTCGCCCGGTCGGCCGGTGAGGTGCGTGCCCGGCTCGACTGCCGGCCCTACGCGACGGAGGCGCGGACCGAGGACGTCGGTCCGGCGACCGTCTCGACACCCGACACCGACCTGTGGGTCGTCAGTGACCTGACCCCTGGGCTGGACGGCCGCCCGCAGCGGGTGACGCCGGACTACGTGCTCGGCATCAGCCCCGCCTCGACCTCGCTCGCCCAGCTCACCCTGCGGCACCCGGTCTCCACCGCTCTCGACCTCGGCACCGGCTGCGGCGTACAGGCCCTGCACCTCGCCGGTCACGCGGACCGCGTGGTCGCGACCGACGTCAACCGACGCGCCCTCGACCTGGCCCGTTTCAACGCCGAGCTCAACGAGGTCGGACACCGGGTCGACGTAAGGGACGGGTCGTTCTTCGCCCCCGTGGCCCGCGAACGTTTCGACCTGATCAGCACCAACCCACCGTTCGTGATCTCTCCCGCGACGGGCAGCCAGGAGCAGCGGCTCGTCTACCGCGACTCGGGGCTGCCCGGTGACCAGGTCGTCGAGCACATCGTGCGCACCGCCCCCGACCACCTCACCGACGACGGCTGGTGCCAGGTGCTGGCCAACTGGGCGGTCCTGTCCGACCGGCCGTGGGACGAGCGGCTCGCCGACTGGCTGCCGGGCGACTGCGACGCGCTCGTGGTCCAGCGCGAGGTGATCGACCCCGCCGCCTACGTCGAGCTGTGGCTCAAGGACTCCGGTCACCACGGAGGTGCTGACTACACGCAGCGCTACGACACGTGGCTGTCGTGGCTGGAGGAGCAGGGGATCGCCGGCATCGGGTTCGGCTGGATCAACCTGCACCGCACCGGGCGCGGCGATCGCGAGCTGCTCGACTGGCCCTACGACGTCGAGCAGCCGATCGCCCCGGCGATCGCGGAATGGGCGCACGCCCGAGCCGGCAGCACCAGCGTCGAGTCGACCCTGGTCGTGCGTGCCGACGTCCGCCAGGAGACCGTCGGCGCGGTCGGTGCCGAGGACCCCGCCACCATCGTGCTCCGCCAGCAGCGCGGGCTGCGGCGCGCCCGCCAGGTCGACACCGTGCTGGCCGCGGTGGTCGGTGCCTGCGACGGCGATCTCCCGGTCGGCGCGATCCTCGACGCGGTGGCCCAGCTGCTCGCGCTCGACCCGGCGGACACCAGGTCGCAGTACCTGCGCGAGCTGGAGTCCCTGGTGCACGAGGGCTATCTCGAGGTCACCTGACGCTCCGCGAACACGTCGGCGCAGCTAGGGCAGACTGGGAGTCGTGACCCAAGCCGGCTGGTACCCCGACCCCGCTGGTCAGCCCCAGACCTTCCGCTACTGGGACGGCACGTCCTGGAGCCAGGCCACGACCGGCGACCCCTACGCACCCCCGCCGGCCGCCGCCGGCCCCGCCGCCCGGGTACGGCGCGGGCACGCCGCCGCCGTCCAGCGGTTACGGCCAGCAACCGCCCCCGGGCGGAGGTTTCCCGCCGGCGCCGCCTTCGGGAGGCTCCCGCAGCTCCGGGTTCACCATCCTGCTCGTCGTGGTGGCGGTGCTCGCCCTGATCGGACTGAGCGTCGGCGGCTTCTTCGGCTACCGCGCCGTGACCGGCGACGACGAGGACGGCAACGACGCCGGCGGCAGCACCAGCGCGACCGATACCGGGACGACGGATCCGACGGCGAGCTCGCCGACCGACCCCACCGAGCCCACCGACTCGACCGGCTCCGACCGAGTCCACCGGGCCGACGGACACCACCACCACCGACGGCACCGAGGTCACCGCCCAGCAGTGCCGTGGCGGGGTGCCGACCCCGTCGGTCGAGCCGCGACCCGACGCAGAGACCATCAGCGGCGGCGCCCTGACGATCCCCGTCCCGCGCGGCTACACGGCCGACACCACCTATGCAGCCGACTTCACCTGGGCGGACGACTTCACCCCGCTCCAGAAGGTGATCGAGGAAGGTCAGAACCTGGGCTGGGTGTCGATCTACGGCGTCGGGGGCCTGCGCAAGGCCAACGGCTTCGACGACCCCGCGCAGGCCGCGGAGGTGGTGATGACCTGCATGTCGCAGTCGACGAACCTCTACCGCTCCTTCACCGGGCGCGAGGACCTCAGCTCCGGGGAGCTCAGCGTCGACGGCAACGAGGCCTACCAGATCACCGCCGAGCTGCGGGTCGACGACCCCGACCTGAGCGTCGAGGGTGACGTCGCGCAGGTGATCGTCGTCGACATGGGCAACCCCGAGATGTTCGGCCTCTACATCACCGTCGTACCCATCGGCGACGAGAAGCTGGTCCGTCAGCAGGAGGCGATGGTCGACCAGATCACGGTCGACTGACCGTCGGGCGATTGCGTCCGTTCCGGCCCCTCGGTGGGTCGGGGGCTAGACAGCACGCGCTACCGTCTTGGCCCGGAACGTCCGGCACCACCCTGAAGCGCAACGAGAAGTAGGTCCGAGTGGCACACAAGTTGGTGATCGTCGAGTCACCGGCCAAGGCCCGCACGATCGGCGGGTACCTCGGCGACGGCTATGTCGTCGAGTCCTCGATCGGTCACATCCGCGACCTCCCGAACAATGCCGCCGACACCCCGGCGAAGATCAAGGACAAGCCCTGGGGTCGGCTGGCGATCGACGTCGACAACGACTTCACGCCCTACTACGTCGTGCCCCGGGACAAGAAGTCGCACATCTCCAAGCTCAAGGGACTGCTCAAGGACGCCGACGAGCTCTACCTCGCCACCGATGAGGACCGCGAGGGGGAGGCGATCGCCTGGCACCTCCTCGACGAGCTGAAGCCGAAGAACATCCCCGTACGCCGGATGGTCTTCCACGAGATCACCAAGTCGGCCATCCAGGAGGCGGCCGCCAACCCGCGCGACCTCGACATGGACCTGGTCGAGGCGCAGGAGACCCGGCGGATCCTCGACCGGCTCTACGGCTACGAGGTCTCCCCGGTGCTGTGGCGCAAGGTCATGTCCGGCCTGTCCGCAGGCCGGGTCCAGTCGGTGGCCACCCGCCTGGTCGTCGACCGCGAGAAGGAGCGGATCGCCTTCCGGGTCGCGTCGTACTGGGACCTCGAGGGCACGTTCGACGCCGGGTCGAAGCACGAGCAGCGGATGTTCCCCGCCAAGCTGTACTCGCTCGACGGCACCCGGGTCGCCTCCGGGAGCAACTTCGGACCCGACGGCCGGCTGAAGGAGCGAGCCGACGTCGTCCACCTCGACCGGACCCGCGCCGAGTCGCTGGTGACGGCGCTCGCCGACGCCTCCTACGACGTCCGCTCGGTCGACTCCAAGCCGTACAAGAGGTCGCCGTACCCGCCGTTCCGGACCACGACCCTCCAGCAGGAGGCCAGCCGCAAGCTCGGCATGGGCGCCAGCATGACCATGTCGGTCGCGCAGCGTCTCTACGAGAACGGCTTCATCACCTACATGCGGACCGACTCGACGACGCTGTCCGGCGGCGCCGTCGGTGCGGCCCGGTCGCAGGTGAGGGAGCTGTACGGCGCTGAGTACCTCCCTGACTCCCCGCGCACCTACACCAGCAAGGTCAAGAACGCCCAGGAAGCGCACGAGGCGATCCGCCCCGCCGGTGAGTCCTTTCGCACCCCGGCGCAGACCGGCCTGACCGGCGACCAGTTCCGGCTCTACGAGCTGATCTGGATGCGCACGGTCGCGTCGCAGATGAAGGACGCGGTCGGCCAGTCGGTCTCGGTGCGGATCGGTGGCCGCGCCCAGTACCCGGACCGGACGGGTGAGGACGTCGTCTTCTCTGCCTCGGGGCGGGTGATCACCTTCCACGGCTTCCTCAAGGCCTACGTCGAGGGCACCGACGAGGGTGCCGCCAAGGACGACCAGGAGACCCGGCTGCCGGCCCTCGTCGAGGGCGACGCGGTCTCGGCGGCTTCGCTCAGCGCCAGCGGGCACGAGACCAAGCCGCCGTCGCGCTACACCGAGGCCACGTTGATCAAGGAGCTCGAGGACCGCCAGATCGGCCGGCCGTCGACGTACGCCTCGATCATCGGGACCATCCTCAACCGCGGCTACGTCTACAAGAAGGGCACTGCCCTGGTGCCGGCGTGGATCGCGTTCTCGGTGGTGCGGCTGCTCGGGGAGCACTTCACCCGGCTCATCGACTACGACTTCACCGCACTGATGGAGACCGTCCTCGACGACATCGCACGGGGCGAGAAGAGCCGGGTCGACGAGCTGCACGAGTTCTACTACGGCTCCGAGCGGCTGGCCGGTCTCAAGGCGCTGGTCGACGGGCTCGGTGACATCGACGCCAAGGCACTCGCGACCTTCCCGGTCGGCGATCCCGAGGAGGGGATCGCCCTGCGGGTCGGGAAGTACGGCCCCTACCTCGAAGGACCCGGTGACGACGGAGCGCCGGCCGCCAAGCGCGCCAACGTCCCCGACGACCTGCCGCCGGACGAGCTGACCCTCGCCAAGGCCAAGGAGCTGCTCGCCAACCCGGCCGGCGAGGAGATCGAGCTCGGCTCGCACCCGGACACGGGGTTGCGGGTGGTCGCCAAGAACGGGCGCTACGGACCGTTCGTCACCGAGGAGCTCCCCGAGGACGCTCCGAAGAGTGCGAAGCCGCGCACCGGGTCGCTCTTCAAGTCGATGTCGCTCGACACCGTCACCCTGGCGGACGCGGTGAAGCTGCTGTCCCTGCCACGGGTGGTCGGCGCAGCCGAGGACGGCGAGGAGATCACCGCTCAGAACGGTCGCTACGGCCCCTACCTCAAGAAGGGCACCGACTCGCGGTCGCTGCAGACCGAGGACCAGCTCTTCACGATCAGCCTCGAGGAGGCGCTGGCGATCTACGCCCAGCCCAAGCAGCGCGGCCGGGCTGCCGCGGCGCCGCCGCTGAAGGAGCTCGGCGCCGACCCCGTGTCCGGCCAGCCGATCGTCGTCAAGGCCGGCCGGTTCGGCGAGTACGTCACCGACGGTGAGTACAACGCCACCCTCCGCAAGGACGACTCGGTCGAGGCGCTCACGCTCGAGCGGGCCGCGGAGCTGCTTGCCGAGAGACGGGCCAAGGGGCCGGCCAAGAAGGCCGCCAAGCGGGGTGCGAAGAAGACCGCGTCCAAGAAGTCCGCCGCCAAGAAGACGACGAAGAAGACGGCTGCGAAGAAGACGGCGAAGAAGACGGCTGCGAAGAAGAGCTGAGGCCCTCCCGGTGCGATCGCGGACCCGACTGACGTCCGTCGGGGCCGCACCGTAGGTTCTCCCCATGGGTGGACCGGCCGCTACACCGAGACCGGTGTCTTCGTGTGCTTCGAGGGCGGTGAGGGGTCGGGCAAGTCGACCCAGTCGCTGCTGCTCAGCGACCGGCTCGTCGCCGAGGGATATGCCGTGCGCCTGACCTTCGAACCGGGCGACACGACGGTCGGCAAGGAGGTACGCCGGATCGTGCTCAGCCCCGAGACCGGCGACCTGGACGACCGCACCGAGGCGCTTCTCTACGCCGCCGACAAGGCCGAGCACGTCGAGACCGTGGTGCTGCCGGCGCTCGCCCGTGGCGAGGTGGTGATCACCGACCGCTACGTCGACTCCGCGCTTGCCTACCAGGGCGCAGGACGCTCGCTCGACCCGGCCGAGCTCGAGCACGTCGCGCGCTGGGCGACCGGCGACCTGCGACCGCACCTGACCGTGGTGCTCGACCTCGAGCCGGAGGCCGGGCTCGGGCGGTTCAGCGAGCGCGACCGGATCGAGGGGGAGTCCCTCCAGTTCCACCAGCGGGTGCGGCAGGCGTTCCTCGACCTGGCCGCCGCCGACCCCGACCACTACCTCGTGCTCGACGCGCGGGCCGACGTCGGCGAGATCGCCGCGGCGATCCGCGAGCGGGTCGCGCCGCTCCTGGGACAGGCCAGCCGAGGACGCGCATGACTGTCTGGGACAGCCTGGTCGGCCAGGCTCCGGCGATCCGGGCGCTCCAGACCGCCGCGGGCGGGCACGGGATGAGTCACGCCTGGCTGTTCACCGGCCCGCCGGGGTCCGGCCGGTCCAACACCGCGGTGGCCTTCGCCGCCGCGCTCCAGTGTGAGCTGCACGGGCTCGGACCGGATTGCCCGGAGGGCTGCCACGACTGCCGCACCGTCCTCGCCGGCACCCATGCCGACGTCGCGGTCGTGCGCACCGAGAAGCTGACGATCGGCGTCAAGGAGGTGCGCGACCTGGTCCGGCGCGCGTCGCTGACCCCGATGGGTCGACGCTGGCAGATCCTCGTCGTCGAGGACGCCGACCGGCTCACCGAGCAGGCGTGCAACGCGCTGCTCAAGGCGATCGAGGAGCCCAACGCGCGCACCATCTGGATGTTGTGCACCCCGACCGTCGAGGACGTGCTGCCGACCATCCGCTCCCGCAGTCGGCTGGTGTCGCTCGAGCACGCCCACCACCGCCGAGGTGGCCGCCTTCCTGGTGTCGCTGGGGTGCGAGGCCGGGCGTGCGTCGTACGCCGCCCGCGCCAGCCAGGGGCACATCGGACGCGCCAAGGCGTTGGCCTTCGACGACGCGGTGCGGGACCGGCGGCAGGAGGTGGTCGCGATGCCTGCCGGGCTGACCACGCTGGGGAGGTGCCTGGCGTCGGCGGCGCTGCTGTCCGAGGTCGCGAAGGCGGAGGCCGACGAGATCACCGCCGCGCTCGACGCGCGGGAGAAGGCGGATCTCGACACGGCGTACGGCGTGGTCGAGCGCGGACGCCGCCCGAAGGAGTACGCCCCGGCCCTGCGTGACCTCGAGGGCGCCCAGAAGACCCGGGCCAAACGGCGCCAGCTCGATGTGGTCGACCGCGGCCTGATCGACCTGGTCTCGGTCTACCGCGACGCGATCGCGGTGGCCACCGGCGCGCCCGGCGAGCTGGTCAACGAGGACATCCGGCCCGACGTCGAGCGGATCGTGCTGACGTCGTCACCCGAGCTCAACCTCCAGCGGATCGGTTGGATCTTCGAGGCGCGGGAACAGATGTTGGAGTTCAACGTGCCGATCGCTTTGGCGCTGGAGTCGATGATGGTGGCGCTGCGGGTGCCCAGCGGACCAGATCGAGCCTGAGGAGACAGACACTCGTGAAGAAGTGGATCGTGGCGGTCATCGTCATCTGGGCGCTCGTGATCGCCGCCGGTGTCACGGTCGGTGTCGTGCTGGTCACCGGCGACGGCGACGAGGACGACCCCAGCGGCTCGCCCTCGCCCCGCCCTCCGTGTCCTCGCAAACCGCCCCGCAGTCCGACGTCGGCCCGGTGCCGGCCGGTCTCGAGACCTTCTACGGGCAGCAGCTGGTCTGGGAGACGTGCGGCGCCAACCAGTGCAGCGTGCTCGAGGTGCCGCTCGACTACGCCGATCCCTCCAACGAGACGATCGCGATCGCGCTGGAGATGGCGCCCGCGACCGGTGACCGGATCGGCTCGCTGGTGGTCAACCCGGGCGGCCCGGGTGCGCCCGGCACGAGCACAGCGGAGGACGCGGACTCCTACTTCGCCCCCGAGCTGCGGGAGAGCTACGACATCGTCGGCTTCGACCCGCGCGGCACCGGGGAGTCCAGCCCGATCGACTGCTTCACCGACAGCGAGCTCGACGACTACATCGCCGGTGATCCCGACCCCGACAACCGTCGCGAGGTCCGCAGCTACACCGACGACGTCGAGGAGTTCTGGGAAGGCTGCGAGGAGAAGTCCGGGGCGCTCGGCTCACACGTCAGCACGATCGAGGTCGCCCGCGACATGGACGTGCTCCGCGCCGTGCTGGGCGAGGAGAAGCTGGCCTACCTGGGGTTCTCCTACGGCACCCGCCTGGGCGCGACGTACGCCGAGCTGTTCCCCGCGAACGTCGGGCGCTTCGTCCTCGACGGCGCCGTCGACCCGAGCATCCCGACCCTCGAGGGATCGCTGAGCCAGGCCGAGGGCTTCGAGACCGCCCTTCGGGCCTACCTCCAGGACTGCGTCGACAAGGGCGACTGCTTCCTGGGAAGCACCGTCGACGAGGGCCTGGCGACGATCTCCGAGCTGCTCGACGACATCGACGAGGAGCCGCTGCCGACCAGCGACGAGCGCGACCTCACCATCGGGCTGGCGTTCTACGGCCTGGTCACGCCGCTCTACTCGAAGGAGAGCTGGTCCCTCCTCGACCAGGGTCTCGAGGAGGCTCTCGCCGGCAACGGCGACACCCTGCTGCTGCTCTCCGACTTCTACGGCTCGCGCGAGGACGACGGCAGCTACGCCGACAACAGCCTCGAGGCGATCGGGGTGATCAACTGCCTGGACGACCCCTGGTCGATCTCTGCCGCCGAGGTGCCCGACTACTACGACGAGTTCGAGGAGGCGTCGCCGACGTTCGGCCGGGTCTTCGCCTGGGTTCTGGTCGGCTGTCACGGCACCCGGTCCAGACCACCGAGCCCGAGATCGAGATCGACGCCGACGGCGCCGCCCCGATCGTCGTCATCGGTACGACGCGCGACCCGGCGACGCCGTACCAGGAGGCCGTGGCGATGGCCGAGCAGCTCGAGTCCGGCGTCCTGCTCAGCCGCGACGGCGACGGCCACACCGCCTACAACCGCGGCAACTCCTGCATCGACGACGCCGTGCACGCCTACCTGATCGACGGCACCGTCCCCCAGGACGGCGCGGAATGCTGACGCCAACGGCATAGGAACTGGTCGTTCCAACGACCACTTCCGATGCCCGTCACCGCCGGTTTCGTCGGCGCACCCCCCGCCGGTATGCTTCCGCAGGTTGTTGCCCCGGCAGCACGCCGCCTTAGCTCAGTCGGTAGAGCGGCTCACTCGTAATGAGTAGGTCGTCGGTTCGATTCCCAGGCGGCTCCGGCGGCAATTCGGCGTGGGATGAGGGTGGGGTGAGGGAGGGGGGGGGCGGGGGGGGGGGTAGGGCGGGGGGAGGGAGGTCGTCGTGAGCGGCGGGGTCACAGTTCCAGTTGACCTGACCACCTGGGGTATGGAGGGGGGGGGTGGGGGGTGTCGGGGGGGGGGGGGGGGGGGGGGGGGGGGGGCGCTCGCGGTCGTCGTGGCGGCCCCGGGAGGTTCGCCCCGAGGTCGCTCTCGGGGGGAGCCCGTTCGGGGGGGCCAGCACGCTCCCCGAGGGGTTGCGTCGGACGTCCGTGCCAAGGTTTTTCATGGCCCTGAATGACACCGAGATGGCGATGCTCGAGCTGGAGCGCTCGTGGTTCACCTTCGCCGCCACCAAGGACGAGGCGATCACCGAGCGATTCGGCATGGCCACGACGGCCTACTACCAAGCACTCAACGCTCTGATCGACCGGCCTGACGCCATCACCGCCGACCCGCTGACCGTTCGCAGGCTGGTCCGGATGCGCGACCGCCGGCGGGCGCAGCGAGCCTCCCGCCGCGTCGTGTGACCTCCTCGTCGTAGGACGGCCAGGGAGGCCGGGGGTGGTGCGGCGGCCCGTTTCCCAGCAGGCCTGGACGGGAATGGTGGATATGTCAACCAACTCGGATACGATGGGCGGCATGGAAGACCCGCGATGGCTCGACGACGAGCAGCAGAGGACCTGGCGGTCGTGGCTCGAGGTGCACGCCCAGCTGTTCGTGCGGATGAGCCGTGAGCTCCAGGCCAACAGCGGGCTGTCGCTCCAGGACTACGACGTGCTGGTCGCGCTGACCGACGTCCCCGAGGGCAGCGTGCGGATGCGCGACCTGGGCGTGAAGCTGCAGTGGGAGAAGAGCCGTCTCTCCAAGCACCTGACCCGGATGACCGCACGCGGACTGGTAGCGCGCCGGGAGTGCCACGACGACCGGCGCGGGGCCTTCGTCGAGCTCACCGACGAGGGTCTGGCAGCGATCCGGGCGGCCGCGCCCGACCACGCCGCGATGGTCAAGGACGTGTTCTTCGACGGGCTCAGCCGCGAGCAGGTGCGCGAGCTGGACGCGATCTGCGCGACCGTGCTCGAGCGTCTCGGCACCTCAGAAGCCTGAGCCCGCTGAGCAGTCGAGCCCAGCGATAACGCGTTCTAGTCGAGGGATCGGGGCGCCGCCGCCGCGTTCTCACCGCCGGCTGTCCGGGACCGCTCCTAGTCGTCCTGGCAGCCGACGCCCGGGGTGTAGCTCCTCTCCAGGGTGGAGTGGTTCCGGACGGTGTTCCAGTAGGCGACGTAACGGCGCCACAGGCTCCCGCTGCGGACGTTCAGCGTGTTCTCGTCGCCCCTGGTGAGCGATCCGGTCGCCCAGTTGGCGGTCCCGGTCCAGACACCGTGGTACCTCCGGTTCTTGCCGTAGGTGCCGCGGACAGCAACCGCTTTCATGTGGGTGCGGGTGTTGACGCAGCCGTCGCCGTTGGTGTCGACCCGACTGTCCCAGAGCTCGATCAGGCCGGCCCGTCGGGCGTCCTTCATCCGCGCCAGCAGGCCGCTGTCCACGGCGCCGAAGATGATCTTCACCCTGCAGCCGTTCTGGGCGAGGCGGCGGATCTTGTCCCAGATGTAGTTGCCGCGGTGCCCGTTCCACCAGAACTGCTGGATGTGCAGCGAGGTGCGCCCGATCGCGCTGGAGCAGCGGATCTTCCGCAGGTCCCGCATCAGCGGGTCTCGCCTCTTGCCGACACCGATCATCGGGAAGATCCGGGTGGTGAAGGGACCGTCCTTGAGCTGGACGAGCTTGCGGCCGGCACGCTTCTGCTGAGTCATCAGCCGGTGGATCCGCACCATGAACCCGAAGGTCTTGGGCCGGTTCTTCATGGTGACCAGGTCGTTCCAGCCCGAGTTGGTGCCGCCCGAGTTCAGGTTGGACGACGACACCATGACGACGTTTCTCGCCGAGCCGCTGTTGGACATCGCGTAGATCTTCGAGTGCATGTTCGCCTCGGCCCCGCCGCGGCAGCTGCCGGAGCACTTGAGGACGTAGCTGGCGTCCCTGCCCCAGGTCACGCTGGCGCCGTACTCCGCGGTGATGCTGCGCTTGACCTGACGCGACGTCATCAGCGGGATTCCCTCGCCCCGTTGACGGAGACCGCCCTGGTAGGCCCGGAGCGGCCGGTTGCAACGACCCGCACGGGGGTCGTTGTCGGCGACGCCGTTGCGGTCACGGTCACGGACGTTGTCGGCGTTGAGCGCGGTCACGATCCGGCGGAACGGCCTCGACACGACAGCGCGGTCGATGATCACTCGGACCGACACTCCGCGGCGGCAGGCGGCGATGATGGCGTCCGCGCTCGACGGGCGGTCGAACAGGTATCCGGTCACCAAGATGACCGGCCGCCGGTCGCGCGGGGTCCGCCGGACGTTGCGGATCGCATCCTCGACCTTCCGGACGATCCGGTTGTTCTCCTGCTCCGAGCCCCACGGGTTGGGCACGTTGAAGGTCGCACCGCCGTCGGGCTCGTAGCCGCTGGCTGGCAGCGGCATCAGGGTCACCGAAAGCAGGACCGCCAAGAGGGCGACGGCTCGACGCATGGACATTTCCCCCAAGTTCCGGGTCGTGGGGGGCGGAGCGCCTCCCGACAGGGCACAGTGATGGTAACTGCCCAGACGTGACGTTCTGTGACAGTTACCGAACTCCGGCAGTGCCGGATTCAGAACGACTTTCCCTAGGTGGACGCAGGTGCCGGCTCCAAGGTTGCCTCACGGACCAGATTGTCCGGCAGTTCCGGGTACGACGTCCCCGCCGCGGCGAACATCCGGACATCTCGAACCCTTGGGACGTCAGTGGCGGAGGTAGGGGGATTCGAACCCCCGAGGGCGTTAACCCAACCCGCTTTCCAAGCGAGCGCCATAGGCCACTAGGCGATACCTCCGCCGAGGAGGTTACCGGGATGGTGACCGGCCGATGAAATCGCCTTGGCCGCCATCATCTAGAGTTGGGGCAACCCCCCGTGCGGCGGCATCTCGCCCAACTCCCCCAGGGTCGGAAGACAGCAAGGGTAAGTGAGCTCTGTCGGGTGCATGGGGGGCCTTTTCACGTCCCGGTGTCCGAGCCCGCGAGGACGTCGCGCAGTACGAGCGGTCGACGGGCGTGTCGGGACCCGGACTCCCGACCGAGCCTTGTCCCCTGCCCCTCTGTGGTGTGTCGTCCGTGCCGTCTAGGGTTCAAGCGTGGATGCCCCGCTCGCGCTCTATCGCCGCTACCGGCCGGAGACCTTCGCCGAGGTCATCGGCCAGGAGCACGTGACCGAGCCGCTGCGTGCGGCGCTGGCGGGCAACCGGGTCAACCACGCCTACTTGTTCTCCGGGCCCCGCGGGTGCGGCAAGACCACCAGCGCCCGGATCCTGGCCCGCTCCCTCAACTGCGAGCAGGCGCCGGTCGCCGATCCGTGCGGCGAGTGCGACAGCTGTCGCGACCTCGCCCGCAACGGGTCGGGTTCGATCGACGTGATCGAGATCGACGCGGCGTCGCACGGGGGCGTCGACGACGCCCGTGAGCTGCGGGAGAAGGCGTTCTTCGCCCCGGTGAAGAGCCGCTACAAGGTCTACATCATCGACGAGGCGCACATGGTGACCACGCAGGGCTTCAACGCCCTGCTCAAGCTGGTCGAGGAGCCGCCGCCGCACCTCCGGTTCATCTTCGCCACGACCGAGCCGGACAAGGTGATCCCCACCATCCGGTCCCGGACCCACCACTACCCGTTCCGGCTGATCCCGCCGCGCCTCCTGTCGTCGTACCTCTCCGAGCTCTGCGACCGTGAGGGCGTCACCATCGAGCCTGCGGCGCTGCCGCTGGTGGTCCGCGCCGGCGCAGGCTCCGCTCGCGACACCCTCTCCGTCCTCGACCAGCTGCTGGGCGGTGCCGGGACCGCCGGCGTGACCTACGAGCTGGCGAGCGGCCTGCTCGGCTACACCCCCGACACCCTGCTCGACGACGTGGTCGACGCGTTCGCGGCGGGTGACGGCGCCTCGGTGTTCGGGGTGGTCGACAAGGTGATCGAGACCGGCCAGGACCCGCGACGGTTCACCGAGGACCTGCTCCGGCGCCTGCGCGACCTGGTCATCGTGTCCGCGGTGCCGGACGCGCCGGCGACCGGCCTGATCGACGTCTCCGGCGACCAGGGCGAGCGGCTGGTCGCGCAGGCTGCGCGGTTCGGTCGCGCCGAGCTGACCCGGGCCGCCGACCTGGTCGCGGCCGGGCTCACCGAGATGCGGGGCGCGACCGCGCCCCGGCTGCTGCTCGAGCTGATCTGCGCCCGGGTCCTGCTGCCCGCTGCCGACCACGGCACCGACGGTGTCCTCGCCCGGCTCGACCGGCTCGAGCGGCGGATGGCGATCGCTACGCCGTCGGCGCCGGCTGCGCCGGGCTCCACGCCCCCGCCCCCGCCCCCGCACCTGCGCGCGCGGTCGAGGAGCGGCCTGCCGCGCCGGTCCCGTGCCGGACCCGAGCCCGACCCGAGCCCGACCCGACACCTGAGCCCGCGCTGGCCGACGCTGCCGCACAGCCGGACCCCGAACCCACCCCGGCCCCTGCCCCTGCCCCTGCTCCCACGACCACGGCCAGCCTGTCGTTGGTCGACGTCCGCCGGCTGTGGCCCGACGTCATCGCCGCGACCCAGCGCAAGCGCCGGGTCACCTGGATCCACCTCACGCAGAACTCCCAGGTCGTGGGGTTCGACGGCGTCACGCTGACGCTCGGCTTCAACAACGCCGGTGCCCGCGGGAGCTTCGAGGGGGCAGCGTCGACGTGCTGCAAGAGGCGATCCGCGAGGTCGTCGGTGCGGAGTGGCAGATCGAGACGATCGTCGACCCCGGCGCCGAGGCCGGCGTCGCGCCCCCGCCGGCCGCCCCGGAGCCGGGCCTGTCAACGCCACCGGCGGCACCGGCGTCGTCCCACCCCGATGGATGTCCCCGAAGCGGTCGCGCCGGTCGATCCCGAGCCGCCCTCGCCGCGTCGGCCACGGATGGCCGAGATCCAGGCGGAGGCCGAGGACGTCCATGATCCCGATGCGGCGGTCGACCGCGACGACGACGACGTCGATGCCGAGTCCGGGGCCGACCTGCTCGCTCGCGAGCTCGGCGCCCAGGTGATCGAGGAGATCCCGCACCCATGACCTCAGTGAACATACGGAAGGCGGCACGATGACCCAGAACCCGTTCGACGCGCTCGGCGGTGGTGGTGGCCTCGACCTCGGGGCGCTGCTCCAGCAGGCGCAGCAGATGCAGGACGACATCCAGGCCGCTCAGACGCGCCTCGCCGACACGACCGTCGAGGGCTCGGTCGGCGGCGGCGCCGTGACGGTGACCGTGACGGGCACCGGTGAGCTGGCCGGGGTCTCGATCAGCCCGGGTGCGGTCGACGGCGATCCCGACGAGCTCGCGGCGACGCTCGACGAGCTCGGCGACATGATCGTCGCGGCCTACCGCGACGCCAAGGCGAAGGCCGACGCCCTTGCCGACCAGACCCTCGGCCCGCTCGCCGGCGGGTTGCCCGGCCTGCCGGGCAGCGACCCGGGGGCCGCCCCGGGCCCGCTCGGCTTCTGAGGCTCTGCCGTGTACGAAGGCGTCGTCCAGGACCTCATCGACGAGCTCGGCAGGTTGCCGGGCGTCGGTCCGAAGGGCGCGCAGCGGATCGCGTTCCACCTGCTCCAGGCCGACCCGGTCGACGTCAAGCGGCTCGCCGACGTCCTCGTCGAGGTCAAGGCGAAGGTCAAGTTCTGCGCCACCTGCTTCAACGTGTCCGAGGACGACCTGTGCCGCATCTGTCGCGATGACAGACGCGATCCGAGCGTGATCTGCGTCGTCGAGGAGTACAAGGACGTCGTCGCCATCGAGCGCACCCGTGAGTTCCGGGGTCGCTACCACGTGCTCGGCGGTGCGATCTCGCCGATCGACGGCATCGGTCCGGAGCAGCTGCACATCAAGGAGCTGCTCACCCGGCTCGGCGACGGAGCGGTCACGGAGGTGATCCTCGCGACCGATCCGAACCTCGAGGGCGAGGCGACCGCGACCTACCTCACCCGGATGTTGAGCCCGTTGGGGTTGCGCGTGACGCGGTTGGCGAGTGGACTCCCTGTAGGCGGCGACCTGGAGTACGCCGACGAAGTCACCCTCGGACGAGCATTTGCAGGAAGGCAGGCGGCAACGTGACCGATCCGCTCCCTGGCCAGGCAGCACTCGAGGCGATGCTCGCCGTCGAGACCGAGACCGTGCGGTTCGCCGACGACATCGCGGTCTCGGTCGGGACGTTCCTGGAGTCGCTGCGGGTGATCGCCTCGCAGGCCACCCCGGGCCAGGCCATCTCGCTGCTTTGCTGCAGATCAGCGAGATCGCACTGGCCGGTGCCCGGCTCGGCGCCCAGCGCGACTTCGCCCCTCGCGACGAGTACCAGCCCGACGTCGGCCCCGACGCCGACCTCGACGACCTCCGGATGCGGCTCGCCGACCTGCTCGGCAACGTCGACACGATGAGCTACGTCTTCGACCCCTATCAACCCGAGGTCGTCGAGAGCCAGCTCTCCGACGACCTGGCCAGCATCGCGAGCGACCTCGAGAACGGCATGCGCCACTATCGCGCCGGCGACGTCGAGGAAGCGCTGTGGTGGTGGCAGTTCTCCTACGTCTCGTCGTGGGGCGCGCTCGCCGGAGCCGCGATGAAGGCGCTGCTGTCGGTCGTCGCCCACGACCGGCTCGACGTCGACAACGACTCGGAGCTCGACGTGATCGAGGCCGCCGAGGCGGCCTTGGACGGTGGCGGTCCGACCGTCTGAGTCTCGGTAGAATCGACGGGCACCTTCCCCCCGATCCAGGAGCGCACCCGAAGTGGGCATTGTCGTGCAGAAGTACGGCGGCTCGTCGCTGTCCGACGCCGACGCGATCAAGCGGGTGGCCCGCCGGATCACCGAGGCCAAGAAGGCCGGCAACGAGGTCGTCGTCGCCGTCTCCGCGATGGGCGACAGCACCGACGAGCTCATCGACCTCGCCGCCCGGGTGAGCCCGCTGCCGCCGGCGCGCGAGCTCGACATGCTGCTGACGGCAGGCGAACGGATCTCGATGGCGCTGGTCGCGATGGCGATCTCCGACCTCGGCTACACCGCTCGGTCGTTCACCGGCTCCCAGGCAGGCGTGATCACCGACGCGGTGCACGGCAAGGCGAAGATCATCGACGTCACGCCCGGCCGGATCCGCGGCGCGATCGACGAGGGGCACATCGTGATCGTGGCGGGCTTCCAGGGCGTCAGCCAGCAGACCAAGGAGATCACCACCCTCGGTCGGGGCGGCACGGACACCACGGCGGTCGCGCTGGCGGCCGCGCTCGAAGCCGACGTCTGTGAGATCTACACCGATGTCGACGGCGTGTTCACCGCCGACCCGCGGATCGTCCCGACCGCGCGCAAGCTCGACAAGGTCACCTACGAGGAGATGCTGGAGCTCGCCGCGTCGGGGGCCAAGGTGCTCCACCTACGCTCGGTCGAGTACGCCCGGCGCCACGACATCCCGATCCACGTCCGGTCGTCCTTCAGCACCCTGGAGGGAACCACCGTCGCGGGCAGCATCAACGACCCGGACAGAATCGAAAGTGAGGCCAGCATGGAAGCTCCGATCATCGCCGGGGTAGCCCACGACCGCAGCGAGGCCAAGATCACCGTCGTCGGCGTCCCCGACAAGGTCGGCGAGGCCGCTGCCATCTTCAACGCCCTGGCCGACGCCCAGATCAACCTCGACATGATCGTCCAGAACGTGTCGGCGGCCGCGACCAACCTCACCGACATCTCGTTCACGCTGCCGCACTCCGACGGGCAGACCGCGATGGCGACGCTCGACGCGCTCCAGGGCTCCATCGGGTTCGAGTCGCTGCTCTACGACGAGAAGATCGGCAAGGTCTCACTGATCGGCGCGGGCATGCGCTCGCACCCGGGCATCTCGGCGAAGTTCTTCACTGCCCTCGCCGAGGCAGGGGTCAACATCGGAATGATCTCGACCTCGGAGATCCGGATCTCCGTGATCGTCGACGAGGACGACGTCGACCGCGCTGTCCAGGGCGCTCACACGGCGTTCGACCTCGACGCCGACGAGGTCGAGGCCGTCGTCTACGGCGGCACCGGACGCTGATCCCCCACGAAACTCGCTCGCCATTCCCGCGCGCGATCGGAAGGATTCACCTATGAAGATCGGAATCGTGGGCGCGACCGGCCAGGTCGGCGTCGCCATGCGTCAGATCCTCCTCGAGCGGGGTTTTCCCGCCGACGAGGTGCGGTTCTTCGCCTCCACGCGCTCCGCCGGCACGGTCCTCCCGTTCGGCGACCGTGAGGTCGTCGTCGAGGACGCCGCCGACAGCAGACCCGAGCGGCCTCGACATCGCGCTCTTCTCCGCCGGCGCGACCACGTCGCGGGCGCTGGTGCCGGTGTTCGTCGACGCCGGCGTGATCGTCGTCGACAATTCTTCGGCGTTCCGCAAGGACCCGGCGATCCCGCTCGTCGTCTCCGAGGTCAACCCCGACGACGCCCAGCCGGTGATCGCGGCCGGCCGCGGCATCATCGCCAACCCGAACTGCACCACGATGGCCGCCATGCCCGTGCTCAAGCCGTTGCACGACGAGGCCGGACTCGTGCGGCTGATCGCGTCGACCTACCAGGCCGTCTCCGGCTCCGGGGTCGCCGGGGTCGAGGAGCTCGCCACCGGCATCGCCGCCGCCGGCGACAAGGCCCGGGAGCTGGCCTACGACGGCGAGGCGGTCGCGTTCCCCGAGCCCGGCATCTACCAGCGGACCATCGCCTACAACGTGGTCCCGCTTGCCGGCAACCTGGTCGACGACGGTCTCGACGAGACCGACGAGGAGCAGAAGCTGCGCAACGAGTCGCGCAAGATCCTCGGCATCCCCGACCTCCGGGTGTCCGGCATCTGCGTGCGGGTGCCGGTCTTCACGGGCCACTCGCTCGCGATCAACGCCGAGTTCGCGCGCCCCCTGCCTGTCGACCGGGCGCGAGAGCTGCTCGGCACCGCCCCGGGCGTCGAGCTCATCGACATCCCCAACCCGCTGCAGGCGGCGGGCAAGGACCCGTCGTACGTCGGACGGCTCCGGCAGGACACCGGCGTCGACGGCGACCGTGGCCTCGCGTTGTTCGTCTCCAACGACAATCTGCGCAAGGGGGCGGCCCTCAACACCGTCCAGATCGCCGAGCTCGTCGTCGCTTCGCGCTGACCGCGCTCAGGTGGTGTCTGGTTCGACGAAGGTCTTGGTGACCCAGACCGACACCAGGAACGCGCCGGCCCCGAGTGATCGGGATCACGATCAGCATCGACCAGTGGTCGAGCACGTCGATGAGGAACAACAGTGACGCCACGGAGACCAGCCCGATCGCGAGGAAGCTGCTGCTGCCCGGGTCGGGGATCGAGAACGTCTTGAGCAGCGTGCTGCCGAGGAGGACGCAGAGCACGAACGTCGCGACCAGCAGCAGGAAGCCCGGCCCGCCGGTGCACGACGAGGTGCCCCGGACTGCTTCGCAGCCGCGCAGGGACAGCCAGATCAGCACCACCATCGCCGCGCCGGTTACGAGACCGGTCAACGCTGCGGCAGGGTAGAGCGGCAGCAGCGGCGGCTCCTCGGCCTGCGCGGCCGGCTTCTCCACGGCCGGCTCCGGCTCGACGACCGGCTCCGCGGCGACGGGCTCCGGCTCCGCCTCGATGACGGGCTCGTCGGCGACCGGCTCCTCGACTACCTCCGCGGTCTCCTCCTCGGCAGGAGGCGCAGGGTCGTAGGTGGACTGGCGTCGCCCGGATCCGGGCGCCGGTGAGGTGGTCTTGGTGGTCCCCATGGCGTCCGACTTCTTCTTCCGCCCGAACAGCTTCGGCGGCTCCAAGCTGAGCTTCAGCTTGTCCTGCTCGTCAGACATGGGGTGCAGTGTGTCACGGAGGCGAACCTCGCCAAAGCAGGGTTCACGCCAGCGATCGGGCGCGTCTGGGGAGCCCGTTCGGGCCGAAAACGACCACAGGCGGATCCGTTCCGGATCCGCCTGCCGATCGGTCGGGCTGACAGGATTTGAACCTGCGGCCTCCTCGTCCCGAACGAGGCGCGCTACCAAGCTGCGCCACAGCCCGCCGTGCTCGTCGCACAAGACGGGGAGCATACCGGAGCGCGTCCGTGGCCCCACAATCGGAGCATCGCGGACCAGATCGGCGCAGTGGTCAGTCCCGCGGCAGCAGGGTGAGCAGGGTGGCCTCGGGCCGGCAAGCCACCCGGATCCGGGCGTACGGGCTCGTCCCGAGCCCGGCCGAGACGTGCATCCAGGCCGATCCTGGATCACCGGGGCGGGAGTCGGCTGGGTGGCGGTGCAGGCCGTGCGCGCGGGCCGGCTCGAGGTCGCAGTTGGTCGTCAACGCCCGGCCGGGCCGCCCGAGGTTCGAGAGCCGCGGCAGGCACACCTGCCCGCCGTGTGTGTGGCCGGCGACGATGGCGTCGTACCCGTCGCCGGCGAACTGGTCCAGCACCCGCAGGTACGGCGCGTGCGCGACACCGAGACTCACGTCGGACGGCCCTGCCGGCGGGCCGGCGACCGCGGTCAGGTCGTCATAGCCCAGGTGCGGGTCGTCGACCCCCGCGAACGCGAGCCGGGTCTCGCCGACGACGAGCGCGGCTCGACGATTGGTGAGGTCGAGCCATCCTCCGCCGGCGAGCCCGGCCGACAGCTCGCCCCACGGAAGAGCGGGGACGTTGACGTGCCGCTTTCCATTGTCAGGGAACAGGTAGCCGACGGGGTTGCGGAAGCCCGGCTCGAAGTAGTCGTTGGAGCCGTGCACGAACACGCCCGGCCGGTCGAGCAGCCCACCGAGGCTGTCGAGCACGACCGGTACGGAGTCGCGGTGCGCGAGGTTGTCACCGGTGTTGATCACCAGGTCCGGCTCGAGCGCGGCCAGGCCCCGCAGCCACTCCTGCTTGCGGGTCTGACCCGGCGTCATGTGGATGTCGCTGAGGTGCAGCACACGCAGCGGCTGCATGCCCGCGGGCAGGATCGGCACGTCGACCTTGCGCAAGGTGTACTGACGCGCCTCCCAGGCGGCGTACGCCGTGGCGGTCACCCCAGCAGCGACGCCGGTGCCGAGAAGACCGAGAACGCGGGAGGGGAGCACGGTGAAAGGCTGCCACAATCACCCCATGAACGAGTTGAAGGCCCGTCTGCGCACCGACCTGACCGCGGCGATCAAGGCCCGTGACGAGGTGCGCTCGTCCACGATCCGGATGATCCTCACCGCGGTCTCCAGCGCCGAGGTGGCAGGCAGCGTGGCGAAGGAGCTGTCTGACGACGAGATGCTGAGCGTGCTCGCGACCGAGGCCAAGAAGCGTCGCGAGGCAGCGGTCGCGTTCGAGGAGGGCAACCGGCCGGAGATGGCGGCGAAGGAGCGAGCAGAGGCACTGGTGATCGCCGACTACCTCCCGGCACAGCTCACCCCCGAGGAGATCTCCGACGTGGTCACCGCCGCCGTCGAGCAGCTCGGGGCGGCCGGCGCCGGTCCCAAGGCGATGGGCAAGGTGATGGGCCTGGTCCAGCCGAAGGTCAAGGGCAGGGCCGACGGCGCCGCCGTCGCGGCGGAGGTACGACGCCAGCTCGGCTGAGCCGCGAGGCGTCAACCTCCGCCGTTGCCACGGCCGTTGCCGTTGCCACCGCCGTTGCCACCGCCGTTGCCACCGCCGTTGCCGTTGCCACCGCCACCCCCGTCGCCGCCCGCCGTCGTTGCCACCGCCACCGTTGTTGTCGCTGGGCGGGGGCGGCGGGGGCGCGGGCGTGCCGTCGGAGATGTAGATCGTGACGGTGTCGCCGGAGCCGAAGGTGTAGTAGGCACCTGGGCTGGTGTAGGCGACCGTGTCGCGGGCGTAGCCGGAGTCGACGAAGCCGCCGTTGGCGACCTCGAAGCCTGCGGACTCGAGCTCGGCCGTCGCCGAGTCGACGGACTGGCCGCTGACGTCGGGGACAGGGACCAGCACGCCCTCGATCGCTTCGCCGGAGGGGTCGACGAACGTCTCGTCGGGTAGGAAGGGCGCGATCGCGCGGAACGTCTGTCCCCAGATCGGCGCGGCGGTCGCTGAGCCCGACGTCGACGGATAGACGATGCCCCCGATCGACTTGCCGTCGAGGGACTCCGGGTCACCGACCTCGTTGACGCCGGCGACGACCACCGTCGAGGCGAGGTTGGGCGTGTAGCCGGCGAACCACACCGACTTGTTGGCCGTCGACGTGCCGGTCTTGCCGGCGGCCTGCTGTCCGGGGTACTGATCGTCGGCGAAACCACCGGGCGCGATCACACCCTCGAGCACGTCGTTGACCGCGTCGGCCACCGGGCTCGGGAGCTCCTGCGTGCACTTGGGCTTGTAGTCCTTGAGCAGGTTGCCCTGATTGTCCTCGATCTTCGTGACCGGGAGTGCGTCGCAGTGCTTGCCGCGGGCGGCGAAGGTGGCGTAGGCCTCGGCGAGCTCAAGCGGACTGGTGTCCGGAATGCCGAGCGTGAACGACGGCACCATCTCGGTCTGCGGGTTCGTGAGCTCGACGCCCAGTCGCCGCGCGAGGTTGTAGGGCTCGCAGAGCCCGGTCTCCGTCTCGAGCTTGGCGAAGAACGTGTTCACCGAGCCCTGGGTGCCGGTGTAGAGGTTGACGGTGTGGGGCGCGAAGTCGAAGTTCGTGACGCTCCAGGTGGAGGTGCTCTGGTAGGGCCCGTCGCAGGTCTCGAACTCGCTCTCCGGGATGAACGCCTCGGCCGGCACGCTGTAGGACTTGTTCAGCGGGATGCCCTGATTGATCGCCGCGGCCAGCACGAACGTCTTGAACGTCGAGCCCGGCTGGAACCCGTTGGCCTTGCCGTACCTCTTCGGCACCGTGTAGTTGAGGAACGTCTGGCCGGGACCCCTGCCCAGCTGGCGCGACTGCGCCAGCGCCTTCACCTCACCGGTGCCGGGCTCGATCAGCGCCGTCGCGCCGATCACGCCCTCCTGGGGGAAGACGTGCTGGGTCACGGCGGACTGCGCGGCCGTCTGCATTCGCATGTCGATCGAGGTGGTGATGGTGAGACCACCGTTCTCGATCAGCCGCCACCGCTCACGGGGGTTGTCGCCGAGGGCGGGGTCCTGCTTGAGCCAGGCGACGACGTACTCGCAGAAGAACTGGGCGGTCGAGTTGACGCAGCCGCGCTCCTTCTTCTTCACGTCGAGACCCAGTGGCCGACCCTTGGCCTTCTCCGCTTGGCGGTCGGTGATGACGCTGAGCTCGGCCATCCGGTCGAGGACGACGTTGCGCCGCTCGCGGGAGCGGTCGGGGTTCTCGGTCGGGTCGAACGCGCCCGGGCTCTGCACGATGCCGGCGAGCATCGCCGACTGACGCAGGTTCAGCTCGTTGGCGTTGACGTCGAAGTAGTGCTGCGCGGCAGCCTGGATGCCGTAGGCGCCGTCGCCGAAGTAGGCGGTGTTGAGATAGCGCTCGAGGATCCAGTCCTTGGAGTACTTCTTCTCCAGCGCGATCGCGTAGCGGAGCTCCCGCAGCTTGCGGGCGTAGGTGTCGTCGGTCGCGGCTTCCCGCTCCGCTTTGGTGTTGGCCTGGTTGAGCAACGTGAGCTTGACCAGCTGCTGGGTGATCGACGAACCGCCCTGAACGACACCGTCGGCCGCCTGGTTGGTGAACAAGGCACGCAGGGTGCCCCGCACGTCGAGCGCGCCGTGCTGGTAGAAGCGGTAGTCCTCGATGGACACGATCGACTTGACCATGATCCGCGATATCTGGCGGAGCGGGACGATGACCCGGTTCTGGTCGTAGATGGTGGCGATCTGGTCGCCGTTGCGGTCCAGGATCTCGGTGCGCTGGGGGAGCAGCTCGGTCTCGAGCTCCTGCGGCAGCTCGTCGATCGACTCCGACACGTTGCGGGCGGCGAAGCCCAGCACGCCGGCGAAGGGGATGGCGAGCCCGGAGACCACGACGCCGAGCACCACGGAGACGAGCAGCATCACGCCGAGATGGGAGACCACCTTCGTCGCGGACAGACCGTCGGTCCTGGAGCTGGCCATGCCGCCCAGGGTACGTGAAAGGGGGGCGTCTTCCGCAGTCGGCGAAGCACCGTGACGACGCCCGGCCGGGACCGGGTCCCGGGGACGACTAGTGAAATGTAACTAGACAGGTTGAACACAACGAGTGATGTGCTGGACCAGACCACTACTTTACTTTTAGCCAGACGAGGAGGACTTCGCGACGCTGTGGGGGTGTCGCCCTCCTTCAATTGATGGGGACAACATCATGTGGGTAGACGACTGGGCCCTTCGCGCGGCATGCAGGGAAGAGCAGCCTGACCAGCTGTTCGTTCGTGGAGCCGAGCAGAACAAGGCCAAGCAGGTGTGCGCCGGTTGCCCGGTGCGCACGGAGTGCCTCGCCGAGGCGCTCGACAACCAGATCGAGTGGGGCGTCTGGGGCGGGATGACGGAGCGGGAGCGACGTGCGCTTCTCCGGCGTCGCCCGACCTCCTCCTGGCGCAAGGTCCTGGAGACCGCCAGGGATCGCGAGAGCGCGCAAGTTTGAGGGGGCCGGGCGCGGCTCGAGGGACGCGCTCGGACTTCGGCAAGCCGTCGTCGCCTCAAGGGAGGCGACCGGCCGCGCCGTCTGCTGTCGCGCCGTCTGCCGCCGCGCTGCCGGTCTGAGCCAGCAGCTCGCCGATCCGGCGGAGTCCGGCGAGGTCGTGCACGTCGCCGGCGAGCGCCGGCACGACGGCCGTCGGTACCTGGGGGTGCGCGGTCGCGAACCGGTCGCGCAGCTTGCGCTCGCGCTCGACGAGCTGCATCCGGTCGGCGTGCAGCCGTAGCAGCCCGGCCGCGACCGACCCGTCGGCGTCGTGCCGCAACCGGCCAGCGCCGGACAACGCCTCCTCGGCGGGGAGCGTGCTCTCCGCAATCGGGCTGGCCCGGTTGACGATCAGCCCGGCGAGCGGCATGCCGTCCTCGCTGAGCCGCTCGACGAAGTACGCCGCCTCGCGCAGCGCGTCCGGCTCCGGCGCCGCCACCACCAGGAACGCGGTGCCATCTGCCTGCAGCAGCGAGTAGGTCTGCTGGGCACGCTGCCGGAACCCCCCGAAGACCGTGTCGAGCGCGGACACGAACATCTGCAGGTCCTTGAGGAACTGCGCGCCGAGGATCTTGGTCAGCGAGTTGGTGATGAGGCTGAACCCGGCGGTCATCAGCTTCGCCGGCCCGCGTGCCGGCGCCATCATCAGCCGCACGAACCTGCCGTCGAGGAAGCTCGACAGTCGTTCGGGGGCGTCGAGGAAGTCCAGTGCTGAGCGCGACGGTGGCGTGTCGACGATGATCAGGTCGTAGCTGCCGGTCTGCTGCGCGTCTCGGTAGATCTGGCCGAGCTTCTCCATCGCCATGTATTCCTGGGTGCCCGCGAACGAGCTCGACAGCGTGATGTAGAAGGGGTTGGCCAGGATCTGCTGCGCCTTCTCCGGGCTGGCCTGCGACTCGACCACCTCGTCGAAGGTGCGCTTCATGTCCAGCATCATCGCGTCGAGCCGGCCGTCGCCCGCCACGTCCTGCACCGGCCGCGGGGTGTTGTCGAGCGCCTCGATGCCCATCGACTGCGCGAGCCGGCGGGCCGGATCGATCGTGAGGACGACGACGCGCCGCCCCTGCTCGGCGGCCCGTAGCGCGAGCGCGGCCGAGGTGGTCGTCTTGCCGACGCCACCCGACCCGCAGCACACGATGATCCCGGTCCTGCGGTCGGCGAGCAGGGCGTCGACGTCGAGCGGTCCGGAGCGCAGGGCGCTGGGAGAGGTGGGTCCGACCCTGGTCTGGTGCTGCGTCGTACGTCTGGCCATCAGGCAGGTCCTCGTCGTGGGGCGGTCATGCCATCCCCTGCTCGCGGAGCAGTCCGGCGAGCTCGTAGAGCGCACCCAGGTCGACGCCGCCCGTCATCCGCGACAGCTCATAGGTCGGGACGCCGAGCCCGGCGACCACCTGCCGCTGGTCGTCCTCCAGTGCCCGCCGCTCCGCGTGCTCGGCCGCCTCGTGGAGCAGCCCCTCGATCAGGGCCGGCGTCACCTCGATGCCGGCGGCCTTCACGTCGGACTCGACCCGCTCACGGTCCAGGGTGCCGGCACGGGCCGCAGCGAGGTCCTCGTCGGACAGGTCACGCGGGCGCACCATGTTGACGACGACACCGCCGACAGGCAGCTTGGCCCGCTTCAGCCCGGCGATGCCGTCGATGGTCTCCTGGACCGGCATCTCCTCGAGCAGGGTCACCAGGTGCACGGCGGTGCGCGGCGACCGGAAGAGCTTCATCATCGTGTCCGACTGGGTCTTGATCGGGCCGACCTTCGCCAGCCCCCCGACCTCGCCGCCGACGTTGAGGAAGTTGGTGATCCGGCCGGTGGGGGGCGCGTCGAGCACCACGGCGTCGTACCGGATCGCGCCCTTGTTGCGGCTGTTGCGCTCCACCGCCTCGTAGACCTTGCCGCTCAGCAGCACGTCGCGCACGCCCGGCGCGATCGTCGTGGCGAACTCGATCACGCCGAACCGGTCGAGCGCCTTGCCTGCGCGGCCGAGCCGGTAGTACATCGAGAGGTACTCCAGCAGCGCTGACTCCGCGTCGATGTGCAGTGCGTGCACGACCCCGCGGCCGCCGGTGGCGTCGGGTAGGCCAGTCGTGAGGCGGCGCTCCTCGTAGGGGAGCGGGTCGACGTCGAACATCCGGGCGACGCCCTGTCGACCCTCGACCTCGCACAGCAGCACGTTCTTGCCCTTGTGGGCGAGGGCGAGCGCCAGCGCCGAGGCGACGGTCGACTTGCCGGTGCCACCTTTGCCGGTGACGACGTGCAGCCGCACCCTGGACCAGTCGCTCACGCCGGTCAGCGTAGCGAGGGGCCATTGGCGGCCATCCGGTCAGCCGGCCCATCACGCCCGGAGCTCGGCGGCGACCACCTCCAGGTGACCGGGGCGCCGTGGCTCGACCTGTGGTGGCCGTCACCGCAGCCGCGCCCTCGTCTAGGGTCGGGTCATGACCAAGTGGGAGTACCAGGTGGCGCCCGTCCTCAACCACGTCGCGGCGCAGATCCTCAACAACTTCGGCCAGGACGGCTGGGAGCTCGTCACCCTCCTGCCGGGCCAGGGCGGCAACGACATCGCCTACTTCAAACGACCCGCGGAGGGCTGAGCCATGACCACTCCTGAGGAACGGCTGGCCGAGCTCGGTCTGGGTGTGCCGGACGTCGTGCCGCCGGTTGCGGTCTACGTCCCCGCGGTGCGGGTCGGCTCGCTCGTCTACACCGCCGGCCAGCTGCCCATGCTCGACGGCGCGTTGATGGCGACCGGCAAGGTCGGCGGGGAGGTCACGGCCGAGCAGGCGACCGCGTGCGCCCAGCAGTGTGCGCTCAACGCGCTCGCGGCGATCCGTTCGGTCGTCGGCGACCTCACCCAGGTGCGCATCGTCAAGGTGGTGGCGTTCGTCGCGTCGACGCCGGACTTCACCGGACAACCCGGAGTCGCGAACGGCGCGTCGGAGCTCTTCGGATCGGTCTTCGGCGACGCAGGCGTGCACGCCCGATCGGCGGTCGGCGTGCCGGTGCTCCCGCTGGACGCTCCCGTCGAGGTGGAGGTCATCGCGGAGATCGTCGGTTGACAAGCACTCCACGACGGTCTTCGTCCCCCACGGATCGCTCTGCGGGGGACGAACGCACCGGGGACCCCGGGCTACGCATCCCCCTCCCGCCGGTGCCGCTGCCGGAGGAGTTCCTCACCGTCATCGAGGAGTACGACGATGGCACGCGACAGGTGGCCGAACCACGCAACGCCGCGACCGTCGTGCTCCTCCGGCCGGGCGTGGACGACGCGCCCGAGGTCTACCTGCTGCGTCGCCAGGTCTCCATGGGCTTCGCCGGCGGGATGTGCGTCTTCCCGGGTGGCGGCGTCGATCCCCGCGACTTCGACGCGACCGTCGCCTGGGCTGGCCCGACGCCGTCGGAGTGGGCGTCGCGGCTGAGGACCGACGAGGACGTCGCCCGGGCGCTGGTCTGCGCCGCGGTGCGGGAGACGTTCGAGGAGTCGGGCGTGCTGCTGGCCGGAGACTCGGCCGACACGGTCGTCGCCGACACCACCGGCGACGAGTGGGAGGCCGACCGGGTCGCGCTGGAGACGCGGGCGCTCTCGATGACCGAGTTCCTCAACCGGCGCGGGCTGGTGCTGCGCACCGACCTGCTCGGCACGTGGGGCGGCTGGCTCACCCCGGTCTTCGAGCCCAAGCGCTACCGGACCTGGTTCTTCGTCGCCCGGCTGCCCGAGGGCCAGCTGACCCGCGACGTGTCCTCCGAGTCGTCGGAGGTGGTGTGGCTGCCGGCTGCAACGGCTGCGGACGAGGCCGACGCAGGAACGCTCGCGATGCTGCCTCCGACGTACCTCACCTGTCTGGAGGTCGGTTCGCACCCCACGGTCGACGCAGTGGTCGCCGCCGCGGCCGGGCGCACCGTGGACATGTTCATGCCCACCGTCGAGCCGCTCGGCGACGGCTGGACGCTGTCGATGCCCGACGAGCTGCGGCCGCTGGTGGCGGCGCGGAGGAGCTGAGGCGTGGTGGGGGAGCCCTGGACGGGAGGGGAGCACGGCGACCGTGGTCGCTGCGTGCTCGCACCCAACCCGGGGATCATGACGCTTGACGGCACGAACACCTGGGTGCTGCGCGAGCCCGGTGCCGAGCGGTCGGTCGTGGTCGACCCGGGACCGCTCGACGACGGCCACCTCGATGCGGTGGCGGCTGCTGCGGGCCAGGTCGACCAGGTCCTGGTGACCCACCACCACATCGACCACACCCAGGCGGCGCGAAGCTTCGCCGAGCGGGTGGGCTGCGGCGTACGCGCGCTCGACCCCGAGCAGTGCTGGCACGCGGACCCGGTGACCGACGGTGAGGTGATCGACGCCGGCGGGCTGCGGCTCGAGGTGATCACCACCCCCGGCCACACCGCCGACTCGATCTCGTTGCTGGTCGACGACGACCGGGCGCTGTTGACCGGAGACATGGTGCTGGGCCGCGGTACGACCGTGATCGTCCATCCCGACGGCGACCTCGCCGGCTACTTCGACTCCATCGCCAAGATGCGGGCGCTGGTGACCGACGGCCGGGTCGACGCGCTCTGGCCCGGGCACGGACCGGTGCTGTCCGACGCCGCTGGGGTGCTCGACCACTACGCCGTGCACCGGCGCGAGCGGCTCGCCCAGGTCGAGTCCGCCCTCACCCGCCTCGGCCTGTCGCCGTCCGACCTGCCGGCCGACGTCGCCGAGCACCGCACCCTCGCCCGCCAGGTCGTCGAGGTCGTCTACTCCGACGTCGACGAGTCGCTCTGGGGGGCGGCGGAGTGGTCGGTGCGCGCCCAGCTCTCCTATCTCGCCTCCCGTTGACCGCGAATCCGCCGGACTGGCGCGCCGAGTCCGCTGGATTGGCGCGCCGAGTCCGCTGGATCGGCCGTGCGGTGCCCGCTTGTCGGAGCTGGCGATCGAGGCCTCCTGTCCCGCCGAGCCATCGAGGCGGGAGATCCCCAGGGGAGCTAGCCGGCAGTCGCTGCGTCCCAGCGCCCGTCGGACTTGGCAGCATCGACCGCGGCGCGCCCGGCGTCGGCCATCAGGCCTTGGCGCTCGAGGAGGGCGACCCGCGCGACGTTGGACGCCGACCATTTGCTCCTCGGCCCGCGCGGGGTGAACCGGATGAACGTCGACTCCGTGTCCCGACTCCGGGCTTGACCGTCGATCCACCCGAAGCAGAGCGCCTCGAGCACGGCCTCCTCGTAGGTCAGCGCGGTCACCGTGCCGCCCTTCTTGGTGAGCACCACCCAGGCTGCGGTCTCCGTGGCGTGGTGCTCCGCCAGCCACTGCCGTAAGTCCGCCCGGTCCGCCACCAGGATCTCCTCGCCGCTCAGCACCATGGGCTCCACTGTGGCACAGCGGATGGTGCGCGAATCGGGCCTTCTGGTTGCGCGAATCTGCTCGATTGGTGCACCGAGGCGGAGATTTCTGCCGGCAGCCCCCGACCACTTTCCGTCCACAGCCACGCTGCCGGGTCGCTCTGTCCACAGCGTGTACGGCGGTCGCGGCGTCGCGCCGCGTGGCCGGAGAGCCTGATCCGACATGGATCCGAACTGCCCTTTCCCGAGCACGCCCTTCACCAAGGACTTCGCCCACTGCGAGCTCGGCATCACGCGACACACCCTTCGCCAGCTGGAGAAGGCAGGGGTGGTCCGGCGGATGACCAGCACGGTCTACGTCGCCGGCGACGTCGAAGACACGGTCACGCTCCGGGCGCAGGCGATGGCGCTCGTCGTCCGTCCGCACCAGGTCGTGTGTGATCGCACTGCGGCCTGGTTGTGGGGCATCGAGCTCTACACCTACGCCGAGCTGGACGATCCCGTCATCGAGACCTGCGCGCTCCGCGGCAACGACCCCTGCAAGAGGGCCGGGGTCGATGGGCACACGCGTGACCTGAGGCCGGAGGACTTCGTGACGTTCGAAGGTGTCCGGGTCACGACGCCGTTGCGCACCGCGTTGGACCTGGCGTGCCTGCTGACCCGGATGGATGCGCTCGCCGCCCTTGACTCGTTCAGGCAGAAGCACGGCCTGACCCTCTCGGAGCTCACGGTGGGGTCGCGCCGCTTCGCCAAGCGGCGCGGGGTCCGGCAGCTTCGCGAGCTCGTCCCGCTGTCCGATCCTCGTGCCGAGTCGGTGCGCGAGTCCTGGACGCGGCTCGCTCTCGTGGACGCGGGTCTACCTGTTCCTGAGCCGCAGGTGTGGATCCACATCGAGGGCGTGCCGACGTACCGCCTCGACCTCGCCTACCGCCGGCGCCGCGTTGCCATCGAGTACGACGGATGGGAGGCCCATGAACGCACGCCGCAGCAGCGGGCGTACGACGCCGCCCGTCGCCAGTGGCTGCGGGACCACGGCTGGACCGTGATCGTTGTTCGCAGCGGCGACTTCACCGGCTCAGGCCTAGACCGGTGGCTCAACGAGGTGCGGGACGCGCTGGCGACGCCGTACTCCAACCGCCGCCGGCTCGAGCGCGGCTCTCGCAACCGGTAGGCGAGCTCAGCGGCGACGTCGTCCAGCTCGGTGCGCCAAGAGGTCAGATCGAGGGCACCAGAAGGTCGGATTCGGCGCACCAAGGGGTCGGATTCGGCGCACCAAGAGGTCTGATTCGCGGGGCTAGCGGGCCCGGCGGGTCATCCGCTCCATGTCCATGATCACGACCGAGCGCGGTTCGAGACGCAGCCAGCCGCGGGACGCGAAGTCGGCGAGCGCCTTGTTGACCGTCTCCCGCGAGGCGCCGACCAGCTGGGCCAGCTCCTCCTGGGTGAGGTCGTGGTGGACGTGCACACCGTCGTCGGCCGTCCGGCCGAAGCGCTCGGCGAGGTCGAGCAGGGCCTTGGCGACGCGGCCGGGCACGTCGGAGAACACCAGGTCGGCGACGACGTCGTTGGCCTTGCGCAGCCGGCCGGCGAGCTGGGTGAGCAGGCCGCGGGCGACGGCGGGACGGCCGTCGAGCCAGCGCAGCAGGTCTTCGTGGGACAGCGAGACGAACTCGGCGTCGGTCACCGCGGTCACGGTCGCCGACCGCGGGCCGGGGTCGAACAGCGACAGCTCACCGAACATCGAGCCGGGGCCGAGGATCGCGAGAAGGTTCTCGCGGCCGTCGGACGAGGTTCGGCCGAGCTTCACCTTGCCGTCCAGGACGATGTAGAGCTTGTCGCCGCTGTCGCCTTCGTGGAAGAGCACCTCGCCGCGGCGCAGCCGGGTCTCGGACATGGACGACCGGAGGGCGGACGCGGCCTCGTCGTCGAGCGCGCTGAACAGCGGGGCCTGACGGAGCACGTCGTTGTCCACGGTTCCTCCAAGGATTCGGTGAGACGGACCGGCCCACCCAGACGTGACCGATCCGGACGCCAGCGCATGGCACGCTCGCGTCAGCCGCATCCTAGCCAGTGGCCCACCTCACACCTAGCAGCCGCAGGCGCAGGCTGCCCCGCCCCGGACTGTCTGCCGTTACCCGTAGGCTGACCGCGTGCGGGCGATCACGACGGAGGCGGAGACGCCGACCGGTCTCGTCCGCCGGGCGCGCAAGATCGACCGGGTGCTCGCCCAGACCTACCCGGACGCCCGCTGCGAGCTCGACTTCGACAACCCGTTCGAGCTGCTGGTCGTCACCGTGCTGAGCGCGCAGACCACCGACAAGCGGGTCAACCTGGTCCGTCCGACGCTGTTCGCGGCCTACCCCGACGCCCGAGCGATGGCGGCCGCCGACCGCGCCCACCTCGAGCAGATCGTGGGACCGCTCGGCTTCTTCCGCGCCAAGACAGAGACGCTGCTCAAGCTCGGTGCCGCCCTCGTCGAGAGGTACGACGGCGAGGTCCCGCCCCGCCTCGCGGACCTCGTGACCCTCCCCGGAGTCGGTCGCAAGACGGCCAACGTCGTGCTGGGCAACGCCTTCGGCATACCGGGGATCACCGTCGACACCCACTTCGGACGGCTCATCCGCAGGCTCGGCTGGAGCGAGGAGACCGACCCGGTCAAGGCCGAGCACGCCATCGGCGCGCTCTTCCCCAAGCGCGACTGGACGATGCTCAGTCACCACCTGATCTGGCACGGCCGACGGGTCTGCCACGCCAAGAAGCCGGCCTGCGGCGCGTGCACGGTCGCCCGCTGGTGTCCGTCCTACGGCACCGGTCCGACCGACCTGGCCGAGGCGCAGAAGCTCGTCCGCACCGAGGGGCCCAATTGATGGGTCTCGTGGCGGGCGCTGGATCTCGGCACGCTCGCCAGGGCGAGCCCACTGGCCGCCGACGCTGGCGACCAGCGGCGTGCGCTGCGGCCCTGGCGGTCGCCGTGCTCCTCACCGCCTGCGACCAGGGGGAGTCGGCAGCCGGGTGCGACGTCGACGTCGACACCGGCGAGCTGCGGGAGGCCAAGGCCGCAGCCGGCATCGAGGACTGCCCGGCCGGCGACCCGAGCGCCGACACCGACCTCCCCGAGGTGTCCCTGCCGTGCCTCGGGGGTGGTACCGCCGGCTCGCTCGCCGAGATCGAGGGGCCGGCCGTGATCAACTTCTGGGCGTCCAACTGCGGGCCGTGCCGCGAGGAGATGCCGGCCCTGGCGGAGTTCGATCGCCAGTACGGCGACCAGGTCGCGGTCATCGGCGTCGACTTCCTCGAGACCTACCCGGAGGCTGCGCTCGACCTGGCGCAGCGCAGCGACGTCACCTACCCGTCGTTCGCGGACGCGTGCGGGGTGCTCCAGGAGCACGACCTCCCCGTCACCGCGCTTCCCGCGTTCGTGTTCGTGGCGGAAGACGGATCCGCCCAGCTGGCGATGAAGGGCGGTGTCGACTCGGTCGACCAGATCGTCGACCTCGTCGAGGCCAACCTCGACATCGAGCTCGAGCGGGACGCTGCGTGACCGACCACCCCGGGTTCGCCACACCCGACGACCTGCCGGACTGGCTGCGACCGGTCGCCGAGGCCGCCAACGCGATCGACGGCACCGACCTCACCGCGTTCCTGCCGCCTCCCGGGGCCGATCCCCGGCGCGGCGCGGTGCTGATGCTGTTCGGCGAGGCGGACGGACGCGGTGACCTGCTGCTGACCGAGCGGGCCCACGACATGCGCTCCCACCCCGGCCAGGTGTCCTTCCCCGGCGGCACCATCGACCCCGGTGAGACCGCGGTCGAGGCCGCGTTGCGGGAGGCGCACGAGGAGATCGGTGTCGATCCCTCGGGCGTCGTGGTGTTCGGTACGCTTCCCGAGCTCTGGCTGCCGCCGTCCAACTTCGCCGTGACACCGGTGCTCGGCTGGTGGCGCGACCCGCACCCGGTCGAGGTCGCCTCACCTGAGGAGGTCCACGAGATCCACCACGTGGTGCTCGAGGAGCTGTTCGCGCCGGACCGGCGGATCGCCGTACGCCACCCCAGCGGGTGGACCGGGCCGGGGTTCCTCATCGGTCACGACCGCGACGTCATCCTGTGGGGCTTCACCGGCGGGATCATCACCCGCTTCTTCGACTTCCTCGGCTGGCTGCCGCAGGTCACCGCACCACCTGTCCACGAGCTGCCCGACCACATGCTCGCCGAGTACCAGCGACGCGTCGACGAGGCCGAGGACGGCGAGGCCGACAGCCTCGACATCCTCGAGCCCGACGAGAGAGACGGGTCCTGATGGATCTGAACCTGCTCGACTGGCTGCTCATCGTCCTCGTGATCGCCTACGCACTTTCGGGCTACTGGCAGGGATTCGTCACCGGCGCCTTCGCGACGATCGGCCTGCTGGTGGGCGGGTTCCTCGGCATCTGGGTCGCTCCGCTCGTGCTCGGTGGCGCGAACCCGTCGCTCGGCGTCTCGCTCGGCGCGCTCTTCATCGTGATCCTCGGTGCGTCCCTGGGTCAGGCGTTGTTCCAGTACGCCGGCGCCCGCGTGCGGGAGCAGATCACCTGGCAGCCGGTGCGGGCCGTCGACGCGGTCGGCGGCGCCGCCCTGTCCGCGGTCGCGGTGCTGCTCGTCGCCTGGGCGCTCGGCTACGCGATCTCCGGCACCCGGATCGGGCCGGTGACCGAGCAGGTCCGCAACTCGTGGGTCCTCGGCAAGGTCAACACAGCGCTCCCGGCGTCGGCCCCCACCGTGCTGCAGGCGTTCAACCAGGTGGTCGGCATGGGCTTCTTCCCGCGCTACCTCGAGCCGTTCTCGCCGGAGCAGATCGTCGAGGTCGCCCCCGGCCCCGAGCGGCTCAAGAACGACCCCCAGGTGCTCGCGACCGAGGACAGCATCCTCAAGATCCGCGGCGCCAACGACTGTGGCCGCGGCGTCGAGGGCACCGGCTTCGTCTTCGCGCCCGACCGGGTGATGACCAACGCCCACGTCGTCGCCGGAGTCGACGACCCCGAGGTCGAGATCGACGGTGGCACCGAGCTCGCGCGGGTCGTGCTCTACAACCCCGAGCTCGACATCGCCGTCCTCAGCGTCGACACCGGGGCCGCGCCCACGCTCCAGTTCGACGAGGGCACGGAGGCCGAGGACCCGGTCGCGATCGTCGGCTACCCGCAGGACGGTCCGTTCGACGTGCAGCCGGGCCGGATCCGGGCCAACCCGACCCTGCGCTCGCCGGACATCTACGGCTCCGGCACCGTGCTGCGTGACGTGTTCTCGGTCCGCGGCCTCGTGCGACCGGGCAACTCCGGGGGGCCCCTCATCACCCCCGCCGGCGATGTCGCCGGCGTGGTCTTCGCTGCGTCGGTCGAGGACTCCGACACCGGCTATGCACTCACCGCCGAGCAGGTCGCCGAGAGTGCCGACGAGGGCAGCGACAGCGACACCGAGGTCGACACCCAGGAGTGCGCAGCCTGAGCCGTTCCGGGGCCGTCCCAAGCCTGGTGCACGCGGCCGGACCGCAGTCGAGGCGGTCTAGGGTTGCGGCTGCTCGGCGTCTCGCCGGCAACTTCCGGAAGGGGACCCGATGACCGAGAAGCACGTCGACTACGTCTTCGCCGACGGCGCCGCCCGGATCACCCTGGTCGCCGGCGACCGCGGCAACCCGATCGAGCCGGTGTCCACCCGGCAGCTCCACGACGCCGTGCTGCGCGCGAAGGCCGACGGCGCCCGCGTGATCGTGCTCGCCGCCGAGGGCCGGTTCTTCTCGGTGGGCGGCGACCTCGGCGCGTTCGCCGACGCCGCCGACCCGGGAGCGCTCCTCCTCGACCTCGCCGAGTCGGTCCACCGGGTGGTCACCGAGCTGGTCCGCGGCGACGCGGTCGTGGTCAGCGTGGTGCAGGGCACCGCCGCCGGCGGCGGCTTCCCCCTGGCTGCGGCTGCCGACATCGTGCTTGCTGCCGACTCCGCGAAGTTCAGCCTGGCCTACGCGAAGGTCGGCCTGAGCCCCGACTGCGGCGGCTCTCTGCTCGTCCACACGCTCGGGCTGCACCGCGTGCTCCGGCTCGCCCTGCTCGGCGACGTCCTCACCGCGCAGGAGGCCGCCGACGCCGGCCTGGTCGCGCGCGTCGTACCCGCAGCGGACCTGGCCGCGGTCGCCGAGGACGTGGTGGCCCAGCTCCTCGACGGTTCGTCGGCCGCCTTCGCCGCCGCCAAGCGGCTGGTCCGTGGCGTCGCAGAGCCGGCTCCCGAGGCGGCGCTGCGCCGGGAGGCGGAGTCGATCAGCGAGCTCGGGGAGTCACCCCAGGGCCAGGAGGGCGTTGCTGCCTTCCTCGAGAAGCGCCCCCCGCGCTTCTGAGCCGGTTCGCGCCAGCCAAGACCGGGTCACGCTGGGTCCGGCCGGGTCGCCGGCCGGGGCGGAAGAGGTAGAACAGGTTACAGTTCCGAGGTGATCCCGTCGGTCTTCAGCCCGGTCAGCCTCGGACCGGTGCGGCTGCGCAACCGCACGGTCAAGGCTGCGACGTTCGAGGGTCGGACGCCCGCCGGTGAGGTGACCGACGCACTCATCGACTACCACGTGGCGCCCGCGCGCGGCGGGATCGGGTTGACGACCGTGGCGTACCTCGCGGTCGCACCGGAGGGCCGCACCCATGCCGAGCAGATCGTGGTGGGGCCGCATGCGCTGCCCGGTCTCGGCCGGCTGACCGAGGCCGTCCATGCCGAGGGCGCCGCCGTCGCCGGCCAGGTCGGGCACGCGGGACCCGTGGCCAACGGCCGTTCCAACGGCGTCCGCGCCATCTCGGCCAGCTCGATGCCGAGCCCGCTGTCGATGCAGATGATCAAGGCGGCAGGCGAGCAGGACCTCACCCGTGTCACGAGGGCGTACGTCGACGCGGCCCGGGTTCTCGTGCAGGCGCGGTTCGACGTGCTCGAGCTGCACATGGCGCACAGCTACCTGATCTCGTCGTTCCTCGCGCCTGGCCTCAACCGCCGCAAGGACCGCTGGGGCGGGTCTCTGGAGCGGCGCGCCCGACTCGCCCGCCAGGTGGCGCGCGCCGTACGCGAGGAGGTGGGTGATGCCGTCGCACTGACGGCGAAGATCAGCGTCTCCGACGGGTTCCGCGGCGGCGTGACGACCGAGGAGGGCGTGGCTTTCGCCCAGCTGCTCCAGGCGGACGGCCACCTCGATGCGCTCCAGCTCTCGGGCGGGTCCTCGCTGATGAACCCGATGTACCTCTTCCGTGGCGACACCCCGGTGGCCGAGCTCGCCGATGCGATGCCGCCGATCGTGAAGTGGGGGATGAAGACGCCGCTGGGGCGGGGGTTCCTCAAGAGCTACCAGTTCGAGGAGGGCTATTTCAGGGAGAAGGCGCTCCGCTTCCGCCAGGAGCTCTCGATGCCGCTGATGCTGCTCGGCGGGATCAACCGGCTGGAGACGATGGAGCAGGCGATGACCGACGGCTTCGACTTCGTGGCCATGGGCCGGGCGCTGCTGCGCGAGCCGGACCTGGTGAACCGGATGCAGTCCGGCACGGCCGGGGTCGGCATCTGCACCCACTGCAACCGCTGCATGCCGACCATCTACTCCGGTACCCGCTGTGTGGAGTGGGGTCCGGGAGAGGCGATCCCGGTCCGGTGAGGCCGCCTGGAAGCTCGGACGTGGAGCAGCGCCGCGACGGTCACCCATTCCCAGCAACTAGAACCTGTTCTAGTATCCAGCCATGTCACAGGTCATCCCCGAGAAGCCGCTCCGCGTCGTCGTCTGGTCCACAGGGACCATCGGGAGGCACGCCATCGCCGGCGTGGATGCCCATCCCGACCTCGAGCTGGTAGGGGTGTGGACCTCGACGCAGGCCAAGCACGGCGTCGACGCCGGTGAGCTGGCCGAGCTGGGACGAGAGCTCGGCATCAAGGCCACGACCGACCGCGACGAGCTGATCGCGCTGCGCCCGGACTGCATCGTCCATGGCGCGATGACCGACGACCGGGTGTTCGAGTCGATCGAGGACCTCACCGGCTTCCTCCGTGACGGCGTGAACGTCGTGTCCAGCGGCCCGGTCATCCTGCTCCACCGCACCGGCACGCTGCCCGACGAGATGATCGGGACCATCGACGAGGCCGGCCGGCAGGGCGACGCCAGCCTCCACGTCAACGGGATCGACCCCGGCTTCGCCAACGACGTGCTGCCGCTGGTGCTGTCCAGCCTCAGCCAGCGGATCGACCACATCAAGGTCAGCGAGATCGCCGATTACTCGACCTACTACCAACCCGTGGTGATGCGCGACCTGTTCGGGTTCGGGCAGCCGATGGATGCCTCGCCGCTGCTGTGGGAGCCGGGCATCCTCACCACCGCCTGGGGTCCGGTGGTGCGACTGATCGGGGCCGGGCTCGGCGTCACGCTCGACGAGCCGCTCCTCGAGGAGGTCGACCGGCGCGCAGCCACGGTGGACACCGAGTCCGTCTCGGGCGACATCGCTGCCGGCACCATGGGCTCGGTGAGGTTCCAGGTCGTCGGGACCGTCGACGGAGTACCCCGGATCACGCTGGAGCACGTCACCCGCACCCATCCCGACCAGGTGCCCGAGTGGCCGAGGCCCACCGACGGTGACGGCTGCTACCGGATCGAGATCACCGGCGAGCCCCAGATGAAGCTCGAGCTGAGCCACCACGGGGAGCTCGGGGACCACAACGTGTCCGGCATGATCGTCACCGCCCAGCGCTTGGTGAACGCCGTACCTGCCGTCGTCGCGGCGAAGCCGGGCCTGGTCAGCGTGCTCGACCTGCCGCTGATCACCGGCCGCGGTCTGGTGTCTGGGTCTCGAGACGGTCGCCAGAGCGACCTCCTCGACCAGCGAGAGTCGGGTGGTGTCGAGTGAGCACCTTCGACCAGCGAGAGTCGGGTGGTGTCGAGTGAGCATCCTCGACCGTTTTCGAATGACCGACCACGTGGCGGTCGTGACCGGCGCGGGCCGGGGTATCGGCGCGGCCACCGCGGTCGCGCTCGCGGAGGCGGGCGCGGACGTGGTGATCTCCTCCCGCACCGAGGGGCAGCTCGAGGGTGTCGCCGAGCAGGTCCGTGCGGCCGGCCGGCGGGCGCTCGTCGTACCGGCCAACCTCGCGCACACCGAGGCGGTCGCGAGCCTGGCGCAGGCGGCGTACGACGAGTTCGGGCGGCTCGACCTCGTCGTCAACAACGTCGGGGGCGCCATGCCCAACGCGTTCCTGGACACCGACGTCGACTACCTCGACGAGGCCTTCCACTTCAACGTGAGCACGGCGCACGCGCTCACCCGCGCCGCCGTACCCCTGATGCTCGCCTCGCTCGGCGACCCCGACGAGCACCGGCAGAAGTCGGTCGTGAGCATCAGCTCGATGATGGGTCGGTCCGCGGCTCGCGGCTACCTCGCCTACGGCACGGCGAAGGCCGCTCTCGCGCACTGGTCGCGGCTCGCCGCGACCGACCTGGCGCCGACGATCCGGGTCAACGGGATCTACGTGGGATCGGTGATGACCAGCGCTCTCGAGTTCGTCGCCGGCGTCCCGGAGACCAAGCGGGCGATGGAGGAGGCGACGCCGCTCGGTCGGATCGGCGATGCCGAGGACATCGCCGCCGCGGTGGTCTACCTCGGTTCGCGCGCCGGCCAGTACGTCACCGGCAAGATGCTGGAGGTCGACGGCGGGCTGGTGGCCCCGAACCTCGACCTCGACCTTCCCGACCTGGCCCCCAACCCCGGCGGGGCACCTCAGTAGGGTGCCGGGATGAGCGCAGGAGTCAGCACCGGAGCCGCGATCTCGCCCGACTCCGGCGAGCACTGGGCTGCCGAGGGCGCCTGGGAGGTGGCGCCCGGCATCCACCGGATCCCGCTCCCGCTGCCGATGGACGGGCTCAAGGCGATCAACGTCTACGTCCTGCAGGGCGACAACGGCCTGACCCTGATCGACGGCGGCTGGGCGATCCCGGTGGCCCGCGAGCTGCTCGACAAGTGCCTGCGCTCGATCGGCTCCGGCTTCGGTGACATCCGGCGGTTCCTGGTCACCCACATCCACCGCGACCACTACACGATGGCGACCGTCCTCGGCCACGAGTACGGCGCCGACGTCGCGCTCGGTCTCCCCGAGAAGCCCGGGCTCGACCTCCTGCACGAGGCCGGGCGCGGCGAGTTCGACGGTAGCAACCCGTTCAGCGGGGTGCTCCGGTCGGCGGGCGCGGTCGAGGTCGCCGCCGCGTGGGAGCTCGGCCGACGGGTCGAGGACCTGCCGGACCCGGTCGACTGGGCCTATCCCCACACCTGGCTCGACGGCGACGTCACCGTCGAGGTGGGCAAGCGCACCATCGACGCCGTCCACACCCCGGGTCACACGCCCGGTCACTACGTGTTCGCCGACCGGGCCGAGCGGCTGCTCTTCGCCGGCGACCACGTGCTGCCGACGATCACGCCGTCGATCGGGTTCACGGTGCCGCCCGAGCCCGACCCGCTCGGCCACTTCATGGCGTCACTGACCAAGGTGCGCGGGCTGCCCGACCTGCGGATCCTGCCCGCGCACGGTCCGGTCGCGCCCTCCACCCACGCCCGCGTCGACGAGCTGCTCGCCCACCACGAGCACCGTCTCGACCAGTGCCTGGCCTCGCTGCGGGCGCGCGGCACAGCGGTCGCGGCAGGCGTCGCGACCGACCTCGGCTGGACCCGGCACGAGCGGTCCTACGCGGAGCTGGACCTGTTCAACAAGGGGATGGCCGCGATGGAGACGAAGGCGCACCTCGACCTTCTCGTCGCCCGCGGCCTGGCGACTATCGAGGTGCGGGACGACGGCGACGTCTACGCGGTCACCGGCTGACCGCTCGCGAGCGCCAGCAGTGTCGGGGTCACCACGGCGAGCGGTGACCGGCGGCGCCACGTTCCTGGCGTGCACCCGTGTGCCCGGCGGAAGGCCCGGTTGAACGCGGCCTCGGACCGGGCGCCCCTGGAACGCACCGATCGCCGCTCCCGTGGGGACCCGGACGGCCGCGGCTCAGCGTCTCGAGCTGAGGCGCATCGGCGTGTGCAGGATGCCGTCCTCGAGGAAGTCCTCCCCGTCGACGGCGAAGCCGAAGCCGGCGTACCAGCGCGCCAGCGGCGTCTGGGCGTCGAGCACGACGTCGCGGCCCGGGTCCGAGGACCGGCAGTGTCCGAGCGCAGCCTCGACCAGTCCGTCGGCCAGGCCCCGCCCGCGCGCCGTCTGCGCCAGCACGACGCGGCCGATCCGCCACGTCGCGACGTCGTCGAGCACGCGGGCATAGCCGAGCAGGTCGCCGTCCTCGCGCATCAGCACGTGCCCGGTGCCGGGCTCCGGGTCGCGACCGTCGAGATCGGGATATGCGCACGCCTGCTCGACGACGAAGACGTCCTGGCGGAGCCGGGCGAGGTCGTGCACGTCGCGGGCGTCGAGGTCCGAGAACGGGACGACCCGGATGTCCATGCCTGCAATCTAGGGCCTACATTGGTGGGAACAGACAGGGGAGCACGACTCACAGCGTGCTGAGAGTGCGGGACCGCCGCAGACCCTCCGAACCTGCTCCGGCTAGCACCGGCGAAGGGAGTCCGCACCGATGCGTATCCATGCTGCGCTCGCGCTGTCCGCGATCGCGCTGATCGTTACCAGCTGTTCGCTCGCGACCGACGACGACGGGGCTCAGGACACCGCGCCCGGGGAGTGCGGCGAGGTCGTGCTCGTCACCCACGACTCCTTCGACCTGCCCAAGCAGGTCGTGAGGGACTTCGAGGAGGAGTCCGGCTGCGCCCTGATCCACAGCCCGGCCGGTGACGGTGGCGAGCTCACCAGCAAGCTCACGGTCACCCAGGGCGACCCGATCGGCGACGTCGCGTTCGGCGTCGACAACACCTTCGCCGGGGCTGCGCTCGAGGAGGGGGTCTTCGCGCCGTACGACGCGGCGCTGCCGGCCGGTGCCGAGGAGTACCTGCTGCCCGGTGACGACGAGGGCGTGCTGACGCCGATCGACACGGGCAGCGTCTGCGTCAACGTCGACAAGGACTGGTTCGACGAGCACGGGATGGCGCCGCCGTCGACCTTCGACGACCTGGTCGACCCGGCGTACCGCGACCTGTTCGTCACACCCGCGGCGACCACCAGCACGCCCGGCCTTGCGTTCCTGCTCGCCACCATCGGCGAGTACGGCGACGACTGGACCTCCTACTGGGAGGACCTGCTCGCCAACGGGGCGAAGGTCGTGAAGGGCTGGGAGGACGCCTACTACGTCGACTTCACCGAGTCCGGAGGTGACCGTCCCATCGTGCTGTCCTACGACACCTCGCCGGCGTACACCGTGCGCAAGGGTGTGTCGTCGACGGCCGCGCTGCTCGACACCTGCTTCCGCCAGGTGGAGTACGCCGGCGTGCTCGACGGTGCCGCCAACCCGGAGGGCGCGGAGCGGGTGATCGACTTCCTGCTCAGCACCGAGGTGCAGGAGGCGCTGCCGACCAGCATGTACGTCTTCCCGGTCGCCGCCGACGCGGCGCTCCCGCCGGAGTGGGCCGAGTTCGCCGAGCGGCCCACAGCCCCGATCGAGGTCTCTGCGGAGGACATCGCCGACCACCGCCGTGAGTGGCTGACGGAGTGGACGGACATCACCTCCGGATGAGACGGCTGGCCGGTCTGCTCGCGCTGGCCGCGATCCCGACCGCGGTGCTGGCAGTCTTCTTCCTGCTGCCGGTCTGGGGGATGTTCGAGCGCGGGTTGTGGTCCGACGGCGGGTTCGACCCCGGCGCGGTGCTCGACGTGCTCGCGCAGGACCGGACCCGCCGCGTCATCTGGTTCACGCTCTGGACGAGCACCGCGTCGACGGTCGTGGCGGTCGTGCTCGGCCTGCCCGCCGCATACGTGCTGCACCGGTTGGCGATCCCGATGCGTGGAGCGGTGCGGGCGGCGCTCCTGGTGCCGTTCGTGCTGCCGACGGTCGTCGTCGGCGTCGCGATCCGCGAGCTGGTCGCGGAGTCCGGCCCGCTCGGGTTCCTCGACCTCGACGGCACCCCGGTCGCCATCATGATGGGGCTGGTCTTCTTCAACGTCGCCGTCGTCATCCGCACCGTCGGCACCGCCTGGGAGAGCCTCGACCGACGTCCCGCCGAGGCGGCGGCCGCGCTCGGTGCGTCGCCGCTCCGGGTGCTGACCACGATCACCTTCCCCGCGCTGCGGCCGGCGATCGTCGCGGCAGCGGTGGTCGTGTTCCTCTTCTGTGCGACCGGATTCGGCGTGGTGCTGACGCTGGGCGGCACCCGCTACGCGTCGGTCGAGACCGAGATCTACCTGCTCACGACCGGGGCCGTCACCGGGTCCGTCGAGTTCGAGGCTGCCGCCGCGCTCTCGCTCGTGCAGCTGGCCGCGGTCGTCGTGCTGCTGGCCGTGGCGGCGCGGCTCCGGGCGGTCCGGGACCCGACCGTACGGCGCACGCCGGCCGCTCCTGCCCGCCCGCGGCGCCACGACCTCCCCGCCCTGGTCGCGACCGGGCTGGTGCTGCTCGCGGTCGCCGTGCCGATCGCGACCCTCGTCGTCGGGTCGCTGCGACGGGAAGGCTCGTGGACCCTGGTGCACTACCGCGCGCTCCAGGGGAGCGGTGACGATGCGGGCGCCGAGGGCGTGGGTGGCGGCCTGCTGCGGGTACCGGTGACCGAGGCACTGACCAACTCGCTCCGGATCGCGGTCGACGCCACCTGGATGGCGCTGCTGCTGGGCATGCTGGTGGCAGTCGTGGTGACGCGTCGGACGCACAGCCGCACCGAGGCCAGGGTGCGAAGCGCCTTCGACGGGATCTTCATGCTCCCGCTGGGTGTCTCGGCAGTGACGCTCGGTTTCGGGTTCCTCATCACTCTGGACGACCCTCCGCTCGACCTCCGCTCCAGTCCGCTGCTGGTGCCGATCGCCCAGGCGCTGGTGGCGCTGCCGCTGGTGCTGCGCCTGCTGGTGCCCGTCCTGCTGGGCATCGACGACCGGCAGCGACAGGCAGCGGCCTCGCTCGGCGCCGGCCCGCTGCGGACTCTGTTCACCGTCGACGTGCCCGTGCTGTGGAGGCCGCTACTGGCAGCGGCCGGGTTCGCGTTCGCGGTGTCGCTCGGCGAGTTCGGCGCGACGTCGTTCGTCGTGCGGGCCCAGGCACCGACGTTGCCGGTGGTGATCTACCGCCTGATCGGCAGCCCCGGGGAGCTGAACTACGGCACTGCCATGGCAGCCTCGGTGGTGCTCGCGGCCGCCACCACGGCGGTGATCTTGGTGGTCGAGCGGCTGCGGGTGCCGGGAGTGGGGGCGATCTGATGCTCAGCGTCGAGGGTCTCGTCGTCGCGTTCGGTGAGCACGTCGCCGTCGACGACGTCGACCTGCGCGTCGACGACGGCCAGGTGCTGGCCGTGCTCGGACCTTCCGGAAGCGGGAAGTCCTCCTTGCTGCGTGCGGTCGCCGGCCTCGAGCCGCTCCGGTCCGGCTCGGTCCGTTGGGACGGTGTCGACCTCGCAGGCGTGCCCACCCACAAGCGCGGGTTCGCGCTGATGTTCCAGGACGGCCAGCTCTTCGACCACCTGAGCGTCGCCCGCAACGTCGGCTACGCCTTGCGGCTGCGCGGCGTCACCGGTGCCGCGGCGCGCAGCGAGGTCGACAGCCTGCTCGACCTGGTCGGGCTGGGCGGGTACGGCGGGCGGATGCCGCGCACGCTCTCCGGCGGCGAGCGGCAGCGGGTCGCTCTCGGGCGCTCGCTCGCGGCCCGGCCGCGGCTGCTGCTGCTCGACGAGCCGCTGTCCGCCCTCGACGCCGAGCTGCGGGTCCGGCTCGCGGCCGACCTGCGGCGGATCCTGCGGGAGGCCGGCACGACCGCGCTGCTGGTCACCCACGACCAGGAGGAGGCGTTCGCCGTCGCCGACCGGCTCGCGGTCATGCGCGAGGGAGCCGTCGTCCAGGAGGGCACGACGGAGGAGGTCTGGGCGGGTCCGGCCGACGCCGCGACCGCGCTCTTCCTCGGTTACGCACGGGTCCTCACCGGCGCAGCGGCGCGAGCGGTGCTGGCGGCGGCCGGACAGCCGGCCGCGGACGCGATCGCCGTACGACGCTCAGCCCTGGCTGCTCGCCGTGCCGACCCAGGGACCGCTAGCGCCGGGGGGCTGACCGCGACGGTGCGTGCCGTACGGGCGACGCCGGACGAGGTGCGGCTGGTGGTGGACGTCGCCGGGATCGGGGAAGCCGACGCCGTCGGTGCTCCAGGGTGGCTGCCGGTGCCGGGAGATGCAGTGGTGCTGCGCGTCGACCCGGCGCGTCTCGCCGTCCTGCCGTCGGCACCGACACCCTGAGCGATCGGGTCGGCCGACTCCTAGACTCCTCCGGGTGTACCGCCGCGCCTATACCCTCCTCATCGGCACGGCTGTGGCGATCTATGTGGCGACGTGCGTGGTGTCGGTGGCCTACGACCGGACGCCGGTCGAGCCGGAGGGCAAGCTCCTCGGCCCGTCGCTGACCTGGGTCCTCGAGATGTCCGGCGCGGTGCCCAGCAACATCTGGTTGCTCAACGTGGTGCTCCTCGTCGACGTGCTGCTGCGCGCCCTGTCGGTGCTGATCGCGGCGATCGCGGTGGACCTCGTGATCGGGACGCTCGTGACCAGGTGGAGTGACTTGTTCCGGCGCCGGGGAGGCGAGTCGGAGGAGGAGACCTCGCCGTTCGCGCTGTTCCGCGCGGCGGCCGGCGACCGGTGGCGGACGAGGTGGACCCGCGAGCGGACCACGTTGGTCGTGATCGGCACCGTGTGCTTCTACATGACCTATGTCTGCTACCGGAACCTCAAGTCCAACCTGCCGTTCGTGCGTCCGGATCCCAACCGGGAGCCCGGGGAGGTCAAGGCGCTCTCCTACGACCGCGAGCTGCACGTCATGGACCGGGTGCTGTTCTTCGGCCACGACCCGTCCGACGTGCTCCACGCGGTGTTCGGGACGACGTTCACCGCGCACATCCTCAGCCAGGTGTACCTGACCTACCTGCCACTGGTGATCCTGCTGGTGGTCGTCTGGCTGGTGTGGTCCCGCAACGTGTCCTTCGGCTACTGGTTCGTCACCTCGCAGGTCGTCGCCTGGACCCTCGGCACTCTCTCCTACTACCTGCTGCCGACACTCGGACCGGGCATCGAGTACCCGTCGGAGTACCTCGACCTCTCTCCCACCCCGACCACCGACCTGATGGTGTCCATCACGAGCGGCCGGGCAGGCGTCCTCTACGACACCGCCATCGAGGGCGCCCTGAACTCCGTCGCCGGCTTCGCCAGCCTGCACGTGACCATCACCGTGCTGTGGGCACTGATGGTGCAGTACACCGTGCGCTCGAAGGTCCTGCACTGGATCTTCTGGGTCAACGCCGGACTGACCGTGATCGCGACCATCTACTTCGGCTGGCACTACGTCGCCGACGACATCGCCGGCATCGCGATCGCCATCGTCGCCTTCTACCTCGGGGGAATAGCGAGTGGTCAGAAGTTCGACCGCGGGATGAAGTCCCACCCCACGACCACGACCTCGAAGGTCCCTGTCGACCGCGGCTGAGCGGGACCGCGTTGCCGTTCGCGCGAACTACATTGTTGTAGTTCGCAAGCCGACACGCCGGTGACCTCTGAGAAATTTGAGATTTCTGTTTCCTTTGTGACGAAAGCGCACTAGCGTGCTGCGAGTTGCGCCCGTGACGGGGAAGTCATCGGGAGCCACAGCTCAACGCTGCCGTCGACACCCAGGAGCTCTTTGTGCGTCGCCCCGTGATCGGGTCCGTCCTGCTCGCCGTCGTCCTCGTGACGGCACCAGCAAGCGCCGACCCGTCCGATCCGCCGCCGTCCCGGAGCGAGATCCGGGACGCCGAGCGTCGGGCGCAGGGGGCTGCGAACGACGTGGAGGCGATCCAGCTCCAGATCGATGCCGCGAACGCCAATCTCGAGGCTGCCGCGATCGCCGCCCAGCAGGCGGCGGAGGCCTACAACGGCGCCCGGTGGCGACTGGCGGAGGCGCGCAAGGCCGAGCGGCAGGCCGCGCGCGAGTCGCGCCGGGCTGCCCGCGCCCTGGCCGTGGTCAAGCAGGACTACCGGGACGCCGTCCTCACCTCGTTCGTCGGCGGCAGTCCCGAGCTGGACGCGTTCACCGCGATGCTCGACGCCGACGGGATGTCCTCGTTGCTCGACCGTGACGCCACGGCGGGCATCGTCCAGGGTGAGTTCCAGGAGAAGCGGACGGCCTACGAAGCCGCGGCCACCGACGCCGAGGATGCAGCGCAAGAGGCCGAGGACGCGGCGACCGACGCCGCGGACGCCGCCGCGGATGCCCGGACCGCCAAGGACTACGCGGAGTCGGCGATGGCCGATGCTGCCGCTGCTGCGGAGAGCGTCACCGCCGACAAGACCCGGTTGCTGCGCCGGATGGCGCGGCTGGAGGGGATCAGCATCGCCCTGGCCGAGGAACGACAGGCCGCCCTGGAGCAGGAGCGTCAGGAGCAGGCCGCGCTGGCGGCCCAAGAAGCCCAGGAAGCCCAGGAAGCCCAGGAAGCCCAGGAAGCCCAGGAAGCCCAGGAAGCCCAGGAGGAGCCGCCGGCCCAGGAGCAACCGCCGGCCGGGGACCCGAGCCCGCCGGACGACCAGACCCCCCCGGCCGATCCAGCACCGCCGGCCGACCAGGGCGGGACCGACGACAGCGACGACCCGCCGCCCCCGCCGCCGGCCGACCAGGGCGGCGGCGCCGCTGCGGTCGCGTTCGCTCGTGCCCAGATCGGCGAGCCGTACGTCTGGGCCGCCGCGGGACCAGACGCCTGGGACTGCTCCGGCCTGACCATGGGTGCCTGGGCTGCGGGCGGTACGTCGCTACCGCACTACTCCGTCGCGCAGTACGAGCAGTCGACCCCGGTCTCGGCCGGTGACCTCCGACCCGGGGACCTCGTCTTCTGGGGGTCGTCGAGCAGTGCGGGCTCGATCTACCACGTCGCGCTCTACGCCGGCGACGGCATGATCATCCACGCCCCGCGGACCGGCCGTCCGGTCACTCTCGAGTCACTCTTCTATTGGATTCCGCCGACTCACTACGCCAGGCCGTAGGGGTCTCGCCTACTCACTACGCCAGGCCGTCAGGGTCTCGAGACGCTCGCCAGAGCGAGCTCCTCGACCATCGGGGCGGCAGGGTCTCGAGACGCTCGCCAGAGCGAGCTCCTCGACCACCGGGGTGGCGGTCAGGGTCTCGAGACGCTCGCCAGAGCGAGCTCCTCGACCACCGCGAACCGGGGCTTCTCGGGCGGAGGCGGCCGGTAGCGTGCGGGCATGGCCAGCGACGTGCAGGAGCCCGAGACCACCGACGTGGAGGCGTCGCCGTACGGCGAGCTCCGGGTCGACGTACCCGCCCTGACCGCGCTGCTCGACGGTGACCACGCCGAGATCAGGGCGACGGTGCGCGAAGGCCTGGTGGAGTACGCGTCGGTGCTCGAGGACGCGGAGACGATGACCCGCGACGACTTCCGGGAGCGGGTCAAGGACGTCGTCCTCGAGCTCGCGGCCACGGGCCAGACGGGGATGGGCTTCCCCGAGGAGTACGGCGGCGGCGGCGACATCGGCGCATCGATCGCCGCCTTCGAGACGCTCGGGTTCGGTGACCTCTCGGTGCTCGTGAAGGTCGGCGTGCAGTTCGGGCTGTTCGGCGGGGCGATCCTCCAGCTCGGCACGAAGCGGCACCACGATGCCTACCTCGCCGGACTCGTGAAGGGTGAGATCCTCGGCTGCTTCGCGATGACCGAGACCGGTCACGGCAGCAACGTCCAGGCGTTGGGGACGACGGCGACCTATGACCCCGACACGCAGGAGTTCGTCATCCAGACCGAGTCCCCGGCAGCGACCAAGGACTACATCGGCAATGCCGCGAAGCACGCCCAGCTGGCCGTGGTGTTCGCGCAGCTGGTCGTCGACGGCGAGAGCCACGGCGTGCACGCGCTCGTCGTACCGATCCGGGACGGCGACACCGTGCTCCCCGGCGTCACCATCACCGACGACGGCCCCAAGATGGGCCTCAACGGCGTGGACAACGGACGGATCCGGTTCGACGGCGTGCGGGTGCACAGGGATGGACTGCTCGACCAGTTCGCCCAGGTGACCGAGGACGGTCAGTACGTCAGCGAGATCGAGAACGCCAACCGCCGCTTCTTCACGATGCTCGGCACCCTGGTGCAGGGGCGGGTTTGTGTCGGTGCGGCCGGGCTCAGCGCGTCGAAGGTCGCGATGACGATCGCCGTGGAGTACGCCCTGCGGCGGCGTCAGTTCGAGGCGACCGACGAGGAGCGGGAGGAGCTGCTGCTCGACTACGGCATGCATCAACGTCGGCTGCTGCCGCTGCTGGCGCGCACCTACGCGCTGCACTTCGGTCAGCAGGTGCTGACCGCCCAGCTGCACGACATCTTCTCCGGCCGGGTGTCCGACGAGGTGGCACGGCGACAGCTGGAGTCCCGCGCCGCGGGCACCAAGGCGCTCGCGACCTGGCACGCCACCCGCACCATCCAGGAGTGCCGCGAGGCGTGCGGCGGTGCGGGCTACCTGTCGGAGAACCGGTTCGCCGCGCTCAAGGCCGACACCGACGTGTTCACCACCTTCGAGGGCGACAACCACGTGCTGCTCCAGCTGGTCGCCAAAGGCCTGCTGACCGACTACGCGAGCGAGTTCGAGGATCTCGACCAGTTCGGGATGGTCCGGTTCGTCGCCGGCCTCGCGGTCGAGACGGTGCTGGAGCGCACCCGCGCCCACAAGCTGCTGGAGCAGGTGCGGGACGCGTTCGGCGGCGACAAGTGGGACCAGGACGCCGGACTGCTCGATCCCCGCTACCACCGCGCGATGTTCGAGTTCCGTGAGGAGCACATGATCGGCGGTGTCGCCCGGCGCCTGAAGCGCGGCATCGATGCGGGCATGAACCCGGGTGAGGTCTTCTCCCGCGTGCAGGACCACGTGGTCGCCGCGGCACGCGCCCACGTCGAGCGGCTGGTCCTCGATGCGTTCCTCGAGGCGGTGGCCAAGCATCCGGGCGGCGACCAGAAGACCGTGCTGAACCTGCTCTGCGACCTGCACGCGCTGTCGGCGATCGAGGCCGACCGGGCGTGGTTCATGGAGCACGGGCGGTTGACCACCCAGCGCTCCAAGGCGATCTCTCGTGAGGTCAACGAGCTCTGCCGTCGGGTCCGACCGGTCGCCGGTGAGCTGGTGCGCGCGTTCGGGGTGCCTCGCGAGATGCTGCGGTCCGAGGCATTGCTGAGCTGGGGAGAGGTGTGAGCCTGCTCTCCCGGGTCCCCGGCCTCGGTGGGTGGGACGAGGACCCGCTCTGGGGACGCTTCTACGACTGGTCGGTGGAGCACCGTCGGCTCGGCGGCGTGGCCTGGCGGGTCGGCGTCCAGAGCGACCTCGGACGCCTGTACGACGCCGCCGGTGAGATCGGCCGCCAGCGGCCCGGCGCGCGGGTGCTCGACATCCCGTGCGGCGGCGGGGTCGCGCTTCGTGAGTTGAAACCCGGTCAGGGCGTGGAGTACGTCGCAGCCGACATCGCGCGGGCCATGCTCGACCGCACGATGCGCGCTGCCGAGCGGCGCGGCGTGACCGACCAGGTGCGCCCACACCTCGCCGACGTCGGCGCGCTCCCGTTCGCCGACGGGTCGTTCGACCTCGTCGTCTCGTTCACCGGGCTGCACTGCTTCCCCGACCCGGCGCGGGCCGTGGTCGAGCTCGTCCGCGTGCTCAAGCCGGGCGGCGTGCTGACCGGCAGCGCCCTGCTCAACGACTCCGGGCTGCACCACGAGCCGCTCCGCAGGGTAGGCCGGGCCGCCGGCCTGCTCGGTCCGGGCTGCACCGGCGCCGAGCTCGTCAGCTGGCTCGACGCTCAGCGGATGGCGGACGTCGTACTCGAGCGGAGCGGGGCGATCGGCTACTTCCGCGCGGTACGGCGCTGTCGACATTGGCCGAGCGGCTCGCAGTTGACGCAGCCTCGGCTCGAGGCTCGCCTGGCGGCCACCGCTCAGTGCTGGGGAGGTACGAACCTCTTGAAGGACGCGTCGATCTCGAGCTCGGCCTCGGTGCGGCCGACCCAGTCAGCGCCCTCGACGGACTTGCCGGGCTCGAGGTCCTTGTAGACCTCGAAGAAGTGCTGGATCTCGAGCCGGTCGAACTTCGGCACGTGGTTGATGTCGCGGATGTGCTCCATCCGCGGGTCGCTGGTGGGCACGCAGAGGACCTTGTCGTCACCGCCCTTCTCGTCGGTCATGCGGAACATGCCGATGGCGCGACAGCGGATCAGGCAGCCGGGGAAGGTGGGCTCCTGCAGGAGCACGAGTGCGTCGAGCGGGTCGCCGTCCTGACCGAGGGTGTCCTCGATGTAGCCGTAGTCCGCGGGATACATGGTCGAGGTGAAGAGGAAGCGGTCGAGGCGCATCCGACCGGTTTCGTGGTCGACCTCGTACTTGTTCCGGCTCCCCTTGGGGATCTCCACGAGGACGTCGAACTCCAGCACTGATTCCTCCGCTCCGCGGGACCTGCACGAGGCCCGTTTCCACTACCGCGGCCATCCTCCCGCACAATGTGCCCGAACGTGCAGTCGAGAGGGGTGCCAGCGTGACGCAGCGTGATCCGGAGCACGTCCGCGGGTCCCTCGTGGGCTGGGTGGCCGCTGCGCTCGCGCTGCTGCTGGTCGTCGGGGTGACCGGCTGGCAGCTGGGGTGGTTCGACGACCTGCTCGCGGACGGCACCAACCAGCCGGTCGACCCGGCGGAGGTCGCGCCGCCGCCCGAGGTCGACGTACCGCCCGTGCGCCGGCCGGGGGCAGTCGCCACCACGGCCGACGGCCGGGTCCGCCTCGATGCCGCCCGGGTCGAGGCTGCTGTCGGCGGCTACCTGACCGACCGCAACCTCGGGCGCGACGTGCTCGCCGCGGTGGCGCCGCTGGACGGCAGCAGCGACGGCTTCTCCTTCGCATCCTCCGGGTCGGCGCTCGGCATCCCGGCCTCGACCACCAAGGTGGTCACGTCGGCGGTCGCGCTGTTCCTCCTCGGCCCCGACCACGTCTTCGAGACCACCACCGTCCTCGAGCGCGGCGGCGCTACGCCCCGGCTGGTGCTCGTCGGTGGCGGCGACCCGTTCCTGCTGAGCAGCCCGCAGGCGCAGTGGGGCACCACCACTGCGGCGACGTACGCCCCGCCGAAGGCCGACGTCGTGACCCTTGCCCGGCAGACGGCGCGGTCGCTGCGGAGCGACGGCGTACGCCGGGTGCGGCTCGGCTACGACGACAGCCTGTTCAGCGGTCCGACCGCCAACCCGCACTGGCGCGCCGACTACGTCCCCGACGACATCGTCTCGCCGATCACCTCGCTCTGGGTGGACGAGGGCCGGGACCCCGTCGGCTACGGCAAGGTGTCCGACCCGTCACTGACGGCCGCGGCGGTGTTCGCAGAGGCGCTCGTGGGTGCAGGGATCAAGGTGATCGGCCCGCCCGCCGCGACCGTCGTCGACGGCGGCGCCCAGGTCGCGTCGGTCGCCTCCGCCCCGCTGGCCCAGATCGTGCAGCGGGTCCTCGAGGTGAGCGACAACGAGGCGTCGGAGGTGCTGCTGCGCCACATCGGGGTCGCGGACCAGGGCGACGGCTCGTTCGTCGGTGGCCAGACCGGTGTCGAACGGGTGCTGAGGGCCAACGACATCGACATGCGCGGCAGCGTCCTGTACGACGGCAGCGGCCTCTCCCGCGAGAACCAGATGTCGCCGCACCTGCTGGTCGACGTCGTCCGGTGGGCCGCCTCCGACGACCAGCCCGACCTGCGCTCGGTCGTCACCAGCCTCCCCGTCGCCGGCTTCACCGGCTCGCTGGCCGACCGGTTCGACCAAGGCCCGACCGCGGGACCCGGCCGGGTCCGCGCCAAGACCGGCACCCTCACCAACGTGACCTCGCTCGCCGGCATCGCCGTCGACCTCGACGGCTCGCTGCTGGTGTTCGCGATGATCGCCGACCGGGTCCGCCCCAGTCGCAGCGGCCTGGCCGAGGTCGCGATGGACAACGCCGCCTCTGCCCTCGGCGCCTGCCGCTGCGCGCGCTGATCCGCTGACCCGGCGCGTCTCTGCTCTGTCAGGGGGCCGAGCCGGCGCGTTTCTGCTCTGTCAGGGTGCCGAGCCGTCGCGTTTCTGCTCTGTCAGGGTGCCGAGCCGTCGCATGTCGACATGAGCCGGGTGGGCGTCGTACGGCGGCAGAGATGAGCCGGGTGGGCGTCGTACGGCGGCAGAGATGAGCCGGGTCGGCGGCCGGCTGCACATCCCACCCGTACGCTTCATCGCATGACGAGCGCAGCGCAGACCTCTGAGCCACAGATGGTGGACTGGGAGCTCGCGGTCGCGCTCGGGTCGCGGTTGGCGGGCGAGGGTCCGACGGTGACCCGGGACGAGGCCGACACCGTGGTGGCCGAGCTCCGCGAGGGTGCGAACCGCAGCACCGGGCTGGTCCGCGAGTTCACGGGCCTCGACGCAGTCGAGGGCACTGCACCGATCCTGATCGTCGACCGCCCGGGTTGGGTGCGTGCCAACGCCGACGGGTTCAAGGTCGCGACCGAGCCGATGATGCGCAAGCTCCTCGACAAGCGGGAGCCCAACCGGATCGCCCAGGCCGTCGGGTCCAAGATCACCGGCGCCGAGGTCGGCGGCCTGCTCGGCTTCCTGGCCGGCAAGGTGCTCGGGCAGTTCGACCCCTTCTACGAGCCCTCGGGCCGGCTGCTGCTCGTCGCGCCCAACATCGTGCACGTCGAGCGCGAGCTGAGTGTCGACTCCTCCGACTTCCGGCTCTGGGTGTGCCTGCACGAGGAGACCCATCGAGTGCAGTTCACCGCCGTGCCCTGGATGCGCGACCACCTCTTCGCGGAGATCGGGGCGATCAGCGAGACGGTCGAGCCCGGTTCGCTGCTCGAGGGCGGGTTCGAGCGGATCACCGACGCGATCAAGAGCAGCCGCAGCGGCGGCAGCATCGTGGAGATGTTCAGCACCCCCGCGCAGCGCGAGATCCTCGACCGGGTCACGGGGATGATGTCGCTCCTCGAAGGTCATGCCGACGTGGTGATGGACGACGTCGGGCCGCAGGTCATCGGATCGGTCAAGGAGATCCGCGCCAAGTTCACCAAGCGCCGCCAGGGCATCGGCTCGCTCGACCGGATCCTTCGTCGGCTGCTGGGTCTCGAGGCGAAGATGGCGCAGTACCGCGACGGCGCCCGCTTCGTCCGCGCCGTCGTCGACAAGGTGGGCATGGCCGAGTTCAACGCCGTCTGGGCCGAGCCGGCACACCTGCCCACGAAGACCGAGCTGAACGACCACGACGGCTGGATCCGTCGCGTGCTGAACTAGCCCCGTGAGTCTCCACCCCTCCGTCGCCGCCGTACGACGTGGCGTCCGCGGGGTGCTCTCCGGGCTCGAGCCCGGTGACACCGTGGTGGTCGCGTGCTCCGGCGGGGCGGACTCCCTCGCGCTCGCGTCGGCCGCCGTCTTCGAGGGTCACAAGCTCGGGCTCCGGGTCGTCGGCGCGACCGTCGACCACGGGCTGCAGCCGGGCTCGGCCGACCAAGCGGCGCGGGTCGTCGCCCAGCTGGTGGCGCTCGGCGTCGACGAGACGGCGACGGTCCAGGTGGAGGTCGCCGGCGGCGGGCAGGGACCGGAGGCTGCCGCCCGGCAAGCGAGGTACGACGTGCTCGAGCAGCTCCGCGAGCAGCTGGGCGCCGCGCTCGTGCTGCTGGGCCACACCCGTGACGACCAGGCGGAGACGGTGCTCCTGGGCCTGACCCGCGGGTCGGGCGCGCGGTCGCTGGCCGGCATGCGCCGCGGGTTCGACCACTACGCCCGGCCGCTGCTCGACGTCACCCGGGACGACACCGTGACCGCCTGCCAGGTCGAGGGGCTCGATGTGTGGGACGACCCGCACAACGACGATCCCGGCTACACCCGGGTGCGCGTCCGCCGTACCGTCCTGCCGGTCCTCGAGGAGCAGCTCGGCCCTGGCGTCGCCGCCACCCTGGCCCGCACCGCCGACCAGCTGCGCGACGACGTCGAGGCTCTGGACGAGCTGGCGCGGACGGCGTACGACGCCCTCCCTGCGACCGGCGACGGTGTCCCGGTCCACGCGATCTCCGACCTCCACCGCGCGGTCGCCTCGCGGGTGCTGCGGCTGGTCGCGCTCGAGGCCGGCGCGACCGGCAGCGAGCTCTTCCACGTCCACGTCCGGGCGCTCGTCGACCTCGTCGCGGGTGAGCTCGACGGCGAGGTCCAGCTCCCCGGTCACGTCACCGCCTACCGGGACCGCGGCCGGCTGCGGTTCCGGCCGACGGCCTAGCAGCCGGTCTCTCGGGTGCCTGTGCGATCCTGACGCCATGGAGTCATCCCAGGTCGAGAACGACCTCGTCGAGGTCCTGTTCACCGAGAAGCAGATCCTCGACCGGCTCAGCGAGCTGGCTGCCGAGATCGAGCGTGACTACGACGGCAAGGACCTGGTCATCGTCGGCGTCCTGCGCGGCGCGGTGATGGTGATGGCCGACCTCGCGCGGTCGCTGAGCCGGCACGTCGAGATGGACTGGATGGCGGTGTCGTCGTACGGCTCCGGCACGAAGTCCTCCGGTGTGGTCCGCATCCTCAAGGACCTCGACGCCGACATCACCGGTCGGCACGTGGTCATCGTCGACGAGATCATCGACACCGGCCTCACCTTGTCGTGGCTGACGTCCAACCTGGGCTCGCGCGGCCCGGCGAGCGTCGAGATCTGCACCCTGCTGCGCAAGCCGGAGGCGCTCCAGATGCCGGTCGACGTCAAGTACGTCGGTTGGGACATCCCCAACGAGTTCGTCGTCGGCTACGGCCTGGACTACCGGGAGCGCTACCGCAACCTGCGCGACATCGGGACCCTCGCCCCGCACGTGTATTCCTAAGGCGACCACGCCCAACAGGGCGAGGTCGCCTAGCCAGTTCTGACTACCGGACCGGCCCCTCGGACAGGCCTTGTCTCGTTGCCCGTGGCGTCCTACCACCGGGCTGCGACAATGAACCGGTACGGCGGCAGGTAACGTCGTCGGATCACTTGTGCCCGGGGTCGTCCCGGGGTTGGGCCCCGGACGGGGCCGGTAGGAGCGGATGAGTCTGTGAAGCGCGTGTTCAGGGGTCCCTGGGTGTGGATCGTGGTTGCGGTCCTCGCTGTCCTGCTTGCCCTGGAGTTCCTCGCGCCCGGCGGCGGGTACGACGAGGTCTCGACCTCGCAGATGAGCAAGTACATCGCCGACGGCGAGGTCAAGGAGATCACCTTCATCGACGGTGACCAGACGATCGAGGCGACGCTCGACGACGGCACCCGCGACGACGGCGACAAGGTGATGACCCACTACATCCAGGGTCAGCAGGAGACGATCCTCGCCGCGGTCGACGAGCAGGTCGCCGAGGGCACCATCGAGAAGTCGAACTCCGAGAACCCCCAGCCCAGCCTTTTGGGCTCGATCCTCGCGACCCTGCTGCCGTTCGCGCTGATCATCTTGCTGTTCATCTTCCTGATGAACAACGTCCAGGGCGGCGGCCGCGGCGTGATGCAGTTCGGCAAGTCCAAGGCCAAGATGATCAGCAAGGACATGCCCAAGACCACGTTCGCCGACGTCGCCGGCTGCGACGAGGCGATCGAGGAGCTCGGCGAGATCAAGGAGTTCCTCCAGGAGCCGGCCAAGTTCCAGGCGGTCGGCGCCAAGATCCCCAAGGGCGTGCTGCTCTACGGCCCGCCCGGCACCGGCAAGACGCTGCTCGCCCGCGCGGTCGCGGGCGAGGCAGGAGTGCCGTTCTACTCGATCTCGGGATCCGACTTCGTCGAGATGTTCGTCGGCGTCGGTGCCTCCCGCGTGCGCGACCTGTTCGAGCAGGCCAAGGAGAACGCTCCGGCGATCGTCTTCATCGACGAGATCGACGCCGTCGGCCGCCACCGCGGCGCCGGCATGGGCGGCGGTCACGACGAGCGCGAGCAGACGCTCAACCAGCTCCTGGTCGAGATGGACGGCTTCGACGTCCGCGGCGGCGTGATCCTCATCGCCGCGACCAACCGGCCCGACGTCCTCGACCCGGCGCTGCTGCGTCCCGGGCGCTTCGACCGCCAGATCGGCGTCGACGCTCCCGACCTGGCCGGCCGCAAGCAGATCCTCGAGGTGCACTCGCGGGGCAAGCCGCTGAGCCCCGACGTGGAGCTCATGGCCGTGGCCCGTCGTACGCCAGGCTTCAGCGGTGCCGACCTGGCCAACGTGCTCAACGAGGCCGCGCTGCTGACCGCGCGCAACAACCAGAAGCAGATCTTCCCCAGCGCGCTCGACGAGGCGATTGACCGGGTCATCGCCGGCCCGCAGCGCAACTCCCGCCTGATGTCGGAGAAGGAGAAGCTGATCACCGCCTACCACGAGGGCGGCCACGCCCTCGTCGCGGCGGCGCTGCCGGGCACCGACCCGGTCCACAAGATCACGATCCTCCCGCGCGGCCGGGCGCTCGGCTACACGATGGTCCTGCCGGACGAGGACAAGTACTCCCAGACCCGCAGCGAGATGCTCGACAAGCTCGCCTACATGCTCGGCGGCCGGGCGGCGGAAGAGCTGATCTTCCACGACCCGACCACCGGTGCCGGCAACGACATCGAGAAGGCCACCAGCCTGGCCCGGGCGATGGTGACGCAGTACGGCATGACCGAGCGGCTCGGGGCGATCAAGCTCGGTGAGTCCAACGCGGAGCCGTTCCTCGGCCGTGACATCGGCCATTCGCGCAACTACTCCGAGGACGTCGCCGCGATGATCGACGACGAGACCAAGAAGTTCCTCGCCGTCGCCCACCAGGAGGCGTTCGACATCCTCGAGGAGAACCGCGACGTGCTCGATGCGCTGGTGCTCGAGCTGCTCGACAAGGAGACCCTTGACAAGGCAGAGGTGGCCGAGATCTTCACGGCGCTCCGGCTGCGCCCCGATCGGCCAGCCTGGACCGGGTCGCCGACCCGGATCCCGTCGACGATCCCGCCGGTGGAGATCCCCGAGGAGATTCGCAGGCGGGCCGCCGAACGGCACCACCAACGGCACCGCTCCCGAGGACGACCGCGAGGGCGGCGGCGTACTCACCCCGCCGGGGCCGGGTGGCGACGTCTACGGTGGCGGCGTCACGCCGCCGTCCGACGGACCGCTGCCCCCGGCTGGGTCCTCGGGCACCTGATGGCCGTCGCCGGTGGCTGATCCCGTCCACACGCCGGACCGCGACCCCGCGACGGTCCCCGCGTTCGACCAGGCGCGCGCCGAGGCCGCGGTCCGCGAGCTGCTCAGCGCGATCGGTGAGGACCCCGAGCGCGAGGGGCTGCTCGAAACCCCCGCCCGGGTCGCCAGGGCGTACGCCGAGCTCGCCGCCGGACTGCGGCAGCGACCCGAGGACGTGCTCACCACGACCTTCGACCTCGGCCACGACGAGATGGTCCTGGTGCGCGACATCGAGCTGTGGTCGATGTGTGAGCACCACCTGGTGCCGTTCACCGGCGTCGCGCACGTCGGGTACATCCCGTCGGAGACCGGCAAGATCACCGGTCTGTCGAAACTCGCCCGGCTGGTCGACGTCTACGCCAAGCGCCCGCAGGTGCAGGAGCGGCTGACGACCCAGGTCGCCGACGCGCTGATGCGGATCCTCGAGGCCCGCGGCGTGATCGTGGTGATCGAGGCCGAGCACCTGTGCATGACCATGCGCGGGGTGAAGAAGGCCGGCGCCCGGACCATCACCTCTGCGATCCGCGGCACCATGCACAACGCCGCGACCCGCAACGAGGCGATGAGCCTGATCATGCACGGCACCCGCTAGCACCTGCTCAGGGCCCGAACTTCTCCTCCACCCAGCCGCAGCCGAGGATCCTCGTGGTGAACGTGCCGATCTCGTCGACCGGTCCCGCGAGGTCCGTCACGTCGAGCACGGCGAGCCGACCCCGGGACATCAGCAGCAGGCGCGCCCCGTCCGGGCTCACACACCCGTCCTCCCACCCGGACGGAAGCGTCCGCGGCTGCTGACCCGGCGTCCACAGGAGGCCGGTGTCGCCGCGGCCGGCGGCCATCACCACCGACTGGTTGTCGCGCGTGACGTAGCCGGGGAGGTAGGTGCCTGGAGCGATCGGTCGCTCCGGGCCCCGCCGGCCGTCGACACCGATGCGGCTCCAGTTCGTATGTCGGCGTCCGATGGTGAGCAGGATGACCGAGTCGTCCCCACCCCACCACGAGACCGTCCAGCCACGGATGTCGCTGCTGATGCGGTCCCAGTGCGAGGTGTCGGCCCGGAGGATCGCCAGCGAGTCCGTCGACCCGGTGACGATGGAGGCAAGGACGTCGCCCTCGTCGTTCACCGACGGGCCCAGCGCGCGAGGACCGGGCAGCCGTTCGAGGCTGCCGTCCGGGCGGAGCCACTTGGCCTCGTCGGACAGCGACGACGCATCGGCGACGACCAGCCCGGCGCGGCTCACCGAGAAGTTGGAGACGCCGAACGGCCCCGACAGGTCGGTGACCTGCGCGAGGTCGCCGCTGGCCAGGTCTGCCCGGAACAGCTCGTAGTGCTTCTCGTCGTCGGTCCTCGCATGGAAGTAGACGTAGCCGTGGCCGGCCAGGCGGCTCCAGTCGGCCTCGATCACTGCGCTCGCACTCGATGGCGCACTCGATGGCGCACTCGACGTCGCACTCGGCGTCGGGCTCCTGGGTCCGGCACCGTCTCGCTGGGCGACGCACCCGGTCAGCGCGAGTGCGAGCGAGACGAGCCAGGCCGTCGTCCCGGCCCGTCGCGCCCGCGCCCGTGGCATCAGTCGAAGTCCTCGCAGTCCCGGCCGAGCACCTGCCACCACTTGGTGCAGTGCGCGGAGAACTTGGCCGCCAGGACCCATCGGAGGGTCTTGGTGCCTCGCTGCGGGGTCTCGTAGAGGACGTGCAGGGTGTTGCCGACGTTGCGGTCGGTGCCCTGGAACGTCCAGTTGTCGGCGGACTCGTAGTAGGCGTTGACCCGGTTGTGGTCGTCCCACCCGTCGGGCAGCGAGATCCGGCCGTCGTAGCCGTCGGTGCCGGTGAAGCGGTGTTCGTCGTCGATGCCGACGGGGACGGTCCCACCGACCTCGGCGAAGCCCCGCGCCAGCTTGAAGCCCAGATCGGCATGGACGCCGCCGTCGTCGGAGACCCGTTCGCCCCAGCTCTGACCGATCCGGATGTCCCGCCAGTTGGAGAGGGTCACGCTGGCGCCACTGAAGTTCGCCGCCCACTTGTTCCACGTGTGCCCGCCGCCGACGGCACACATCTCGAACTGCTGCCGCCACCTGTCCGCCGGTCCCAGCTGCCGCGCCTTGTCGACGCGATAGACGAAGAGCAGCCACCGGTGCGAGAACGAGTTGCCGTAGCCGCTCACGCGGAGCGGCGGGTAGGGCACGACGCCCCTGCGGTTGGCACGAACGACGCAGGCGTACTCCTGCGCTCGGTCGCGGCGACGTCCTCGCAGGAGCGCCGGGCGAGCTGCTCCTCACCTTGATGTGGACGATCCTGCGCTGGTGCCGCTTGATCTGGCCCGTGGCCCGGATCCACTCCCGGTGGGTCTGCACGACCTTCTTCTTGCGGTGCGGGGCTGCGGGCTCGGGCGTGTCCGCGGTGGCGGGCAGGGTCGAGATGAATGGAGCAGGGCAAGGGTGAGCAACAGGATCAGTAGTCGGCGCATGAGAATCCCCCCGGAGTCGTTGGCATCGGCTCGAAATCCGATGTTCAGATTGGAACAACCGAACCACCGCGGATCTGCGGGTGTCAAAGGTCGTCCGCCGGCCCTGGGGACAACGACTGCGGCGACGCGACGCCGGCAGCGGGATAGCCTGCCGCGCATGACGTCGATGCCGCTGTTGATGGGGGTCGTCAACGTCACGCCGGACTCGTTCTCCGACGGCGGGCTGTTCCTGGACGCCGAGCGAGCGATCGCACACGGCCGGCAGCTGGTCGCGGACGGTGCCGACATCCTCGACGTCGGTGGTGAGTCGACGCGACCGGGAGCGACCCGTCCGCTCGTCGAGGAGGAGCTGGGGCGCGTCGTACCCGTCATCGAGGCGCTCGCCGCGGACGGCGCGACGGTCTCGGTCGACACCATGCGCGCGGAGGTGGCAGCGGCTGCGCTCGCAGCCGGCGCCCGGATCGTCAACGACGTGTCCGGTGGTCTCGCCGATCCCGCGATCCTGGAGGTCGTCGCAGCGGCACCCGACGTCAGGTACGTCGCCATGCACTGGCGCGCGCACAGCGACCGGATGCACGACTTCACGTCGTACGACGGACCCGTGGCCGCGGTGGTGGCCGACGAGCTGCGCGCCCGCGTCGATGCCATCCGCGCGGCCGGTGTCGACGACGAGCAGGTCGTGCTCGACCCGGGACTCGGGTTCGCCAAGAAGCCGGACCAGAACTGGGAGCTGCTCGGCCGGATCGGTCTGGTCCAGGGGCTCGGCTTCCCGGTGCTGGTCGGCGCCAGCCGCAAGCGGTTCCTCGGTGAGCTGCTGGCCGGACCTGACGGCACCCCTCGTCCGGTCGGTGAACGCGAGCTCGCCCACGCCGCGATCCTTGCGACGCTGGTCCTCCACGGCGTCTGGGGACTGCGTGTGCACGACGTCCGCGCGGCACGCGACGTACTGATGACGATGGACCGTCTCGGGAGGACAGATGACTGACGAGCTGAGCGTGATCGGCATCGAGTGCTGGGCCCATCACGGCGTTTTCGAGCACGAGCGGCGCGACGGGCAGCGCTTCGTGATCGACCTGACCCTGGGTGTCGACACCGCGACGGCGGCCGCGTCGGACGACTTGCGCCACACCATCGACTACGGAAGTCTCGTCGCCGAGGTGACGGCGGCGGTCCAGCGGGATCCGGTCGACCTGATCGAGACTCTTGCTGCTCGGATTGCCGGTGTGTGCCTCTTGGACCTTCGTGTTGAATGGGCGCGGGTGACCGTGCACAAGCCGGACGCGCCCATCGAGACGCCGTTCGCCGACGTGCGGCTGACCATCACCCGAGACCGACCCCCGACACCCCCCGGAAAGGGAGAGGCCGACGATGAGTGAGACGCCGAATCCGAACATTATCGACGCGGACACCCTCACCGGCGAGATGCGGCCGATCCGGCGGGTCGTGATCGGGCTGGGTTCCAACCTCGGTGAGCGGCTCGCCAACCTGCAGGGCGCGGTCGACGCCCTTGCCGACACCCCTGACGTGTGGATCACCGGGCTGTCGCCGGTCTACGAGAGCGAGCCGGTCGACTGCCCGCCGGACTCCCCGAAGTTCCTCAACGCGGTCGTCCTGATGGACACGACCCTGTCCGCGCACCGGCTGCTCGACCGCGCCCTGGCGATCGAGGACGCCTACGACCGCGACCGGAGCCACGGGGTCAACGCGCCGCGGACCCTCGACGTCGACCTGATCGTGGTCGGGGACCGGCGCAGTGACACCGAGACGCTCCAGCTGCCCCACCCCCAGGCACACGAGCGGGCCTTCGTGCTGCAGCCGTGGCTGGACCTCGAGCCCGACGCACAGATCCCTGGCGTCGGTCCGATCTCGGTGCTGCTCGAGAAGGTCGGCACCGACGGCCTCAACCGGCGCGACGACCTGGTGCTCGAGTCTGACGAGTGAGGGACGATCAGGTCCCGCCGCCCGACGAGGACCCCGTCGAGCCCGAGGCGCCCCAGGGCAACCTCCGGCCGACACCCCTCGGTGTCGTGGTCGGCTGGGCTCTGGTCGGGCTGGTCGGCGGCTGGGGGATCCACGTGGTGAGCGACCGCCTGGGCAACGTCCCGCCGCTGGTCTCGTGGGCCCAGCCGCTCGCGCTGCTCCTGCTCGCAGCGATCCTCGGCTATGTGGCATGGGCGACCTGGCGGACCGTCCACGTGCAGGGAGACCGGTTGCAGCCGCACCAGGCGGTGAACCGTCTGGTGCTGGCCCGCGCCTGCGCGCTCGTCGCCGCCCTCGTGGGAGGCGGCTACCTGGGCTACGCGTTGAGCTGGGTGGGCGCCGCCGAGGACAACGGCAGGCTGTGGCCCTCCCTCGCCGGCGGCGCCGCCGGCCTGCTCGGTGTGGTCGCTGCGCTGCTCCTCGAGCGCGCGTGTCGCGTCAGGGACACCGACAGCTCCGCCTGACGGACGCGACCCCGTCATCCGCGGCCGGGGTGCCGGCGTACCGGAACACGCGCGGCGTGTCGCTCGCATCCCCAACCACACAGGTCACATCCCGTAACCTCAGTCACATGGCTAGCTCTGCGGGCAGCTCCCGCCGTCGTCAGCGGTCGACCAGGGTCGTGGTCGCCGTCCTTCTCCTGCTGGGGGCCGCCATCGCGGTCGCCGGCACCGCGGTCACCGGCTCGTGGCTGGCCGTCACCGTCGCCGGTGGGGTCGCTGTGCTCCTCGGTGCCGTCGCCACCAGGATCACCCACAGCGAGCTGCTGGCGTCGCGCCTCGCGGCAGCACGCGACCGGTCCGAGCAGGCCAAGGCGTTCCGCGACGTCGACACCAAGCGGTCGGCCGAGGGCGTCGAGTTCGCCGCCGACATGCAGGGCAGGATCGCCAAGCGCGATGCAACGGTCTCCCGGCTGGAGCGTCGCCTCGCCGACACCGCCGACGAGCTGGCGGAAGCCCGTCGCAGCCTCACCGAGGTCGAGGAGCAGCTTGCCTATGCCGAGCGCGAGAACACCACCCTCGGCGACCGTCTCGGTGACGCCGAGGAGCGGGCCACGCAGGCCGTCGTCAGGGTCGCCGAGCTCGAGGTCGAGGTCGACATGCTGACCGCCCAGTGGGAGGCCGCCGAGGCCGCCCTCGCGGCCCAGCAGATCAAGAGCGCCTGAGCTCAGGTCCTCAGCGACTCCCGCAGCGCCCGGTGCACGCCGGCGGGAGTCAGTACGCCGACGAACCGCGGCCCGTCGGTCACGCCGACCATCGGGCGGTCGTCACGGAGCATGAGCGCGAGCGCCTCCTCGAGGGTGGCGCCGACGGCGACCGTGCTGGAGAGCTCGGCGGCCTTGACGCCCTCGACCGGCTCGAGGTGGTCGGGGTCGATCCGGGTCACCGACAGTCGGCGGAGGCCACGCTCTGCGCCGACGAAGGTCGCCACCTCGTCGTCGACCGGACGGGCCAGCAGCCGCGCAGGGGTGTCGTACTGCAGCAGCCGTCCGCCCTCGGCGAAGACGGCCACCCGGTCGCCCAGGAGCACCGCCTCGTCGATGTCGTGCGTCACGAACACGACGGTCTTGCCCAGCTCCCGCTGCAACCTGCGGAACTCCTCCTGCAGCCTCCCACGCACCACGGGGTCCACGGCACCGAACGGCTCGTCCATCAGCAGGACGGGCGGATCCGCAGCCAGGGCCCGGGCCACGCCGACCCGCTGCCGCTGACCGCCGGAGAGCTGATGGGGATAACGGTCGCCGTAGAGGTCGGGATCCAGGCCGACGAGTGACAGCAGCTCGCGCGCGCGGTCCCTGGCTGTCGCCTTCGACTCGCCGAAGAGCAGCGGGACCGTCATCACGTTGGTGACGACCCGCTGGTGCGGGAACAGCCCGACCTGCTGGATGACGTAGCCGATCCCGCGCCGCAGCTTGACCGGGTCGGCGTGGGTGACGTCACGACCCTCGATCTCGATGAGTCCGGTGCTCGGCTCGACCAGCCGGTTGATCATCTTCAGCGTCGTCGACTTGCCGCAACCCGAGGGGCCGACCAGGCAGACCAGCTCACCTCGCTCCACATCGAGGTCGAGCTCCTGCACCGCGACGGTGCCATCGGGGTAGGTCTTGCTCACTCCCGACAGGCGGATCATCGAGCCCTCGCCCGCGGAGGCGGTAGCGTTCATGGGCGTGACACTACTGGTCGTGGGGGCCCCGGTCGTGGTGTCGGCCCAGCAGCCGAAGTGCTACTCCCGCGACATCAACGCATGGATCTGCGGTGACTACTGGGTCGACCGTCAGGACGAGATCGTCGAGGCCACGACCGTCCACATCCAGATCACGGTGGCAGCGGTGCTGCTCGGCCTCGCGATCGCTTTCCCACTGGCGCTGCTCGCGCGGAGTGTGCCGCGGCTGGAGTCGAGCGTGCTGGCGGGCAGCACGGCCGTCTACACCCTGCCCTCGCTCGCACTGCTGCCTCTGCTGGTGCCGCTGACCGGCTTGACGAAGACCACGGTGATCGTGGGTCTCGGCCTGTACTGCCTGACGATCCTGGTGCGCGCGATCCTCGACGGTCTCCGTTCCGTCCCCGACGACATCAGGGAGGCGGCGGTAGGGATCGGATACGGCTCGGCGCGGCTCCTGCTGCGCGTCGAGCTGCCGCTGGCGCTGCCGGTGCTGATGGCCGGACTGCGGGTGGCCACCGTGTCCACGGTCGCGCTCACCACGATCGGCACCGTGGTGTCCGAGGGGGGCCTCGGCTACCTGATCGCCGATGGTCAGAGCACCGAGTTCAACGCCGAGCTGTTCGCCGGCGCGGTGCTGTGCGTGGCGCTCGCGCTGACACTCGACCTCCTCCTGGTGCTCGCAGAGCGACTCGCCACTCCCTGGCGGCGGGGGGTCAGCGCGTGATCGAGGCGGTCCAGTTCCTGCTCGACGGACAGAGCTGGACCCGCGACAACGGGCTGCTCGAACAGCTCGTACAGCAGCTGTTGCTTACCGTCACCGCGCTCGCCCTCGCCGCAGCGATCGGGCTGCCGATCGCGCTCTGGCTGGGACACGTCGGGCGGGGCGGGCTGCTGGCCATCAACGTCTCCAACATCGGTCGCGCGGTGCCGACCTTCGCGCTGCTCGCCGTGCTGGTGCGCCTGGAGTGGCCCGGCAACGATCCCTTCGGGCCCTACGGGCGGGCGGGGCTGGCGACGCTCCTTGCGTTGCTGTTCTTCGCGCTTCCGCCGATCATCACCCAGGCGTACGTCGGCGTCCGCGAAGTGGATCCCGGGGTTCGCGAGGCCGCCCGGGGGATGGGCATGTCCGGCTCGCAGCTCTTCTGGCGGGTCGAGCTCCCGCTCTCGATGCCGTTGGTGATCTCGGGGGTCCGGCTCGCCCTGGTCCAGGTCTGGGCGACCGCCACGATCGCGGCACTCGTCGGCGGACCCGGCCTGGGCAACGTCATCCAGCTCGGGTTCGCGAACCTCGACCGCCGTAGCGAGGGCATCGGAGGGGCCATCCTGGTCGCGCTGATCGCGCTGCTGCTGGAGCTCCTGGCTGCGCTGCTCCAACGGGCCGTCAACCCGGTGCCGCGCACCGCGCGCACGGCGGACAGCGACAAGATGTCCCTGCTGCCCTCTAAAGTGACACCGGCCGACGACCCCGTCGGCTGAGCGCACCGCTCGCAACACCGGACACGCGTGGCCACGCCACGGGACACAGAAGGTCACAGCACCATGCGCATTCGCCGCACCATCACCGCTGCCATGTCCACCGCGCTTCTCCTCGCCGGCGTCACCGCCTGCGGTGACGATGACGAAGGCGGGTCAGGCACGGCCGTCACGATCGCCAGCCAGAGCTTCCCGGAGGCGGCTCTGGTGACCGAGCTCTACAAGGCCGTGCTCGAGGACAACGGCTACTCCGTCGACACCAAGCTCGTGGACACCCGCGACGCCTACATGGGTGACTTCCCGGGTGACGTCGACATCGTTCCCGAGTACCTCTCCGCGATCGGCGACTTCCTGAACATCGCGGCCAATGGCGAGGATGCCGAGCCGGTCACGTCCAATGACGCCGACGCCACCCTCGAAGCGGTGCGGCCGATCGCGGAGGAGGAGGGCATCACCCTTCTCGAGCCGTCGGAGGCCAACTCCCAGAACGCGTTCTTCGTGACTCCCGAGTTCTCGGAGTCCGAGGGAGTCACCGCGCTCTCCGACCTCGAGGGCCAGTCGATCACCCTCGCCGCCGCGCCGGACTGCGAGGGCCGGCCGGACTGCGAGGGCGGGCTCAGCGAGGTCTACGGCATCGACATCGAGGAGATCCTCGCCACCGGGTTCGCGACGCCGGAGACCTACACCGCCGTCAGCGACGGCGAGGCCGAGCTCGGTCTCACCGGCACCATCGAGCCCACCGTCGAGGAGGACGGCTACGTCCGGCTCGAGGACGACCGCGGCATCCAGCCGGCGCAGAACCTGATCCCGGCCGTCTCCGAGGAGTTCCTCGCCGACAACGACGACGTCGAGGGCGTCCTCAACGACCTGATGGCTGCGCTCGACAACGACACACTGAACGAGCTGCTCGGCCGGGTCACCCTCGACCGTGAGACGGCTGAGGACGTGGCCGAGGACTTCCTCGAATCCGAAGGCCTGGTCGGCTGACCGCCGGGGTCAGCGCTCGTGGTCCCGGAGGCGCATCGCCTCCGGGACCACGGTGCGCGGGTCCAGCCCGGGTACGTCGACCCGTACCGACCCGTCGGGTTCGGCGACCCGCGGGAGCGGCCCCCCGAGGCTGCGCGCGTAGGAGCTGACCAGCGCCGCGTCCGCCCGCCGGTCCTCCTCGACCAACCACCCGGTCAGGCGCTGCGCGGGCGGCAGCGTGCTTCCGGTCAGTGACCGCTCCGGTCCCCAGAACTCGCGCACGCCGGCCACGAGGAGGTCCCACCACTCGTCGGAGCAGTCCGGGATGTTGACGAAGTACTGACCCATGTCACCGGGCAGCACCCGGTCGCGGAAGACGTCGGTGACCGCAGCGACGCCGTACTCCTCGACGGAAGCGAGGGCCATCCGCTTGGTCGTCCAGCGGTCGGTGAGGTCGGCGACGGTCGCGCGTTGCTGGGTGATGGACGTGCCGTCCTGGCGCACCCGCCAGTGGTAGACGACCTCGGGAGTGACGCCGATCCGGCCGGCCGCGAGGTAGGCCTGGTCGTGGTCGGCTGGTCCTCGTAACGGATCCGCTCGGGCCAGGAGAGCCCGGCAGTGTCCCAGAAGTCGCGGCGGAAGAGCTTGTTCCACGCGAACACGTCGCCGAGCAGCTCCGGCAGGTCGTCGATGACGATCGCGCCGCGATCGGCGTGCAGGCGGTTCATCCACGGCAGGCCGGGCCGCCGCCCGCCCTCGAGCCGGACCACGTTCCCGGTGACCAGCGACGCGTCGGTCTCGCGCGCCAGCGCCAGCAGGATCTGCAGCGCCCGTGGGGTCATCAGGTCGTCGGCGTCGCAGAACCCGAGGTACTCCCCGCGCGCATGCCGGATCCCCTCGTTGCGGGCGGCGCCGAGGCCCCGGTTCTCGATGTGGACGACCCGCACCCGGGTGTCGCGGGCCGCGTAGGAGTCGGCGACGGCGCCGGACCCGTCGGTGGCGCCGTCGTCGACCACGACGACCTCGAGGTCGCGCAACGTCTGCCCGAGCAGGCCGTCGAGGCAGGCGGGGAGGTACGTCGCCACGTCGTAGGCCGGGACCACGATGCTGACCTGCGGGGTCGACCTCCGGCGGAACACATCAGCACCGTACTCAAGCCACCACGGGCGACGGGCGGGCTCTGCCTGCCCGCGACCGGCGCGGTCGCGGTGTAGTCCATGTCACTCGCCCGTGACCTGTCGGCCCGACATCGGTTGGACCTACCCTTGCGTTACATCGAATGAGCAACGTCCGGTACCCACCCCGGCCCGCACACGAGCGGGTGGTCGGAGGGATTGGAACGAAAGGTTCGAACAGATGACGACACCCCCGCGTGTCCAGCCTGCCCGGTCCGCCCAGCCTGCGCTGAGCATCGGCGTGGTGGGTGCCGGCAGGGTCGGCGCCGTCCTGGCCGCCCGCCTTCGCGAGGCCGGACACCGCATCACCGGTGTCGCCGGTGAGTCCGACGCCTCCCGCGAGCGCGCGGCTACCCTGCTGCCCGGGGTCCCGGTCGAGAAGCCCAGCACCGTCGCCCGAAGCTGCGAGCTGCTGCTGCTCACCGTCCCCGACGACATGCTCTCCAACGTCGTACGGGTGCTGGCGGACTCCGGAGCGCTCCACGAGGGTCAGTACGTCGTCCACACCTCCGGCCGCCACGGCCTCGATGTGCTCGCGCCCGCCGCCGCCGTCGGCGCCCACGTGGTCGCGCTGCACCCCGCCATGACCTTCACCGGCACCGCGTTGGACCTCGCCCGCCTGGACGGCTGTGTCTACGGACTCACCGCCGAACCGGCCGAGCGCGCGCTCGCCGAGCAGCTCGTCACCGAGCTCGGCGGTCGTGCGACCTGGGTGCCCGAGGAGATGCGCACGCTCTACCACGCGGGTCTCGCCCACGGCGCCAACCACCTGGTCACCCTGGTCACCGAGGCGATGGAGCTGCTCACCGCCGCCGGCTCCGCCGACCCGGCCGGCACCCTCCGGCCGCTGCTCGAGGCAGCCCTCGACAACGCGCTCGAGCACGGAGATGCCGCGCTGACCGGGCCGATCGTGCGGGGTGACGTCAAGACCGTCGCCGGCCACCTCGACGACATCAACGCCAACCGCCCCGACACCTTGCCGTCGTACGTCGCCATGGCCCGGGCCACCCTCGACCGCGCGGTCACCGACGGCCGGGTGCTGCCCATCCGTGCCGCCCGGATCGCGGCGCTCCTCGACCTCCGGGATCGCCAGAGCGACTTCCTCGACCGGCGGCACCAGGACCACTGACCGTGACCACTGCTGTGACGACCCCGGTCGTCGCGCGCACCCGCGCGGACCTCGTCACCGTGCTCGCCGACCGCCGGGCCGCGGGAGACGTCGTGCTCGTGCCCACCATGGGCGCGCTCCACGAGGGCCACGCGAGCCTGGTCCGGCTGGCCCGCGACCGCGCCGGCGACCACGGCGCCGTCGTGGTCTCGATCTTCGTGAACCCGCTCCAGTTCGGCCCGGGCGAGGACCTCGACCGCTATCCCCGCACCTTCGACGCCGACCTGGAGATGTGCGGCCGTGAGGGGGCCGACGTGGTGTTCGCGCCGACCGTCGCTGAGATGTACCCGAACGGCGTCCCATGCGACGCCGACAGCCCCGCGGTCACCGTCGAGCCCGGTCCGCTCGCCGACATCCTCGAGGGACGCATCCGGCCGGGGCACTTCCGTGGCGTGCTCACCGTCGTCGCGAAGCTCCTCGGACTGGTCCGGCCGGACGTCGCGGTCTTCGGGCAGAAGGACTACCAGCAGCTGGTGCTGATCCGGCAGCTGGTGGCCGACCTGTGCATCAGCGGCAGTCACGGCGCGCTCGAGGTCGTCGGTGCGCCCACCGACCGCGAGGACGACGGACTCGCCCGGTCCAGCCGCAACCGCTACCTCGATGCCGAGCAGCGTCGGCAGGCCGCTGCCCTGAGCCGGGTGCTCCACGCGGCGGGCCGGGAGGCGTCGTACGGCGTGGAGGCAGCGCTGGACGCCGCTCGGGCGGAGCTCCGGACGGCCGACGGCATCGACCTCGACTACCTCGAGATCCGGACCCCGGGCCTCGCCGAGCTGCCGCAGGACGTCGAGCCCGGCACTCCCGCCCGGGCCCTGATCGCCGCGCGTGTGGGGAGCACGCGGCTGATCGACAACCTGGCCCTCACCATCGGAGGGCCCGCAGCCGAGGAGAGCAGCTGATGTTGCGCACCATGATGAAGTCGAAGATCCATCGCGCGACGGTGACGCAGGCGGACCTGCACTACGTCGGCTCGGTGACCGTCGACGAGGACCTGCTCGAGGCGGCGGACCTGCTGCCCGGTGAGCTGGTGCACATCGTCGACATCACCAACGGTGCCCGGCTGGAGACCTACACGATCGCGGGTGAGCGCGGATCCGGCGTGATCGGCATCAACGGCGCCGCCGCCCGGCTCGTGCACCCCGGCGACCTGGTCATCCTGATCGGCTACGGCCAGATGACGACCGAGGAGGCGAGGGCCTACGAGCCGCAGGTGGTCTTCGTCGACGCCGAGAACTTGATCGTCGGCACCGGCGGCGACCCGGCCGACACGTTCCACGACCCGGGTCTTCGACGCGGCGACCTGACCGCTGCGGGCCGCTGAGCCGCACGATCGGTAGCCTGCACGGATGCGTGAACCTCGAGAGAGTCGCAGCGCGGCTTCCTCGATCGACGGGGGAGTGCCCGCGGCCACCCGCCGCCTGCCCGGACGACTGACCGCGCCCCCACCCGGGTGGACCGCCCGCGCCGACGTCGTCATCATCGGCTCCGGCATCGCCGGGCTGACCACGGCGCTGCGGCTGCGCGAGCACGTCGACAAGGTGCTGGTGGTCACCAAGGACGTCCTCAACGCCGGGTCGACCCAGTGGGCACAGGGTGGCATCGCGGCCGCCCTCAGCCCCGAGGACACCACCGAGGAGCACGAGGTCGACACCCTCGTCGCCGGCGCGGGCGCCTGTGACCGTGACGCCGTCCGGGTGCTGGTGACCGAGGGGCCCGCCGCCGTGCACGAGCTGATCGCGCTCGGCACCAAGTTCGACCACGACGCCGACGGTGAGCTCTCGCTGACCCGGGAGGGCGGCCACCACCGCGACCGGATCGCGCACGCCGGCGGCGACGCCACCGGGGCGGAGATCCAGCGCGCCCTCATCGCCGCGGTCGAGGCCGCTCCCGACATCGAGGTGATCCAGCACGCCCTCGCCGTCGACCTGCTCCTCGGCGCCGACGGCCGGGTCGCCGGTCTCACGTTGCACGTGATCGGCGAGGGCCTCCGCGACGGCGTCGGCGCCGTCAACTGCCGCGCGGTCGTGCTTGCCAGCGGCGGGCTCGGCCAGGTGTTCTCCCAGACGACCAACCCCGCGGTGTCCACGGGCGACGGCCTGGCGATCGCGCTGCGCGCGGGTGCGACGCTGAGGGACCTGGAGTTCGTGCAGTTCCACCCCACTGTGATGTACCTCGGCCCGGAGTCCCGCGGCCAGCAGCCGCTCATCTCCGAGGCGGTTCGGGGCGAGGGTGCCTTCCTCGTGGACGACGACGGCACCCGGTTGATGCAGGGCGTGCACCCGCTCGGCGACCTGGCACCGCGCGACGTGGTCGCCAAGGCCATCATGAAGCGGATGCTCGACACCGGACGACCACACGTGTGGCTGGACGCCCGGCACCTGGGCGCGGAGTTCTGGCGACGCCGGTTCCCGACGATCCTCGCGACTGCGCGCTCCCACGGCGTCGACCCTGCGACGCAGCTGATCCCGGTCGCTCCCGCCTGCCACTACGCCTCCGGCGGGGTCCGTACCGACCTGGACGGCCGCACCGACGTCCCCGGCCTCTACGCGACCGGCGAGGTCGCCTGCTCCGGGGTCCACGGCGCCAACCGGCTCGCGTCCAACTCCCTGCTGGAGGGGCTGGTCTTCTCGCGCCGGATCTCGATGGTGCTGCCCGGCGAGCTCGCCCCGTGGCACGAACCGGCGCCGGACCGCCGTACGGCCAGGGCTCGTCCCGGGGTCGGTACGACGCACCCTGCAGGAGGCGATGACCGCGCAGGTCGGGGTGCTGCGCACCGCCGCGGGTCTGGACGAGGCCGCCGCGGCCCTCGACAAGCTCGCCGGCGTCACGGCGGAGCAGGTCGACCAGGACTCCTGGGAGACCACGAACCTGGTCACCATCAGCGCCGCGCTGGCCGACGCCGCGGCGCTGCGCGAGGAGACCCGGGGGTCGCACTGGCGCGACGACTTCCCCGAGCGCGACGACGAGCGGTGGGCCGGCCACTTCGACGTCTCCATGACCGACGGCGTCACGACCGTGACGTTCCACCCAGCACCGGCCACCGACACCGACCTGCCCGCGAGGGAGGGATCGGGATGACCCTCACCCCTACGCCGTTCCCCGGGATCCCCGTCGTCCTGCGCCGCGAGCTCGACAACAGCGGGCTCGACGCCGTCGAGGTCTACGACCTCGTCGTCGCCGCGCTCGCCGAGGACGTGCCGACCGAGGACGTCACCAGCGTCGCCACCATCGCCGCCGACGCGAGGGGGATCGGTGACTTCAACGCGCGGGAGCCCGGAGTCGTCGCCGGTCTCGCAGTCGCCGAGCTGGTCTTCAGGGTCGTGCTCGGCGACGACGTCGACGTCGCGCTGCGGGTCGCCGACGGCACCGCGGTCGCGCCGGGCGACGCCGTGCTCACCGTCGCCGGGCCGGTACGCGGCCTGCTGACCGCGGAGCGCACCGCGCTCAACATCGCGTGCCACCTCTCCGGGGTCGCGACCGCCACCGCGGCCTGGGTCGCCGCGCTCAAGGGCACCCGGGCCAGGGTGCTCGACACCCGCAAGACGCTGCCGGGCCTGCGGGCGCTGCAGAAGTACGCCGTCGCGTGCGGCGGCGGGGTCAACCACCGGTTCAGCCTGTCGGACCGGGCGATGGTCAAGGACAACCACGTGCTGTCGGCCGGAGGCGTCGTGCCGGCCTACCGAGCGGTGCGGACGACCTACCCCGACCTGCGGGTCGAGGTCGAGGTGACCGACCTCGACCAGCTCCGCGAGCTGCTCGACGCCGGCTGCACCGAGATCCTCCTCGACAACATGCCGACCGCGACGATGGCCGAGGCGGTCAGGATCAGTGCCGGCCGGGCGGTGCTCGAAGCGTCCGGCGGGCTGACGATCCAGCGGGCCCGCGAGGTCGCGGAGACCGGTGTCGACTTCATCTCCGTCGGAGCGCTGACCCACTCGGTCAAGGTCTTCGACCTCGGAATGGACCTGCGCGATGACGGGAGCCGTACTCTGCTAGCGGCTGACATCGGCAACGCGCACACCGTGCTCGGGATGATCCGGGACGGTGAGGTCGGCTCGCACTGGCGGGTCGCCACCGAGCAGCACCGCACCGCTGACGACTGGGCCGTCCTCCTACGCGGACTGCTCGGTGCCGAGTCAACCGACATCTCCGGGATATCGGTGTGCGCGACGGTGCCGGCAGTGCTGAATTCGTGGCGCGAGATGCTGGCGAGGCACTTTGCCGATATTCCGCACGTGGTCGTCGAACCGGGAGTGCGCACCGGTGTGCCGATCCTGGTCGACAATCCACGCGAGGTCGGCACCGACCGCATCATCAACGCACTTGCCGCCGCCAATGAATTCGGCGGTCCGGCGGTCGTCGTCGATTTCGGCGGCACCGCCACGACGTTCGACGTGATCGACAGCGAAGGACGCTACGTCGGCGGGGCGATCACGCCGGGGATCGAGATCTCGATCGAGGCCTTGGGCCGGCGCGGCGCCCAGCTCCGCATGGTCGAGCTGGTGCGGCCGCGCGGGGTGATCGGCAAGAACACCGTCGAAGCGCTGCAGTCGGGGATGGTGTTCGGCGTCGCCAGCCAGGTCGAGGGGATGGTGGAGCGGATCACGGCCGCCCTCGGGGTGGAGCGCGGGGACGTGCGGGTGGTCGCGACCGGCTATCTCGCGCCGCTGGTCATCGACGAGTGCCGGTGTTTCACCGACCATTCCCCGTGGTTGACGCTACGTGGCTTGGAGAAAGTATTCCTCCGCAACGCGAAGTGAAAGTCCGAGCTTTCTTTACCTGAATACCGCCGACTTTCCTTTATCGGAGGATTGCGGCAATATTCGAGCCCGGTCGCTCCGATATGGGGCGATCAATCACTTTGGGAGGAAGGCTCCACCATGGCGCAGCGCGTGAACATAGTTCTGGTTGATGACATCGACGGTTCCGACGCAACGGAGACGGTCGCTTTCGGGCTCGACGGCACGTCCTACGAGATCGACCTCAACGAGAAGCACGCTGCCAAGCTGCGCGATGCGCTGGCGTCCTACGTCGGGCATGCGCGCAAGGTCAGCGGCGGTCGCCGTACCCGTGCGACCGCGAAGGCCGCCACGTCCGGTGCCTCCGCCAAGGAGATCCGCGACTGGGCCCGCTCCAACGGCTTCAAGGTGCCCGACCGCGGCCGGATCCCGGCCGACGTCCGGGAGGCGTTCGACTCCAAGAGCTGAGCTCGAAAGCCCTCCGCCGATTTCGCTCTCAGCGGACGGGATTTTCGTTGCACACGGAACGCGTAGGCTGTTGATCGGGTTGTACCCGTCGTACGCCCCGTGACGTGTGGAGGAGCAACAGATGTTCGAGCGGTTCACTGACCGAGCCCGCCGGGTGGTCGTGCTGGCCCAGGAAGAGGCCCGCATGCTCTCCCACAACTACATCGGCACCGAGCACATCCTGCTCGGCCTCATCCACGAGGGCGAGGGTGTCGCGGCCAAGGCCCTGGAGATCGCTCGACATCTCCCTCGAGGCCGTCCGCGCCCAGGTCGAGGAGATCATCGGCCAGGGCCAGCAGGCACCCAGCGGGCACATCCCGTTCACGCCGCGCGCCAAGAAGGTCCTCGAGCTGTCCCTGCGCGAGGCGCTCCAGCTCGGTCACTCCTACATCGGCACCGAACACATCCTGCTCGGCCTGATCCGCGAGGGTGAGGGCGTCGCCGCCCAGGTGCTGCAGAAGCTCGGCGCCGACCTCAACCGGGTGCGTCAGCAGGTCATCCAGCTGCTGTCCGGCTTCCAGGGCAAGGAGTCCGGCTCCGCTGCCGCGTCGACCGGCAGCAGCAGCGGCGACGCACCGTCGTCCTCGCTGGTGCTCGACCAGTTCGGCCGCAACCTGACCCAGGACGCCCGCGAGGGCAAGCTCGACCCGGTCATCGGGCGCGAGCAGGAGATCGAGCGGGTCATGCAGATCCTGTCCCGCCGCACGAAGAACAACCCGGTCCTCATCGGCGAGCCCGGCGTCGGCAAGACGACGATCGTCGAGGGCCTGGCCCAGGACATCGTCAAGGGCAACGTGCCGGAGACGCTCAAGGACAAGCAGATCTACACCCTCGACCTGGGTGCGCTGGTCGCGGGCAGCCGCTACCGCGGCGACTTCGAGGAGCGCCTCAAGAAGGTGCTGAAGGAGATCCGCACCCGCGGCGACATCGTGCTGTTCATCGACGAGATCCACACCCTCGTCGGCGCCGGTGCGGCCGAGGGCGCTATCGACGCCGCCAGCATCCTCAAGCCGATGCTGGCCCGGGGGGAGCTGCAGACCATCGGCGCCACGACGCTCGACGAGTACCGCAAGTACCTCGAGAAGGACGCAGCGCTCGAGCGCCGGTTCCAGCCCATCCAGGTCTCCGAGCCATCGATCGCCCACACGATCGAGATGCTGAAGGGACTGCGCGACCGCTACGAGGCGCACCACCGGGTGACCATCACCGACGAGGCGCTGGTCTCCGCGGCGACGCTGGCCGACCGCTACATCTCCGACCGGTTCCTCCCCGACAAGGCGATCGACCTGATCGACGAGGCCGGCTCGCGGTTGCGCATCCGCCGGATGACGGCGCCCGCCGACCTGCGGGAGTACGACGACAAGATCTCCGACGTCCGCCAGCGCAAGGAGGCGGCGATCGACGGGCAGGACTTCGAGGCCGCCGCCCGTCTGCGTGACGAGGAGAAGCAGCTCATCCTGAGGAAGGCCGAGCGCGAGAAGCAGTGGCGTGCAGGCGACATGGACGAGGTCGCCGAGGTCGACGAGGAGCTGATCGCCGAGGTGCTCGCCGTGGCGACCGGCATCCCGATCGTCAAGCTCTCCGAGGAGGAGTCGACCCGGCTGCTCAACATGGAGGACGAGCTGCACAAGCGGGTCATCGGGCAGGAGGAGGCCGTCAAGGCGATCTCCCGGGCGATCCGACGTACCCGTGCCGGCATGAAGGACCCCAAGCGCCCCGGCGGATCGTTCATCTTCGCGGGCCCGTCCGGCGTCGGCAAGACCTGGCTGTCCAAGACGCTGGCGGAGTTCCTCTTCGGTGACGAGGACGCGCTGATCCAGCTCGACATGAGCGAGTTCGGCGAGAAGCACACGGTGTCGCGGCTGTTCGGCTCGCCTCCGGGCTACGTCGGCTACGAAGAGGGCGGCCAGCTCACCGAGAAGGTGCGCCGCAAGCCGTTCTCGGTCGTGCTCTTCGACGAGGTCGAGAAGGCCCACCCCGACATCTTCAACAGCCTGTTGCAGATCCTGGAGGAAGGTCGCCTGACCGACTCCCAGGGCCGGGTGGTCGACTTCAAGAACACCGTCATCATCATGACCACCAACCTCGGTACCCGCGACATCTCCAAGAGCGTCAACCTCGGGTTCCAGCAGGGTGGCGGCGAGGGCTCCTACGAGCGGATGAAGAACAAGGTCAAGGACGAGCTCAAGCAGCACTTCCGCCCGGAGTTCCTCAACCGTGTCGACGAGATCATCGTCTTCCCGCCGTTGACCCAGGAGCAGATCGTCCACATGGTCGACAACATGGTCGCGGGCGTCGAGCTGCGGCTCAAGGACCGCGACATGTCGCTCGAGCTGACCCAGGCAGCCAAGAACCTGCTCGCCGAGCGCGGCTTCGACCCGGTGCTCGGAGCACGGCCGCTGCGCCGCACGATCCAGCGGGAGATCGAGGACGTGCTCTCGGAGAAGATGCTGTACGGCGAGGTCGGCCCCGGTCAGATCGTCCTGGTCGACGTCGACGGCGAGGGTCCGACCGCGAGCTTCACCTTCGAGGGCCAGAAGGTCAGTGAGCTGCCCGACCTCCCGCCGTTCGAGACCACATCGGTCGAGGGTGGCCCCGACGGGCCGGCCGCGCCGCTCGGCGGCGACGGTCCGACCGACGTGCCGCGCACCACGACCGAGTAACGAGCTCGACGAGATGGCGTCCGATCGCAGTCACCTGGTGGCTGGGATCGGACGCCGTCCTGCTTCTGCGCTCCCTCAGGGAAGGGCGTAGCAGCCCTCGTCCGCAGCGACGACGAGCCCGTCGTCGAGGAGGGATGCCAGGCAGCGCTCCCGCTGGTCCGCGACGTCCCACACCGCGTCGAGGCGGGCCTTGGGCACCGAGCCCGGCGCATCGCGGAGCACGGCGAGCAGCCGGCCGCGGCACTGGCGGTCGGTGCCGGCGTAGGTCTGCACGGGGCGCGGCGGTCCGTCGTACGCCGGACGCCCCGCCGTGTGCCACGCGCAGGCGTCGACGACCGGACAGGCCGGGCACTTCGGTCGCTCCGCGGTGCAGACCAGTGCTCCGAGCTCCATCACCGCGACCGACCAGGTGGCCGCAGTCGGCGGGTCCACCGGAAGCAGCGACTCGGCCACGACGCGCTCTGCCTTCGTGACCGAGCGGGCGGGGAGCTCCACGCCCGACACCGCTCGGGCCAGGACCCGCCGGACGTTGGTGTCGAGGACGACCTGGCGCTGGCGGTAGGCGAAGGCCGCCACCGCCGCGGCGGTGTAGTCACCGATGCCGGGGAGGGCACGCAGCGCATCGTAGGAGTCGGGTACGACGCCGCCGTGGTCGGCCACGATCGCGGTCGCAGCCGCGTGCAGGCGCAGCGCCCGTCGGGGATAGCCGAGGCGGCCCCAGGCTCGCACCGCCGCACCGCTCGGCTCGGCCGCGAGGTCTGCCGGGCGTCGGCCAGCGGTCCATCCAGGCCTCGTGGACGGGCAGCACTCGGACCACCGGCGTCTGCTGCAGCATGAACTCCGACACCAGCACCGACCACGCTGATGCGGTCGGGCGCCGCCACGGCAGGTCGCGAGCGTGCGCGTCGTACCACTCCAGGATCGGGTCGACGAGGCTGGACATCGCGTTGATTCTCCCTCGGAGTGCCTCCGCCGATCGAGGCGGGTGGCTGCCTAACCTCGGAGCATGCCGCCGCTGACCCGTGGCCCGCTGCCGGCGGGTGTCTACTGGCGCCGTCGGATTTTCGTCCTCCTGCTCGCCGCCACCATGGTCTTCGTCGTCGCCAGCGTGCTCAGCGGCGGGAGCGACGGCGAGGACGATGAGGCGCCTGCCGCGCAGCAGGCGGCCGGCGAGGTCGAGCCGTCGGAGACGATCACGGTCAAGGACCGCAGGAAGGGTCGCAAGGGCAAGCGCAACAGTGTCGTGGTGGGGCCGACGTACGACCCGACCGTGATGGTGGACCCGGAAGGCAACTGCGAGCCCGCCGACATCAAGATCACGCCGCGCATCGAAACGGCCATCGCGGGCGAACCGGTCACGATCGGGCTGACCCTGCAGACCGTGCAGGCGGACGCGTGCTACTTCCGCATCGGTGCCGACAAGGTGACGCTCAACATCACCAAGCGCGGCCGCGAGGTCTGGACGTCGCGCGAGTGCCCCGACCCGGTCCCTGCGGAGTCCGTCGTCGTCCGGCGGGTCGTGGCGACCGTCGTCGAGATGACCTGGACTCCCTACCCGCAGGGTCGCCGTGGCGCGGAATGTCCCGGCACCGACGAGTGGCTGCTGCCCGGTGATTTCACCGCCACTGCGGCTGCGCTGGGCGGCGAGCCCGCGGACTCCGACTTCGACGCTCCTCTCGCCCACGCCCGAGACGGTCACGGTGCCCGCGGACCCGCCGGACAAGCAGGACCGCAAGGGCGATCAGGACCGCGACGACCTCGAGGGCGAGACGGCGCAGGAGGAGGCCCAGGGCGACCAGCCCGGGCAGCAGGCCTCCGACCAGTCCACCGACGAGCCTCGCCGGTAGCCGCAGCGCTCAGCCCACCGGTCGTCGAGCAGCCCGAGCGCCCGCGCCTACCCCGGTCGTCGAGCAGCCGGCGCGCTCCACCCCGGTCGTCGAGTAGCCCGAGCGCCCTGGCGCGAGGGCGTATCGAGACGCGGTGAGATGCCCTCCACCGTCGATGCCAGATCTCGGACTCAGACGTAGCGCTCCAGGATCGTCGACTCCGCCAGCCGCGAGAGTCCCTCGCGCACGCTCCGCGCCCGCAGCTCCCCGACGCCTTCGACGGCCTGCAGGTCGTCGATGCCGGCGGACAGGAGCTTCTGCAAGGTGCCGAAGTGGTCGACCAGGCCCTCGACGACCCCGGCGGGGAGCCGGGGCACCTTGGCGAGCAGCCGGTAGCCGCGGGGCGCGACCGCACCGTCGAGGTGCTCGCCGGCACCGATGCCGAGCACCCTCGCCACGGACGCGGGGTCGACCAGGTCGGTGGCGGACAGCCCCTCGAGCTTGCTGAGCAGGTCGTCGGGATCACGACTGCGCTTCCGGGACGGCACGTAGTCGCGGATCACCAGCTCGCGCTCGATGTCGACCCCGGTGATCAGCTCCTCCAGCTGGAGGGCGAGCAGCCGGCCGTCGGTGCCCAGCTCGAGCACGTAGTCCTCGATCTCGCGGGCGATCCGGGTGACCATCTCCAGCCGTTGCGCAACCACCGCGACGTCACGGACCGTCACCAGGTCCTCGATCTCGAGTGCGGACAGGGTCGCGGACACCTCGTCGAGCCGCAGCTTGTAGCGCTCGAGGGTGGCCAGCGCCTGGTTGGCGCGAGACAGGATCTGGCCGGAGTCCTCCAGCACGTGCCGGGTCTCGCCGACGTAGGCAGCGATGATCTGCATCGACTGCGACACCGAGATGACGGGGAAGCCGGTCTGCTTCGCGACCCGGTCGGCGGTGCGGTGGCGGGTGCCGGTCTCCTCCGACGGGATCGAGTGGTCGGGCATCAGGTGCACGGCGGCGCGGATGATTTGGGTGATGTCGCGGTCGATGATGATCGCGCCGTCCATCTTGGCCAGCTCGCGCAGCCCGGTCGCGGAGAACGGGACGTCGAGCTCGAACCCGCCGGTCGAGATGCCGTCGACGGTCTTGTCGCGGCCGAGGACGATCAGTGCACCGGTGCGGCCGCGCAGGATCCGCTCGAGACCGTCGCGCAACCCGGTGCCGGGCGCGATCGAGGCCAGCGTCTCGCGAAGCCGCGGATCACCCCGCTCCACCACGACGAACCCCCGTCCTCATCCGGGTCCGGTACCCGGTCGATCGCAACCTTAAAGCCTGCGGTCGCTCGCGAGCACAGCTATCCGCCCTCGACCACCTTGAGCGAGCGGTCGAGGTGCATCAGCCGGAGAGCGGTGCGGACATCGGGGGCCTCGACGACCCGCATCTCGTCGACCGAGCGGTAGGTGCCCGGTGACCCGGGCTCGGCCGGCACGACGGCCAGCTCGAAGCCGAGCCTGGCCGCCTCGGCGAGCCGCTGCCGGACGTCGCGGACCCGGCGCAGCTCCCCGGACAGGCCGATCTCGCCCATGGCGACCACGCCGGCCGGGGTCGGGGTGAGGTAGTGGGAGGACGCGAGCGCGATCGCGAGCGCGAGGTCGGCCGCGGGCTCGATGAGCTTGGCGCCGCCGACGGTCGAGGCGAAGACGTCGTGTCCGCCCAGCGTGATGCCGCAGTGCTGCTGGAGCACTGCGAGCACCATGGCGAGGCGGGACCCGTCGACGCCGGACGTCGTACGCCGCGGGCGCTCCCCGGACGTGTGCGCGACCAGCGACTGCACCTCTGCCAGCAGCGGGCGACGACCCTCCATCGACACCGCGACGCAGGTGCCGGCGACCCGGCCGTGGTGACGCTCGACGAAGATGCCCGTCGGATCGGTGACCGCGGTGATGCCGTCGGGCCCGAGGTCGAAGCACCCGACCTCGTCGACCGGACCGAACCGGTTCTTGATCGCGCGGACCATCCGGAACCGGCTGCCCGACTCGCCCTCGAAGTGGAGCACCACGTCGACGAGGTGCTCGAGGACGCGAGGTCCGGCGATCGAGCCGTCCTTGGTGACGTGGCCGACGAGCACCACGGTGATGCCGCGGGTCTTCGCGACCCGCACCAGCGCGGCGGCGACCTCCTTGACCTGGGTGACGCCGCCGGGCACCCCATCGACGCCCGACGCGCCGATGGTCTGCACGGAGTCGACGACGACGAGTCGCGGCCGGACGGTCTCGATGTGGGTGAGGACGGCACCGAGGTCGGTCTCGGCCGCCAGGTAGAGCTCGTCGTGGACCGCGTGGGTGCGGTCGGCCCGCAGCCGCACCTGTGCCGCGGACTCCTCACCGGTGACGTAGAGCGTGCGCTGCTGTCGCGCCGCTGTGCGAGCCGCGACCTCGAGCAGCAACGTCGACTTGCCGACCCCCGGCTCGCCGGCGAGGAGCACGGCCGCGCCGGGCACCAGGCCGCCGCCGAGCACCCGGTCGAGCTCAGGCACGCCGGAGGAGTGGTGGACGGCGTCCTGCGCAGACACCGAGCCGATCGGCACCGCGGGCGTGGTCACCGGCGCCGCAGCTGTCCGCCCCGTAGCCGTGGCACCGGCCTCGGCGACCGATCCCCACGCCTGGCACTCGCCGCAGCGTCCGACCCACTTGGTCGCAGTCCAGCCGCACTCCGAGCAGCGATAGGAAGCGCGCGGCTGTGCGGCGCGGGTCGAGGCCATGGCCCGACGGTAGGGGACGGTACCGACAATATGTTCGAATGAACGGAGCGTGTCTCGGGCGGTGCCGTGGCCGCACCGACGTCCGCCGTATCCTGGCCCCACCCAGGCAAGAAGCGTTTGGGCAGGTCCAACGATCAGCTCGGAGGCCTCGTGACCTCAGGACAGCTCGCGCCGCTGCCGCCGACCCTTGCCGACGTCGCCGAGCGAGCAGGAGTCTCCCGGCAGACGGTGTCGAACGCGATCAACAACCCCGACCTGCTGCGCCCCGAGACCCTCGCCCGGGTCCAGGAGGCGATCCGGGTGCTCGGCTACCTCCCCAACCGCGCCGCCCGCCACCTCCGCACCCGCGCGTCGCACCAGATCGGGCTGCGGATGTCGCCCGCCCAGGAGTTCACTGCGAACGCCGCGATGGACCGGTTCGTGCACGCGCTGGTCGAGGCGTCACGCGAGGCCGGTTACCACCTGCTGCTCTTCTCCGGCGGTCCCGGCAAGCCGAGGACCACGACCGCCGACCTGGTGGCGGGGTACGACGACCTGCTCCGCTCCACCGCGGTCGACGCGTTCATCGTCACCGACACCTATCTCGGCAACCCGCAGACCCGGTGGCTCAGCGAGCGGCGGGCGCCGTTCGTCGCGTTCGGACGTCCGTGGGAGGACCCGGACGCCACCCACCCCTGGGTGGACGTCGACGGTGCGGCCGGCGTGGCGCTGGCCACCGAGCACTTGGTCGAGCGCGGGCACGAGCGGATCGCGTGGCTGGGCTGGGCGGAGTCGTCCTTCATCGGCCAGGACCGGCGGGCAGGCTGGCAGCGCGCCATGGCCGCGGCCGGCCGGTCGACGGAGGGACTGGCGGTCGGCGTGCCGGACACGGTCACCGCCGGTCGCGAGGCCGGCGCCGCGCTCCTCGACACGGCTCAGCCGTCGGCGATCGTGTGCGCGTCGGACACGCTGGCGGTCGGCGTGCTCCACACGCTCGCGGAGCGTGGCCTCTACCCCGGCCGCGACGTCGCCGTCGTGGGCTTCGACGACTCGCAGGTCGCCCAGGTGGTGCCGGGCGGCCTGACGTCGGTACGACAGCCGCTCGAACAGGTCGCTCTGGAGCTGGTGCGGGCGCTCGAGGCGCTGCTCGCGCGGGAGCCTTGCGACGGCTCCGGTGTGTTGCTCGCGCCGACGCTCGCCGTGCGGGGCTCGTCCGGTTGATCTCCGCGCGGAAGCTCTTGCTCCGTCGACGTTCGAGGTCGTGGGTCAGAAGTCCTTCGACCAGAGGTTCACCGCGTAGTCGACCTCGAGCCCGTCGTGGTGGCGCAGGACCTCGTCGGCGATCTCGCGCGTGAACTCGATCCGCACCACGGCCTCGAGGTCGGCGCGACTCTCGAACCGCCACCCCATGTCGACCGGCGTGCGCGTCCAGCCGCGTCCCGACCAGAACCGCTCGACCACCGCCGGCGCAGGCAGTTGCGGGTAGCCCTGGCGGAACCAAGCGCCGAACGTCGATCGCGACCCGTCGTTGTCGATGATCAGCGCGGTGCCACCCCGGCGTACGACACGGTCGAGCTCGGCGAGCCCCGGCTCGCAGCCCGGTCCGAAGAAGTAGGCCCAACGGGCGTGCACCACGTCGACGCTCGCGTCGGGGAGGGGGAGGTCCTGCGCGGTCCCGAGTCGTACGTCGACCGTTGCCAGGCCGCGGTTGCGCCGCTGCGCCAGCCGCACCAGGCCAGGGTGCGGCTCGACGCCGATCACGGCTGCCGCCGTACTGGCGAACCGTCGGACGTGGAAGCCCGTGCCGCAACCGACGTCCAGCACGGTGCGGGCCTGCCACGACACCCGGTCCGCCATCGCGGCCCAGAGCCGGTCGTCCGGGTCGGCGGCGTGGTTCTCGAGCTCGTAGGTCGCCGGGTGCTGCCAGATGTTCGGACTGGGTACGGCGCCGGGCGCCGGTCGACCGCTCAGCGCGAGCTCAGATCCGGACGATGCCGTCCGGCGTCTGCACCTGGGCGGCGAGGATGCCCGGCGTGCCGTGCGGGGCGACCCACTCGACCTTGACGTCCTCGAGGGGCGCCTCGACGCTCTCGCCGAGCCACTCGCTGACCCGCTGCGGGTCTCCGGCGATCTCGATGCCGGCGAGCGAGACGGCGCCGTCGGCACCGGCCGACGGGTGCAGGTTGCCCGGCACCTCCCACTGGATGAAGAACGGGAGCTGCGGATCGGCGATCAGGCCCTGGATGCCGATCTGCTTCCACTTGAGCTCGGTGCCGTCGGGCCGGTGCCGGTTGCCGGCGACCGCGGCGCGCCCGAGTCGTTCCTCGACCGGCGTGATGTCCGGGACGGAGACGACCCAGCCGAGCCAGCCGCCACCGAGTGCGGAGCGCGCCCGCACCGCCTGGCCGAACGGCGCCTTGTCGGAAGCCGGGTGGTCGAGCACCTCGACGATCTCGAGGTACGTCGCGTCGGCGAGCGGCAGGACCATGTTGCGCGTGCCGAACCGCGGGTGGACGCCGCCGTCGACGAACTCGCACCCCAGCGCAGCACCGAGGCGGGCCGCAGTGCCCGCGAGTCCGTCCGGTCCGGCGGCGTACGACAGGTGATCCAGGCGCATGCCACACATTCTCGGCCTGCGGCGATCACCACATGGAATCGGGGTCTGGTTCTCTTGATGTCGAGATACCAGCCTGTCGGCGTCGGGGGACGGGTGGGGGTGTAACGGGCGCCGCGACGACGCAGCCTGAGACCGCCCGGGTCGGGCGCGGTGCGTGATCCGACGATCGGCGAATGGGCACGAACGACAGGTCTGGCGCGGCATTTGGTGCGGTTTGGGACCAAACCGCAACCCGGCCCATCAGCCCGGATCGGCAGGATGCAACGCCAGCGCCGACCGCGACCGCAGGTGCGCCTCACAGTGGCGAACGAGCTCGTCGTAGGCCGCCCGGCCCATCAGCTCGACCAGCTCGGGCTCGTTGGTGATGTAGACCGGCTCGACGGCGACGTGCGCCTCGGTGTTGCCCGAGCAGTACCAGTCCAGGTCGTGCCCGCCCGCGCCCCAGCCGCGGCGGTCGTACTCGGTGATCGTGACCTCGGTGTACGTCGATCCGTCCTGCCGCTCGACCTCCCGGTAGAGACGCCGGATCGGCAGCTGCCAGCACACGTCCGGCTTGGTCTCCAGCGGGTTGCGGCCCTGCTCCAGCGCCAGTCCGTGCAGGGCGCAACCAGCGCCGGTGGGGAAGTCGGCCCGGTTGTGGAAGACGCAGCCGCGCTGGCCGTCCACCTCGAGGGAGAGGGTCTTTCGTTCGCCGTCCTCGTCCCTCTCGATCCAGTCCTTGCGCTTGGCCTTCCGGCCGGGGTGGAACTGCCACTGCTCCGGGGTCAGCTGGTCGACGTACCTCGCCACCCGCTCCTCGTCGTCCTTGTCACTGAAGTGCGCGCCCAGCGTGCAGCAGCCGGTGTCCGGGGAGTCCGCGAAGATGCCGTGGCAGCCCTGCCCGAAGATGCAGGTGTACGACGAGGTCAACCAGGTGAGGTCGCAGCGCATCATCTCCGTCTCGTCGGCGGGGTTGACGAACTCGACGAAGGCGCGGGGGAAGTCCAGGCTGACCTCGGGCACCCGTCCAACCTACGGGAGGGGCGATACGGTGGTGGCATGCGGCTGGGCGTGCTCGACATCGGCTCGAACACCGGGCACCTGCTGGTGGTCGACGCCCACGACGGCGCGGCGCCGCTGCCGGCGTTCTCGCTCAAGCAGCCGTTACGGCTCGCCGAGCACCTCGACCAGGACGGCGCGGTGAGCCAGACGGGCATCGACGCCCTGACCAGCTTCACGGCCCAGGCGCTGGTGGTCGCCGAGGAGAAGGGCTGCGAGGCGATGCTCTCCTTCGCCACCTCGGCGGTGCGCGACTCGGTCAACTCGGACTCCGTGCTCGGCCACGTGCGTGACCAGACCGGCGTGGCCATCGAGGTGCTGTCGGGCGAGGACGAGGCCCGGCTCACGTTCCTGGCGGTACGACGCTGGTTCGGCTGGTCGGCCGGCAAGCTGACCGTCTTCGACATCGGCGGCGGCTCGCTGGAGATCGCGACCGGCGCCGACGAGAGCCCCGATGTCGCGCAGTCGCTGCCGCTGGGAGCCGCGCGGCTCGCGTCGACGTACTTCTCCGAGCAGGTCGACGAGGCAGGCCTCCGGAGGATCCGCCGCAACATCCGCGCGGACATGGCCAAGGACGCGGGCCAGGTGCTGCGCACCGGCAAGACGAACCGCGCCGCTGCGACCTCCAAGACCTTCCGCTCGCTCGCTCGGATCTGTGGCGCGGCGGCGTCCACCGAGGGACCGCTGGTCCCGCGGTCGATCGCCCTCGCGGACCTGCGGGAGTGGATCCCCAAGCTGGTCGGGATGTCGTCGGCCGAGCTCGCCGACCTGCCCGGCGTCTCGCTCAGCCGCACCCACCAGATCGTGCCGGGCGCGCTCGTCGCGGAGGCGTGCATGGACATCTTCGACCTCGCCGAGCTCGAGGTCTGCCCGTGGGCACTGCGCGAGGGCGTGATCCTCGACCGCATCGACAAGCTCGACGAGACCGACGGGGCCGGCGGGGCGGGGGCCGACGGGGCCCGCGGGGCAGGTGGCGCCGACCGTGCTGGCATAGTCGACGGTGTCGGGACCCACCGGGCATCGACCGCCGACGAGGGCTGATCGCCGTGTCCGTACCCGGACGCCCGAGGATCGGGTTGTCGACCTCTTCGGTCTATCCCGAGTCGACCGCGCACGGCTTCAGCTGGGCCGCCGAGGTCGGTTACGAGGCGGTCGAGGTGATGGTCGGCATCGACGCGCTCTCTCAGCAGACGGTCGCGATCAAGCAGCTGATGGACCACCACGAGATCCCGGTGTGTGCGATCCACGCGCCCTGCCTGCTCTTCACCCAACGGGTCTGGGGCCTCGAGCCCTGGGGCAAGCTCGAGCGCTCGGCCGAGATGGCGGCTGCTGTCGGCGCCCAGGTGGTCGTCGTCCACCCGCCGTTCCGGTGGCAGCGCGACTACGCCCGCGACTTCGTCAACGGCATCGCGGCTCTCGAGGAGTCGACCGGCATCGCGTTCGCCGTGGAGAACATGTATCCGTGGCGGGCGTCCAACAAGCGCCACCTGGAGATGTACCTCCCCGGCTGGGACCCGTCGTCGGAGCCCTACGCCAACACCACGATCGACCTCTCCCACGCGGCGATCGCGCACGCGGGGCCGATCGAGATGGCCGAGCGGCTCGAGTCGCGGCTGCGCCACATCCACCTGACCGACGGCTCCGGCTCCCCGAAGGACGAGCACCTCGTGCCGGGGCGCGGCGCGATGGAAGCCGCCGACTTCCTGCACCACCTGGTCGACACCGGGTTCGACGGTGAGGTGGTGCTCGAGATCAACACGCGGCGCTGCACCACCCGAGCGGAGCGGGAGCTCGACCTGCGCGAATCGCTGGAGTTCGCGCGGGAGCACCTGACGCCGCGACCGGCGGGCGCCGGTCGCCGTACGACCGGCAGCGACGCGGGGGAGACGGCCACCGGATCGTGACCACCAACACCCGCCGGGGACGGCGCCCCGGCCGACCCGACACCAAGGCCGCCATCCTCGCCGCCGCTCGCGAGCGCTTCGCGGCCGCCGGCTTCGGGGGTACGACGATCCGCGCGATCGCCACCGCGGCCGGTGTCGACGCCGCGCTCGTGCACCACTACTTCGGCTCCAAGGACGACCTGTTCGTCGCTGCGCTGGCGCTCCCGGTGGACCCGCGCGCGGTGATCGGCGCGGCACTCGCCGGCCCCGCCGAGGAAGCCGCCGAGAAGCTGATCCGCACGTTCCTGTCGGTGTGGGACGACCCGGGCTTCCAGCCCGCGCTGCTGGCGACGGTGCGACGCACCCTGGAGCCGGGGGGCGACAAGCTCATCCGGGAGGGATTCGTCCCCGTCGTGCTCATCCCGGTGGGCGAGGAGCTCGGCATCGACCGGCCCCAGCTGCGGATGCCGCTGGTCGCCAGCCAGGTGATCGGCCTGATCCTCGCCCGCTACGTCGTGCGGATCGAACCGATTGCCTCGCTGGAGCCCGACCAGCTGGTCGCGATCTACGCGCCCACGATCCAGCGGTACCTGACGGGGGACCTGCCGGGGTGACTCGGCGTCGCAGCGGGTTCACCACGGTATGTCGACGAACCCGCACTTCCCACGGCGTACGACCCGTGGGGAGTGCAGACCCGGCTGCATACCGTGATGAACCAGCACCTTGCGGATGAACCAGCACCTTGCGGTCCGTCGATCCACGGCGCATAATTCATCACATGGTGAAAAACGCAGTGGAGGTGGCAGGCCTGACGGTGGTCAGGGGGCGTCGCGAGGTGCTCCACGGCCTCGACTTCACGATCCCGGTCGGCCAGGTGACCGGCCTGCTGGGACCGTCCGGCTGTGGGAAGTCGACCCTGATGCGCGTCCTGGTCGGCGTCCAGGCCGGTGTCACAGGCACGGTCACCGTCTTCGGCGAGGCTGCCGGCGCCAAGACGCTGCGGCACCGGATCGGCTACGTCACCCAGGCCGCCAGCGTGTACGACGACCTCAGCGTGACCGAGAACCTCGCCTTCTTCGCCCGCGTGCTCGGTGTGGACGGGTCCGAGGTCGCCCGCTGCATCGAGACCGTCGACCTCGGTGACCATGCCGGCGACGTCGTCGCCAACCTCAGCGGGGGCCAGCGTTCGCGGGCCAGTCTCGCCGTCGCCCTGCTGGGCATCCCGAGCCTGCTCGTCCTCGACGAGCCCACCGTGGGGCTCGACCCGGTCCTGCGGGAGGATCTCTGGGCCATGTTCCACGCCCTGGCCGACAGTGGCGTCGCCGTCCTCGTCTCGAGCCACGTCATGGACGAGGCCGAGCGGTGCGACAGGCTGCTCCTGATGCGGGACGGCGTGTTCCTCGCCGACGGCTCGCCGGCCGATATCAAGGAGAAGGCCGGCGCCGACGACATCGAGCAGGCCTTCCTCGCGATCGTGAGGGGGGCCGCAACATGACGCCCCGGATCACCCTCGCCATCGCGGCCCGGGTCCTGACGCAGCTGCGCCGCGACCACCGGACGCTGGCGATCATGCTGGTGCTGCCGTGCCTGCTGATCAGCCTGCTGTGGTGGATGTTCGACGACCTCCCGGGCGACACGTTCGACCAGGTGGGGCCCGCGCTGCTCGCGATGTTCCCCTTCATCGTGATGTTCCTCGTCACCAGCGTCACCACGTTGCGTGAGCGTTCCGGCGGCACCCTCGAGCGGCTGCTCTCGATGCCGATGGGCAAGCTCGACTTCCTCTTCGGCTACGCGATCGCCTTCGGCCTGGTCGCCGCCGTCCAGTCCGCCGCCGCAGTGGCCCTCAGCGTCGGGTTGCTCGGCCTCAGCATCGAGGGGCCGGTGTGGCTGCTGACCGTGGTCGCCGTCGCCGACGCGGTGCTCGGGAGCGCCCTCGGGCTGTTCGTCAGCGCGTTCGCGCGCACCGAGTTCCAAGCCGTCCAGTTCATGCCCGCCGTGGTGATCCCGCAGATCCTGCTGTGCGGTCTGTTCGTCCCTCGAGCGGCCCTTCCCGACGGGCTCGAGGCGATCAGCGACCTCCTCCCTCTCTCCTACGCGGTCGATGCCATGGAGCACCTCGCCACCTCGACGAGCACCGGCGAGGTCTGGGCCGACCTCGCCGTCGTGGCGGCGTACGCCGTCGCCGGCCTGGCCCTCGGTGCCGGCACCCTGCGCCGCCGGAGCCAGTGAGGGCCAGTGAGGGCCAGTGAGGGTCAGTGAGGTCAGCCCCGGCCCACCCGGCGGGACACCGCCGAAGCGGCATCTGGTGGCCCCCCGTCGTACCGTTGTAGGCATGCGTCCCGTGCGTGACTCGCTTCTTCTCCTCTCGCGCAGCCACTCAGTGAAGCGGCTGATCACCACGCTCCCGGTCTCGGCAGCGGTGGTGCGCTCCTACGTCCCCGGTGAGCGGGCCGAGGACGCAGTGGTCGCCACGGCCGCACTGGTGGAGGAGGGGATCGACGTCAGCCTCGACTACCTCGGTGAGGACACGACCGACGTGGAGCAGGCGGAGGCGACGGTCGCGGCGTACCTCGACCTCCTCAAGCAGCTCTCGGCAGAGGGCCTGGCCCGGCGGGCCGAGGTCAGCGTCAAGCTGACCGCGATCGGGCTGGCGCTCGACGACCACGCCGCGCCCGGCGGTGGCCGCAAGATCGCGCTGGAGAACGCTCGCGCCATCTGCCGTGCCGCGCGCAACGTCGGCACCACGGTCACCATCGACATGGAGGACTACACCACCACCGACCAGACGCTGGCGATCCTGAGGGACCTGCGCAAGGACTTCCCCGAGACGGGCGCGGTCCTTCAGGCCTACCTGTTCCGGACCGAGGCCGACTGCCGTGCCCTCGCTTACGCCGGCAGCCGGGTGCGGCTGTGCAAGGGCGCCTACGACGAGCCCTCCGAGGTCGCCTTCACCGACCCCGACGACGTCGACCGGGCCTACGTCCGGTGCCTCAAGATCCTGCTCGGCCACACCGGCGCCGAGGGCGACTGCTACCCGATGATCGCCACCCACGACCCGCGCCTGATCGAGATCGCCTCGTCGCTCGCCAGCCGCTACGGGCGGGCGCAGGGCACCTACGAGTTCCAGATGCTCTACGGCATCCGCCCGAACGAGCAGCGCCGGCTCGCGGGGGCCGGCGAGACGATGCGCGTCTACATCCCCTACGGCACCGAGTGGTACGGCTATCTCATGAGAAGGCTCGCCGAACGGCCGCGGAACCTGACATTCTTCCTGACGTCCCTGATCAAGAAGAGCTAGCGAGCAGCAGATGAAGCAGACCGCCGTCATCGGCGCCGGAGTCATGGGCGAGACCCTGCTGTCCGGCCTGGTCCGGGCCGGTCGCCGGGTCGACCAGCTCCTGGTCGGCGAGAAGCGCGCAGCGCGCGCCGACGAGCTCGTGGAGCGGTACGGCGTCGCGGTCGTCTCCAACCTCGAGGCCGCGACCAAGGCCGACACCGTCGCGCTGGTGGTGAAGCCGCAGGACATGGCGGAGGTGCTCGACGAGATCGCGGCTTCGTTGCGTCCCGGTCAGCTCCTGGTCTCGCTCGCAGCCGGTATCACCACGTCGTTCATCGAGTCCCGGGTGCCCGCGGGCGTCGCCGTCGTCCGCGTCATGCCCAACACGCCGGCCCTCGTCGACCAGGGGATGTCCGCCATCTCCGCCGGCTCCCACTGCGACGAGGCGCACCTCGCGGAGGCCGAGACGTTGATGGCCTCGGTCGGCAAGGTGCTCCGGGTCCCGGAGAAGCAGCAGGACGCGGTGACCGCCATCAGCGGCTCCGGTCCGGCCTACATCTTCTTCGTCGTCGAGTCGATGATCGAGGCCGGCGTCCACCTCGGGCTGCCGCGCGCGACCGCCCACGAGCTGGTCATCCAGACCCTCGTCGGGTCGGCGCAGATGCTCGCCGAGACCAGCGAGCACCCCACCGTGCTCCGCGAGCAGGTCACCTCCCCGGGCGGCACCACCGCCGCGGCCGTGCGCGAGCTCGAGATCCACCGGGTCCGGGCGGCGTTCCTCGCCGCTCTCGAGGCGGCACGCGACCGCTCCCGCGAGCTCGCCGGCGGCTCCTGACGCCCTTCAGGTCGGGGTCTCTAGAGGTCGGCACCGAAGACGAGCGCGTCGCCGCCGTTTCTTGAACACCTGGCGCTCGAGCCGGAGCCCGATCTTCTGAGCCACGTGTCGGGATGGCAGGTTCTCCGGCCGGATGATCGCGACCAGGTGGGCGACGCCGATCTCGCGCGCTGTGTCGCGGACGGCGGCGGCCGCCTCGGTCGCGAAGCCCTGTCTGCGCAGGGTCAGGTGCACGTGGTAGCCGACCTCGACGAACGGCTCCCCCTCGACGTCCTGGATGGTGAGCCCGCAGTCGCCGACGAACCGTCCGTCGTGCGTCTCGACGACCCACAGCCCATGACCCAGCTCGGCGTGGGTCTGCTGGTTCCATGCAATCCAGCGCTCGGCGTCGGCTCGCGTCCGCCGCCGGCGTTGCGGGCGCACCGGGTCGGTCGATCCGAGCAGCGTCGTCATCTCGTCGAGATCGGCGTCGGTCATCTCGCGGAAGCGGAGTCGAGGCGTCGGGACAGGAAGCACCGGTTTCACCAACCCAGCTCGGCCAGCGAGCTGATCCGGTCGACGCCCGTAACCTGGTCGGCGCGGTAGCGCCCGATCCGGTCGATGAGCACGCCCGCCATCCCTGCCGCGCGCGCCCCGTCGATGTCGTGGCGTAGGGAGTCGCCGACCATGACCACGCCGGCCGGGTCGACCCCGAGGTCGGCGCACGCGGTGTGGAAGGCCCGGGGGTCCGGCTTGGCGGCGGGAAGCGAGGACGATGCGTAGACCGGCACGTCGTACGACGCGAGCCCCGTGCGGTGGACCTTCTCCTCCTGCGCGGACTGGTCGCCGTTGGTGAGGATGCCGACCCGCAGACCCGACGCGCGCGCCCGCGCCAGCGCCGCGCCGGCGTCGGCGAATGCCGACCACGCAGCGCGGTAGCAGGCCAGGTAACCCGCGAACACGTCGTCGGCGACGTCGTCGTCCTCCAGGTCGCAACGCGGGAAGAAGCCGCGGACCCGGGCCCGCCGTTGCTCGGCGTAGGTGATCTCGCCCCGCTGCGACCGCTCGTAGTGGAAGGCCTCGAGCGTGAACCAGCGCTCGACGTGGTCCTCCACCAGCCCGTCTAGTCCGAGTCCGCCGAGCCAGGTCCGGAGGCCGCGCTCGACGGCGCCGCGGTGGTCGACGAGGGTGTCGTCGAGGTCGAACAGGACGCCGGTCACCGGTCTCCCGAGCCAGGTCGCAGTCGCCATGAGGTCATCCTCGCAACGGCCGCCGACACCGCGGGGACCGGACCCGGGTCACGACTTGTTTCTGTCGTGAAAGCGAGTAATCATTATTACATGACGACAGATGAGATCCGCGGCTGGTTCACCGGCCGCCTGCCCGAAGGCCTCTTCGAGGAGCTGGTCGAGGTCACCACCGACCGCGAGGAGATCACCGTGATCGGCCGGATCCCGACCCCAGAGGTCGCCGCCGACACCTCCGACGCCGAGCGCGCCGCCACCGTCCAGGGTCGGGTCGCGGAGTTCCGCGAGCGCACCCGTGAGGACCGGGTGAAGGTCGCCCGCGAGGCTGAGCGGCGGTTCGACCGCAAGGTGTCGTGGGGTGTCGAGTGCGACGAGACCCGGGTCCTGTTCACCCACGTCGCAGCGCCGGTGATGACCAGGCTCCGCCAGCCCGAGCGCAGGGTGCTCGACCTCCTGGTCGCCGGCGGCGTCGCCCGCAGCCGCAGCGACGCACTCGGCTGGTGCGTCCGGCTCGTGCAGCAGCACGCCGACGACTGGCTGGCCGAGCTGCGGGACTCCCTCGTCCAGGTCGAGGAGGTACGACGGCGCGGACCCGCGGCTTGAGCCCGCGGCTCGGGTCGGCGCACGAGCGTGTGCGGGTTGCGGCTGGTCAGCCCAGCAGGGCGACGACCACGGCGACGACGGCGAGCAGCGGCAGCAGACCCTGCTTGAGCGCAGCGGACGTCCGCCCGCGGTTCCCGAGCACGAGCACGGCCGCTGCCGCGGCCATCGAGCCGGTGCCGGCGAGCACGAGTGCCGGCCCGACGTCGTCGGCGCCCCCGGCCGTCAGCGCGATGCCGAGCCCGGTCACCACCGCCAGGAACAGGTTGTAGAACCCCTGGTTGAACGCGAGCTCCTTGGTGGCCTCGGCCTCCTCCGCCGTGGTGCCGAAGACCGCTCGCGTGCCTGGCCGGGTCCAGGCCAGTGACTCCATGAAGAAGATGTAGACGTGGAGCACCGCAGCGAGTGCCGCGAGCACGAGTCCGACCGTCAGCATGACGGGAGCGTCCCACAGCGGCGGGCTGCCCCGGTACGTTGCTGAGCATGACGAGGGGGTCGACGGGGTCGACGGGGCCGTGCGGCGGCCTTGCCAGCGTGGTGTTCGACCCGTCGCTGACCGAGTACGACTTCGGGCCCGAGCACCCGATGACGCCGCTCCGGGTCGACCTGACGATGCGGCTCGCCGCGGAGGCCGGCGTTCTCGACGGTCTCGAGCAGGTCCCGGCACCGATGGCTTCCGACGACCTGATCGCCACCGTCCACGACGCCGCACTGATCGAGGCCGTGCAGCGGATGGGCGCACGTCCCGGTCCGGGGGAGGAGCTGCGCGGCCTGGGCACCGACGACAACCCCGTGTTCCGCGGCATGCACCACGCGTCCGCGCACATCGTCGGCGCCAGCCACGAGGCGTGCCGCCGGGTCTGGACCGGCGAGAGCATCCACAGCGCCAACATCACCGGCGGGCTGCACCACGCGATGCCCGACCGGGCGAGCGGGTTCTGCATCTACAACGACGTCGCGGTCGGGATCCGGTGGCTGCTCGACAACGGCGCCCGGCGGGTGGCCTACGTCGACGTCGACGTCCACCACGGCGACGGGGTCGAGGCGATCTTCTACGGCGACCCACGGGTGCTGACCGTCTCCCTGCACGAGTCCGGTCAGTTCCTCTTTCCCGGCACCGGCTTCCCGGCCGACACCGGCGGTCCGGGCGCGGAGGGCAGCGCGGTCAACGTGGCGCTCCCCCCGGGCACCAGCGACGCGGGCTGGCTGCGCGCGTTCCACGCCGTCGTACCGCCGCTGCTGCGGGAGTTCGCACCCGAAGTGCTGGTCACCCAGCACGGCTGCGACTCCCACGCCGACGACCCGTTGGCCCACCTGATGCTGAGCGTCGACGGGCAACGCGCGGCGTACCTCGCCCTCCACGAGCTCGCGCACGAGGTCGCCGGCGGCCGCTGGGTGGCCACCGGTGGCGGTGGGTACGCCGTCTACGGCGTGGTCCCGCGGGCCTGGACCCATCTGCTGGCGGCGGTCGCGGGGCGCCCGCTCGACCCGGCATCACCGGTGCCGGAGGGGTGGCGCGAGTACGTCCTCGAGCGTTGCCTGGCCCAGGCGCCGCGCCGGATGACGGATGGCGGGTCGACCGACTACCAGCGGTGGGAGGACGGCTACGATCCCGACACCTGGCTGGACCGGGCCGTGCACGCGACCCGGACCGCGGCGTTCCCGCTCCACGGGCTCGACCCGATGCTGTGAGATCAGGGCGTTCCGCGGGTGTCGCTCCGGCGTCCGACGAGCCCGCGGGTCAAGCCGACACGCCGAGTTCACAGAAGTTACAGAGGTGAATCTCTTCCCCACGAGTCACATCTGGCCCTATTCTCACGCCTAGGCGTCCGCAGATCACAGCTGGGGAAGGCGGTGACGGGCGCGCAGAAAGTGTGGTTGGCCATGGCTTCGTCCCAGGAGCGGTCCGAGTCCCGCCCGGATCCCAAGTTCCTCACCATCGCCGAGGTGGCGACCATGATGCGCGTCTCGAAGATGACCGTCTACCGCCTGGTGCACAGCGGCGAGCTGCCGGCGGTCCGGGTGGGTCGCTCGTTCCGCGTCCCCGAGGGCGACGTCGACGAGTACCTGCGCAAGTCCTTCTACGACGCCGGCTGACCCTCCGGTCGTCGAGCAGCCGACCCTCCGGTCGTCGAGCAGCCGACCCCCCGGTCGTCGAGCAGCCGACCTCCCGCGGTCGTCGAGTAGCCCGAGCCGCTAGGCGAGGGCGTATCGAGACGCCTGCACCCGGATGCCGACCTGTCCCACCGGGCACTCCTGATTCTCCGGACGCTCTCCGTGGCGGATAGGCTGTTCCAGTCGTCCGGCCACCGTCGGCTCGGCGGTAGTCGAAATGGCCGGGCCACCGGGTCCGGCTGTGTTGGAGAGGTTCCACGTGGGTTCTGTCATCAAGAAGCGGCGCAAGCGTATGGCGAAGAAGAAGCACCGCAAGCTTCTGAAGAAGACGCGGGTGCAGCGCCGCAAGCTCGGCAAGTGACCCACGCCCCTTCGGGGTGAGCTAGCCGTCCTTTCGTCCGGGAGTGGGGAGTCGTTGGGTATGAGCGGTCGTACCGTCCTGGTCACCGGGGTCTCCCGTGACCTCGGCAGGTCCTGCGCCCGCTCCCTGGCGAGCGACCCCGAGGTCCACCGGGTGATCGGGGTCGACGTCATGCCGCCGCGCGGTGACATCGGCGACGTCCAGTTCGTCCGCGCCGACATCCGCAACCCGGTGATCGCCAAGGTGATCGCGCGGGAAGAGGTCGACACCGTCGTCCACATGAGCGTGATCGCCACCCCCGGCACTGCCGGCGCGCGCGGCACCATGAAGGAGCTCAACGTCATCGGCACCATGCAGCTGCTCGCTGCGTGCCAGAAGGCAGAGTCGCTGCGCACGCTCGTCGTGAAGTCGACGACAACTGTCTACGGCGCGAGCAACCGCGATCCGGCGATGTTCACCGAAGACCTCGAGCCCAGGCGTCCCGCGCGTACCGGCTACGCCAAGGACGTGGCCGAGGTCGAGGCCTACGTCCGCGGCTTCGCCCGCCGGAGGCCCGACGTCACCGTGACCACGCTCCGGTGTGCCAACGTCATCGGCCCGACCGTGGTCAGCCCGGTCACGTCGTACTTCCGGCTGCCGGTGATCCCGACCGTGCTCGGCTTCGACCCGCGCCTGCAGTTCCTCCACGAGTCGGACCTCAACCGGGTGCTCCAGCACGCCGTCACAGCAGACGTCCACGGGACGTTCAACGTCGCGGGTGACGGCGTCCTGATGCTCTCGCAGGCCCTGCGCCGGCTGCAGCGTCCCGGGATCCCGCTGCCGGGTGTCGCGTTCGGCGGCCTGGGGTCCGCGCTGCGCTCGGCCCGGTTGGCCGACCTGTCGCCCGAGCTGGTCGCCTTCCTCACCTACGGCCGCGGTGTCGACACCACCCGGATGCGCGCCGACCTGGGGTTCGAGCCGCGCTACTCCACCGCAGAGGCCTTCGGCGAGTTCGCCTCCACCCTCCCCCCGACCGGCGGCCACGCCGAACGGGCGCTCGCGGCCGTCGCCGAGCGCCTCCCCGAGGTCGCCGATGACCGTCCGCCCGCCCTGACCCTTGCCGGAGGTAGCGATGGGTGACGCCGAGATCATCCCGATCGGCACTCGCGGCCGACCCGGCCGCGCCACCGGTACCCGGCCGTCCGCGGCCGCCCGCAACCTGGCTCCTGGCAAGTCGCGGCCTCCGAAGTCCGACGCGCCCCGCAACCAGGCTCGCGACGATGCGGACGTCGACCGGGCCGATGAGCCCAGCACGACGCCGTCCGTCGCGGAGCAGCCGGAGACCGACTCGGTGATCCCGGCCCTGGATGAGGACGTCGTACCCCTCGCGACCGACGGCGCGGCGCTCAGCCCGCGACTCGCGGTCACCGAGCGGGAGGGTCCGGGCATCCCGTTCGGCGACTGGCTGGCCGCCTTCCAGACCGCCGCGCGCGAGGTCTTCGGCGACCAGTGGGAGACCCAGCTCGCACACTTCCTCTCCTTCCTCCGACGACGGCTGACCGGCGGCTATCTCGTTGACGAGTTCGGTTTCGACCCCGAGATCACCGAACGGTTCTTCATGGCCGCGTTGCGGCCGATCGCCCAGAAGTGGTTCCGGATCGAGGTCCGCGGAGCCGAGAACATCCCCACCGCCGGCGGTGCGCTGATCGTCTCCAACCACTCCGGCACGGTCCCTGTCGACGGCCTGATGACGATGGTGTCGATCCACGACCAGACCGGTCGCTACCTGCGTCCGCTGGGCGCCGACCTCGTCTTCCGGCTCCCGTTCGTCGGTGCCGTCGCTCGCAAGGGTGGCGCCACCCTCGCCTGCTCCGAGGACGCCGAGCGGATGCTCGGCGGTGGCGAGCTGGTCGGCGTGTGGCCCGAGGGCTTCAAGGGCATCGGGAAGCCGTACTCACAGCGCTACAAGCTGCAGCGGTTCGGCCGCGGCGGCTTCGTGTCCGCCGCGCTCCGCACCCAGGTGCCCATCGTCCCGCTCTCCGTCGTCGGCGCCGAGGAGATCTACCCGCTTGTCGGCAACGTGCCGGCCCTGGCTCGGTTGCTCGGCGTGCCCTACATCCCGATCACGCCGCTCTTCCCGCTGCTCGGCCCCCTCGGCATGGTGCCGCTGCCGTCGAAGTGGCTGCTGGAGTTCGGCGAGCCGATCCGCACCGACGAGTACGACGAGGGCGCGGCCGAGGATCCGATGCTCGTCTTCAACGTCACCGACCAGGTGCGGGAGACGATCCAGCAGACGCTCTACAGCCTGCTGGTGCAGCGCGAGTCCGTCTTCAAGTAGGGCGATCCCGCCGGCCGCTTCGGGCGGCCGTGACGAGTGATCGGCTCCCCTACTGGCCGAGGAGGCCGTCGACCAGTCCGCCCACGCCGTTGACGACGCCGGTGACCACGTCCACCGCCGGGTCGAGGCCGCCGCCGGGCTGGTCGTTCGCGAGGTCGTCCTTGATCTTGTCGCGGAGGTCCTGGATCGGGGTGTTGGGCTCCTCGGGTTCTTCGACCGGGTCAGCGGGCGCGGGATCGGTGACCGGCGGGGTCACGACCTCGCCGCCGAGGTCAGCGCCCTGCTGTTGCTGCTGCCGGCGCTCCTTGGCGGACTCCTGCCGGGCGATCTTCTCGACCCGCTCGATGTCCACCGACATGTCAGTGCGCTCGAGGCTGAGCAGGTTGTCGAGGTCGGAGACCAGGGCGGCGGACGAGGCGGCGAACTCGGGCAGCTCGGTGACCGCACCGCCGCCGCAGGTGGGGCAGACCTGGAAGGCAGCCGAGTCGGCCTGCAGCACCGACTGTGCCGCGGTGATCACCGCCGGCCGGGCGTCGGCAGGCACGACGTCACCGAGATCATTGAGGTCGTCCATCGAGTCGTTGGTGAACGACCGCAGCTCGCCGATGGCGGCCTGGTCACCGGTGGCCGCGTAGTCGTCCAATGCCAGCTCGGTGGCCTGGCTCGACTGATCGGTGAAGTCCTGCAGGGTCTCCGCGACGACAGTGGCGTCGGCGCCGTCGACCGCGAGCTGCTCGGCCTCCTCGAGCCGTCGCTCGGCATGGGCCATCAGGGTCTGCGACTTTGCGGCGTCGTCGGACTGGAGGTTGGTCTGGGCGTTCTCGATGGCGCGCTTGACCGGGTAGAGGACGTCGCCGGGCAGGGCCGCCTGGGAGGCCATCGCCATCGAGCCGGTGGCGGCGACGATGGCGAAGCCGCCGAGGATGGTGGCGGCGCGCCGCTCGCGCGCTCCGTGGCGCTGGCGCGGAGTGAGACGGAGGCGCAGCTCCTCGTCGACGACGGGGCGCGCCCGCCGGGCTGCTTCGACGACGAGCTCGCTGCGGAGCTCGGCTACGAAGTCCTGCCGCGCCGTGACCGGGGGCACCGATCGCAGCGAGCCGACCAGCTCGAGGAGCTCGGCGTCCTGGGACCCCGGATCGACCGTCCGGGCAGGGTCGGACAGCAGCGCGTCGAACTCGTCGGCGCGGCGTCTGCCCACGAACGCCCCTGTCATGACTGCCATCCTCGATCGGTTTGATGCTTCCAATCGGTGAACGACTGCGCGGGAGCGTTGGTTACGCCCGTCCAGATGTGACGTCGTCCATCCGTCGAAGCCCCTTCGACGTAGCCCGGACGGGCCGTGGAGGCCAGGACCGTCATCGCAGGCCCTCCGGCATCAGCTTGGCGAGGTTGCGCACGCCGCGCAGCTGCAGCTGCTTGATCGCGCCCTCGCTCCGGCCCAGCACCTGCGCGGTCTCGGCGATGCTCATGCCTTGGAGGAAGCGCATCACCAGACAGTCCTTCTGCTCGTTGGGCAGCTGGGTGAGCGCCTCGAGGAGGATCTCGTTGGTCAGGCTGGCCAGAACGGCGGTCTCGGGACCCTCCGTCGCATCGTCGTGCTGACCCATGTCCTCGGTCGTCATCTCCAGACGGGTCCGGCCGGCCTTGAAGTGGTCGGTCGCCAGGTTGCGGGCGATCGTCATCAGCCAGGCGCCGAAGTCCTTGCCTTGCCAGCGGAACGACGCCATGTTGCGCAGCGCGCGGAAGAAGGTCTCGGAGGTCAGGTCCTCCGCCACGACGACCGACCGGGTGCGGTAGTAGAGGAAGCGGTAGACCGACGGCTGGTAGTGGTCGTAGAGGAGACCGAACGCGTCGGCGTCGCCGCCGCGGGCCAGCTCGACCAGGCCGATCAGGCGCTCGCGCTCCTCGGCGGAGTCCTCGGAGGACGCCGCGAGGCGGGCGTCGCCGTAGCCGCCGCTCACCCCGGAGTCGGACGCGTAGGCGCTGTCAGCGGCCTCGCTCAGCAGCCGGCCGAGAGCCGACGGTGCGGAAGCAGCGCGCGGAGCGGTCCCGCCGGCGACTGCTAGGGCGCCGGTCGGTGGCGGCTCCAGGGCGGACAGGACAGCCGCGCGGAGGGCAGCGAGCCCACGCGTGAGGTCCCTGTCCAGGCTCACTGGTCCCCTCCCAGATTGACGCCCCTCAGGCGATCTTATGGTGGATCGTGCCCATGTGAAACTCGAACACCGCGGGTGGACCTGTGATCGGATCCGACCACGTCGCGGCTCAACCGACGCGGCGGCGTACCTGGTTGCGCAGGACCACGCTCGCGAGCGCAGCACCGGACGCTGCCGACCCGATCACCAGCCCGGCCCGCGCGGCCTTCCGGCCGGTCCGGTAGTCACGGATGCGCCACCCGTTCGCGCGGGCGTGTGCACGCAGCCTCGGGTCGGGATTGATGGCGCAGGGGTCGCCGACCAGGCCCAGCATGGGCAGGTCGTTGTAGGAGTCGGAGTACGCCGAGCACTCGGCCAGCTCGAGGCCCTCACGCTCTGCCAGCGCCTTGATTGCTTCTGCCTTCGCCGGACCGTGCAACATGTCGCCGACCAGCCGGCCGGTGTAGACGCCGTCCAGGTGCTCGGCGACCGTGCCCAGCGCGCCGGTCAGCCCCAGCCGCCTGGCGATCACCTGGGCGATCTCGATCGGCGCGGCGGTGACCAGCCACACGCGCTGTCCTTCGTCCAGGTGCAGCTGGGCCAGGGCGCGGGTCCCGGGCCAGATCCGGTGCGCCATCGCCTCGTCGAAGATCTCCTCACCGAGCTCTTCGAGCTCGGTCACGGTGTGGCCGGCGATGAACGCGAGCGCAGAGTTGCGGGCGTCGGCGACGTGCTCGGGATCCTCGACTCCGGCGATCCGGAAGTAGGCCTGCTTGTAGGCAGCTCCGATCAGGTCGCGGGTAGTGAAGAACTTCCGCCGGTACAGACCACGGGCGAGGTGGAAGATGCTCGCTCCCTGCATCACCGTGTTGTCGACGTCGAAGAACGCCGCCGCCCGGGTGTCGGCCGGCAGCAGGAGGGCGGTCTCGACCTCGGCTGCGGCTGCGGCCGCTTCGCCGGCCAGCTTGGAGCGCTGCTTCAGGTTGAGCCGCTTGCTGCGGTCGGAAGGCGCTGCCATGGGGAAAGGGTAGTGCGAACGTCGGCGGGATCATCCTGGCGGCGATGCCGCACGTAGGATCGGGCCCATGTCTGTCCCCGACGTGGCTGCCCTGGTGGGTACGGCCGCGACCGAGGCAGGCGACCGGCTGGCGGTCGTGGAGGCAGGCGGCCGCGGCATGACGTGGACCGAGCTCGATGTCGAGGTCAGCCGGGTCGCGAGCGGCCTCGGAGCGTCCGGCATCGTTGCCGGTCACCGGGTGCTGCTGGCGCTCGGCAACCGCCTGGAGTTCGTGACGGCGTACCTCGGTGTGCTGCGCGCGCAGGCGGTCGCCGTGCCGGTGAATCCCGCCTCGACCCAGGGCGAGCTCAGCCGGATGATCGTCGACTCGGGCTCCCGGATGGTCATCGCCGACCCGGACACGGTTGCCTCGGTGCGCGAGGCGGTCGTCGCGGTCCAGGACGGCGGGGACCGGCGGCTGCGGACGGTCGTCGTCGGCACGCACGCCGGGCCCGGCGAGCAGTCGTACGACGACCTCCGGGCGGCCGAGGTGCGTGAGGTGCCCCCGCTGCCCGATCCCGAGAAGCTGGCGGTGCTCCTCTACACCAGCGGCACCTCCGGTCGGCCGCGGGCGGTGATGCTCACCCACCGGGCGCTGGTCGCCAACCTCGAGCAGGTCGCGACCGTCGAGCCTCCGATGATCCACAGCGACGACGTCGTCCTCGGCGTCGTGCCGCTCTTCCACGTCTACGGCCTCAACGCCGTGCTCGGTGGGGTGCTGCGGCACCGGGCCAAGCTGGTGCTGGCGGAACGGTTCGACCCGGAGGGCACCCTCGACCTGATCGAGGACGAGGCCTGCAGCGTGGTGCCCGTCGCGCCCCCGGTGTTCGCCCACTGGCGCACCGTCGACGCGCTGGAGGAGCGGCTCGGCCCGGTACGGCTGATCCTCTGCGGTTCCGCGCCGCTGGCGGCCGACGTCATCGATGAGTTCACGGACCGCACCGGGATACCGGTGCACCAAGGCTACGGGCTCACCGAGGCGGCGCCGGTCGTCACCAGCACGCTGCGTTCGGAGAAGTCCGAGCCCGGCTCGGTCGGCGCCCCGCTCGACGGCATCGAGCTCCGGTTGGTCGACGACGATCGGGTGCCGCTCAGCGGTGCCGACCTGTCCGACCCCGGCGAGATCGAGATCCGCGGAGCCAACCTGTTCAGTGGTTACTGGCCCGACGGAGCGGACGGACCCGATGCCGACGGCTGGTGGCCCACCGGCGACGTCGGCGTGCTCGACGCGGCCGGTGACCTGCACCTGGTGGACCGGGTCAAGGACCTGGTCATCGTCTCGGGCTTCAACGTCTACCCGACCGAGGTCGAGGCCGTGCTGCTCGAGGTCCCCGGTGTGAGCGAGGCCGCTGTCATCGGTACCGAGGACGAACTCACCGGTGAGGCCGTCGTCGCCTTCGTCGTACCCACCGAGCCGGACGCGGATCCCGAGGACCTGTCCGGGGCTGTTCGTGCGCACTGCGACAAGCGGCTGGCCCGGTTCAAGCAGCCCTCACGGCTCGAGGTCGTCGCCGACCTGCCCCACACCGGCACCGGGAAGGTGCAGAAGGGCCGGCTGCGCGGGCAGGAACGCCGGCGCGCCCTCGGGCTCGTCGAGTGACCGGCGGAGCAGCGCCGCGGGTCACGCTCTACTCGCGACCCGGCTGCCACCTGTGCGACGACGCCCGCGCGGTGATCGTCGCGGTGTGCGCCGAGCTGGGGGAGGAGTACGTCGAGATCTCGATCGCCGACGACCCCGCGCTGGGGCGCCGTTTCGGTGAGGAGATCCCGGTGACGTTCGTCGACGGGCGGCAGCACGACTTCTGGCGGGTCGACGCCGGCCGGCTGCGGAGGGCCCTCGCCGGCTGACCGGCTGGCTGATCTAGGGTCGGCCGCGTGATGGGGAAGGCCCGGCGCATGGGGGCGCTTGCGGGGATCGGGATCATCCTCGCCGTCCTCCTGCTGAGCCACCGGTTCGGACGTGCTGAGCCCACAGGCAGCTACCGACCCGAAATGGCGCCCGACGCACTCGAGAACGGCTGCTTCCCCCTTCCGGGCGGTGCCACGCTCGACTTCACCTACCAGATCCGGCGTGACGGGGACCGCGAGATCGGTGGTGAGATGCGCCGGCTGCTGGTCGGCCAGTACGACGAGATCGACGAGCCGGAGGCGCTCGACGCGATCGTCGCAGACCTGGTCGAGGTGGGGTTCGTCGAGACCGGGCCGACTGCGACCCACGACGCCGTGCTGCGGAGGACCGGTCCCGACGGGACCGACGTCGTACGGGTGTCGGTCTCCCAGCTCCCCGACATCGAGGAGGACTCGCTCGTCCGTGGCACGTTCGAGCTCGAGCTCCCTGTGGCGGCGGCACCGGCGGACGCACCCGAGGTCTGCAACGATCCGGGGTCGACGAAGCGCTACATCCCCTGGTGGGTGCAGCAGTGATCGGTGGGGTCACCGGCGCCGTGACCGGTGCGGTGACACGGGTGGCAGCTCGGCTGCCGCGGGTCGAGGAGCTGCTCCTGTGGCTGCTGGTGGCGCACGCGGCGCTCAAGCTGCTGGTCTTCCCGCTGACCCTGCAGGCGCCGCCGTACGGCGACGAGCAGTACTACTTCGACGCCGCACGCGCCCTGTCGAACCTGGTGCGGGACGCCTTCTCCTTCACACAGCCGGACGGAGCCGAGCTCGAACGCATGGTGATCGGGTCCGGTTGGTTCATGCCCGGCATGGGCATCCTGATGGCCCCCCTGTTCGTGGTGTTCCCCGACGCGCCGGACTGGCTCTGCCGCGCCTACCTAGGGCTCGCCAGCCTCCTGGTCCTGCTGTGGGCCGTCCGATCGGTCCGCAAGCGGCTCGGGACCGGCTACGCCCTCCTCCTCGTCGCCTTCCCGGCGCTGCTGCCGAGCTGGGTGCTCATGTCGTTCGCGGCATACGGCGACCCCCTCAGCGGCATCGTGCTGATCGTGCTGGTGGCCCACGTCGTCGACATGCTGCGCAAGCTCCGCGCCGGCGAGCCGCCGGCGTGGAGGGAAGCAGCCCAGCTCGGCCTCCTGGCGACCGCCGCCCTCTACCTGCGGTCGAGCACGTCGATCGTGCTGGCCGTCCTGGGAGGAGTCACCCTGGTCGCGGCGCTGCTGCTCCTGAAGGGCGCCCACCGCTGGCGTGCGCTCGGCGCCGCCGGCGTGGCGGGCGTCGTGTGCCTGGTGCTGCTGGCTCCGTGGTCGATCCTGGCGTCCAAGTCACTCGACACCCGGATCGTCACGACGTCCACGGTGCCGATCTCCCTCGGCAACACGTTCGGCGATCGCAGGGAGCTGTGCTTCGGCAAGTGCGACCCGCAGACCCCGCTCTGGTTCAGGCCGCTGCGCTACTCCCGCGAGGTCGCCCGCGCCACCGGCGAGTCCGAGGTCGAGGTCCAGAAGCAGATGTCCGACTACGCACTGCGCGACCTGGACAGCACAAGCTATGCACGTCAGGCCTGGTGGAACATCGGCTCCTACTTCTTCCTTCCGGACAACTTCATCAAGTACATCGCGCCGCCCGAAGGCAGGGGTACGGCGGGCAACGTCGGGCAGTGGGTCCTCTTCGGTTGGACCTACCTCTACTACCTCCCCGTCCTGCTGCTGACCCTCGCCTCGCTGCTGTTCGTCCAGCGCCGGTCGCTCGAGGCGCAGATCCTGGACACGCTGGTGAAGCTCGCCCTCCTGGCGCTGTTCGTGCAGCCGTTCGTCCACATCGCAGGATCCCGTTACTGGACCACCGCCGGGCCCCTGTTCGTGGTCGCGGCAGCGGGCTTCCTCCGCGAGGTCTACGTACGCCGACACGGCGCCTCCCCGACGCGGGAGCAGCTCGAAGGCGCCGACGCACAGCTCAGCCGATGGCTCGAACCGCTGCAGGTGACACTCTCTGTCATGTTCGCATTGGCGATCGTCGTGCTGGGCGTCATGGCCATCTAGAGTTCGCCGCATGCCCGAGCCCGCCGACCTCGAGAGTGCAGACCGGCGCCGGATCGCCTACGTCCTGCCTGTCTACAACGAGCAGGACAACATCGCGGCCTTCCAAGCAGCGCTCACCGAGGCCGCGGCCGCGCGGGGGGACCTCGACTTCGAGTTCGTCTACGTCGACGACGGCAGCCGTGACGAGTCGCTCGAGCGGTTGCTCGAGCTCCGCGCCGCCGATCCGCGGGTCACCGTGCTTTCCCTGTCCCGCAACTTCGGCCACCAGCTGGCCGTCACCGCCGGGCTCGATGTGGTGGCGGAGGACACCTCCGCTGACGCCGTGATCATCATGGACACCGACCTGCAGGACCCGCCCCAGGTCAGCGTGCAGATGATCGACCTGTGGGAGGACGGTGTCGACGTCGTCTACGGCCAGCGCCGCAGCCGCAAGGACTCCGTGCTCAAGCGGAGCACCGCCTACGTCTTCTACTGGGCACTCGACCGGCTGGCCTCCACCGAGATCCCCCGCAACGTCGGGGACTTCCGGTTGATGGACGCCAAGGTCGTCGCCGAGGTCGCCCGCTACCGCGAGCACGGCCGGTTCCTCCGCGGCATCGTGGCGGACGTGGGTTTCCGGCAGGAGGCGCTGCTCTTCGACCGCGACGAGCGCTTCGCCGGCGAGACCGGCTACCCGCTCCGCAAGATGCTGGGCTTCGCCGCGAACGGCATCCTCGGGTTCTCGACCGCGCCGCTGCGGTTGATCAGCCGGCTCGGCATCTTCATCTCGTTGCTCAGCGTGCTGATGGCGGCGTACGTCGCCTTCGTCAGGCTGTTCCGTCCCGAGCAGTCGGTGCCCGGTTGGGCGTTCCTCGGTGTCGGCATGTTCCTGCTCGGCGGCATCCAGCTGATCATGATGGGGGTGATCGGGACGTACCTCGGCCGGGTCTACGTGGAGGCGCAGGACCGACCGCTCTACTCGCTCGCCCTGGTGGCCCGGGACGGCGGCCCACCGCACCCGCGCCGGCACCGGGACATGGGTCAGGACGATCCGGGCACTGACGTGCACAGTCCGAGGTCAGTCTCCTGACCGGGCGGATCCCGTGGACGGTGGTGCGGTTCGCCGGGGTCGGCATCTGCAACACCGCGATCGACTGGGCGCTGTTCCTCCTGCTGCACGACCGGCTCGGGATCACCCTCGCGAACTTCGTCTCCTCGAGCGCCGGCATGGCGTTCAGCTTCGTCGTCAACGGCCTGTTCACGTTCCGTGCCGAGCGGTTGACGCTGCGACAGGCGCTGCTCTTCGTCGCCACGACCGGGACCGTGATGTGGGTCGCACAGCCGTTGCTCATCCACGGCTGGCTCTGGGTCCTCGAGCCCGTCGTCGCCGACGGCGACCTGCGGCTGGCGGCGGCCAAGCTCGCCTCGATCGCGTGCAGCCTCGCGCTCAACTTCGCGGCCTACCGATGGGTCGTCTGGCCGATCACCCACGACGGCGCCCGCGCGCCGACCGAGTAGGCCGCTCGGCGCGCCTCCTCGACCACTACGACCCCTGGAGCGACCTCGTGCCTCGGTCGCTCCGTGGGTCTCCGTGATTTGTTCTCCCTTTCACAAACTCTTAAAGTGATCTGGCCGGATCTCGACCGCACCGAGAAGCCGGCTGGAAAGAAGAGCTGTGACCGCACGGAGTTCTAGCGAGACGGCCCGGGTGATCCCGGAAGCCACGGTCGCGCGCCTGCCCGTCTACCTCCGGGCACTCACCGCGCTGGCCGACGCCGGCATCCGCACCTGCTCGAGCGAGGACCTCGCCGCAGCCGCGGGCGTCAACAGCGCCAAGCTCCGCAAGGACCTCTCCTACCTCGGCAGCTACGGCACCCGCGGTGTCGGCTACGACGTCGACTACCTGCGCTACCAGATCGCCCGCGAGATCGGCGTGACCCAGGACTGGCCCGTGGTCATCGTGGGGATCGGAAACCTCGGCCACGCCCTCGCCAACTACTCCGGCTTCCGCAGCCGCGGCTTCCGGGTCGTCGCCCTGCTCGACGCCGACCCCGAGCGGCACGAGGAGATCGTCGCCGGCGTCCAGGTGCGCCCCTTCGACGACCTCGAGGCGATCGCTCGCGAGCACGCCGTCGCCATCGGCGTCATCGCCACGCCTGCGGCCTCCGCCCAGGACGTCGCCGACCGGATGGTCGCGGCCGGAGTCACCAGCATCCTCAACTTCGCCCCCGCCGTGATCTCGGTGCCCGAGGGCGTCGACGTCCGCAAGGTCGACCTGTCGATCGAGCTCCAGATCCTCGCCTACCACGAGCAGCGGAAGGCGCACGAGCACGCTCGCGACGAGGTCGCCGCCGCGCTGGCAGGTGAGGCATGAGCGTCCTGGTCGTGGGCATCTCCCACCGTTCGGCGCCGGTCGCCCTGCTCGAGCGGGTCGCGCTCGACGACGACGGCGTGCAGAAGCTGATGGCCGACGCCTTCGCCTGTGACCACGTCGCCGAGGCCACCGTCATCGCCACCTGCAACCGGGTCGAGATCTACACCGAGGTCGATCGCTTCCACGGGAGCGTCGAGTCGCTCACGCGGCTCCTCGTCGACCGGGCGGGCGAGACCACCGAGGCGATGCTGCCGCACCTCTACGTCCACTACGACGACGGCGCGATCTCGCACCTGTTCCAGGTCGCTGCCGGCCTCGACTCGATGGCCCTCGGCGAGGGCCAGATCCTCGGCCAGACCAGGGAAGCGCTGCGTCGTGGCCAGGAGATCGGCACCGTCGGCCCTGCCCTGAACACGCTCTTCCAGCAGGCCCTCCGGGTCGGGAAGCGCACCCGCGCCGAGACCGCGATCGACCAGGTCGCGCCCACCCTGGTGACCGCTGCGCTCGACCAGGTCGGCGGCACTCGCGACGCCGTCCGAGGCAAGGACGTCGTCGTGCTCGGCGCCGGCGCCATGGCCGGGCTGGCCACTGCCACCGTCTCCCGGATGGGCGCTCGCCGGGTCGCCGTGGTGAACCGGTCGCAGGAGCGCGCCCGGCACCTCGCCGCGCAGTACGACGCGCACCCGGTCCCGATGGGCGGGCTCGCCACCGAGCTGGCCACCGCCGATGTGCTCATCACCTGCACCGGGTCGGCCGGCATCCTGGTCAGCCGGGACCTGCTGTCGACCGTCCGCGCCGCCCAGGTCGAGGACCGGCCGCTCTCGATCGTCGACCTCGCCCTCCCGCACGACGTCGACCCGACGGCGGCGGACCTCCCCGGCGTCACCCTGCTCGGGCTCGCGGAGCTGGCCGAGGCGCTCCACGACGGGTCCGACGGCGCCGAGGTGCTCGAGGTGCGTCAGATCCTCGGCGAGGAGGTCACGGCCTTCCTCGCTGCCCGCCGCCAGGCCAGCGTCACGCCCACCGTCGTCGCCCTTCGCTCGATGGCGACCTCCGTCGTCGACGCGGAGATGACCCGGTTGGAGAGCCGGCTTCCCGACCTCGACGATTCGCTGCGCGCCGAGATCCGCCACACCGTCCGCCGGGTGGCCGACAAGCTGCTCCACGAGCCCACGGTCCGGGTCAAGGAGCTTGCCAACGAGCAGGGTGCGGTGTCCTACGCCGCCGCCCTGGCCGAGCTGTTCGCTCTCGACCCCGAGGCGGTCGACGCGGTCACCCGCCCGATCGGCGTACCCGAGGAGGGCGCGCCGTGACCATCGCTCTCCGCACGATCCGCGTCGGCACCCGGCGCAGCCTGCTGGCCACGACCCAGGCCGAGCAGGTCGCGACGTTGCTGCGCGACCGCCTCGACGTCGACACCGAGCTGGTCGAGGTCACCACCGAGGGGGACCGCAGCCAGGCCGCCGGCACGCCCCTGCAGGGGAGCTCGACGGGGGTCTTCGTGGGTGCCCTGCGCGACGCACTCCTGACCGGTGAGGTCGACCTCGCGGTGCACTCGCTGAAGGACCTCCCGACCTACCCCGCGCCGGGGATCGTGCTTGCCGCCGTACCCCAGCGGGAGGACCCGCGCGACGTCGTCGTCGCCCGCGACGGACTCACCCTGGGCGAGCTCCCGGCCGGCAGTGTCGTCGGCACCGGCTCGCCGCGGCGGACGGCGCAGATCAAGGCACTCGGCCTCGGTTTGGACGTGGTCGGCATTCGTGGCAACGTCGACACCCGGATCGGCAGAGTGCGAGCTGGAGAGTGTGACGCGGTGGTGCTGGCGCGAGCTGGACTGGCCCGGATCGGGCGCCTGGACGAAGTGAGCGAGGTGCTCGACCCGCTCCAGATGCTGCCCGCGCCCGGCCAGGGTGCGCTCGCCGTCGAGTGCCGCTCCGACAACCCGCTCGCCGGCCTGGTCGCCGCGCTCGACGACCCGATCACGCATGCTGCCGTGCTTGCCGAGCGCACCGCCCTCGCGACGCTCGAGGGCGGCTGCTCCGCTCCGATCGGTGCCCTCGCCGACGTCGCCGAGGGCGACGAGGGCCCCGAGCTCTGGCTACGCGCGGTCGTGCTCTCGCACGACGGTTCGCTCGCCGTACGACGCTCCGACTCCGCCCCCCTCACCGACCGCGCCGCCGCTGCCGCCCTGGGGGCGCGGCTGGCGCACGAGCTGCTCGACGAGGGCGCCGGCCAGCTCGACTCCGCTCCCGAACCTTCCACCGCCAACGCCCCCACCGCAGGATCGACAGAGGTGCACAACGCATGACGCGAGTCTCGTCCAAGACAGCCCCCAAGGCTGCCCAGGCTGGATCGACCACAGCCACCACCCGACCCGGCGGGGTCGCCTTCGTCGGCACCGGCCCCGGTGACCCGGAGCTGCTCACCGTGCGCGCCCTCCGACTGATCGAGGACGCCGACGTGCTCGTGATCGAGGGGCCCGAGCACGTCGACCTGGTCACGCACGTGCGCGGCGCCATCGATCCCGAGACCGGCCCCGAGATCGTCGACGGTGGTTTCGGGGAGGACGGCCAGCCGCTCACCCACGCCGCTCGCGCCAAGGTCGTCGTGAAGCAGGCGAAGCGCGGGCTGCGCGTCGTACGACTGCTCAGCGGTGACCCGTTCCTCTACGCCTCCGGTCCCGAGGAGGCGCAGGCGGTCGCGAAGGCCGGCCTCGCCTTCGAGGTCGTCCCCGGTGTGTCGTCGGTCGCCGCGGTCCCCGCCTACGCCGGCATCCCGCTCACGACCAAGGACCACCGGGAGGTCGCCGTCATCACGTGTGGCGACCGGGTCGACTGGCGCCGCTACAGCGACACCCCGACCCTGGTGCTGCTCTCGGCCGTCGGCCAGATCGGCGACATCGCGAAGGACCTGATCGCGGCCGGCCGCTCGCCGGAGACGCCGGTCGCGATGACCAGCGTCGGCACCACCACCGAGCAGCAGACGGTCACCTCGACCCTCGCCCGGATCGCCGCCGACGTCCGCGCCGCCCGGATCGCCCCGCCGGCGATCACCGTGGTCGGCAAGGTGGTCGACCTCCGCTCGACGCTGTCGTGGTTCGAGACCAAGCCGCTCTTCGGCTGGCGGGTGCTGGTGCCCCGCACCAAGGAGCAGAGCGCGTCGCTGTCCAACCGGCTGCGTCACTACGGCGGTGTGCCCGAGGAGGTGCCGACCATCTCGGTCGAGCCGCCGCGCAACCCGCAGCAGATGGACAAGGCCGTGCGCGGCCTGGTCGAGGGTCGCTACGAGTGGATCGCGTTCACCTCGGTCAACGCCGTCAAGGCGGTCCGCGAGAAGTTCGAGGAGTACGGCCTCGACGCCCGCGCCTTCAGCGGCCTCAAGATCGCCGCGGTCGGTGACAAGACCGCGCAGGCGATCGCTGCGTGGGGCCTGCGGGCCGACCTGGTGCCGTCGGGGGAGCAGTCCGCAGCCGGGCTGCTCGAGGACTGGCCCGAGTACGACGAGCAGCTCGACCCGATCAACCGGGTCTTCCTGCCGCGTGCCGACATCGCCACCGAGAACCTCGTCGCCGGCCTGGTCGACCTCGGCTGGGAGTGCGACGACGTGACGGCCTACCGCACCGTGCGGGCAGCGCCGCCGCCGGCGCCGACCCGTGACGCGATCAAGACCGGCAAGTTCGACGCCGTGGTCTTCACGTCGTCCTCGACCGTTCGCAACCTGGTCGGCATCGCCGGCAAGCCGCACCCGTCGACCGTGATCGCGGTGATCGGCCCCGCCACGGCGAAGACCGCCGAGGAGCACGGGCTCCGGGTCGACGTGATGTCGCCCAAGCCCGACGTCGACGTGCTGGTCGAGGCCCTCGCCGACTTCGGTGCCGTCCGCCGCCAGGCGATGCTGGAGGCAGGCGAGCCGGTCACCAAGCCGAGCGACCGCAAGCCCAGCGGGCGCCGCCGCAAGGCGGAGTAGCACCGGTGAGGCGAGCTCCGACCTCAGTCACGGGGATGGGCGAGCACCTCACCGGATCTCGATACGCCCTCGCCTAGCGGCTCGGGCTACTCGACCAGCGACAGGCTGCGACAATGGTGCGGTGAACGAGATCGAGCCTCCCGTGATCCGCCCGCGGCGACTCCGAACCTCTGCGGCCATGAGGGACCTGGTGGCGGAGTCCACGTTGCGACCGAGCCAGCTCGTGCTGCCGATGTTCGTGCGGGAGGGCATCACCGAGCCCAGGCCGATCTCGTCGATGCCGGGCGTCGTCCAGCACACCCGCGACACGCTGCGGAAGGCGGTCTCCGAGGCGGCCGAGGCCGGGATCCGGGGAGTGATGCTGTTCGGGGTCCCGGAGAGCAAGGATGCGGCCGGGTCCGGTGCCGTCGACCCCGACGGGATCCTCAACGTCGCGATCCGCGACGTCGTCGCCGAGGTCGGTGACGCCGTGGTGGTGATGAGCGACCTGTGCCTCGACGAGTTCACCGACCACGGTCATTGCGGTGTCCTCACGCCCGACGGCCGGGTCGACAACGACGCGACCCTCGCGGCGTACGCCGAGATGGCTGTGGCTCAGGCCGCCGCCGGTGTCGACCTCGTCGGGCCCAGCGGGATGATGGACGGGCAGGTCGCCGTGGTCCGGGCGGCACTGGATGCGGCCGGACACACGGACACGGGCATCCTGGCGTACGGCGCGAAGTACGCCTCCGCGTTCTACGGCCCGTTCCGTGAGGCGGTCGACTCCTCGTTGGAGGGCGACCGCCGCACCTATCAGCAGGACTCCCGCAATGCGATCGAAGGCGTCCGCGAGGCGGTCCTCGATGTCGAGCAGGGCGCTGACATCGTCATGGTGAAGCCGGCGCTGGCCTACCTCGACGTGCTGCGCCGGGTCCGGGACGCGCCTGAGCTGCGCGGCGTACCGGTCGCCGCCTACAACATCAGCGGTGAGCTCGCCATGGTCGAGGCCGCCGCGGCGAACGGGTGGATCGATCGGGAGCCGGCGATCCTCGAGACGCTCACCGCCATCCGCCGGGCAGGCGCGGACATCATCCTCACCTACTGGGCTGTCGAGGCTGCTCGCCTGCTGCGCTGACGCGTAGCGACCACGATCCCTGACACGGCAGCGTGGCGGGGCCGGTCAGAGCCGCCCTCCGGACGACTCAGTTCTGCGGGGTCCCGACGAGGCCGTTCACGCACTCCGTCTTGTCATCGATCAGGCCCAGCGACTGCAGCAGTGCGTGGGTGTCCAGGCCTAGCGGGTTGGCGACGCCGTCGAGCAGCTGTGCCACGCACGCGGTGGTTGCCTCGGCCAATGTCCACACGTCTTCGACCGGCTGGTCGACCGGGGTGTCGGTGTCGGGGATGTTGTCGGTCCCGCCGTTGTTGCCGCCCGGGTCGGTCGGGTTGGTGGGAGCGGGACCCACCGGGTCGGTCGGGTCCGTCGTACCGCCGTCGTCACCGTCGTCGGCCGGGACGTAGTCGTCGTCGTTGTCGAAGCTCGGTCCCTGGGACGGGTCGCCGGTCGCGCCGTTGTAGGTGCCGGGGTTGTAGTCGGGCGCCTCGGGCACGATGTAGCCGGCCACGGTGGTGTTGTTCGGGACCGTGGTGAAGTCGCCCTCGAGGTAGGCGTCCATGATCGACAGCACCAGGTCGACGTAGGACTGGCTGTGGTTGTAGCGGAAGACCGCGGCCCGCTGGCCCATGACCGACGAGAGGTCGTCCTTGCCGGAGCAGAGGTAGACCGCGGTCGCGAGTGCGGAGTCGTCGATGTCCTGCGGGTCCCGCTTGGCGTCGCCGTCGGCGTCGACACCCACGATCGACCAGGTCGACGGGATGAACTGCATCGGGCCGACCGCGCGGTCCCACTTCGCGTCGTTGTCGAGCTGTCCGCCGTCGGTGTCGCTGATCGCCTGGGTGCGGCTGCGGCCGTTGAGCGCGGCGCCGTAGATGCCCGGCTTCGCGACGCCGTCGTCGTCGAGGACGTTGCCGCCGGAGCGACCGTGGTTCGACTCGACGCGACCGATCGCGGCCACCAGCTGCCAGGTGAGGTTGCACGACTTGTCGGCCTTGTTGATGACGGCCTCGGCGCGCTGGTAGGCGGCGAGCGCCGCGGACGGGATCTGGTTGGTCGACGCGGTCGCGACGATGTTCTGGGTGTTGCCCGTCGGGCTCAGGTCGCCCGGGTCGGAGACGCTGGCCGGAGCCTCGATCGCCTCGGTCGGCACGCTGGTGCCGTCCGGCAGCGACCCGTCGGGGCCCTGGTTCGCGGACACGGACGTGGTGAACCCGCCGATACCCGCGACGCTGACCGTCCAAGCAGCCGACAGCAGCGCGAGCGGAACGATCGTGGCGGCCCGTTGCAGCCGTCCCAAGCGTTTCCTCGACATTCGGACTCTCTCCCCGGCCCTTCTCTCGGCCCCAGAATCGGTCACGCGGGCCTCTCCCTCTCACGGGGCCCGCTGTGGCGTCGCGCCTGCTCCCACGGGTGCGACACAGATAGAACGAAGCGTGGCACATTGGCGTTACGGGTGTCACATGTAGGAATTTCCTCGATACCCCGGCGTGGCACACCCCACACCCATGCCCCGGGGCGTAACGGCTTCGCCGTATCAGGGACAATGACCCGGTGACTCCTGTGCCGTCGACCTCCGGCAGCGCCGCCCCCACCGCCGCCCCGGCCGCCGCCGCCGACGAGCCGGTCGGAGACCCTCTTCGACCGCGCCCGCGCCGTGACGCCGGGCGGGGTCAACTCACCCGTCCGTGCCTTCAACGCCGTCGGCGGCACCCCCCGCTTCATCGCCTCGGCCCGCGGCGCCTGGTTGACCGATGCCGACGGCAACCAGTACGTCGACCTCATCGGCTCCTGGGGACCGATGCTGCTCGGGCACGCCCACCCCGAGGTGGTCGCAGCCGTGCAGGCGGCGGTCGCCCGCGGCACGTCGTACGGCACGCCGACCGAGGGCGAGGTGACCCTGGTCGAGGAGATCATCAGCCGTGCACCGGTCGAGAAGGTCCGGCTGGTGTCGTCGGGCACCGAGGCGACCATGTCCGCGATCCGCCTCGCGCGCGGCTTCACCGGGCGCGACGTGGTCGTCAAGTTCGCCGGGTGCTACCACGGCCATCTCGACGCGCTGCTGGCGTCGGCCGGCTCCGGCCTGACCACCTTCTCGATCCCCGGGACCCCGGGCGTGCCGGAGTCGTCGACCGCACTGACCTTGGTGCTGCCCTACAACGACCGGGCGGCGGTCGCGACCGCGTTCGCCGAGCACGGCGACCGGATCGCGTGCCTGATCACCGAGGCCGCACCCGGAAACATGGGTGTCGTCCCGCCCGAGCCCGGCTTCAACGCCTTCCTCGCCGCGACCTGCCAGCGGCACGGCGCCCTGTTCATCAGCGACGAGGTGATGACGGGGTTCCGCGTCTCTGCGAGGGGCCAGTGGGGCACCGACGGCGCGGTCGAGGGCTGGCAGCCCGACCTGACGACGTTCGGCAAGGTGATGGGCGGCGGCCTGCCGGCGGCGGCCTTCGGCGGACGCGCCGACGTGATGGCGGCGCTCGCGCCGGACGGGCCGGTCTACCAGGCCGGCACCCTGTCCGGGAACCCGATCGCCACGGCTGCCGGGCTCACCACCCTCCGGCTGGCCACCCCCGAGGTCTACGACCACCTCGGGGCGGTCGCGGACACCCTCCGCACCGGCGTGGCCGAGGCGTTCACGACCGCGGGAGTGCCCCACGTCATCCAGTCGACCGGCTCGATGTTCTCGGTGTTCCTCACCGACCAGCCGGTGCGCGACTTCGCGGGGGCGTCCCGCACCGACGCGGCGGCGTACGGCGCGTTCTTCCACGCCATGCTCGACCGCGGTGTGCACCTTCCGCCCTCGGCCTACGAGGCGTGGTTCGTGTCCGCCGCCCACGACGACCGCGCGGTCCAGACCGTGCTCGACGCCCTGCCGGCCGCCGCTGCTGCAGCGGCCGGCTCTCGAGCGTCGCGTGCTCGCACCTCAACCACCGGAGAAGATTGATGGCCATTCCTGACACCGTTGTCCACCTGGTGCGCCACGGCGAGGTGCACAACCCGGAGGGTGTGCTCTACGGCCGTCGCGACGGCTTCCACCTCACTGACCGGGGCCGGGCGATGGCCGAGGCGACTGCTGCGTCGCTCGCCGCGCGCGACGTCACCGTGGTCCGCTCCTCTCCGCTGGAGCGGGCGCGGGAAACCGCGGAGCCGCTGGCTGACCGGCTCGGGCTGCAGGTCGCGGTCGACGACCGGGTGATCGAGTCCACCAGCCGGTTCGAGGGACTCACCTTCGGTCGGGGCAAGAACGCGCTGCGCAACCCCTGGCTCTGGCGGCACCTCTACAACCCGTTCCGGCCCTCGTGGGGCGAGCCCTACAAGGCGATCGTCACGCGGATGATGGACGCGGTCCACGACGTACGGCGGGAGGCCGCCGGCCACGAGGGCGTGATCGTCTCCCACCAGCTGCCGATCTGGTCCACCCGCCTCCACGTCGAGCGCCGCTCCTTCCTCCACGACCCCCGCCGTCGCCAGTGCACGCTGTGCTCGGTGACCTCGCTCCACTTCGCGGGCGACCGGTTGGCCCAGGTGAGCTACCACGAGCCGGCCATCGAGCTGATCCCCGAGAGGGACCGGCACGCGCCGTTCTCCGCCGGCCACGCGCCCGAGGAGCTGCGTCCCGAGGGTGCGCTGCCGCCCGAGGAGCTCGAGTCCTGAGCGTCCTGCGCCTCGCCGCCCTTCCCGCGCTGGTCGGTGCGCTCGTCGTCACCGGCTGCTCGGACATCTCCGGCACCGGTGACGGCGACTACGTCCCCGGGCAGGGCAACGTCACCGAGGTCGACCCCGAGGACCGGGAGGACCCGGTCGAGCTCGCCGGCGAGACGGTGCAGGGCGACGACCTCGACCTCGCCGACCTGCGCGGCCAGGTCGTGGTGGTCAACGTGTGGTGGTCGCTCTGCGGACCGTGCCGGTCGGAGATGCCGATGCTCGTCGACGCCGAGGCGGCGCTTCCGGCCGAGGAGACCGAGTTCGTCGGCATCAACATCCGCGACCTCGCTCCCGAGAACGCAGCGGCCTTCGAGCGGGACCGCGGAGTGGACTACCCGTCGATCTACGACCCCGGCAGCGAGACCCTCGACGAGTTCGGCCGCTACCGGCCGGCCTCGATGCCGGCCACGGCGGTCCTCGATCGCGAGGGAAGGGTCGCGGCGCTGATCAGCGGGCCCGTCCCGTCGGAGACCACGATCGTGACGCTCGTCGAGGACCTTCTGGACGAGGACACCGATGGGTGAGTGGTTCGAGAGCCAGGCCGCAGCCGGGTCGTTGGCCCTCGCCGTGCCCGTCGCCGTCATCGCCGGCCTGGTGTCCTTCTTCTCCCCGTGCGTGATCCCGCTGCTTCCGGGCTACCTCTCCTACGCGACCGGGCTCTCCGGTGCCGACCTCGCCGACATCAAGGACCGACAGGGCCGGGCCCCCCGTGGTCGGATGCTGACGGGCTCGCTGCTGTTCGTGGCGGGCTTCGCAGCCGTGTTCGTGCTGATCGGCGCTGCGTTCGGCAGTGTCGGGTCGTCCCTGCTCCGGTGGCAGGACGAGATCACCGTCGTGCTCGGCTGCGGGCTGATCCTGCTCGGGCTCGTCTTCGCCGGTGTCGTGCCTTGGCTCCAGCGGGACTGGCGGATCCACAAGATCCCGGCCGTGGGCCTCGGGGCTGCGCCCTTGATCGGCGCGCTGTTCGCGATCGGTTGGACGCCCTGCATCGGCCCGACGTACGGCGTGATCGTCAACCTGACCTTCTCCGACGCGACAGCTGCCCGCGGGGCTCTGCTGTCGTTCTTCTACGCGGTCGGTCTGGGGATCCCGTTCATCCTCGCCGGCCTCGCCTACCGCCGTACCTTGGGCGCTGTCGCCTGGATCCGCCATCGCCAGGTCTGGGTGATGCGGATCGGTGGCGCGTTCCTCGTCCTGCTCGGCCTCGCCATGGTGACCGGGTGGTGGGACCACCTGGTGCAGTGGGTGCAGCTTCAGGTGGTCGACTTCGGGGAAACCGCGCTGTGAGACCGGCCCTACGACGACCCCCGTCTCCCCCAGGCGTCCGGAGCCCACCGCCGACCGCCGCCCCGTCGGGCGAGGCGAGCTGACCGCACGCGAGCTGGCCCGGTGGACCTGGCGGCAGGTCACGTCGATGCGGACGGCGCTGGTGCTGCTGCTCCTGCTCGCGCTCGCCGCGATCCCCGGGTCGGTGGTCCCGCAGTCGGGCGTCGACGCGCTGGCGGTCACCCGGTGGAAGGAGGAGCACCCGGACCTCACGCCGATCTACGAGAAGCTCGACCTGTTCTCGGTCTACGACTCGATCTGGTTCTCCGCGATCTACCTGCTGCTGGTGCTGTCGCTCGTCGGCTGCATCGTGCCCCGGCTGTTCGTCTACGCGCGGGGGATCCGGGCGCAACCGCCGAAGGCGCCCCGCCACCTCTCCCGTCTTCCGGACCACAGGTCCTACGAGACGACACTGCCGGCCGACGAGGTGCTGGCCCGGGCACGCGCCGTGCTCGGGAAGCGCTACCGGTTGCGACCCGACAGCGAGGGCGACACGGGCGATGCGGTCAGCGCCGAGCGCGGCTACCTGCGTGAGGCCGGCAACCTGCTGTTCCACCTGTCCGTGCTGATCGTCCTGGCGGGGTTCGCGATCGGCGGCCTGCTCGGCTACCAGGGTGGGGTGATCCTGGTGAAGGGAACGACGTTCGGCAACAACCTCACCCAGTACGACGACTTCGATCCCGGTGGTCTGTTCACGCCGGAGCAGCTCGACGACTTCGACTTCAGCGTCGACGAGTTCGACATCGACTGGCTGAGGAGCGGTTCCGGTGCCGGCACCGCCCGCGGGTTCGAGGCCGGACTCTCCTACCGACAGGGCGACGGCCCCGAGCAGCGGTACGACCTGCGGGTCAACCACCCCCTCTCGATCGGTGACACCGACGTCTTCCTCATCGGGCACGGGTACGCACCGGTGATCACGATCCGCGACGGCGAGGGCAACATCGCCTACACCGGGCCGACCGTGTTCCTCCCGCAGGACCAGTCCTTCGTGTCGTTCGGTGTGGTGAAGGCGCCGACCGCCGAGCCCGGACAGATCGGGCTCGAGGGCCTGCTCTACCCGACCTTCGAGCTCTACGACGGCGACCCGGTCTCGGTGTTCCCCGACGACCTCGAGCCGCTGGTCTCGATGCTGGTCTACACCGGGGACCTCGGTCTCGACTCCGGCGCCTCGCAGTCGGTCTACGTCCTCGACAAGAGCAACGCCGACCAGGTCACCGGCGAGGACGGCAAGCCGTTCCGGCTCGACCTCTCGGTCGGTGAGACGACCGAGCTGCCCGACGGCCTCGGCTCGGTGACCCTCGAGCGCGTCGACCCCTGGGTGCGGGTCCAGATCAGCCAGACCCCCGGCAAGGAGGTCGCCCTGGGCGGGATCATCCTGGCGCTGATCGGCCTGTGCGCGTCGCTCTTCCTCCGGCCCCGCCGGGTGTGGGTGCGGGCCCGGTCTGTGGACACCGGAGGGCCTGGGGACACAATGACGACTGTCGTCGAGGTCGCCGGGCTCGACCGGTCCGGCAACGGCGACCTGGACGAGGTGCTGGCCGACCTGGTCCTGGCACTGCAGAAGGAGTGATGGTGACCAACGCTGCATGGGAGACCCTGAGCGACCAAGCCGTGGCTGCGGCCGGGCTCGTCTACTTCGTCGCGCTGCTCGTGCACCTGGCGGAGTGGGCGGCGCTGCGCCAGCCCGCCGCCCAGGAGGAGGTGGTCCTGGTCGAGGAGACCGCCGCCGGACGAGGACAGAGCCCCGGAGACCATCGCGAGTCCCAGCGCCCGCAGCGCGGACGTCGTACGGCGAGCGAGCGGGTCGCCTTCCTCGGCCGGCTCGGCTTCCTCGTCACGTGCATCGCCGCCGGTGCCCATCTGGTCGCGCTGGTCGGCCGCGGGATGGCCGCGGAGCCCAACCGCGTGCCGTGGGGCAACATGTACGAGTTCACGCTCGCGGGCACGTTCGTCGTCACCGTGATGTACCTCGGCCTGTACCGCCGCTTCAAGCTCGACTGGATGGCTCCGATCGTCGTCGGGTTCGTGCTGACCACGCTGATGGTCGCCGTGATCTGGCTGCACGAGGAGGTGCAGCCGCTGGGCGAGGCGCTCGACTCCTACTGGCTGGTGATCCACGTCGTCTCCGCCGTGATCGCGACCGGCGCGTTCACGCTCGGCGGCATCGCGTCGATCACCTACCTGGTCAAGATGCGCGCCGGTGACGAGCCGAAGGGCTGGCTGGGCCGCGTCCCCACCCTCGATGCGCTCGACAAGCTCGCCTACCGGGTGCATGCGTTCGCCTTCCCGGTGTGGACCTTCGCGGTGCTCATCACCGGTCCGATCTGGGCGCACGAGGCGTGGTCGCGCTACTGGAACTGGGACCCGAAGGAGGTGTGGGCGTTCATCACCTGGGTGGTCTACGCCGGCTATCTCCACGCCCGGGCCACGGCCGGCTGGAAGGGTCGCAACGCCGCGATCCTCGCGCTGATCGGGCTGGGGACCCTGTGGTTCAACTTCATCGGGATCAACTACTTCTCGACGACCAGCCAGCACTCCTACGCGATCGAGCGGGCGCTCGACCTCGTCGTCCGCACCTGACCCCTCGGCCGAGCGGGTCCAGACCTCAGACGTCGTCAGGCGGATTGAGCCGCCTGCGGTCCAGGTCGCGCAGGAAGTCCTCGTCGTCATCGGGCGCCACCGATCGTGGCGGCGTGCTCGGCCGGCGCCTCGGCGCCTTCGGACGGGGGAGGCTTGGCCTCGCGCCCGGCGAGCGCTCCTGGAGCGCACGGGTGATGAGGTAGGTCACAGCTGCGAAGACCAGGATGACCAGGAGGAACTTGCCCACGCCTCCAGAGTAGATCGTCAGTGGTCACCTGTGGTCACGGATTGAGAACACTCACCCTCGCAGTCCTACCCTGGAGCGGTGAAGGAGTTCTGGGTCTACACCTTGCTGCGGCTCGGCCTGTTCGTGATCTCGTTCGCGATCGTCTTCGGTGCATGGTGGTTGGTCGCGGGGGACGAGATCGGCTTCGCCCGCGACACCGCTGCTCTCTGGGCGGCGATGGTCGCCTTCGTGCTGAGCGGCATCGGCTCCTACTTCCTGCTCGGTCGGCAGCGCGAGGCGCTCGCCCAGAAGGTGGAGGGCCGGGCGGCCAGGATGTCGCAGAAGCTGGAGGAGCAGCGCGCCAAGGAAGACGCCGACTGACCGGCAGCCCTTCGGCCCACCCAGCCCGTCAGCCCGCGGCGAGGCCGATGCCGCACCCCACGGCCCAGACCAGCTCGGCCAGGCCGGTCTGCTGGAGGACGGGGATCAGGCCCGGCCCGACCGCACCGCCGAGCACCGTCCGGCACGCCGGAGCGGCGAACGCCAGGAACGGCAGCCCCAGCAGCGCCCACGGGGTCGCCAGCACGGCGACGCCGACCAGGGCGCCCGCCGAGAGCAGCACCAGGGCGGCGTAGAAGGCACGAGTACGGCGGTCGCCGAGCCGGACCGCGAGCGTGATCTTGCCCGCGGCGGTGTCGGTCGGGATGTCGCGCAGGTTGTTGGCGACCAGGATCGCGCAGGCCAGCGCCCCGACGCCGGCGCCGGCGACGAGGGCGGTCCAGCCGCTGTCGCCCCACTCCTCGGTCTGCACGTAGGTCGTCCCGACGACGGCGACCAGCCCGAAGAACACGAAGACCATCACCTCACCGAGGCCGAGGTATCCGTAGGGCCTCGAGCCACCGGTGTAGTACCAGGCGGCCAGCACGCAGAGCAGACCCACCAGCCACCAGCCACCAGCTGGTGGTGGCGGCGAGCACCAGGCCCGCGACGCCGGCGACGGCGAACGCCAGGAACGCGGCCCGCCTGACCGCCGCGGGTGAGGCGAGCCCGGAGCCGACCAGGCGCAGCGGGCCGACCCTCTCGTCATCGGTGCCGCGGATGCCGTCGGAGTAGTCGTTGGCGTAGTTGACCGCCACCTGGAGCGCGAGGCTGACCACGAGGGCCAGCAAGGCCTTCCACCAGACCATCGCGTCGTCGTACGCCGCCACTCCGGTGCCGGCGACCACCGGTGCAACTGCGGCGGGCAGGGTGCGCGGGCGGGCGCCCTGGAGCCAGTGAGCGGGGGTGGCCATGATGCAGCGATTCAAGCAGCCCGGACCGCCCGAGCAGATGCCGGGGCGGATCGCTCGACGCCGCCGCTGGTCGGATGTCGTTCAGCTGCCGGCGTGGCGGGGTGGGTCGAGGGGCGCGAGCTCCAGTCCCGTGTCGACCCGGGTGCCCGGATCGACACCGGGATCGGGCTGGCCCTCTGGTTCGACCGGGTAGTGCCGCGCGCGGAACCGCTCGGCGAGCCGGAGCGACGGACCCATCGCGATCGTCGCCGTCAGCACGATCCCGGCGATGACCAGCCAGCCCTCGGCGCCCCACGACATCGCCAGGAACGTGTAGAGCGCCGGCGCCCACATCGAGCCCAGCGCGCGGCTGACCTCCTGGACGCCTTGGTACTCCCCGCGGCGCTCAGGGTCCATCAGCTCGGCCTCGAACGCCCAGCTCGCCCCGGAGATCGCCAGCTCGGCGCCGGTCACGGTGACGTGGCCCAGCCACACGAGCAGCACGGTGAGCCAGCCCGACGGTCGAGTGGGTGATCATCGTGATCAGGCAGGAGACCACGAAGAACGCCGTCGAGATCCACACGTAGCGCATCGCGTCGCTCAGGTCCCGGACGCCCTTGGACGTGTAGGCCGGCAGGAAGATGCAGAGCACGGTGTTGGTCCCGAACAGCCAGGCCAGCAGCACGTGCGGTGCATCGGTCGCCTCGACCAGCCACAGCGGGATGACGACGTTGAGCAGGACCTGGTTGGTCCACAGGATCCCGGTCAGGAAGGTGACCAGGATCCAGCCGGTGTTGCGCACCGGCCCGGGTCCGGTCGGCCTCTCCCGCACCTCGCCGCTCGCGACCCTGATGTCGTGGGGCGCCTTCGGCAGCCGGGTGATCCAGAAGGCGTTGACCGCCATCACGCCCGCCGCGAAGAGCGGGGTCCAGCGGATGACGGTGAGGCTGTCGGTGGCGAGCGCGATGCCGCCGAGCAGGGCGCCGAGGGTGAACCCGACGTTGAGGGCGGAGTACATGTAGGCCTGCGTCTCGACCCGCTCCTTGCGGGGCAGGACGTCGACGACGTAGGCCTGGTAGGACGAGCCGCCGGCCGAGCCGAAGACGGCGAAGACCAGCGCCACGACGACGTACTCCTCGAAGGAGCCCACGAACGGGAGGGCGACGAAGCAGGCGCTGAGCCCCCACGTGGTCAGCGCCCACACGCGCTTGGGCCCGAACCGGTCGACGACCCGGCCGGCGGGGTAGGCGAGGAGGAACTCGGCGACCAGCGCGATCGTGAGCGCCAGGCCGACCCGCGCTGCGGACATCCCCACCACCTGGGTGAGGAACACCGCGCTGCCGGTCAGGAACGTGCCCTCGCCGGTCGAGAACAGCAGCGACTGGGTCGACAGCCGCTTCGACATCGGCGTGGGCGGGATCAACCGCTTGAAGAAGCTGCGCTGGTCGCCCGGGATGGTGTCCGTCACTCGTCCTATTGCACCTCACCGCGCCGACACCCGGCCAGTGAATATCGAGCATCGACGACGGCCTAACCTCGTCGACATGTCCGACCTCACGCCGCGCGGGGAGCCGGCCGCGGTGGTCGAGCTGCTCCGCGCCTGGCTGTCCGGACCGGCCGGCGTTCGTCTGGTGGTCGAGACGTCCGGGTCCACCGGCAGCCCGAAGCGGGTGGCGCTGACCCGCGACGCGGTGCTCGCGTCGGTGACGGCGTCGGCACGGCGGCTCGGCGCGACGGGACGTTGGGTGCTGGCACTGCCGCCGACGTACGTCGCCGGCGTGCAGGTCATCGTCCGGTCGCTGGTCGCCGGCCACGCGCCGGTGCTGCTCGAGCGGGACGGCTGGCCGACGGGGGAGGGCTGGTTCGTCTCGCTGGTGCCGACCCAGCTGGCACGGCTGCTCGGGGAGGACGACGCTGTCGCAGCGCTGCGGCGCGCGCACACCGTGCTCCTGGGGGGCGGGCCGATCGACCCCGGGCTCCGCGAGCGGGCGGCCGCTGCCGGCGTACGCATCGTGGCGACGTACGGCGCTGCGGAGACCGCGGGCGGCTGCGTCTACGACGGCGTGCCCCTCGACGGCGTGGCGGTCGCGGTGGGCGAGGGCGGGCGGATCCGCATCGGCGGACCGACCCTCTTCGAGGAGTACGTCGACGACGAGCAGCTCACAGCGCAGACCCTGGTCGACGGCTGGTTCGTCACCTCCGATGCCGGGCGGCTCGACGAGGACGGCCTGCTGTCCGTGCTCGGGCGGGTCGACGACGTCGTGGTCAGCGGCGGCCTGAACGTGCCGACGGTGGCGGTCGCGGCCCGGCTCCGTGAGCACCCGGCGGTCACCGGTGCCGAGGTGCTCGGAGTGCCGGACGAGCAGTGGGGCAACAGGGTCGTCGCCTTCGTCGTCGGGACCCTCTCCCTCGACGATGCCCGCGACTGGGTCGCGGAGAAGCACCCGCGGCCCTGGGCGCCGCGCGAGGTCGTGGTGCTCGACGAGATCCCGCTCCTTGCCAACGGCAAGGCCGACCGGCAGGCGCTGCTCGCGCTCGCGGGGGCTCCGCGATGAGGGTGGTCTCGATCCCCCTGCGGACCCGCTTCCGAGGCGTCACCGAGCGTGAGGCGGCGCTCGTCGAGGGACCGGCCGGCTGGGGCGAGTGGAGCCCGTTCCTGGAGTACGACGCCCCGGTGGCCGAGCCGTGGCTCCGCTGCGCGGAGGAGGCCGCGGCAGCCGACTGGCCCGCACCGGTCCGCGACGTCGTACCCGTCAACGTGACGGTGCCTGCCGTCGGTCCCGAGGCCGCGCACGCCATCGTGGCCGGCGGTGGCTGCCGGACCGCGAAGGTGAAGGTCGCCGAGCCCGGGCAGACGCTGGCCGACGACCAGGCGCGGCTGGAGGCGGTTCGCGACGCGCTGGGACCGGCCGGCCGGATCCGGGTCGACGCCAACGGCGCCTGGTCGGTCGACGAAGCCGTTGCGGCGATCGGTGTCCTGGACCTCGCCGCCGGCGGTCTGGAGTACGTCGAGCAGCCGTCCCCCTCGGTCGAGGACCTCGCAGCCGTGCGCCGGAAGGTCGCGGTGCCGATCGCGGCAGACGAGTCGATCCGGCGGGCCGCGGACCCCTACCGGGTGCGTGACCTGGAGGCGGCGGACATCGCCGTGCTCAAGGTGCAGCCGCTCGGCGGGGTGCGCGCCTGCCTCCTGATCGCGGAGGAGATCGGGCTGCCGGTCGTCGTGTCGTCGGCGCTGGAGACGTCGGTGGGGATCGCGTCCGGCGTGGCGCTGGCTGCGGCGCTCCCCGAGCTGCCCTATGCGTGCGGACTGGCGACCGTGCAGCTGCTCACCGACGACGTGGTCGTCTCTCCGCTGCTGCCGGTGGACGGTGTGCTTCCCGCGATCCGGCCGGTCGTGGACGCGGCTGCCCTCGACCGGCTGGCAGTGTCCGCCGACCGGGTGGCCTGGTGGGAGGCCCGCTACGCCGCCGTGGCTGCGCTACGGCAGGATCGGCCGACGTGAGCGACGTCGAACCGGCCCCCGCGGCCGCTCTCGCGCGGGCGGTGGTCGATCGACTCCTGGCGGCCGGCGTCACCGAGGTCGTCCTCGCACCCGGCTCGCGCAACGCCCCGCTCGCGTTCGTCGTCTGGGCGGCCGACAAGGACAAGAGGCTCCGCCTCCACACCCGGATCGACGAACGCACCGCCGGTTTCCTCGCCCTCGGCCTGTCCAAGGTCGGTGCGCGGGCCGCCGTACTGTGCACGTCCGGCACTGCGGTCGCCAACCTGCACCCGGCCGTTCTGGAAGCGGCCCACGCCGGTGTGCCGCTGGTCGTCGTCACGGCCGACCGGCCGGCGCGGCTGCGCGGCACGGGCGCCAACCAGACCACCGACCAGGTCGGCATCTTCGGTCCGATGGTCGGGACCCACGACGTTGTCGCCCCTGCTGACCTCGCTGCCGTGGAGTGGGGAGCGCCCGGCCCGCTGCACCTCAACATCCAGCTGGACGCGCCGTTGGTGCCGGAGGACGCGGTGGGCCTCGATACGCCGCCCGGGTCCTCGGCGGCTACCCGACCACCGAGCTTCGTCGGTCGACAAGACCGGAGCGAGGAACGAGCGGAGCCCGTATCGAGACCCCTTCCGCGCGGTCCTCGCACGGTGGTCGTAGCCGGTGACGACGCCGGTCCGCCCGCGCGGCTGCTGGCGGAGGCCGCAGGATGGCCGCTGCTCGCGGAGCCGACCAGCGGGGCGCGCACGGGCGAGCACGCGCTGCGCTGCTACCGGCTGCTGGTCGCGAGCGACCTCGGAGACGAGATCGAGCGGGTCGTCGTGTTCGGACGCCCGACCCTGTCGCGGCCGGTGACCACTCTGCTGGAGCGTACGGACGTCGAGGTGCTCGTCGTGCCGGGGCCGGGCGTGTGGCCGGTGCGACCGGCCGGCGCGATGGTGCTGGACGCCCCGCCCAGGGCCACCGAGCCCGACGACACCGACTGGCTCGCGCGGTGGAAGGCCGCCGACCGGGAGGTGGGACGGCGCGTCGACCAGTTGCTCGCGGAACAGCCCTCGCTGACGCCGTACGACGTCGCCGGCGCGGTCTCGCGCGCACTTCCTGCCGGGGGAATGCTCGTCGTCGGCGCCTCGAGCCCGATCCGCGACCTCGACCTGATGGGCCGGCCGGCGCCGGTCGGTGAGCGGCGCCGGGTGATCGCCAACCGCGGGCTGGCCGGCATCGACGGCACCATCAGCACCGCGATCGGCGCCAGCCTCGGTCGCCGGCACTCGACCCGGAACCTCGCACTGATGGGGGACCTGACCTTCCTGCACGACCTGAACGGGCTGTTGGTCGGGCGGGGCGAGCCGCGGCCCGACGTCACGATCGTCGTGTCCAACGACGACGGCGGCTCGATCTTCTCGATGCTCGAGCAAGGGGCCCCGGAGCACGCGGAGTCCTTCGAGCGGCTGTTCGGCACTCCGCAAGGAGCTGACCTGGCCAGCCTGTGCGTGGGCACCCGCACGTCGTACCTGAAGGTGGCGTCGCGGCCGGCGCTCGAGCATGCGCTCGCCAGTCCCAACGGCGGGATCGAGGTCATCGAAGCGACGATCGGCCGGAGCAACCGGCGTGACCTCGATGCCCGGATCCGGGCTCTGGCGAGCGACCTCGGCTAGTCGGACCGGCCCGGGCGGTGCCGCGACCCGACGCCTGGTGGACGGGCGAAGGGAGTGCTCACCACCCGAGGAGACAATGAGCCCGTGGAGATCGCGCTCTTGCTGGTGGCCGTCGCCGTCACCGTCCTCACGGTCACGGCGATCTCCGGTCGGATCGGGATCACCGCTCCGATCCCGCTGATCCTCGTGGGCTGGGCCGGCTCCTACCTGCCAGGCGTCCCGACCATCCACCTCGAGCCCGAGGTGGTGCTGCTCGGACTGCTGCCGCCGTTGCTCTACGCCGCGGCGCTCAGCACGTCGCTCGTCGACTTCAACGCCAACCGCCGTCCCATCCTGCTGCTGTCGGTCGGCCTGGTGGCGTTCACGACGGTCGGCGTCGCCGTGGTGGTGCACGCGATCCTGCCGGAGGTCGGCTGGCCGGCGTCGTTCGCCATCGGCGCTGTCGTCGCCCCTCCGGACGCGGTCGCCACCACGGCGATCGGCCGCCGGATCGGGCTGCCGCGCCGGATCGTCACCATCCTGGAAGGCGAGTCGCTCCTCAACGACGCGACCGCGCTGGTCGCCGTGCGCACTGCGATCGCGGCGATCGGCACCGCCGGCGCGATGGCCCCGGCATGGGAGATCGGGCTCGACTTCGCCCTCGCGGCCGGTGGCGGCCTGGCGATCGGCATCGCCGGCTTCCTCCTGGTCGCGAAGATCCGCAAGCACGTCACCGACCCCGTCCTCGACACCGGCATCTCACTGGTCGTGCCGTTCGCGACCTACCTGGCGGCCGAGGAGATCCACGCGTCGGGCGTGGTCGCCGTCGTCGTCGCGGGCCTGCTGCTCGGCCACAAGGCTCCGATCCTGCAGACCGCCCAGTCGCGGATCGCCGAGCGGATGAACTGGCGCACCTTGGCTTTCATGCTCGAGAACACCGTCTTCCTGCTGATCGGCCTGCAGGCACGCTGGCTGGTCGACGACGTCCGGGCCAGCACGCTCCCGACCGGCACGATCATCGGTGTCTGCCTCGCCACCCTGGCTGCAGTCGTCGTGCTCCGGATGCTGTGGGTGTTCCCGGCTCGCTACCTGCTGATCCGCCCCGGTCCGGACCCGGCGACCGGGCGCCCGCCGCCGCCGTCGTACACGTTCCTGATCGGGTGGGCGGGGATGCGCGGCGTGGTCACCCTCGCCGCGGCGTTCATCATCCCGGAGTCCGTGCCGCACCGCGAGGTGCTGCTGATGATCGCGTTCACCGTGGTGGCCGGCACCCTGTTGCTGCAGGGGCTCAGCCTCGGCTGGCTTGCACGTCGGCTGAAGGTCCCCTCGCCCGACCCGATGGACGACGCCCTCGCCCGGGCGACCTTGCTGCAGCAGGCGTCGAAGGCGGCATCCCAGCGACTCGACGAGCTCGACGCGGAGGACGACCCGTACGGCGTCGCGGACCTGATCCGGCAGCGCATCGAGCAGCGCAACTTCGCGGCCTGGGAACGGCTCGGCACCACCGCGGGTGAGGAGAGCCCGGCCGCCCTGTACGCCCGGGTGCGGGAGGAGATGATCGAGGTCGAACGGCGGCGGGTGCTGGAGATCCGCTCCACGGGGTCCGTACCGTCGGAGGTGGTCAGCGACGTGCTGGCCATGCTCGACATCGAGGAGTCCATGCTGGACGCCGCGGAGCAGGAACGAGCCGACGTGGAGGCAGCGCGCGTGAGCAGACCGGCCGGCCAGGCATGTGACCATCTCCTCTCGACGCCGCTCGCGGATCCCACCGGCGAGGTCGTTTGCGGCCAGTGCCTCGCAATCGGGAGCCGCTGGGTGGCGCTGCGGATGTGCCTCTCCTGCGGCGAGATCGGCTGCTGCGACTCCTCGCCCAACCGGCACGCGTCCGGGCACTTCCACGGCACCGCCCACCCGGTGATGCGGTCGGTCGAGCCGGGGGAGAGCTGGCGCTGGTGCTTCGTGCACCACCTGACCGCCTGAACCCTCGTTGTCGAAGCCGGATGCGCGCCCGGACGATCGGTGGGAGTCGTGGGCTCGGCCGGCCCTGCCTATCCTTTTCAGGTGCCCTTGTCGCCTGCACACCCGGCGGCTGTGCTGCCCCTCCAGCGGCTCGGTCTGCCCCTGAGCGCGCTGGTGATCGGTTCGCTGGCACCGGACCTGCCGGTGTACCTGCCCGTGGGCGTGGACTACCAGACGACGCACAGCGGCTGGGGAATCTCTGTCGACGTCGTCATCGGCCTGGCCTTGCTGTGGTTGTGGTTCGCCCTGCTCCGTGATGCGGTCGTCGACCTGACGCCGTCGTTGCGAACACGCGCACCAGCGCGGGTCCGGCTCGACCGACGGGCGTGGCTGTTGGCTCCGCTAGCCCTCGCGATCGGCGCGGCGACGCATGTCCTCTGGGACTCCGCCACCCATGACTGGGGATTCATCGTCGAGGAGGTCCCTCTCCTGCGGGAGCAGTACGGCCCGATGAGGGGCTACCAGTGGCTCCAGCAGCTGTCGACGGCTGCCGGCTCCATCGCCGTGGCGGCGTACTGCGTGCACCAGATGAAGAAGAAGGCCGTGGTCCATCGATCGCCGGCGGTGCAACGCAGCGGGCTCTGGCTGGTCCCTGTCGCCTTGTCCGCGTTGGCCGTCGGGCTCGCGTCTCGGGACCTCGAGGCTGCGGTCGGCGCCGGGTTGGTCGCTCTGGTCGTGGTCGCGATCGGATGGCGGGTCGCTCGGCAGCCTTCGCGAGCAGTAGTGGCCGGAGACCGCTGAGTGCAGTTGGCGGCCGCGACGGCCGGACGGCGGTCAGCGGGACCAGAGGTATGGCGTGGTGGTGGACACCTTGAGAAAGCCGTACCGCTCCAGGATGGGACGGGAGTACTCGGTGGAGTCGCTGTTGATGAGGGTCTTCCCCTGACGCAGTGCCGACTGCGCCCGCGCGGCGGTCAAGGCCCGATAGATCCCGCGACTCCGCCACTCCTTCAGCGTCGAACCGCCCCAGATCCCCGCGAAGTCGGTCCCGGGAACCGGCTCGAGCCGTCCCGCGGAGACGACTTGCCCGTCGACCTCGGCGACCCACAGCTCCATCCCGTCATCGAGGGAGATCCGACGAAGCAACGCGTCGGCCATCGCCGCGGCCTCGGCCGGCGAATCACCGAACGCCTGCGCGCTCATCGCGCACATCGCGCGGACATCGCGCTCCGCGCTGACCTGCCGCAGCGTCACGTCGTCGGGCAGAGGCACATCGACTGCCAGTCGCTGCGCCTCGCCGATCATGATCGACTCCGGCTCCTCCGCAACGAACCCGTGATCGACAAGGCACTGGTGCAGTCCTGGCGCGTGGTCGTGCCCCCGCGTCTTCCACTCCACCTGTGTGACCTCTGGATCCGCCTGGTAGTGCGCGAGCGCTGCTCTGACCAGTCGGACGATCGCATCGGCATCGGCACCGCCGAGATCCTGGTAGGTGACGAAACCACGACCGCCGGCGAACGTCACCAGCCGCAACGGACCAAGGACGGTCACCGCGACCGCGTTCGGTGTCTCTGCATCGGTCCGCAGCTGCGCGTCGTACGCCGCGAGAAGTCGCTCACGATCATCCATGCCGATGATCATCGGGGAGCTCATGTCCTCGCCACCAGCAAGTTTCGATGGAGCCGGCCGTAATGTTGGGTCATGCACGACACGCCTGATCACCCCATCGCCTACACCGCGCTCCAGCCCGGCACGGCGGTGCAGACGAGCGACGGGCAGCAGTTCGCCACGGTCCAGGCCGTGCTGGTCGACGAGAAGGTCTCGGTGTTCGACGGCATCGTCGTCCAGACGGCAGAAGGCACTCGGTTCGTCGACGCCGACCAGATCGGCTCGATCTACACCACTTACGTCTGCACGAAGCTCTCCGCGGAGCAGGCGGCGGACCTCCCGCCGCCGGCTGGGTCGACCCTCGTCGAGATCAAGCCCGGTCGGTCGATAGCCGGCCGGTTGGGCCGGATGTTCCGTCGCGGGAAGTAGCAGTCCCGGCATCGCAGTCCACCCCATCACCCCGGGTCGCCCGCTCCGCCGACGTCAGCGGAGAGCAGGAGCAGTCGATTGAGCAGGTCGGCCGCGCGCGCGACCTGCTCACGGTCGCCGCTGACGAGCAGGTCGAGAAGCAGTCCCCGGGCGGCGCCGAGTGCGAGGCGCGCATGGGTCTCGGCCTGGTCGTCGGGGATCCCGATCGCGCGGCAGAGATCGGTGACCGACGGCAGCCACGCCGCAATGAGCTCATCGCGGAGAGCCGCGGCGTGCTCCTTGCCCTGCATCGCGTGTGCCGCGAGCTCGAAGAACAACGGGCCATAGCGCAGTGTCGCTTCGACCGTCTCCTCCCAGTACCTCGCAGCGGCCTCGAGCGGAGGCAGGTCCGTGTCGTACGTCGCAGTCATCAGAGCGCGCTGCCGCGCCTCCACCTCACGCGTCACCTCGGCGAGCAGGCCCCCGCGCGACCCGAAGTGGTAGATCAACATCCGGTGGCTGGTGCCCAGCTCCTCGGCGATCCCGCGCAGGCTGGTGTCTCCGATGCCATGCCGGCCGAAGTGGTCGATCGCGGCCTCGAGGAGACGCCCGCGGGGCGTAGCGCCGGCCGATTCCGGAGCTCGCTGCGTCACTCGGCGGTGGTGCGGGTGACCCGCTGGTCCAGGCTCTCGGCCTCGAGCTCGATGTAGCGCTGCGTGAGGCGACGCCACATCACCGCCGCGACGGCGCCCATCGGGCCGGTCTGCTCGATGCTGAGGGTCAGCTTGGAGCCACCGGCATCGGGAACGACCTCGTGCCGGCCGATCGTCTTCATCCCCGGCCCCTTGGCCTCCCACGTGAAGCTTCGACCGTCCACGACCTCCGTCACCTCCCACACCGCACGCGGCAACCTGGGCTGGCGAATCCTGGCCCGCGAGCCGACTCGGAACGGTCCCGGATCGAGGCGTTCGACGTCGTCGATCGTCGGCGTCCACTCCGGCCAGCGCGCGACGTCGAAGAGCACCTCCCATACCGGCTGGGTGGGCGCGTCGATGTGTCTGGTGGTCTCGAAAAGTCTCCGCATGTACCAAATGGTACACCCGATCAAAATGCTCTTCAACGTCCGCGACGGAGAGGGCCTGGCGACGACCGGTGCCGCGTATCGAGACCCTGTGCCCACCCCACCGCGAGCACACACGGCGGGGGCGTCTCGATACGCCCTCGCGCCAGAGCGCTCGGGCTACTCGACGACCGGTGCAAGGTCGTCGGCGAGGTCTATCCCGGACCGGCCCTCGACGTCGGCACCTAGCGATCGGCTGCGCGGAGCGCTTGCTCGAGCGTCCGTGCCGGACGCCCGGTGAGGTTCTCCACGTCGCCCGTGACCCTTGCGACCGAGCCGTCGGCTATCGCGGTGTAGGTGCTGACCCAAGCATCGAGCTGCCAGTCCGCCGCGTCGGGGTAGCCAGCCCGGCGTGACGCGTAGGCCTCTGCGACCGTCTCCTCCTCGTAGCGCAGGTCGCGCCCCACCACCGCGCCCGCGCGGGCAGCGACCTCGGTCATCGAGAGGGCCTCGGGGCCGGTCAGCTCGTAGGCGACGTCGGCATGGGCCTCCGGCGTCTGGAGAACCGCGGCCGCGACCTCGGCCACGTCCGTGCGCGCAACCGCCGCAACTCTTCCGTCACCTGCGGGCCCGCGGATCACGCCCGAAGCATCCGCGAAGTAGGGAAGCACGTCGAGGTAGAAGTTGTCGCGGAGCAGGGTGAAGGTCATGCCGGTCCGCGTCGCGGCGTCGCGGATGGCTTGCTCGGTGTCGCCGTGGTCGCGCCCGAGCGTGAACGTCGCGTCGGCACCGGCACCGGCGAACGAGGTGTAGACGATGTGCCGGACGCCCGCCGTCGCGGCAGCCTCCACCATCGTGCGGTGCTGCTGGCGCCGCGTCGCCGACTCGGAGGCGGAGACGAGCAGCAGCGTGGTCACACCGTCGAGCGCGGCCTCGGCAGCGGCGCGGTCGTCGTACGACGCCGTGCGGATCTCGCCGCCGACGTGGGGTGCTCGCGACGGATCACGCACGACGAGTCGTGGTGACAGGTGGGCGAGCAGGCGGGCCACCCGGCTGCCCAGAGCTCCGGTGGCGCCGGTGATCGCGATCATGACCGGCTAACCGCGCAGCCGGGCCGGTGATTCCGTGGCTACGGTGAACGCATGCGATTGACCAAGTTCGGCCACTCCTGCGTCCGGCTCGAGCACGACGGCACCACCCTCGTCATCGACCCGGGCGGGTTCACCGAGGCCGACGCAGTCGACGGGGCGGACGTCGTGCTGATCACGCACGAGCACCCCGACCACCTCCACCCCGACCACCTGCGTCGGACCGACGCGCCCCTCTTCACGATCGAGGCGGTCGTCGCTCAGATCCGCGAGCAGGCGCCCGACCTGGCCGAGCGGGTGACCGTGGTCGGCCCGGGCGAGGTGTTCATCGCCGGCACCATCCCGGTCACCGCCGTCGGCGAGCTGCACGCCGTCATCCATCCCGAGCTGCCCCGTTTCGACAACAGCGGCTACCTGCTCACGGTCGGCGACCGCACGGTCTTCCACCCGGGGGACGCTCTCACCGGTCCCGGTCGCCCCGTCGACGTGCTCCTCGCACCGGTCTGCGCGCCCTGGATGAAGGCCGCCGAGGGCATCGACTTCGCGCGGTCCGTGGGGGCTGCTCGCAACGTGGCGATCCACGATCGCGTCTACTCCGACGCGGGCCTCGGCATCGTCGACGGGCACTTCAGCCGGTTCCTCGGCGCGGCGGGCCTCGACTACGTGCGGCTCCCCGACGGCGCTGACATCGCCCTATGAGCATTCGCGACCCGGCAACGGTCGACAAGGCCGGGAGGGGCATGATGGCCGGATGCCCCTGCGTTCCACGATCGTCGGCGCCGCATCCGGCGTGCTCCTGCTCGCCGGCGTCGTCGGGTTCGCCGTCGGCCTCCCCGAACTGACCGGCGACGATGCCGGCGCGATCGACGGCGACGGGGAAGGGCAGGAAGCCGGCGACGGCCGGCCGGCCGCCGACCTGCTGCCGGCCACCATGCTCGACGGTGCGTTGCAGCGGTATCCCGACATCGACCCGCAGTACGCCGAGGCGGTCGGTCAGGTAGAGGCCTACGGCAGCGACAAGCTGACCGAGGTGTTCGAGTCCCAGTCGGCGGTCGGCCTCTACACGACGCCCGACCTCCAGGTGCAGGTCGCCGTCACGATCTACGACGGTGAGTCCGGGCTGTTCCTCCAGCAGGGTCCGCCGGTGCCGCCCGAGATGGCGGTCAGCTCCCAGACGGTCGGCGACATCGTGCGGCAGGGCGAGAGCGTGTGCATCGCCCAGTGGGAGTCCCAGGCGTTCACCCAGGACGGCCCGCCGTTCCAGGCGCAGTGCCAGCGGGTGGTCGCCGGTCGCACCGTCAACGTCTACGCCTCGCCCGGGCTCACCATCGAGCAGACCGCCGAGCTCGTCGACGACGTCGTGGCCCAGGCCGAGCTCGACTAACGCTGCAGAGAGGTCTCGGCCTCGAGCCGTTGCAGCTTGTGCGGGTTGCGCATGGCGTAGATCCGCGTGATCCGGCCGTCCTCCACGACGAAGCTGAGCGCCGTGGTGGAGTCGTCGAGGCGGATGTCGAGACGCGCGCCGGGCAGACCGTTGATCGAGATCGGCATGCTGGTGAACTCGACCTTGAGCCGCCAGGCGGTGCCGAGGAAGGTTGCGACCTTGTCCGCACCGTGGATCGGCTTGCGCGCTGCGGCTGCGACCCCGCCGCCGTCGGCCACCATCACCACGTCCGGGGCCAGCACCTCCAGCAGCGACTGGAGGTCGCCGCCCTGGACGGCCGCCAGGAACTTCTCGACTGCGGCTGCCTGCTCCTCCTGCTTCACCGGCACCCGAGGTCGCCGGGCAGCGACGTGCTCCTTGGCTCGGTGCGCGATCTGCCGTACGGCGGCCGTCGACTTCCCGATGGCCTCGGCGATCTCGTCGTACGGCGTGTCGAAGACCTCGCGGAGCACGAAGACCGCCCGCTCGGCCGGCCCCAGCGTCTCGAGCACGGTGAGCATGGCGATGGAGACGCTCTCGGCGAGCTCGACGTCCTCGGCGACGTCGGGGGAGGTGAGCAGCGGCTCCGGCAGCCACTCGCCGACGTACTCCTCCCGCCGGCGTGACAGCGACCGCAGCCGGTTGAGCGACTGCCGGGTGACCACCCGGACCAGGTAGGCCCGCGGCTCGCGCACCTCGCTCTGGTCGACGGCGGACCACCGCAGCCAGCTCTCCTGGACGACGTCCTCCGCGTCGGCCGCCGAGCCGAGCATCTCGTAGGCGACGGTGAAGAGCAGGCTGCGGTGCTCGACGAACGGATCTGCCGACGCATTGGTCACGATCATGACCGTACGACGCTCGGGGTCCCCGACGTCGCCGTCGGCTCGGCGAGGGGCTTCAGCCCGCACGCCGCGGCGAACCCGTCCGACTCGATGCCCAGCGCCACGTTGGGCCGGGTCGTGAAGTTCGCGAACGCGATGACCGCGGTCAGCTCGACCACCGCCGCGTCTCCCAACTGGCTGCGCAGCGCCGCGACCATCTCGTCGGTCACGGCGACCGGGGTCTGGCTCATCGCCTCGGCGTACTCCATGACGTCGCGCTCGAGCGGGGTGAAGACGTCGGACTCCCGCCAGCGCGGCACCTCGCGCGCCTTCTCCAGGTCCAGGTCCTTGTTGCGTGCCTCGAAGTAGTTGAAGTCCAGGCACCACGTGCAGCCGATGTAGGACGCGACCGACATGTGCGCGAAGGTCTTGAGGCCTTCGTCGCACGCGTCCCACTTCTTCAGCTTCCCGCCCAGGCCGCCCATCGTCATGAGCACCTTCTGGTTGTGCCAGTAGACGCCGAGCGACGACGGCACCTGCCCGAGCGTCTTCTTCATCATCCGCTTCAGCAGCGCCCCCTTGAGGCCGGTGATCTCGGCGGCGGGGACCCGGGTGTTGCTCATGGTTTCCTCCTCGGTTGCGGTGTGTGCTCATGGAGACACCGCAACCGAGGGGGTTGTGACACCTTCGGTCGTCGAGTTGCCCGAGCGCGCAGCGCGAGGGCGCATCGAGACGTCAGCTCCAGTAGACGACGACCTTGTCGCCGATCTGCACCTGGTCGAAGAGCCAGGCGACACCGTCGTAGTCGCGGATGTTGACGCAGCCGTGGGATGCGCCGCCGTAACCGACCGCCGCGAAGTCCGGCGAGTAGTGCACGGCCTGGCCGCCCGAGAAGAACATCGCGAACGGCATCGACGTGTCGTAGAGGCTGGACACGTGGTCGCGGCTCATCTCAAAGACGCTGAACTCGCCCTCCCGGGTCGGGGTCCCCGAGCCACCGAACCGCGCGTCCAGGGTCTTCTGCACCTCGCCGTCGATGACCCACCGCAGGGTGCTGCTCGACTTGTCGACGCACAGCACCCGGCCCTCGAGGCACCGCGGGTCGAGCGCGCCGGGCGAGTTGGTGGTGGTCAGGTTGGTCAGCTCGGCTGTGGTCGGCTCGCTCGTCATCGCGGCGAGCCGGTCGAGCGTGCGCTGGTCTACCTCGCCGGTCACAGGGATCTCGCGCTTGGCCTGGAAGCCGCGCACCGCCTCGGTCGTGACGTCGCCGTAGTAGCCGGTCACGTCGGCGTTGAACCAGTCGATCTGGGCCAGCCGTGCCTGCAGGTCGCGCACCTCGTCGCCGGAGTCGCCGGGGGCGACCAGGGTCGGGCCGGGCTGAAGCGTGGGCTCGACCGGGCGCTCGGGCCGGTCGGTGGGCTTCTCGGGCTTCTCGGCCTTGTCGGTCGTCGGATCCTCGTCCGGCAGGTGGCTGACGGGACGGTCCACGACGGTCCGGACAGGCACGGTGCCGGCGTCCTCGGCGGGACGCTGCCAGGGAAGGCTTCCGGCCTGGCTCGCCCACCCGACGCCGTATGCGAGACCGCACAGAAGCGCCGCGACGACGGCGACGATGGTGGAGCGACGGGCGAACGACATGGCGGGATCCTCGTGGGTCTTGGTGCTGCGACGGGGTTGAGTACTGAGAGGACGCGGTAGCCGCCCGTTTGGTTGCGATCAAATCCCAGGACCTACAGTTCCGGGGTGGCCCGCGCAGCACTGGACAAGCAACCCGCCGACGTACGTCGGATGTTCGACGCCGTCGCGAAGCGGTACGACCTCACCAACGACGTGCTGTCCTTCGGGCAGGACCGCCGCTGGCGGCGCGAGGTGCTGACGGCGGTCGACCCCGGGTACGGCGACAAGGTGCTCGACCTCGCTGCCGGCACCGGTACGTCGAGCCAGCCCTTCGCCGACGCCGGCGCGACCGTGGTCCCGTGCGACTTCTCGATCGGCATGCTCCAGGTCGGCAAGAAGCAGCTGCCGCACCTCCCCTTCACCGCCGGCGACGGCACCCAGCTCCCGTTCGCCGACGACACGTTCGACGCGGTGACCATCTCCTTCGGCCTCCGCAACATCGTCGACCCGGTGAAGGGGCTTGCGGAGATGCGTCGGGTCACCCGCCCCGGCGGCCGCCTGGTCGTCTGCGAGTTCAGCCACCCGACCTGGAGCCCTTGGCGCACCGTCTACCTCGAGTACCTGATGAAGACGCTCCCCGCGGTCGCCAAGGCGGTGTCGTCCGCGCCGGACGCCTACGTCTACCTCGCCGAGTCGATCCGCGCCTGGCCCGACCAGGCCGGCCTGGCCGCGATGATCGGGGCAGCCGGCTGGCAGCAGGCCGAGTGGCGCAACCTGTCCGGCGGCATCGTCGCGCTGCATCGCGCCTCTGCCTGAGCCGCGCGCCCCGAGGCCCGAGGGGTCGATTTACGAAACGGAGCTGTGCGGTAAATCCGCAGGTCAGCGGCAGGTTCGGGACCTCCGCACCCCCATGTGCGGTGGGCGCTCCGGGGTGGCAGTATGTGTCTCGCCACACTCGTGATTCCATTCACAAGATCACGAGCACGGTCGGTCGCGAGGGGTCCGCACACGGGAAGGGAAGGCAGTTGGAGCTCTACACGCCGGTACTGGTCCTAGCGGCGCTGGCCGCGCTCTTCGCAGTCGGCTCCGTCGCCATGAGCGCCCTGGTGGGACCGGGCCGTTACAACCGAGCAAAGCTCGATTCCTACGAGTGCGGCATCGAGCCGACGCCCCAGGCGGTCGGCGGCCGCTTCCCGGTGAAGTACTACATCACCGCGATGCTCTTCATCGTCTTCGACATCGAGATCATCTTCCTCTACCCGTGGGCCGTGTACTTCGACCAGATGTCGTGGTTCGGGTTGATCGAGATGGTCGTCTTCATCGCCACCGTCTTCGTCGCTTACGCCTATGTCTGGCGCCGCGGCGGCTTGGACTGGGACTGACCGGGAGGATCTCATGGGTCTAGAAGAGAAGCTTCCGAGCGGCGTCCTCCTGACCACGGTCGAGGGCGTCGCAGGCTACTTCCGCAAGGCCAGCTTCTGGCCGGCCACGTTCGGCCTCGCGTGCTGCGCGATCGAGATGATGACCAGCGGCGGCCCGAAGTACGACCTCGCCCGGTTCGGCATGGAGGTGTTCCGGGCCAGTCCGCGGCAGGCCGACCTGATGATCGTGGCCGGCCGGGTCAGCCAGAAGATGGCGCCGGTCCTCCGCCAGATCTACGACCAGATGGCCGAGCCCAAGTGGGTGCTCGCGATGGGCGTGTGCGCCAGCAGCGGGGGCATGTTCAACAACTACGCGATCGTGCAGGGGGTCGACCACGTCGTACCCGTGGACATGTACCTGCCGGGCTGCCCCCCGCGGCCGGAGATGCTCATCGACGCGATCCTCAAGCTCCACGACAAGGTGCAGGCCGGCAAGCTCGGCGCCAACCGTGCGGCCCAGATCCGCGAGCTCGAGGCCGAGGGCCTGGTCGCCCTGCCGACCAGCGAGATGAAGGGCCTGCTGCGGTGAGCGACGACAAGCCGGTCGACAAGACCGGGCCCGAGCAGCCCGCGGTGGAGCAGTCGCCCGAGAACGTGCCGGCACCGACCGGGCAGGTCCACCAGGTCGGCAAGCGGCAGGGCATGTTCGGTGTCACCGGCACCGGTGACACCAGCGGGTTCGGCAGGTTGGTCGCCGGCGTGCTGTTCCCGGCCCCGGCCGAGCGCCCGTACGGCGGCTGGTTCGACGTCGTCGCCGACGGCCTCGACCCTCTGATCGACTCCGTCGTGATCCACCGGGGCGAGATCACCTTCCACATCGCGCCGGGCAACCTGGTCGCGGCCGCCAAGATCCTGCGCGACGACCCGAGCCTGCGGTTCGAGCTCTGCGCCGGGGTCAGCGGCGTGCACTACCCGGGGGACCGGGGACGCGAGCTGCACGCGGTATACAGCTTCTTGTCGATGACCCACAACCGGCGGATCCGGGTCGAGGTCAGCGTGCCCGACGCCGATCCCCACCTGCCGTCCCTGTGCGCCGTCTATCCCGCCGTCGACTGGCACGAGCGCGAGACCTACGACATGTACGGCATCGTCTTCGACGATCACCCGGCACTGACGCGGATCCTGATGCCCGACGACTGGCCCGGGCACCCGCAGCGCAAGGACTACCCGCTGGGAGGCATCCCGGTCGAGTACAAGGGCGGGACGATCCCGCCGCCGGACCAGCGGAGGAGCTACTCATGAGCGCCACCGACCACGACTTCTACGCCGGCTCCTCGGAGACCACCGATGCGCGTGCCGATCGGGTGTTCACCGTCTCCGGCCAGGACTGGGACGACATTGCCGCCGGCCTCGGCGACGAGGGCGCGGACGCGCAGGAACGGGTCGTCGTCAACATGGGCCCGCAGCACCCCTCCACCCACGGCGTGCTCCGGCTGATCCTCGAGCTCGAGGGCGAGACGGTCACCGAGGCCAGGTGCGGCATCGGCTACCTGCACACCGGCATCGAGAAGAACATGGAGTACCGCTCCTGGGTGCAGGGCGTGACGTTCTGCACCCGGATGGACTACCTCAGCCCGTTCTTCAACGAGGCGACCTACTCCCTTGGCGTGGAGCGGCTCCTCGACATCGAGGACCAGGTCCCCGAGAAGGCCCAGGTCATGCGGGTCCTCCTCATGGAGCTCAACCGGATCTCCTCCCACCTGGTCTGCATCGCGACCGGTGGCATGGAGATCGGCGCGCTCACGGTGATGACCATCGGCTTCCGCGAGCGGGAGCTGGTGCTCGATCTCTTCGAGCTGATCACCGGCCTCCGGATGAACCACGCGTTCATCCGGCCCGGCGGCGTCGCCCAGGACCTGCCGCCGGGCGCGCTCGACGAGATCTGGGAGTTCGTCGCGTTGATGAAGAAGCGGCTCCCGGAGTACGCCGCACTCTGCAACGCCAACCCCATCTTCAAGGCGAGGCTCGTAGGGGTCGGTCATCTCGACCTCGAGGGATGCCTGGCGCTCGGTGTGACCGGCCCGGTCCTCCGCAGCACCGGCTACCCGTGGGACCTGCGCAAGACTTCGCCGTACTGCGGCTACGAGACCTACGACTTCGACGTGCAGACCTGGGACACCAGCGACTCCTACGGCCGGTTCCGGCTGCGGCTCAACGAGATGTGGGAGTCGCTGAAGATCATCGAGCAGGCCGCAGACCGTCTCGCGCGGCTCGAGGGCGCGCCGGTGATGATCGCCGACAAGAAGATCGCCTGGCCCAGCCAGCTCGCGATCGGCAGCGACGGCATGGGCAACAGCCTCGACCACATCCGACACATCATGGGTGAGTCGATGGAGGCGCTGATCCACCACTTCAAGCTGGTGACCGAGGGCTTCCGGGTCCCTGCCGGCCAGGCCTACGTCCCGATCGAGTCGCCGCGCGGCGAGCTCGGCGCCCACGTCGTCTCCGACGGCGGCACCAAGCCGTTCCGCGCCCACTTCCGGGACCCGTCGTTCAACAACCTGCAGGCCATGGGCGTGATGAGCGAGGGCAGCATGATCGCCGACGTCATCGTCGCGATCGCCAGCATCGACCCGGTGATGGGAGGCGTCGACCGATGACCACCGGTCTGGACGACAAGACGCTCGGCGAGCTGCGCGACATCGCCGGTCGCTACCCGGAGAAGCGCTCGGGCCTGCTCCCGATGCTGCACCTCGCCCAGTCCGTGCAGGGCAAGGTGACCCCCGAGGCGATCGAGGCCTGCGCCGAGATCCTCGAGATCTCCGCCGCCGACGTCAGCGGCGTCGCGACCTTCTACACGATGTACAAACGGCACGCCGTCGGCGACTACCACGTCGGCGTCTGCACCAACACGCTGTGCGCGGTGATGGGGGGCGACGCCATCTTCGCCCGGCTCAGGGAGCACCTCGACATCGGCAACGACGAGGTGGCGGAGAAGCGCGAGGGCGACCAGCACACCGTGAGCCTCGAGCACGTCGAGTGCAACGCCGCCTGCGACTACGCACCGGTCGTGATGGTCAACTGGGAGTTCATGGACAACCAGACCCCTGAGGACGCGGTCCAGATGGTCGAGTCGCTCCGGGTCGGCCAGGAGGTCCGGTCGACCCGCGGGCCCCGCCTCTGCACCTGGCGCGAGGCGGAGCGGGTGCTCGCCGGCTTCCCCGACGGCCTGGTCGACGAGGGCCCGGTGGCCGGGCCGGCGAGCCTGGCCGGTCTCGAGATCGCCCGCGAGAAGGGGTGGACGGCGCCTGACCCGGCCGCGGTCCCTTCGATCGAGGCCGCTGACTCCAAGCAGGAGGCGGTCGCCGAGGCCGACACGGCACGGGCGGAGTCGGAGACGGTCGACGAGACCAGCGGCTCCGACGAGTCCGCGGCCGAGAAGGAGGAGGCGCAGTGACGACCCACGATTCTGTGCTGACCCCGGTCCTCACGGACATGTGGGACGTCGAGCGCGGGTGGACGCTGCCCGCCTACGAGGCCAAGGGCGGCTACCAGACGCTCGACAAGGCCTTCGGCATGAGCCCGGACGACGTCATCGCCGCAGTCAAGGACTCCGGCCTGCGCGGCCGGGGCGGCGCCGGCTTCCCGACCGGCATGAAGTGGTCGTTCATCCCGCAGGACAACCCGAGGCCCAAGTACCTCGTGGTCAACGCCGACGAGTCGGAGCCGGGCACCTGCAAGGACATCCCGCTGATGATGGCCAACCCGCACGTCCTGGTCGAGGGCGTGATCCTCAGCTCCTACGCGATCCGCGCCAACAAGGCGTTCATCTACATCCGGGGTGAGGTCCTCCACGTCATCCGCCGGGTGCAGGCCGCGGTCGAGGAGGCGTACGCCGCCGGCCACCTCGGGACGGACATCCACGGCTCGGGCTACGACCTCGACGTCGTCGTCCACGCCGGCGCCGGCGCCTACATCTGCGGTGAGGAGACTGCGCTGCTCGAGGGCCTGGAGGGTCGTCGGGGGCAACCCCGCCTCCGGCCGCCGTTCCCGGCCGTGGCCGGTCTCTACGCGAGCCCGACCGTGATCAACAACGTCGAGTCGATCGCATCGGTCCCCAGCATCGTCGCCAACGGCGCGAAGTGGTTCGCGGCGATGGGCACCGAGAAGTCCGCCGGCTTCGGCATCTTCTCCCTGTCCGGCCACGTGCAGAAGCCGGGACAGTACGAAGCACCCCTCGGCATCACCCTCCGCGAGCTGCTCGACCTCGCTGGTGGCGTCCGCGCGGGACACGACCTCAAGTTCTGGACCCCGGGCGGGTCGAGCACGCCCATCCTCACTGCCGAGCACCTCGATATCCCGCTCGACTTCGAGGGCGTCGGCGCGGCCGGCTCGATGCTGGGCACCCGGGCACTGCAGATCTTCGACGACAGCGTCTGCGTCGTCCGCGCCGTGCTGCGCTGGACCGAGTTCTACAAGCACGAGTCGTGCGGCAAGTGCACCCCTTGCCGCGAAGGCACCTGGTGGCTCGTGCAGACGCTCACCCGGCTCGAGAAGGGCGTGGGTAGCGAGGCCGATCTCGACCTGCTCCTCGACCAGTGCGACAACATCCTCGGCCGCTCGTTCTGCGCCCTTGGTGACGGCGCGACCAGCCCGATCTCCAGCTCGATCCAGTACTTCCGCGAGGAGTACCTCGCCCACCTGTCGCACGGGGGCTGTCCCTTCGACCCGGCCCGGTCGACGGCGTGGGCCGGCCAGGAGGTGACGGCATGACGACGCAGCAGGGCTCGGCAGAGGTTGCGATGAAGGACGACTCGGTCAACGTGACCATCGACGGCATCCAGGTCGCCGTCCCCAAGGACACCCTGGTGATCCGCGCGGCCGAGCAGGTCGGGGTGCAGATCCCGCGCTTCTGCGACCACCCGCTGCTGGCGCCCGTGGGGGCCTGCCGCCAGTGCCTGGTCGACGTCCCCGACGCCGGCAACGGCCGCGGCTTCCCCAAGCCGCAAGCCTCCTGCACGCTTCCGGTCGCCGAGGGCATGGTCGTCAACACCCAGGTCACCAGTCCGGTCGCCGACAAGGCGCAGCAGGGTGTGATGGAGTTCCTGCTGATCAACCACCCGCTCGACTGCCCGGTCTGCGACAAGGGCGGCGAGTGCCCACTGCAGAACCAGGCGATGTCCAACGGCCGTGGCGAGTCGCGGTTCTCCGGCGGCGCCGCCGAGGGCGTCAAGCGGACCTTCCCCAAGCCGATCAACCTGTCGCCCAACGTGCTGCTCGACCGGGAGCGATGCATCGTCTGCCAGCGCTGCACCCGGTTCGCCGACGAGATCGCCGGCGACCCCTTCATCGCGCTGATCGAGCGTGGTGCGGACCAGCAGATCGGCATCGCCGAGGACGCCCCCTTCCTCTCGTACTTCTCGGGCAACGTGATCCAGATCTGCCCGGTCGGCGCCCTCACCTCCGAGGAGTACCGGTTCCGGTCCCGCCCGTTCGATCTCGTGTCGAACCCCGGCATCGCCGAACACGACGCTTGCGGCTCCGCGATCCGATTCGACCACCGGCGCGGCAAGGTGATGCGTCGGCTGGCGGGCGACGACCCTGCGGTCAACGAGGAGTGGATCACCGACAAGGACCGGTTTGCGTTCACCTACGCGCACGGCGGTGACCGGATCACCTACCCGCAGGTGCGCGGTGCCGACGGCGTACTTCGCCCGGCGTCGTGGCCCGAGGCGTTCGCCGTCGCGGCCCGCGGCCTGGCCGCAGCGCGCGGCGCGGCGGATAGTGCGGGTGGGGGTGTGGGCAAGGGCGTCGGGGTGTTGACCGGTGGCCGGCTGACGGCCGAGGACGCCTACGCCTACAGCAAGTTCGCCCGGGTCGCGCTCGGTACCAACGACGTCGACTTCCGCGCCCGGCCGCTCTCGGCCGAGGAGACCGCTTTCCTCGCAGCGCACGTCGCGGACGGAGCCGGGTTCGGTATCGGGGGAGGTCGTGCGGCCACCCTCCCGGGCCGCGGCGTCACCTATGCCGACCTCGAGTCGGCCGCGAAGGTCGTGCTGGTCGGGCTCGAGCCCGAGGACGAAGCCGGCGCGATCTTGCTCCGTCTCCGCAAGGCGGTGCGGGCCGGCCGCACGCAGGTGCTCGCGCTCGCGCCGCACACCACCCGCGGGCTGAGGAAGCTGTCGGGCCGCCTGGTCCCCACCGTTCCCGGCGCGGAGGCCGAGGCCCTTCGCTCGTTGCTCGAGCAGTCCGAGTACGGCGTCGACCGGACCGCCGTCGTACTGGTCGGCGAGCGGCTCGCAACCGTCCCTGGCGCCCTCACGGCCGCTGCCGAGCTGGCGGCGAAGTCCGGTGCCCGGCTCGCCTGGGTCCCCCGGCGCGCCGGCGACCGCGGCGCGCTCGAGGCCGGGTGCCTGCCTAACCTGCTGCCTGGCGGCCGCCCGGTCGCGGACGCATCCGCGCGGGTCGACGTGGCGACCGCCTGGGGTGTCGACACCCTGCCGGAGACCGAGGGACGCGACGCCGACGCCATCGTTGCCGCACTCGTCGCAGGTGAGCTGGGCGGTCTGGTGATCGCCGGCGTCGATCCGGTCGACACGGCCGACCCGGCCGCGACCCGGGCCGCGATCGCCGCGGCTGGCTTCGTCGTCGCCATGGACCTGCGCGAGTCCGAGGTGACCCGAGCCGCCGATGTCGTGCTGCCGGTCGCGCCGGTCACCGACAAGTCCGGCTCGTTCGTCAACTGGGAGGCGCGGATCCGTCCGTTCGAAGCGACGCTCCACAACCCCGCCTCCCTGCCCGAGTGCCGGATCCTGTCCGGCATCGCGGAGGAGATGGGAGCACCGCTCGGCTTCCGCTCGGTGCCGGAGGTTCGCGCTGAGATGGCGCAGCTGGGGCCGTGGGACGGCGAGCGGCCGGGTCTCGAGGAGGCCCTCGGCAATCGCGCCGATACCGCAGTTGCGGGGGAGGCGTCTCGAGACCAAGCCGGGACCCTCGTCCTCGCCACCTGGAAGCAGTCGATCGACAACGGGCGGATGCAGGACGGCGACAAATTCCTCAAGGCCACCGCCAGACCAGTGGTCGCGCTGGTGCCGCCAGACGTCTTCGACGCGCACGGACCGACGGTGACCCTCACCGGTGACCGCGGCTCGGTCACCCTGCCGGCCGAGGTCGGACCGGACCTGGTTCCCGGCGTGGTGTGGGTGCCGGCCAACTCGTTCGGTGCCGGTGTGCTCAGCGACCTCGCCTCACCCGGCAGTCGCGTGCGAGTGGAGGGAGGACAGTCATGATCGCCGACCTGGTGCCGCTGGCAGCCGACGACACCGAGCTCCCCGCGTTCGGTCACGACGTCTGGTGGGTCGTCGGCGTCAAGTCGCTGCTGATCTTCGTGGTGCTGGTGCTGCTCACCTTGTTCAACATCTGGTGGGAGCGTCGGGTCGTGGCCCGGATGCAGCACCGGATCGGCCCCAACGTGCACGGTCCGTTCGGACTGCTCCAGTCGCTCGCCGACGGCGTCAAGCTGGCCCTCAAGGAGGACCTGACTCCCAAGAACGCCGACAAGCTCGTCTTCATCATCGCCCCCGTCATCGCGGTGATCCCGGCATTCGTCACCTTCGCCGTGATCCCCTTCGGCCCCGAGGTGAACTTCTTCGGTGAGCAGACCCCGCTCCAGCTCACGGACATGCCGGTGGCCGTCCTGTTCGTGATGGCGATCGCCTCGATCGGCATCTACGGCATCGTGCTCGGCGGCTGGTCGAGCGGCTCGACGTACTCACTGCTCGGCGGCCTCCGCTCGAGCGCCCAGATGATCTCCTACGAGGTCGCGATGGGCCTCGCCCTGGTGTCGGTCTTCATGTACGCCGGCTCGATGTCGACCAGCGAGATCGTGGCCGCTCAGGACGACTTCTGGTTCGGCCTGATCCTGTTGCCGTCGTTCGTGATCTACACGATCGCGATGGTGGGTGAGACCAACCGGGCGCCGTTCGACCTCCCGGAGGCCGAGGGCGAGCTGGTCGGTGGCTTCCACACCGAGTACTCCTCGCTGAAGTTCGCGCTCTTCTTCCTCGCCGAGTACATCAACATGGCGACCGTCTCGGCGTTGGCGACGACGCTGTTCCTAGGCGGCTGGCACGCGCCGTTCTGGATCGACGAGGCCTGGCCCGGGGCCAACGAGGGCTACTGGCCGCTGCTGTGGTTCTTCGGCAAGGTCCTGTTCTTCATCTTCATCTTCATCTGGCTGCGCGGTTCGCTGCCGCGGCTGCGCTACGACCAGTTCATGGCGTTCGGGTGGAAGCGGCTGATCCCGATCGCGCTGGTCTGGATCGTCGCTGTCGCCACCATGCGGGTCGCCCGCGACGACCTCGAGTTCGACCGGCAGACCGCGATGATCGCGGCCGGCGTGCTGCTGGCGGTCTTCCTGCTGCTCTTCCTGCTCCCCGAGGGCAAGAAGAAGAGCGACGACGAGGCGACGCAGGTCGCGCCGTCGCCCAAGCGCGGCTATCCGGTGCCGCCCATGCCGACCGGTGGACCGGTCCGCGGTGCGGCTCGACCGCTGGTGTTCGCGTCGAGCGAGCCCGTCACGACATCGGGGACATCCCGCACCACCGACGCCGCGGAGACCAACGATGGCTGATCAACCGGGCAAGCAGGGCACACCGTCGCTCAAGGAGCAGTTCTGGGACCCGGTGGCCGGGTTCGGCGTGACCTTCCGGACCATGTTCCGCAAGGTCGTCACCGAGCAGTACCCCAAGGAGAAGTTCCCCACCGCGCCCCGGTTCCACGGCCGGCACCAGCTCAACCGGTGGCCGGACGGGCTGGAGAAGTGCATCGGCTGCGAGCTGTGCGCTTGGGCCTGCCCCGCTGACGCGATCTACGTGGAGGGCGCGGAGAACAGCGACGAGCCGGTGGTGGATGCCGACGGCAACACCGTGCAGTCGGGGCGGTTCTCGCCGGGTGAGCGCTACGGCCGCGTCTACCAGATCAACTACCTGCGCTGCATCCTCTGCGGGCTCTGCATCGAGGCGTGCCCGACCCGGGCACTCACGATGACCAACGAGTACGAGCTGGCCGACGACAGCCGGTCGAGCCTGATCTACGAGAAGTCCGACCTGCTCGCCCCGCTCCTGCCCGGCATGGAGCAGCCACCCCACCCGATGCTGCTCGGCGCCGACGAGCAGGTCTACTACCGCGGCGAAGCGGCCAAGTCGGTCGACGCGAGTGATCGGCCCGAGGCCTCTCGCGCCGCCCAGGCTCCCGCCAAGGAGGAGCGCCAGTGACCGCGTTCTGGATCCTCGCGCCGATCATGGTCCTCGCGGCGCTCGGCATCCTGTTCGTCCGCAAGGCCGTGCACGCGGCGATGCTGCTGGCCATCGTGATGATCAGCCTGGCGATCCTCTACGCCGTGCTGGAGGCGCCGTTCCTCTTCGCCGTGCAGATCATCGTCTACACCGGTGCGATCTTGATGCTCTTCCTCTTCGTGCTGATGCTCGTCGGGGTCGATGCGTCCGACTCGCTGGTGGAGACGATCAAGGGACAGCGAGCGCTCGCGTGGTTCACCGGCCTGGTGTTCGCCGTCGTGGTGGTCCTCGGGCTGACCCAGATCACCTTCGGCACCGCCGTCGGCCTCGACGAGGCCAACGAGGGCGGCAACGTGCCTGCGCTCGCCAACCTGCTGTTCTCCCGCTACGTCTTCGCGTTCGAGGTGACCAGCGCCCTGCTCATCACGGCCGCGGTGGGCGCGATGGTGCTCACGTACCGCGAACGGCTCACGCCCAAGGCCAACCAGGCCGACCTCGCCGCCAAGCGGGTGCGTGACTTCAGCGACAAGGGCGTGCACCTCGGTCCGCTGCCGCCGCCCGGTGTCTACGCCCGCCACAACGCGGTCGACACCCCGGCGCTGCTGCCCGACGGCAGCCCGGCGCCGGCCTCGGTGTCGCGCGTCCTCGCGGCGCGCGGGTCGGTCCGCGCCGCCGCCGACATCGCCGACGACATCGACGTGGTCACCGCCCAGCTCGAGCAGGACCCGTCCATCAAGCCCGAGACCGGCGGCAAGTCGGGCGCGACGGCCAGCAGCGAGGAGGACGACCCCGCATGAGCGAGTACGTCGTGCTCTCCGCGATCCTGTTCACGATCGGGTCGATCGGAGTGCTGACCCGCCGCAACGCGATCGTCGTGTTCATGTGCGTCGAGCTGATGCTCAATGCGTGCAACCTGGCCTTCGTCGCCTTCGCCCACCAGCACGGCAACCTCGACGGCCAGGTCGCGGCCTTCTTCGTGATGGTGGTGGCCGCAGCCGAGGTCGTGGTCGGGCTCGCGATCATCATGACCATCTTCCGGACCCGTCGGTCGGCCTCCGTCGACGACGCCAGCCTGCTGAAGTTCTGAGGGGCCGATGAGTTCACTTCTCCTGACCGTTGCGGCCGAGGCGGAGCACCACATCCCTGTGGTCGCCCCGACCGAGGCCGACGGCGTCTTCTCGCTGCTGTGGCTGATCATCGCGCTGCCGCTGTTCGGTGCCGTGGTGCTGCTGCTCGGCGGCAAGTACACCGACAAGTGGGGTCACTACCTCGGCACCGCGTTGCCTCTGGGCTCCTTCGTGCTCAGCCTGCTGTGCTTCTTCAGCCTCCTCGGGCGCGCCGAGGACGACCGGCAGGTCTCCCAGCACCTCTACAACTGGATCCAGGTCGGCACCCTCGATGTCGGCATGGACCTGCTCTACGACCCGCTCTCGGCGATGTTCCTCCTGCTGATCACCGGTGTCGGGTCGCTGATCCACGTCTACTCCATCGGCTACATGGCCCACGACCCGCGTCGACGCAGGTTCTTCGGCTACCTCAACCTGTTCGTCGCCGCGATGCTGATGCTGGTGCTGTCCGAGAACTACGTTGGCCTGTTCCTCGGCTGGGAGGGCGTGGGTCTTGCCTCCTACCTCCTCATCGGTTTCTGGCAGCACAAGCCCACGGCGGCAGCCGCCGCCAACAAGGCGTTCGTCATCAATCGGGTCGGCGACATGGGACTCGCGCTGGCGATCTTCCTGTTCTTCGCCACCTTCGGCTCCACCAGCTTCACCGTGATCAGCGCCAACGCGGAGGGTGCGACGGAGACGACGCTCAATTGGCTCGGCGTCCTCCTCCTCCTCGGAGCCTGCGGCAAGTCCGCCCAGGTCCCGCTGCAGGCCTGGCTGCTGGACGCCATGGAGGGCCCGACCCCGGTGTCGGCGCTCATCCACGCCGCCACCATGGTGACGGCGGGCGTCTACCTGATCACCCGCTCCAACTTCATCTTCGAGCTGGCGCCGACCGCACAGACCGCGGTCGTGATCGTCGCGACGGTCACGCTGCTGTGGGGTGCGATCCTCGGTTGCGCCAAGGACGACATCAAGAAGGGCCTGGCCGGTTCGACGATGAGCCAGATCGGCTACATGATGCTGGCCGCCGGGCTCGGCGTCGCCGGCTACGCCTTCGCGATCTTCCACCTGCTGACGCACGGCTTCTTCAAGGCCAACATGTTCCTGGGCGCCGGCTCGGTGATGCACGCGATGGACGACGACGTCGACATGCGCCACTACGGCGGGCTGCAGAAGCTGCTCCCGCTGACGTTCCTGACGTTCGCGATGGGCTACCTGGCGATCATCGGGTTCCCGGGCTTCTCCGGCTTCTTCTCGAAGGACAAGATCATCGAGGTCGCCCTCACCGAGAACCTGCTGGTCGGGCTGTGCGCCCTCCTGGGTGCCGGGATCACCGGGTTCTACATGACCCGGATGATGCTGATGACCTTCTTCAGCAAGAAGCGCTGGGCCGACGGCGTCCACCCGCACGAGTCGCCCGCCGTGATGACGGTGCCGTTGATCGTGCTCGCGGCGCTCTCGCTGCTCGGTGGCGTGATGCTCGCCAACGACTGGATCGTCGACTTCCTCACGCCCGTGGTGGGCCACGTCGAGCACGAGGACCCGCCGCTGCCCGCGATCGTGATCACGATCATCGTGGTGGCAGTGGTGGCGATCGGTGTCGCGCTGGCCTGGTTGCTCTACCAGAAGCGTGACGTGCCGCGCGTGGCACCCGCCGACGTCTCGTTCGCCACCAGGGCGGCCCGCGCCGACCTCTACGGCGACGCGATCAACGACGTGCTCGTCGTACGCCCTGGCAGCCAGCTGGTGACCAGCCTGGTCGCGACCGATCGGGGAGTGATCGACGGTGCCTTCACCAGCGGGGCCACCGTCGTCGGCGGCACCGGCCAGGGACTGCGCCGGCTGCAGACCGGCTACGTGCGCTCCTACGCGTTGTCGGTGCTCGCAGGTGCTTTGGTCCTGGTCCTGGTCCTGGTGGCGGTGAACCTCTGATGCTGTCGACCCTGATCTGGCTGCCGCTGGTCGGCGCCGTCGTCGTCGCCTTCGCGCCGCGGTCGATGAGCAAGATGCTCGGCATGGGTGTGGCCGCGGCCACCCTTGTCGTCGGCGTCGTCGCCGCGTTCTCCTACGAGGTCGACGGCGGCATGCAGCTCGAGGAGACCTACAACTGGATCGAGGCCTTCGGCGTCCACTATGCGCTCGGTCTCGACGGGCTCGGCCTGCTGATGGTGCTGCTGACGGTGGCGCTGGTGCCGCTGGTACTCGCGGCGGAGTGGTTCACGGCCGACGACGTCGGAGGCGGTGGGGCACGCGCCTTCGTCGCCTGGGCGCTGGCGCTCGAGTCGCTCTCGCTCGCGGTGTTCTGCGCGACCGACGTGTTCCTCTTCTACGTCGTCTTCGAGGCGACGTTGATCCCGGCCTACTTCCTCATCGGCGGCTTCGGCCGCGCGGGCCGCGGCGGCGCCGCGACGAAGTTCCTGATGTTCCAGCTCGCCGGTGGACTGGTGCTGCTCGCCTCGGTGATCGGCCTCTACGTCGTCTCGGCGGAGCAGGGCGAGCCGTCGTACCTCCTCTCCGACCTGGCGGCGCTCGACATCGGCACCGACGCCGGACGCTGGCTGTTCCTGGGCTTCTTCATCGCGTTCGCGATCAAGGCGCCGCTGTTCCCGCTGCACACCTGGCTCGCCGACACGACCGAGAAGGCGACACCCGGCACCTCGGTCCTGCTCGTGTGCGTGCTCGACAAGATCGGCACGTTCGGCATGCTGCGGTTCTGCCTCGGCATCTTCCCGGAGGCGTCGGAGTGGGCGACCCCGGCCGTGATCGTGCTGGCGCTGATCTCCATCGTCTACGGCGCCCTGGTGGCGATCGGGCAGGACGACGTCCTCCGTCTGATCGGTCTGACCTCGCTCAGCCACTTCGGCTTCATCACGCTCGGCATCTTCGCGATGACCGCGCAGGGGAGCTCCGGCGCGATCCTCTACATGGTCAACCACGGCATCGGCACCGCCGCGCTGTTCCTGATCGCCGGCTACATCTACCACCGCCGCGACACCATGCTGATCAGCCAGATGGGCGGCCTCGAGAAGGTCACCCCGGTCCTCGCGGGGCTGTTCCTCGTCGCCGGCCTCGCCACCCTCGGCCTCCCCGGCCTCAGCCCGTTCGTCTCCGAGTTCCTGGTGCTGGTTTCGGCCTTCGACTACGCGTGGTACGTCGGCGCGATCGCGGTCACCGGGATCGTGTGGGCGGCGGTCTACGTGCTGTGGATGTACCAGCGCACGATGACCGGGCCCACCCCGCTCGAGGCCGAGGGCACGACCGATCTCGGCGTCCGAGAGATCGTCGCGGTCGCCCCGCTCATGGTCGCGCTGGTCCTGTTCGGTTTCTACCCGGCGCCGCTGCTCGACGTCGCCAACCCGTTCACCGACGGTCTGCTGGCCCACGTCGACGTCGACGACGACGGGCCCGACGTACCACCTGTCGATCCGGAGCACGAGGCCGGCAACGAGGGGGAGGCGCACTGATGCCCGAGTTCAGCAAGCCAACGCTCGAGTACGTCGAGCTGCTCCCGCTCTTCATCGTCTTCGGTGCCGCCTGCCTCGGCGTCCTCGTCGAGGCGTTCCTCCCGCGCGAGCGACGGCGGGTGCCGCAGGTGCTGCTGACCCTCGTCGGACTGGGCGCCGCGCTGGCCGCCACCATCTGGGTCGCGACCGACCTCGAAGAGCACGCGGACGGGGCGGCGCGCGGCCTGGTCGGTGCCGAGGGCAGCATCATCGTCGACGGTCCCACCATCTACCTGTGGGGGCTGCTGCTCGTCTTCGGCATCCTCGGTGCCGCACTCTTCGCCGAGCGCCGGCTCGAGGGCGGGCTCTCCGCGTTCGCGGGACAGGCTGCGGCGTTGCCCGGCACCGAGGCGGAGCGGGTTGCCGCCACCAAGGGCCTGGACCACACCGAGGTCTACCCGCTGCTGCTCTTCGCGATCGGCGGCATGCTGATGTTCCCCGCGTCGGGTGACCTGCTCACCATGTTCGTCGCGCTCGAGGTGCTCTCGCTGCCGCTCTACCTGCTTTGCGGGCTGGCCCGGCGCCGGCGGCTGCTGAGCCAGGAGGCAGCGCTGAAGTACTTCCTGCTCGGTGCCTTCTCCTCCGGCTTCTTCCTGTACGGCGCCGCCCTTGTCTACGGCTACGCAGGGTCGGTGACCTTCGCGGGCATCGACAAGGCGGTCCGCGCCGGGAATGCCGACCAGGGCCTGCTGCTCGCCGGCATCGCGCTGCTCGCGGTCGGGCTGCTGTTCAAGGTCGGCGCCGCGCCGTTCCAGGCCTGGACCCCCGACGTCTACCAGGGTGCCCCGACCGCGGTCACCGCGTTCATGTCGGCGGCCACCAAGGTCGCGGCGTTCGGTGCTCTCCTGCGTCTCTTCTACGTCGCCTTCGACGCGGAGCGGTGGAGCTGGCAGCCGATGCTGGCGGTGGTGGCGATCGCCACCATGCTCCTCGGTGCCGTCCTCGCGATCGTGCAGACCGACGTCAAGCGGATGCTGGCCTACTCCGCCATCGCGCACACCGGCTTCCTGCTGACCGGCCTGATCGCCGCCCAGGGCGCAGGCGACCTCGCGGAGGGCCAGTACTCCTCGCTGGAGGGCGTGCTCTTCTACCTCACGACCTACGGCTTCGCGTCGGTCGGTGCGTTCGCCCTCGTCACCGTGGTCCGTGATGCCGGCGGCGAGGCCACCGGCATGGCCGCCTGGGCCGGGCTGGGGAAGCGGTCCCCGCTGGTGGCGGGTGCCTTCGCGTTCTTCCTGCTCTCCATGGCCGGGATCCCGCTGACAGCAGGCTTCGTCGGCAAGTGGGCGGTCTTCACGTCCGCGCTGTCGGCCGGGTTCTGGCCGGTGGTGCTGGTCGCGATCGTGTCCAGCGTCATCGCGGTCTACTTCTACATCCGGTACATCCGGGTGATGTTCTTCGACGACCCCGAGCCGGGACAGACGGCTGCGGTCAGCGAGCCCTCCGTGCTGACCATCGGCACGATCGCGATCTGCCTCGCGGCGACCCTCGTGCTGGGCATCGTGCCGGGCCCGGTGCTCGACCTCGTCGTGGGTGCGGGAGGCTTCATCAGGTGAACGCGGAATCGTCGGCGCAGCCGAGCCCTGCCGAGCTGGCACTGCCCATCACCGACGACGTGCTCGCCGCCCGCCTGCGCGAGCGGATGACGGCAGTGGAGTCGGCGCTCTTCGAGCACGCGAGCAGCCGCGCGCCGTACGTCACCGAAGCCGCGCGCCACCTCCTCGCCGCCGGCGGCAAGCGGTTCCGGCCGCTGCTGGTGCTCCTGGCTGCCGAGGCCGGTGACCACCCGGACGCCGACGAGGTGCTCACGGCCGCCTGCGTCGTCGAGATCACCCACGTCGGCTCGCTCTACCACGACGACGTGATGGACGAGGCCGCGCTGCGTCGCGGGGCCGACTCGGCGAACTCCCGCTTCGACAACCTGGTGGCGATCCTCACCGGCGACTGGCTGTTCGCGAAGTCCTCCGAGCTGACCTCCCGGCTCGGCCCCGAGGCCGTGCGGATCCAGGCTGAGACGTTCACCCGGCTCGTCGAGGGCCAGATCCTCGAGACCGTCGAGCCAGGGGCCGACGACGACCCGCTGCAGCACTACCTCGAGGTGGTCGCCGGCAAGACCGGCTCGTTGATCGCGACGTCCGCCCGCTACGGCGCGATGTTCGGTGGCGCCCCGCCGGAGGTGGTCGCCGCCCTGACGGAGTACGGCGAGCTCGTCGGCACCGCCTTCCAGCTCTCCGACGACATCCTGGACATCGCCTCGGATTCCGCCGAGTCGGGCAAGACGCCGGGCACCGACCTGCGCGAGGGCGTGCCGACGCTGCCGGTGCTGATGGCCAAGGCTTCGACGGACCCGGCCGACGCCCGCCTGCACGAGGTCCTCACGGCCGACCTCGCCGACGACGACCTCCACGCCGAGGCCCTCGACCTGCTGCGCAAGCACCCTGCCATGGCCGACGCCCGTGCCTACGTCGTCGCCCGCGCCGAGGAGGCGAAGCAGCTCCTCGTGGTCCTCCCCGAAGGCCCCGTCCGCACCGCCCTCGAGGCCTTCGCCGACGTCGTCGCGGTCCGGACCGCCTAGCCCCCCGGTCGTCGAGTACCCGCCCCGGTCGTCGAGTAGCCCGAGCGCCAGCGCGCACCGGTCGTCGACTAGCCCGAGCGAAGGCACCGGTCGTCGAGTAGCCCGAGCGTGGGCACCGGTCGTCGAGTAGCCCGAGCGCTCTGGCGCGAGGGCGTATCGAGACGCCCGCAGCCGTGTGTGCTCGCCGTGGGCGGGCATGTCACCGGGTCTCGATACGCGCCACGGCTTCGCAAGCTCAGCCGTGGCGCTACTCGACCACCCGGGCGTGGCGCTACTCGACCACCCGGGCCGTGGCGCTACTCGACCTTCGCGCCCTGGCCTGCGCTCGTCCTCGTCCCTCGGGCGATCGTCGAGCGCTCGAGCTGGCGGCGGCGCTCGCGGATCGCGTCCCAGGTGAAGATCCCGAGGGCGAGCCAGACGAGGGTGAAGCCGATCCAGCGGCCGGCGGGCATGTCCTCGCCGAGCACGGTGATGCCGAGTGCGAACTGCAGGATCGGTGCGAGGTACTGCAGCAGCCCGAGCGACGTCATCGTCATCCGGGTCGCGGCGCCGCTGAAGAGCAGCAGCGGGATCGCGGTCACCACGCCGCTGGAGATGAGCAGCAGCACGTGGCCCACGCCCTCGGAGGTGAAGTGCGCACCGTCCGTCGTACCCAACCAGGCCAGGAAGCACAGCGCGAAGGGTGCGATCAAGGCGGTCTCGATCGCCAGGCTCTCGATCGCGCCGACGCCGGCCGTCTTCTTCGCCAGCCCGTAGGTCCCGAACGAGAACGCGAGCACCAGCGCGATCCAGGGTGGGCGGCCGTAGTCCCACGTCAGTACGGCGACCGCCACGAAGCCGATGCTGAGAGCGCACCACTGCACCGCGCGCAGCCGCTCGCCGAGGATGATGACGCCCATCAGCACCGTCACCAGCGGATTGATGAAGTAGCCGAGCGAGGTCTCGACCACCCGCTCGGTGGTCACCCCGTAGATGTAGGTGCCCCAGTTGATGGTGATCGTGACCGCGGCGAGCACCAGGAGCAGCGTCGTACGCCGGCTGCGGAGCAGGTTGCGCACCGCTGCCCGGCGCCGGAGCACCACGACCAGCAGCGCCATGACCAGTGCGGACCACACGATCCGGTGCGCCAGGATCTCGACCGCGCCACCGGGCTCCAGGAGCGGGAAGTAGAGGGGGAACGCGCCCCAGAGGCCGTACGCCGCGAACCCGAAGATCAGGCCACGCCGCGACTCCGTCACGTCACAAGCGTAGGCGCCATACGGTCATGACAGCAAAGAGGGCCCAGGTGAAGTCGTGACGTGGGCCCCGCCATCGGCGGGGCCCACGTTGCGTTGCAGCATGCAGGTCAGCCGACGTTCCAGGTGTCGCCGGCGTTGAGGAGCTGGGTGAGCCGGTCGGTGTCGGTGCCGCCGGTTGCAGACGCCGCGGCCTTCGCGTCCTGGACCTGGGCGCGCGCGAGGTCGTCGTACGTCGGCCGCTCGACCTGGCGGAAGATGCCGATCGGGGACCGGTTGAGGTAGCCGGCGTCGGTCAGTCTCGAGATGGCGAACGCCGTCGACGGGTCCGGGTCGTGGGCGTCGTGGACGAGCAGCTGGTCCTCGCTCACCGAGGCCGTCTCGGCCACCTCGACACCGCCCCCGGACCGGACGAGGGCCTTGTCGCCGCGGCCGGTCTCCTCCTCGACTGCGCCGAAGGTGATCGGCTGGCCGTGGACCAGTGGGATGACCGCATGGAGCTTGGAGTCACGATCTCCGCCCATCCCGGTGAGGGCGTCGAACGCGCCGTCGTTGAAGATCGGGCAGTTCTGGTAGATCTCCACGAACGACGTACCGCGGTGCGCGGCGGCCGCGGCGAGCACCCCGGTCAGGTGCTTGCGGTCGCTGTCGATGGTGCGTGCCACGAAGGACGCCTCGGCGCCCAGCGCCAGGGACACCGGGTTGAACGGGTGGTCGAGGGAGCCCTTCGGCGTGGACTTGGTGACCTTGCCGACCTCGGAGGTGGGGGAGTACTGGCCCTTGGTGAGTCCGTAGATCCGGTTGTTGAACAGCAGGATCGTCATGTTGACGTTGCGCCGCAGTGCGTGGATCAGGTGGTTGCCACCGATCGACAGAGCGTCGCCGTCGCCGGTCACGACCCACACCGACAGGTCCTCGCGCGCAGTGGCGATGCCGGTCGCGATCGACGGCGCACGACCGTGGATGGAGTGCATGCCGTAGGTGTCGAGGTAGTAGGGGAACCGAGAGGAGCACCCGATGCCGGAGACGAAGACGATGTTCTCCCGGCGGAGGCCGAGGTCGGGCAGGAAGGACTGGACGGCCTTGAGCACGGCGTAGTCGCCGCAGCCGGGGCACCAGCGGACCTCCTGGTCGCTGGTGAACTCCTTGCCGGTCTGGGGGCCGTCAGCAGCCGGCACCGACTCGGTGCCGGAGCGGAAGCTCGGAGTTCCAAGATCGATGCTCATGACAGTGCCTTCATGACAGGGGTGCCTCTTCGTGGTCGGAAGGAGGGTTCAGTCCGTGCTCGCCGAGATCGACGTCGATGCCCTCGGCCTGGCCGACCAGCTGACCGACGGCTTCGGCGAGCTCGGCCGCCTTGAGCGGTAGGCCGCGGACGTGGTTGTAGCCGATGGCGTCGACCAGGTATTCAGCACGGAGCATCTTGGAGAGCTGGCCCAGGTTCATCTCCGGGACGAGGACCTTGTCGTAGCCCTTGAGGATCTCGCCGAGGTCGGCCGGGAACGGGTTGAGGTGGCGCAGGTGGGTCTGCGCGACGTGGTAGCCGGCGCGGCGGACCCGCCGGCAGGCCGCACCGATCGGGCCGTACGTCGAGCCCCAGCCGATCACGAGGACCTTCGCCGCTCCTGAGGGATCGTCGACCTCGAGCGGCGGGAGCGACTTGGCGATCGCCTCGACCTTGGCCTGGCGGGTGCGGACCATGAAGTCGTGGTTGGCCGGGTCGTAGGAGATGTTGCCGTGCCCCTCGCCCTTCTCCAGGCCGCCGATGCGGTGCTCCAGCCCGGCGGTGCCAGGGATCGCCCACGGACGGGCAAGGGTCTCCTCGTCGCGGAGGTAGGGCCAGAACTCGTCCGGCTCGATGCTCCCGCCCTCGGCCCCGCCGGCTGTCAGCGCCTTCTTGCTGACGTGGTTGGGTCCGGTCGCGAACGCCGGGTCGATCGTCGGGAGGTCCTCGACCGACGGGATCCGCCAGGGCTCGGAGCCGTTGGCGAGGTAGCCGTCGGAGAGCAGCATCACCGGGGTGCGGTAGGTGATCGCGATCCGGGCTGCCTCGACCGCGGCGGCGAAGCAGTCGCCGGGTGATTGCGGCGCCACGATCGGGACCGGTGCCTCGCCGTTGCGGCCGTACATGGCCTGGAGCAGGTCTGCCTGCTCGGTCTTGGTCGGCAGACCCGTGGACGGTCCGCCGCGCTGCACGTCGATGACGAGCAGGGGCAGCTCGGTCATGACGGCCAGGCCGATCGCCTCGGACTTCAGCGCGAGGCCCGGGCCGGAGGTGGTGGTCACACCGAGGGAGCCGGCTGAAGGCTGCGCCGATCGCGGCACCGATGCCGGCGATCTCGTCCTCGGCCTGCAGCGTGGTCACGCCGAACGACTTGTGCTTGCTGAGCTCGTGGAGGATGTCGGAGGCCGGGGTGATCGGGTAGGACCCCAGGAAGACCGGCAGCCCGGAGCGGACACCGGCCGCGATCAGGCCGTAGGACAGCGCCAGGTTGCCGGTGATGTTGCGGTAGGCGCCGGCCGGCAGCGTCGCGGGCTTGATCTCGTAGCGCACGACGAACGTCTCGGTCGTCTCGCCGAAGTTCCACCCGGCCTTGAACGCGGTGAGGTTGGCGCCGAGGATGTCGGGCGCCTTCTTGAACTTGCTCTCCAAGAAGCTGACCGTGGGCTCGGTGGGCCGCCCGTACATCCACGACAGCAGCCCGAGGGCGAACATGTTCTTCGCCCGCGCCGCGTCCTTGCGGGACAGGCCGAACTCCTTCACCGCCTCCACCGTCATGCCGGTCAGGTCGACGGTGTGGACCTGGAAGTCGCCGAGCGGGTCGTTCGCGTCACCGAGCAGGTCGAGCGGGTTGACGTCGTACCCGGCCTTGTCGAGGTTGCGCTTGGTGAAGTCGTGGGTGTCGACGATGATCGCCGCACCCTTGGGCAGGTCGCCGACGTTGGCCTTCAGCGCCGCCGGGTTCATCGCGACGAGTACGTCGGGCCGGTCCCCGGCGGTGAGGATGTCGTGGTCGGCGAAGTGCACCTGGAAGGACGACACGCCGGGCAGCGTGCCCTGAGGAGCGCGGATCTCTGCGGGGAAGTTGGGCAGCGTCACCAGGTCGTTGCCGAACACCGCCGACTCCTGCGTGAACCGGTCGCCGGTCAGCTGCATGCCGTCACCGGAGTCACCGGCGAACCGGATGATCACCCGGTCGAGCTGCTTGACCTGCTTGGTCTGACTCACTATCGGTCCACTTTCACTGAGCCTGTTCAGGGGCGAGGTGCGGTGAGGCTTCACGGACGTTCGCGCGCCGGCGAGCCGGTGCACCAGCCCCGATTCTAGAACCTGTTCCAGTTTCTCTGGCGGGACAGGCTTTCGAGGTCCTGCCCGTGCGCTCACGGCACGCTGTTCCCACGATAGTCGGCCGACCGTGCCGGTTCGATTCCACGCCGACTCGTGAGAGTCGCAGCGACGTGACTTCGCTCACGGCCCCGCGAGGTCCCGCGTCTGGTCGTCTCAGTCCGACACGCGGAATTTGCGTATTGTGTCGCTAAAGTCTAGTAATCTACCTGTCATTAGCGATGAAGGCCGGACCTACCGGGGTATCGGCCGGGACACGAGTCAGGAAGTGACACACATGAAGAAGACGATCAAGGCATCGGTTGTGGGGTTGACCGGAGTGCTGGCCTTGACCGCCTGCACCTCGGCCGGCGGTACCAGCTCCGAAGAACACGCTCTCCGCTGGTGGCGTTCTCGGTCATGGAGACCGCCGAACGAAGGTGTCTACGAGGCGTTCCAGGATTCCGACGCCGGTGACGGGGTCGATTTCGCGCCCTCCTACGGCGCGTCCGGTGACCAGAGTCCGCGCGGTCGTCGCGGGCAAGGAAGCCGACTATCGTCCACTTCTCGCTCGAGACCGGACGTGACCCGTCTGGTCGACGAGGGACTGGTGGCCGAGGACTGGAAGGAGGCCACGTCGACCAACGGCATCGCGACCTCATCGGTGGTGGTGTTCGTGGTCCGCGAGGGCAACCCGCTCGGCATCGACTCCTGGGACGACCTCGCGAAGCCGGACATCGAGATCGTCACGCCCAACCCTGGCTCCTCCGGTGCGGCGCGCGTGGAACATCCTGGCTGCATGGGCGCACGTCATCGGCAAGGGCGGCACCGAGGCCGAAGCCAAGACGTTCGTCTGCCGACCTGCTCGCCAACACGCCGGCGCTTCCCGCCAGCGGCCGCGAGGCGACCTCGGCGTTCGTCGAGGGCGACCAGGACGTGCTGCTCTCCTACGAGAACGAGGCGATCCTCGCCAAGCAGAACGGCGAGGCCATCGACTACGTCGTCCCGCCCGACACGCTGCTGATCGAGAACCCGGCTGCCGTCACGGTCGACGCCAAGGACGCGCCGAGGACTTCCTCGAGTTCGTCGACCTCCGCCGAGGCCCAGGCGATCTACGCCGGATTCGGGTTCCGACCCGTCGAGGGCGTCGAGGGTGTCGAGCTGCCCGAGGTCGAGGGTGTCAACGACCCGGCCGACCCGTTCCCGGCTCCGGAGCAGCTGTTCACGATCGACGAGGACTTCGACGGCTGGGCCGCGGCCTCGGAGAAGTTCTTCGCCGACGGTGAGGACGGTGAGCCGCTGGGCATCATCCCGCAGCTCATCGAAGACTCCGGCGCGGACGCCCAGGAGTAACGAGACCTGTGGCTACCGCAACTCTTGATGCGACCGCCCGCCCGACGCCGCCACCGCGGCGTCGGGCGGGCGCCCGCTCGACCCTGACTGCCGGCTCGGCGCTCGGTCTCGGTGTTGCGGTCACCTGGTTCAGCCTCTTGGTGCTGATCCCGCTGACCGCGATCGTCGCCACGTCCGCCGAGCGCGGCTGGTCCGGCTACATCGACACGCTCACCAACCCGCAGACGATGGCGGCGATCCGGCTCACTGTCGGATCGTCACTGATGGTCACCGCGATCAACGTCGTCATGGGAACCCTCATCGCCTGGGTGCTGGTCCGGGACCGGTTCTGGGGCAAGCGAATCCTCGACGTCGTCATCGACATCCCCTTCGCGCTGCCGACGATCGTCGCCGGTCTGGTGCTGCTCGGCCTCTACGGCAACGGCAGCCCGATCGGCCTGGACTGGGCCTACACCGAGAAGGCGGTTCTGCTCGCCCTGGCCTTCGTGACGCTGCCGTTCATCGTCCGCACGGTGCAGCCCGTGCTCGAGGAGCTCGAGCACGACGTCGAGGAGGCAGCAGCGTCCCTCGGCGCGAAGCGGCTCACGATCTTCCGGCGGATCATCCTGCCCAGCCTGGTGCCGGCGATCTTCGCTGGCGCCGCGCTGTCGTTCGCCCGAGCCATCGCGGAGTACGGCTCGCTCGTGCTGCTCAGCGGCAACAAGCCGTTCTCGACCGAGGTGGTCTCGGTGCGGGTGCTGTCCTTCATCGAGAACGGCAGCGCGGCGTCCGCCGCCGCGGTGGCGAGCCTGATGCTCGCAGTTGCCCTGTTCGTGATCGTCGTGCTCGACATCATCCAGAGGCGGGTGTCGCGCCGTGGTTGAGGTCTCGACTCCCGTCAAGTGGCTGCTGCGCTTGCTCGCGGTCGGCTACGTCTTCTTCCTCGTCGCCTGGCCGGTTCGCACGATCGTCCAGGAGGCCTTCGGCGACGGGCTCGGTGCCTTCCTCGACGTCTTCAGGGAAGAGGAGGTCGTCAACGCATTGAAGCTGACCGCCCAGGTGGCGGTCCAAGCCGTCCTCATCAACCTGGTATTCGGCGTCGGCATCTCGTTGCTGCTGGTGCGCTACGAGTTCCCCGGCAAACGGTGTTGTCGGCGCTGGTCGACCTGCCGATGGCAGTCTCGCCGGTCGTGGTCGGCCTGTCGCTGCTGCTCGTCTACAACGGACGCGACGGCTGGTTCGGCAAGTACCTGGAGGAGTGGGGCATCCAGATCATCTTCAGCGGTGCCGGCATGATCATGGCGACCTGCTTCGTCGCGCTGCCGCTGGTGATCCGTGAAGTGGTGCCGGTCCTCACCGAGATCGGCGACGACCAGGAGCAGGCCGCGCGGAGCCTGGGCGCCAACGCCCGGCAGACATTCCTCCGGATCACGTTGCCGGGCATCAAATGGGCGGTCGTCTACGGCGTCGTGCTGAGCCTCGCCCGCAGCCTCGGTGAGTTCGGAGCGGTCAAGGTCGTCTCCAGCAACGTGGCCAACCAGACCCAGACGGCGACGCTTCTCGTCGAGAAGCAGTACCAGAGCTTCGACCAGGCCGGCGCTTACGCCGTGTCGTTCGTGCTCGCGTTCGTGAGCGTGCTCTGCATCATCGTCGTCTCCCTTCTCCGTCCCAAGGAGGCTCACAAGTGAGCATTGAAGTAACCAACGTGACCAAGAAGTACGGCGACTTCTACGCCCTCGACGACGTCAGCGTCTCGCTGCCGACCGGGCAGCTCACGGCGCTGCTCGGCCCGTCGGGCGGCGGCAAGTCGACCCTGCTGCGCATCATCGCGGGTCTCGACACCGCCGACAGCGGCAGCGTCGCGATCGAGGGCACCAACGCGACCAAGCTGCCGCCGCAGAAACGGAACGTGGGCTTCGTCTTCCAGCACTATGCGGTCTTCAAGCACATGACCGTCGCGAAGAACGTCGCGTTCGGCCTGGAGATCCGGAAGACACCGAAGGCAGAGGTGAAGCGCCGGGTCGGCGAGCTCCTCGAGCTGGTCCACCTTTCGCAGTTCGCCGATCGGTTGCCGTCGCAGCTGTCGGGCGGCCAGCGGCAGCGGATGGCGCTGGCGCGGGCGCTCGCGGTGGAGCCGACCGTGCTGCTGCTCGACGAGCCGTTCGGCGCGCTGGACGCCAAGGTCCGCAAGGAGCTGCGGGAGTGGCTGCGCCGGTTGCACGACGAGGTCCACGTGACCACCGTGTTCGTGACGCACGACCAGGAGGAGGCGATGGAGGTCGCCGACGAGATCGTCGTCATCAACCAGGGCAGGGTGGAGCAGGTCGGCAGCCCCGACCAGCTCTACGACGAGCCGGCCAGCGACTTCGTGATGGACTTCCTCGGCGAGGTGACCCGGTTGGGTCCGGTGCGGCTGCGCCCGCACGACGTCGAGGTCGCGGTCACGCCAGGCCGGGCCGGGGCGCTCCCGGGCACCGTCTCCCGCCTGCTGCGCGTTGGCTTCGAGGTGCGGCTCCAAGTCGAGCTCGACGACGTGTCCCGAGACGGTTTCAGATCGACCCTCACAGCAGGTGGGACCGGTGCGGAGCCGGTCTCCGTCGTACTGTCCCGGAGTCACGCACGTTCGCTCGACCTCGAGCTCGGCTCCAAGGTCTGGCTCACTGCTGCCGTCGGCGCCGTGACGGTGCCGGCGATGGTCGCCGTCTGACTCGTCACGTGGGGGATCAGCAGGGAGTCAGCAGGCATCGAGCTGGGCGCTGAGCGCGCGGATGGATTCGACCTGGCCCTCGGCGTCGTCGGACGGCGCGACCAGCGCCGGCACCATCAACGCGATGACCGCGGTCGCCTCGCTGCGGTCGATGCAGGCCTGACGCTCGGCGTCCTCCTCAGCTTGTTCGGCTGCCCTCCAGACGAGGAACCCGAGCGCTGCCACGAGGACGATCAGCACGACGAGGAGGGCGACGATCAGGCGGTTCATGCGCGTCACCCTAGCGGCGTGGCCACCCCGTGCGCGGCTCCTGAAATTAGGCCATTCGGGTGATTCTCGCGCCCGGTCCGATGCGTAGCGTCGAAGGTCGGGCCCGGGCCACCGGGTCGCTCTCGGGTCTATCGGGCTATTTCGCTTTCAGAGGACGGCAACGCATGAGGCTTCCGCAACTCACCTTCGGCAAGGTCCTGGCAGGCACGGCTGTCGTGCTTGTCTTGACCACTGGCACCGCCTACGCACACGGCTTGATCAACAGTGCAGACATCGTCAACGGCTCGATCCGCAGCGTCGACATCGGAAACGGCGAGGTCAAGAGCGACGACATCGGCAACTCGACGATCCGCAGCGCCGACATCTTCAACGGTGGTGTGAAGTCTGCGGACGTCCTCAACGACTCGTTGACCGCCGACGACCTGGCGACCGGGTCGGTGGGACAGCTCGAGATCGTGACCGACGGCGTGGCCGCAAGCGAGATCGCGGACAACACCATCGACTCCGGTGAGATCGTCGACTTCACGCTCACCAACCAGGACGTCAACGTGTTCTTCGCCCAGGTCAATGCCGACGGCACGCTTGCCAGCGCCAGCAACGCCGGTACGACGTCGGGTCGGGTTGGTGCCACCGGCTCGTACGAGGTCGACTTCGGACGTGGGATCTCGACGTGCGCGTTCACGGCGACCGTCGGCCCCGCGGGCGCCGGCTCGGCGATCGGCGAGGTCAACGTCGCGGACCGCTCGGGCAATGCCGAAGCCGTCTTCGTCGACACCAACAACTCCGACGGTTCCACCGCGGACAAGCCGTTCCAGCTGGTCGTGGTGTGCTGATGAAGCTCCGACCCAGTCGCGCCGTCGCCGCTGGCGCCGCCGTGCTCGGGATGTTGGTCGCCGCACCGGCTCTCGCCAGCGTCGGTCAGGCCTCCGATCCTGGGAAGCAACCGCCACCCGGGGCGAGCGTGGAGAAGAAGTCTGACTTCCGTATCGGTAGCCAGCCAAAGGCCGGCGTCAAGGTTAAGGCCGGGACGACCGATTTCCGCCTAGGCAAGCAGCCGGTCAACCGCGACCCGCAGAAGCCGACCACGGTCACCAAGGTGCGGGACCACGACCGTGGCGTGAAGGGCCTGAAGGCAACGAAGGACAGAGGCCAGAAGAATTTGCCCGCCACCCGGGACCGTGGGGCCCGCTGACGTAACCCCGCTGAACTGTGGCCCGGCTCCGTCAGGAGCCGGGCCACAGCACTGCCCGCTGGTTGCTGAGGTCGCGCCGGCCGTGGGTCGAGGGGGTCGCACTGGCCACCGCTACCCCGGTGGTCGAGGAGGTGGCTCGACCGTCTCGAGACCTCACCGGTGGTTGATGAAGTCGCGCACTCGGATCTGGCCGGTCGAAGACCGTCAACCTCACGGTGCTGGTCCGATCCGAAGACCGACCCACCCGGTCCCGGATGACCGGGGTGGGGTAACCGGATGGGCGGCACCCGAGGTATCGCAAGGTATCCGTACCGAAGCGCAGCCACTCACCGAATTGGAAAACGTTCGTTCTCACTTCTGCAATCGGCGTTGGGATCGTCTCAACTGGGTACCTCTTCGGCGCCCCGTCTCGGGTGCGAGCAAGAGAAAGCAGAACCGCCATGATGCGAGCGCTCTGCCCCAGATGCGGGCATGACACCCTCGTGGCGCTCTTCATCACCTCGGACATGCTCAGGGGCACGGCCAAGGTCTTGGTCGATTGCCCGAACTGTCTCTCACCGTTCGATGCTGCCCTAGCAGAGAACCCCGGCGACTACCTGCAATCCTGAACCGCATGAGTCGGCCCCGGGGACTGGCTTGTTATCCTCCGCCCGATACTTCAGGACAACTGACCCGAAACGCGATACCGTGCCGCGATCCAGCGCTGGAGACTGGGGCGGCCGTCCCGTTGAGAACCGGGGGGCTGATCTCGGGCTAGCCGGTCTCGACATGCGCAAACGCGATCACTGAATGGAAACAGTGGGGGAATCCAATGCCAGAAGCGCGATGCCCCGAGTGCGGGGATGCCTGTCTAGTGGCCCAATTCGTCACCCTCAAGATGTTCAACGACGGGGGCGCCGAGGTCATGGTCGACTGCCCGCACTGCTCCACGCCGTTCAACGCTGCGCTGGCCGAGACGACCCCCGACCCGCACTAACAGGGACCCCGGCCGGCAGGAGATGCAGGCCGGGGTCGCAGCGGCTGGCAACTTCCCAGGAGCGCAGCCGCTGCGGGGACCGGAGGCTTGGAGAGACGCAGGCCCCTTGATGAAGAGTAAGTCTGATCGGGCCGGCATCCGGAGACGGAGCGAGAAGGTTGCTACCGGATCGGGTCACCGCGGCGATGGTCAAGCGGGTTCGCTGAGATAAGCATGGGGACACCTACCCACCTTGGAGAAGCCGATGCTCCATCCCTCACGGATCCTTGCTGCGATGGCTGTCGGCTGCGCGGCCTCAGCCTGCTTCGCCTCCCCCGCCGGCGCTGACCCCGCCCACGGTCTCATTGTTCCGTTGGATTGCAGCGACGGGAACAGCTACACGACCGTCACCAACGGCAACGGCCAGTTCACGCCGACCCACGACACCGCCAGCAACACGATGTTCATCCCGACCCGCTTCGGCCCGTTCCACGGGACCGTGACCGACTCGGGGGGCAACGTGCTCGACGAGTTCACCGAACCTGGCGCAACGAAGGGCAAGGCCGACCGACCCCGGCGCACCGCAGTGGAGTGCTCCTACGCGTTCGAGGAGACCTTCGAGGATCCCGACCTCGGTGAGCTCACCTTTACCGGCGAGGGAACCGTCTACGGATTCACGACGCCTGCGCGCTGACCTACGGGAGCCAGTGCTGGCGTTGAGAATCGTTGGCCCTAAGCGGACGTCTTGCTAATCGGGCATGCTCGATCGCTGACGGCTCACGAGGTGAACTGGGCGAGGTCCTCGCAGAAGTCTCGACCGGCGGTCGGGTTCCGCCCAGCTTCTTTGAGAAGGACAAAGGATCCCTCGATCTCTTCATCGTCGGACGGGTCGGTCGGGGTGCCCCCGTGGTCGACCATGATCTGGAACCAGAAGGTGCCGGCAGTGACGAAGAGGATGTTCCCGTCGCTGTCGTACCACTTGTTGTGGCCCGGCGTTGCGATGGTGATCGTCAACGTGCCGTCGCCGTTGTTGGTGACCCGCTGGTCGCGCTCGGTGAAGCGGTACACATTGGTGTAAGTCTTCCCGGTGTCCAGGTTGGTGTACGTGGTGGTGCCCTTGACGTTGGCGGAGAAGTAGACCAGCCCGTCGGGACCGCGGGTCTTGACGATCTCGTGGACGCGTGTCGTCCCACGAGACTTGCGCGTCGATGCCTTCGCAGAAGGGGAAGGGCTCTGACCCGGAGTCCTCGAAGTGCAGGTGGGACACCACCGCGGCCGATGCCGGCGGGGCTGCCACACCGCCCGCGAGGACGGTTGCCGCGGTTAGTCCAATCAGCCTGGACAGAGTGCTCATGACTGCCTTTCAGGCCGCCGGCAGATCTGGCTCGGCGCGGTGCCGAGTGGGTCGGCTGCCTCTTCAGGATCGAGAGTAGATCCGTGCGGGTGCGCTGGACCTTCCGCGATCATCGGGGCTATCGGAACCGGCAACCTGAGAACACCGCAGCCGAATGGGTGGTCCGGTGCCCGGGCATGGACCGCCGAGGGTCGGGCGCGTCAGGGGTCGGCTGCCTACGGGCACCGGAGAGGGGGCTGACCTGCACGCTCAGCGGTAGTTGGTGAACTGCACCGCGAAGTCGTAGTCCTGGGCCTTCACCAACGCCTGGACCGCCTGGAGGTCGTCGCGCTTCTTCGACGACACCCGCAGCTCGTCACCCTGGATCTGGGCCTTGACGCCCTTGGGTCCCTCGTCGCGGATCAGCTTGCTGATCTTCTTGGCGTCCTCGGACGTGATGCCCTCCTTGAGGGTGATCCCGATCTTCGACTGCTGGCCGGACGGGCGCGGCTCAGAGGCATCGAGGATCTTCAGCGACTGACCACGCTTGATCAGCTTCTGCTGGAACACGTCGAGCACGGCGGAGGCCCGGTCGTCGGCCGAGGCGGTGATCTCGATCGCTTGGTCGCCCTTCCACTCGATGGTGGCGCCAGTGCCCTTGAAGTCGAAGCGGGTGGCCACTTCGCGGGCCGTCTGGCCGAGCGCATTGTCGACCTCCTGACGGTCGATCTTGCTGACGATGTCGAACGAGGAGTCGGCCATGAGTTGTGGTCTCCGCTGGTTTCTTGGACGGGTAGGTGCTGCGCTATTGTTTCGCGTCGTCGTCGACCGGCCAACCGGGGTCACTGTTTCTCGGTTGCAGGCAGTCGCGACACCCACCCTGGCAGGTTGCCCGAGCGGCCAAAGGGAGCTGACTGTAAATCAGCCGGCAACGCCTACAGTGGTTCGAATCCACTACCTGCCACGGCACAGAACCGCCCCTGACCCGCGGAGACGCGGGTCAGGGGCGGTTTCGCGTCCGATCGTCGCGGCACCCATCGGCGGCGCCGCCTTCCTGCCCGGCCTCCCCGCCAGAACCGGCTGAAGCCCCATTCCTCGGGCAGCGCCGGGCACGTCTGACGGTGCAGGATTGGGGCATTGTGCGGTTGGATCCTGACCATCTGGGGGTGGTCTGGCCCAGTTGATCGCCCGCACAGGGAACCGACCGACCCAGGAGGACAAGATGACCGACACGCCTGACGAGACCCTCAGTGACGACGACATGACCACGGGCCCGGTAGCCAGCTCCGGCCCTGGCGTCGGTGACGCCGACGGCACCGACAGCGACGGGACCGACGGCGGCGACAGCGACGGCACCGACGGCGGTGACAGCGACGGCACCGACGGCGATGCGAGTGACAGCGACGGCACCGACGGCGACGCGAGTGACAGCACCGACGGCGACGCCACCGACATCATCTGAGTGTCCGCCCTCGCTCTGCTGACTGGTGACGCCCAGACCTTCCTGACCAAGGTGTGGGCGTCACGGGTCCACCTCCACCGTGCCGACCCTGACGAGCTGATCGGCCTGCTGTCGCTGCGGGACGCCGACCAGCTGCTGACGTCGTCCGCGATCCGCACGCCGTCGATCCGGCTGGCCAAGGACGGCTCGGTGCTGCCCGAGTCGGCGTACACGCGCACGGCCACCCTCGCCGGCAAGCCCCTCACCGGACTCGTCGACGCCCGCAAGGTGCTCGCGTTGTTCGACGACGGCGCGACGGTGGTGTTCCAAGGTGTGCACCGCTACTGGCCGCCCCTGACTGCCCTGGTCGCCGAGCTCGAGCTCGAGCTCGGCCACCCCTGCCAGGTCAACGCCTACCTGACCCCACCCGGCTCGCAAGGCTTCGCCGTCCACTCCGACTCCCACGACGTCTTCGTGTTCCAGACCGCCGGCGCGAAGCAGTGGGAGGTCCACGGAGAGGACGGTCCCGAGGAAGTGCTGCTCGAGCCGGGGCTGTCGATGTACCTGCCGACCGGGACGCCGCACGCCGCCCGAGCCCAGGAGACGGTCTCGCTGCACGTGACCCTCGGCGTCAACCAGCTCACCTGGCGCGGCCTGGTCGAGCGGACGCTGGCCGCGGTGGTCGCGAACGTTCCCGCCGAGCACCTCCCTGCCGGCTACCTGGACGACCCGGCGCTGTTGACCGGGCCGCTGGCCCAGCGGCTCGAGACGCTCGCCGAGGACGTACGACGCGTCGACGCGACCTCGGCTGTCGAGACCGAGATCCGGCGCTTCCTCACCTCGCGTCCCTCCCGGCTCCCCGGTGGTGTCATTGACGTGTTGGCGCTGCGATCGGGCATCGACGACACCAGCCGACTCAGGCGACGCCCCGGACATCCGTGCGTGCTCCTCGATGCCGGCGAGCAGGTCGTGGTGCTGCTCGGCGACCGGTCCCTGACCGTGCCTGGCTGGATCCGGCCGGCCCTCGAGGAGATCCGCGCCCGCTCGTCGTTCGCCGTCGGTGACCTCGCCGACCACCTCGATCACGAGAGCCGGAAGGTGCTCTGCCGACGCCTGGTCCGGGAGGGCCTGCTCGAGGCGGTGTCCTGACGAGTTGGAGACCGCCCCTACGAAGCGCTTCGCGTGCGCAACCGCGAGCAACCTCCGTGACGAGCCCCTGGCCGGTACCGCCACCCACGTCCGCACCTGGGTGCTGATCGAGCACTCCGGTCCCTGGGGCGACGACGCGCTCCTGGACGCGCGGCTGCCGGACGGACTCGGCCCCGCGCTGAAGCAGCAGGCCAAGGCCTACCGCGCGAAGGTCCTGCTGGTCCGGCGGGCTCGGGCGAGCAGCGACCCCGAGCGGCCGAACGTGTTCGCGGTCCACGCCGACCACCGACTGCCGCGGGTCGAGCACGGGACGGTCGCCGACCTGCGCGAGGTCCTCGACCTCGACCTCACCTCGTTCCGCGACGGCGGCTCGACCGGGCTGGCGCCGTACGAGGGATCCCTCTTCTGCGTGTGCACCAACGGCCGCCACGACGCCTGCTGCGCTGAGTTCGGCCGTCCTGTCGCGATGGCGCTCGACGATGCTCATCCCGAGGAGACGTGGGAGGTCTCGCACATCGGCGGCGACCGTTTCGCGGGGAACCTGGTCGTGCTGCCAGAGGGCCTCTACTACGGCAGGCTCGACCCGCAGCGGGCGATCGGTGTCGCCGGCGGGCACCTCGCCGGGGAGCTCGACCTCGACCACCTGCGCGGACGGTCGTCGTACCCGATGCCCGTCCAAGCCGCGGAGCTCCACCTGCGGCGTCAGCTCCGGGCCACCCGGATCGCTGACGTCGAGCTGGTCCGGCGCGCGACCGTTGGCGACGTCACCACAGCCACCTTCGCCGTGGCCGGTGGGACCTACGACGTGCGCGTGCGGACCCTCGTCGACCCGGCGAGCGCCACGAGATTGACCTGCAAGGCCCACCGGGACAACCCGGTCCCGCGGCACGAGCTGTTGTCGGTCGAGCGAGGCGCGTGAGAGCGCGTCAGCGATGAGTTCGCGCGGCAACGGCGGTCTACCGGCCATGGGCATCGTGACAGCAGACATCGCCATCACCCTCGACGGCTTCGGCGCGGGCTCCGGGCAGTGCCTCGAGCGTCCCTTCGGGGAGCTCGACGACGACCGGCTCCACAGCTGGATGTTCAACCACCGTGACGACAACGCAGCCGAGGTCGAGGCGATCGTCGACGCCGGGGCCTTCGTGATGGGACGCAACATGTTCACCCCTGGTCGGGGCGAGTGGGACCTGGACTGGCGTGGCTGGTGGGGGACGACCCGCCGTACCACGCGCCGGTCTTCGTGCTCACCCACCACCCGCGTGAGCCAGTTGTGATGGAGGGTGGCACCACGTTCCACTTCGTCACCGACGGGACCGAGGCCGCGCTCGGGCTCGCTCGCGCCGCTGCGGGTGAGCGCAACGTCGCCATCGCCGGTGGTGCGTCGACGATCAACGCCTACCTCGCGGCCGGTGCCATCGACGAGCTCCGGCTGCACGTGGTGCCGTTCGTCGCCGGTCTCGACGAAGGGTCGCGCATGTTCGACGGCGTCCCGCCGCTCGGGCTGGTCTCGTCAAGCGCTCGGTACACGCCGCACGTCACCCACCTCACCTACCGGCGCGGCTGATCCCGCCGCGCGGGACCGCTGCACGTCAGGCCGAGGGCATCTTCCTGCGTCTCGATACGCCGTCGCTCGTCCCTCGCGACGGCTACTCGACGACCGGGGCTTCTGCTCGTCGAGTAGCCCGAGCCGCTAGGCGAGGGCGTATAGCCCGAGCCGCCTCAGGACGAGGGCCGCTAATCGGACCGGGACGCTGTACGCTCGCGACGTCGCTCGTCCTCGCGAGGTCCGAGGGACATCTTGCTGCGTCTCGATACGCCGTCGCTCGTTCCTCGCGACGGCTACTCGACGACCGGGGGTTTGTGCTCGTCGAGTAGCCCGAGCCGCTAGGCGAGGGCGTATCGAGACGCCCGCAGCCGACCGCTGACCTCGGGGCCGAGGGCACCGCGACGCGAGGACTACGAAGGGAACGCGACCACGTCGCCGTCGACGCACACCCGCACCCGGTCACCGGCCGCGGGCACCGAGCTGGCCGGCGTCCGGGCCGAGAGCTCCTCGCCCGAGTCGAGACGGACGCGCACGGTGGCGTCGTGGCCGTAGAAGCTGATGTCCACGACCTCGGCCGGTGCGCCGTGGTCCCCGGCCGCACTGCCCGCCCGGATCAGGATCTGCTCGGCGCGTACGGCGAGCCGGACCTTTCCCGGACGGGCCGCGGTCCGGAGCCGGAGGAGGCCCAGCGCGCAGTCGGCCTCGGCGCCGTGCTCGACGACGCCGTCGAGGAGGGAGGCGTGGCCGAGGAAGGCGGCGACCCGCGGGTGGGCGGGCGTGAGGTAGACGGTCGCGGGCGTCCCTACCTGGAGGAACGCTCCGTCCATCATCACCGCGACCTGGTCGGCGAGCGAGAGCGCTTCGCCCTGGTCGTGCGTCACGAGGAGGGCGGCGGCACCGGCAGCCCGGAGAGCGCGGGCGACGGCCCGTCCGGTGTCCTCACGCAGGGACGCGTCCAGCGAGGAGAACGGCTCGTCGAGGAGTACGACGCGCGGCCGGGGGGCCAGCGCGCGGGCCAGCGCGACGCGCTGCTGCTGCCCACCCGACAGCTCGTGCGGGTAGCGGGAGGCCATCTCCGCGGGCAGCTCGACCAGCGCGAGCATCTCCGCGACCAGGTCGGCAGCCTGGCGCTCGGCGCGCGAGAGCCCGAACGCCACGTTGCCGGCCACGCTGAGGTGGGGGAAGAGCGCGCCGTCCTGCGGCACGTAGCCGAGCCCGCGGAGGCGGGCCGGCACCGACCGGTGAGCGCCCACCACCGGCGTGCCCGCGACGTTGACCGTGCCTCCGGTCGGCGTGACGAAACCGGCGACCGCGCGCAAGAGCGTGGTCTTGCCGCAGCCCGAGGGTCCGAGGATCGCGGTGATGCCGTCGGGGACCACCAGGTCGAGGCCACGGAGGACGGAGGTGCGGCCGTAGCCCGCCTCGAGCCCCTGGATCTCCAGCGCAGCGGTCATGTCCTGCGGGGAGGTCATGTCGTGCTCCCCAGGCTCAGTCGGCCCAGCAGCCAGGTGGACGGGATCGACAGCACCACCAGCGCCAGGCCGTAGGGGGCCGCGGCGCCGTACGCGATCGACGACGCGTCGGACCAGAACCGGGTCGCCAGGGTGTCGGTGCCCAGCGGCGCCAGCAGCAAGGTCGCGGTGAGCTCGGTCGCCACCGCGAGCGCGACCAGCGCCGTCGCGGCCGTCAGCCCCGGCAGCACCAGCGGCAGGGTCACCCGCCGGGCGACGGCCGGGCCGGTGCACCCGAGGTTGCGCGCGACCTCCTCGAGGCCGGGGGGCACCAGCTCGAACGTCGACCGCACGCTCACCACCGCACGAGGCAGGAACAGGATCGTGTAGCCGAGGAGGCAGCACGACCAGAGTCTGGTACAGCGACGGGACCACTCGGATGGAGACGGTCACGAGCGCCAGCGCGATCACGATCCCGGGCATCGCGCTGGCGGTGTAGACGCTGCGTTCGATCGCCGTGGTCAGCAGCCCACGGTGCCGGACCGCCAGCCACACCACGGGTACGGCGACCGCCGTCGCCATCAGGCCCCCTCCGAGGGCCAGCCCGAGGGTGGTCCAGATCGCACTGGTCAGCTCGGCGACGTCGACCGAGGTCGACGTACCCCGGACCAGCCACCGGACCAGTGCGCCGATCGGCACTGCCAGTGCCCACAGCGCGAGCGCGGTCATCGCCGCGACGACCGGCACCCGGAACCGTCCGAGCCGGATCCGGTGAGGCACCCCGCTCGCCCCGGAGCCGACCCGCGCGCGGCGGCGGTGGCCGCGCAGCACCAGCTCCAGACCCAGCAGCAGCAGGCAGAAGGTGACCAGGACCAGCGCGAGCAGCGTGGCCTCCGGCCCGTTGAAGACGGTGGCGTACTGCTGGAGGATCGCCGTGGTCAGGGTCGGGTAGTTGAGCAGCTGGAGCGCGCCGTACTCCGCCAGCAGGTGGAGGCCCACGAGCAGCGCACCGCCGAGGACGGCCGGGCTGATCGCGGGGAGGGTCACCCGCGTGAAGACGCTCCAGCCGCTCCGGCCGAGCGAGGTGGCGACTTCCTCGACGGCCGGGTCGAGACGGCGCAGGGCGGCGACGGTGGGCAGGTACACCAACGGGTAGTACGACAGCGTCACGACCATCACGGCGCCGGGGAAGGACTGCACGGCGTGGGTGGTCGACACCCAGCCGTAGCCGTTGACGAACGCCGGTACGGCGAGCGGGGCGCACATGAGGCCGTGCCACCACCCCCGGCCGGGTACGTCGGTCCGCTCGACGACCCACGCGCCACCCACGCCCAGGACCGTGCTGGCGAGGACCCCGGCGACGAGCAGGCGCACGGTGTTCCACAACAGCTCGCCGATCCGCGGTCGCCACAGGAAGTCGATCGCCTCGCGGACGCCGAGCTCGGCCGTCGTCCAGATCACGTAGCCGAGCGGCACCAGGCTCAGGGCAGCGATCGCGAGACCGACCGCGAGCAGCAAGGGCGAGGCGCCTCCGGCAAGCTGCCGAGGCTGCCTCGTGCCGCGCTCGGGTCCGGTGAGGGTGAGGCTCAGAGGAAGCCCGCCTCCGTCATCAGGTCGACGACGGCCTCGGAGTCGAGGTCGGAGACGTTGACCACGGGCGGCTCGAGCTCGTCGAACGGCTTGACGCCCTGCTCCAGCACGACGTCGGGGTTGAGCGGGTACTCCAGGGCGTAGCTGTCGGCGATGATCTGCTGGCCCTCCTCACCGACGAGGAACTCCATGAACTCCTCCGCCTCGTCCTTCATGTCGCTGGACTCCAGGATGCCCGCGCCCGAGACGCTCACGAAGGCGCCCGGATCCTGGTCCGATGAAGTAGTGCTGCTCGCTGCCGTCACTGACGTCGCCGCCCTCGGCCCGGTCCCGCTCCCAGTAGTAGTGGTAGACGATGCCCACCTCGGACTCGCCCGAGTCGACTGCCTCGAGCACGACGTTGTTGCCGTCGTAGACGGTGCCGTTCTCCTCGATCCCCTCGAGCCAGGCGCGGGTGGCCTCCTCGCCCTCGAGCTCGAGGATCGCGGCCACGATGGCCTGGAAGTCGGCGCCGGTCGGCGAGAAGGAGAGGCGTCCGGCCCACTCGGGATCGGCGAGGTCCATGATCGACGCAGGCAGCTCGGACTCCTCGACCAGGTCGGTGTTGTAGACGAGCACGGTTGACCGCGCGACGAACCCGGTCCAGAGGCCGCTGGCAGGGCGGTACATCTCGGGGATCACGTCGAGGATGTCGGCGGGCAGCTCCTGGAAGAGGCCGGCCTTCTCCACCTGAGACATCGCCGGGGAGTTCTCGGTGAGGAAGACGTCCGCGTCGGAGGCGTCGCCCTCCTGGACGAGCTGGTTGGACAGCTCGAGGTCCTTGGCGTTGCGGAGCTCGACCTCGATTCCCGTCTCCTCCTCGAACGCCGGCACGATCTCGTCCAGCAGCTGCTCGTGCTGGGCGTTGTAGATCACCAGCTGGGGCTCGTCGTCGCTGCACGCGGCGAGGAACGGGAGGCCGAGGGCCAGCGCGGCCAGACCGGCTGCGGAACGGGTGAGGCTCATCGGGTTTCCTTGCTGATGGGGTTGAGCAGCGGAGACAGGGCTTCGGTTCCGCGCCAGCGGCGGCGGCCCAGGTCGGAGACGTGGTCGACCAGCCGCCAGACGGCGATGCCGACCAGGAGCGAGGCGAGCAGACCCGCCACGGGCAGACGGTGCTCGAAGTGCGGATAGACCTGCCAGTGCGTCAGGTAGACGTAGAGCGATGCGCCCGCCACCTGACCGACGACGCCGATGGCCGCGCGCGGCAACGGCACCGTGGGGAGCCAGACCAACGCCAACAGACCGAGGGCGATCGTTGCCTCACGGACCGGGTCGTCGCAGAAACCGACGAGGCCGGCGACCAGCAGCGCGGACAGCAGGACACGGTGACCGGCGTGGCGCGCCCGGGTCGCGGCCCATCCACCCGCGAACAGCCAGGCGACGAACAGCGACGAGTGGATTACGTCGCCGCCGTACCCCGTGGAGGTGGCCCAGAACCGCGGGACCAGGCCCGCTACGACGAGCACGACGGCGAACCAGTACGGCGACCGCCGCTCCCACGCCGCGACCCAAGGGATCGCAGTGACCGCGCCCGCGACGACCAGGAGGTAGACGAGCACCTCGATGAACCAGAAGTGCCACTCCGGTTCGTGCCAGCTGCGCGGACCGAGCGCGTCGTTGAGCAGCAGGACGTTGCGCCAGCCGTACTGTCCGCTGATCAGCAGGACTGCCGCGACCCACGCTGCGGTGGGTACGGCGATCCGCGCGATCGAGCGGACGAGGTTGCGGCCGCGCTCGCGCGGGGCGGTGCCCGCTAGGTGGAAGCGCGCGAAGCTCGCGCCAGCCACGGCCAGCAGCACATGGGCACCGCCCACCAGGACGAACAAGTTGGTGTGGCTGCCGACGATCATCACGATCGCGGCCGCGCGCAGCAGGATCCCGGTCTCGAGCCGCACCCAGCCTGACCGCCGTGACCGGCCCGCCATCGTGGCGAGGTCGCCGATCGTCCGGTCGGGCCAGTCCGACGGCAGCCGGCCGAGCCTGCGCTCCAGGCGCAGCGACAGCTCGACGTACGACAGCGAGTCGCCGCCGAGGCTGGCGAACGTGTCGGCGGGGGTGACCTGGTGCCGGCCGAGCACGGCGGCGTACAGCGCCGTCAGCGCTTCGTCGGTCGACACCTCGGGGGCGTCTGCGCGCGGAGCGTCGAGCAGCGCGACCGCCGACTGGTCGACCTTGCCGTTGGGGAGGCGCGGCACCGCCGGGACAGGGACGACGGCGACGGCGTGCTCGGGCAGCCCGGTCGCGCCGACGGCGGTCGCCCTGACCTCCTCGATCGCGACCCGGTCGGCCTCGCCCGCCAGGGCGACGACCAACCGGCTTGCGTCGGCGGACTCCGCGCAGGCCGCCTCGTGGTCCTCCAGGGTCAGCAGGTTCTCGACCCGGTCGAGATCGATCCGCTGGCCGAACAGCTTGGCGAAGCGGGCACGACGGCCCACGACCTCGAACAGGCCTGCGTCGTTCTGCCGGGCGAGGTCGCCGGTGCGCAGCTCGGTGAGCTCTGCGCCGCGAGCCAGGTCGGCGGCGCCGTGGGCGTAGCCCATCATCACGTTCGGGCCGGTGTAGACGAGCTCGCCGACGTCGTCCGGGTGCCCGACCGCACCGTCGACGGGCTCGACCCGCAGCGCACCGCCGGGGATCGCGACGCCGATCGCAGCGGGGTGGGCCGCCGTCAGCTCGGGCGGCAGGTATGCCATCCGGGCCGTCGCCTCGGTCTGGCCGTACATCACGAACAGGTCCCAGCCCTCGCGCCGACCGCGCTCCGCGACCGTGCGGACCCGGTCCGGCGCCAACCGGCCACCCGCCTGGGTGATTCGGCGCAGGGTGGGGAGCTCCGGCCACCCGGCCGCGTCGAGCAGGTCGAACGTGTAGGGCACTCCGGCGAAGGAGGTGACGCCGGTCTCTCGCGCGAGGTCCCAGAGCCCGGACTCCGCGACCGACAGGTCGGTGAGCACGACGGATGCACCCACGGCCAGATGGCTGTGCAGCACGGACAAGCCGTAGCAGTAGTCCAGTGGGAGCGTGGTGATCCCCCGGTCGTCCGCGGTCAGCCCGAGGTAGGACGCAATCGCTGTGGCGTTGCTCTCGAGGTTGACCTGCGACAGGCGGACCAGCTTGGGTGAGCCGGTCGAGCCGGACGTGCTGAGCAGCAGCCGCAGGTCGGGGTGGAGGGCCGGCTCCGGGCGGCCGGTCGGCGCGAAGCCGCCGTCGGTCCAGGCCGCGCTCGCGCCGTACGCGCGCAGGAGCACCTGGTCACGGGACAGGAGCACGGCGTGGCCCCCCGCGAGCGCGGCCAGGTAGGCGGCCACGAACTCGACCGTCGGCGCGGGGACCAGGCCGACCAGCTGCTGGTCAGGCCCGAGCTGCGCCTGCGATCGAGCGACCTGACCCGCGAGGTCGTCGTAGGTCAGGACCTCGGTCCCGGCGATCAGGGCCGGCCGTCCGCCGTGCTGCGCGAGGTCGGCGGCGAACCCGACGCCCGTGCGGGACCGGGTGGCGCGGTCAGGCGCGCGCATCGGCAGCGGGGGCGTCACAGGCTCAATATAAGGCTAGCCAAACCAATGTTAGGCATCGCTCACCAAACGGACCCGGTGAGCAGTGGCGCGCCCGATCGGAGCGCGCCGGGCTACTGCTGGGCGGCGGTGAGCCTGAACACCGGGATCACCCGGTCGGTGCGCTCGGCGTACTTGTCGAAGTTCGGCCAGAGCGCCCGCATCGTCTGCCAGGCCTGGTCGCGCTCGTCACCCGTCATCTCGCGCCAGGTGACGGTGTGTTCATCGCGGCGGTAGCGGATGGTGGCGGTGTCGGTGGCGCGGAGGTTGGCGACCCAGATCGGCGACTTCGGCGCCCCGAAGTAGGACCCGGCGATGAGCCACTCGTCGCCGTCCGGGACGGTCAGCAGGTTGGTCGACCGGGGGATGCCGCTCTTCCGACCGGGCACCGTCAGCACCAGGCTGGGGAGACCGGCGATGTCGAGGATCCCGTACCGGTTGCGGGTGACCCGGTGCACCAGGTTGTCGGTCCAGACGATCTGGGGGAGCAGCTTCGGCATCCAGGACACCGAGCCGATCTTCACTGCGACCGGAGTGAGCAGACCCATGGCCGAAAGGTAGCCGACGCGATGGCGCGACCCGACTCGTGCGCATCTGGTGAGCCGTACGCGAGCCTCGTCCGGGTCTCCACGGGCGGCCGGCGTGCAGAAGGGGCGTCACCCAGCGGATGACGCCCCTTCTGGGGTAGCTCGGCCGGTCGAGGCCGAGCCGGTGCTCAGCCGATCTGCTTGACCTGTGTGCCGCCGGCGAACTTGTCGTGCCAGCCCTGGTGGTTGGGCTGGTCGTTGTTGAGCGTGACCGCGATGAAGATCATCGCTGCGATCGGCGCCGCCCAACCCAGGAAGAACCATCCGATGAACGGGATGATGCTCAGCACGCCGAGGGCGGTGTACGCGTTGCGCTTGACCGCTTCCTGCATGGTCGGGTTGTTCACGCCGTCAGGGCCGTAGGTCCGCAGCTTGAGGATCATCTTGCCCACGGTCTGCCCTCGGTTGGACTCCATCAAGGAGAAGTACCCCAGGAACAGGGCCGCCTGGATGATGGCCGAGAGCGTGTAAAAGATGAAGTACTCGCCGAACGAGGTGCTGAAGCCCGAGTAGATGATGGCGCTCAGGACGATGTAGATCGGGATGAAGACCACGACGAGGAGCACGTGGTCGATCAACCGGGCGAGGAATCGGTTGAGCAGCTCACCGGGTCGCGGGACACCCGCGGGCTGCCCGGCGGGGTAGCCACCTCCAGCGGGGTAGCTGCCGCCACTCGGAGGCGGCGTCGGCGGGTCGGGAGGGCCGGGCGGCGGGGTCGGCGGGCCCGGAGGCTCCGGTGGCATGGTCATGTGGTGCTCCTAGGTGTTGGGGGACGCTGGCGCTTCGAGGCAGGTCCGCGCACTGACCCTAGGATGACCGAAGCCGGTCCCGATCGGTGCCAAGTTGGGCGTTTTGACGCTTCGGCGCGTTCCGCGGGTTTGCCACCTGCCGCGCGGTTGTAGCGTGGCCGGACCGTGATGACCCACCGCCTCGCGCCCGCGCTCGTCCTCCTGCTCCTGCTCGCTGCCGGCTGCTCCGAGGACGAGCCGGGGGCGGCGGACGAGCCCACGACCTCGACGTCTGCCACAGAGGCCGACTATCCCGAGGAGGGCGTGGACCTCGTCGACCGTCCGGAGCTGGAAGGTGTCTACGAACAGGCGCTGCAGACCTACGTGGACTTCGAGCGCGGTCGGCGGCTGGCCGCCAGGGAGGGCGCGGTCAACCGGCTCCTGTCGTTCAACGGCACCGCGGACGTGGTCGACCCCTACCGGGAGGCCTTCGCGGCGTACGACGGTCGCGCGTACGGCGGTGACGTGGTCATCGAGTTCCTCGACGCCCGACCCCGCGACATGGTGCTCCGGATCGACATCTGCGTCGACGCGACCCGGCTCGTCGTGCCTGAGGGAGCGCCGACCCAGCTGGGCGAGGCGACCCGGGCGCCGCAGCAGATCGAGGTCACCAACTTCCTGGGGCCCTGGCGGGTCACCGAGGTCGAGCCCGTCGACGGCGCGTGTTGAGGTTCGCGGGAGGATGGTGGGGTGAGCAACGAGGAGGCACGACCCGACGAGATGGTGTGCAGCGGGGCCGACGCGCCGGGTGTGCAGGTCATGTTGCCGCGGGAGGTGCCGCTCGGCGGCCCGCGGGCGATGACCGTACGACGGACGCTGCCCCAACGGGAGCGGAGCCTGATCGGGGCCTGGTGCTTCCTCGACCACTACGGACCGGACCCGGTCGCGCAGTCCGGTGGCATGTCGGTGGCGCCCCATCCGCACACCGGGCTGCAGACCGTGAGCTGGCTGTTCGAGGGCGAGATCGAGCACCGCGACAGCGCCGGTCATCACGCCATGGTGCTGCCGGGCGAGGTCAACCTGATGACCGCCGGCCGCGGCATCAGCCACTCAGAGGTGTCCACAGCCGCGACGACCACGTTGCACGGCGCGCAGCTGTGGGTCGCGCTGCCCGACGCGAGCCGGGATGCCGACCCCGGCTTCGAGCACTACGCACCGCCCGAGCTTTCTGGCGACGGCTGGCGGGGGCGGGTGTTCCTCGGGACCCTTCTCGGCGACACGTCCCCGGTGGCGACGTACTCACCGCTGCTCGGGGCGGAGCTCGTCCTGGACCCCGGGGTGGTGGTCCCGCTCGAGGTGGACGCCACCTTCGAGCACGGCGTGCTGGTCGACCTCGGCTCGGTCCACGTCGACGGCGCGACTGCAGAGAAGGATCACCTCGCCTACCTGCCGGCAGGCGCCGGGACCGTCGTCCTGACCGCGGGCGACGAGGGCGCACGGGTGCTGGTGCTCGGCGGCACGCCCTTCGGCGAGTCGATCGTGATGTGGTGGAACTTCGTCGGCCGCACCCACGAGGAGGTGGTCGGCTTCCGCGAGGAGTGGCAGGGACAGATCACCCGCGACGGCGCGGTCGTCCCCGACTCCGCCGACGTCGCCGACGGTCGGTTCGGCGTCGTGGCCGGCGACCACCTCCGCCCCATCCCCGCCCCCGACCTCCCCAACGCCCGCCTCAAGCAGCGCGGCTGACCCCGAATCCGCCGCATTGGTGCGCCGAATCGGCCGGATCGGTGCTGCGAATCGGCTGCATTTGCGCACCGAATCGGTTCGATTGGTTGGTCGATCGCCAACACATCCGACTCGGCGCGCCAATTGGTCTGATTCGGGGCACCAGGGGGTCTGATTCGGCGTACCAGAAGGTCTGATTCGGGGGACCAGGGGGTCTGATTCGGAGACGGGGCATGATGGGCAGCCATGGGACCGGTGATCGGTGAGGACGGCGTCGCCCGCTGCGCCTGGGCCGGCGGGCCGGGGTCGATGCGCGACTACCACGACGGCGAGTGGGGGAGGACGGTCGCGGGGGAGTCGGCGTACTTCGAGCGGATGACCCTCGAGGCGTTCCAGTCCGGACTGTCGTGGGCCACGATCCTCGCGAAGCGGCCGGCCTTCCGCGAGGTCTTCGCGGACTTCGGTGCCGACGTCGTCGCCGGCTTCGACGAGTCCGACGTCGAACGGCTGCTGGGCGACGCGCGGATCGTCCGCAACCGGAGCAAGATCGAAGCCACGATCCAGAACGCCCGCGCAACCGTCGGGCTGCGCGAGCAGGGCGGCCTCGAACAGCTGATCCGCGGCTTCGCCCCGTCGACACCACCGGCTGCGGACGCCACAACCTCCGCCGAGTCCATCGCGCTGGCCAAGGAGCTCAAGCGGCGGGGGTTCGCGTTCGTCGGACCCACTACCGCGTTCGCGCTGATGCAGGCCCTCGGGCTGTTCGACCCGCATGTCGAGGGCTGTCACTGCCGCGGCGCAGCGTGATCGCTCCGGGCGCTCACACCGCCCGTCGGCACAGTCCGGCTCGACGCTAACGTTCCCCCATGACGCGCGTGCACGCCTTCTCCGACGACGCCCTCGGCGACCTCGACGCGGTCGGCGTCGTCGAGCACCTCCAGGCCGGCAAGGTGTCCATCCCTGAGGTCGTCGACGCCGCCATCGCCCGCACCGAGCAGGTCGCGGACGCTCTCGGCGCTCTCGCCTACGTGGACTTCGACCGCGCCCGCCGTGAGGCGCGGACCCCCCGCGGCGGCTTCTTCGCGGGTGTGCCGACCTTCGTCAAGGACAACGTCGACGTCGCCGGCATGCCGACGATGGAGGGCACGGACGCGTGGACGCCCCACCCGGCCAAGGCGGACGGCGACTTCGCGCGGATGTACCTCGCGACCGGACTGATCCCGCTCGGGAAGACCCAGCTCTCGGAGTACGGCTTCAGTGCCAGCAGCGAGCACCCACGGCTGGGCCCCGTGCGTTCGCCGTGGCACGTCGAGCACAGCGCAGGCGCGTCCAGCGCCGGATCCGCGGCGCTGGTCGCCGCAGGGGCGGTGCCGATCGCCCATGCCAACGACGGCGGCGGGTCGATCCGGATCCCGGCTGCGGTCAACGGGCTGGTGGGGCTCAAGCCCAGCCGCGGGCGGCTCGCCCAGGACGCGTCGATGCGGCAGATGCCGATCAAGATCATGGCTGACGGCGTGGTGACGCGAAGTGTCCGCGACACTGCCGCGTTCTTCCGCGAGGCGGAGCGGGTCTACCGGCCGCTGGCAATGCCCCCGATCGGTGACCTGACCCGTCCCGGCCGCAAGCGGCTGCGGGTCGCGATGAACACCAGTGGGCTCTCCCGTGGCGCTGATGCCGAGGTCACCCAGCTCACCGAGCAGACCGCGCGCCTGCTCGAGGACCTCGGCCACACCGTGATCGAGGTCGAGGCGCCGGCACCGGCCACGTTGGCCGACGACTTCCTCCTCTACTGGGCGAGCCTGGCGTTGGCCCTGACCACCGGCGGGCGCCGGCTGCGCGGCAAGACCTGGACCCCGGGCAACCACGACGCGCTCACCGTGGGGTTGGCCCGCCACGCCCGCCGCAATTTCCACCGGCTGCCCGGAGCGATGTGGCGCTTGCGCCGCAGCGCCCACGACGCGGCCCTCTTCTTCGAGAGGTACGACGTCAGCCTGACGCCGACCCTGGCGACCCCGACGCCGAAGATCGGCCGCCTGGACCCGACCCAGGACTACGAGGTCGTGATCGACCGCTTGAAGGATTGGGTCACCTTCACCCCACTGCAGAACGTGACCGGCACGCCAGCGGTCTCGCTGCCCTTGGCGACCACCTCCACCGGGCTTCCGCAGGGCATGATGCTGGGCTCCGGATTCGGTCAGGAAGCGGTCCTGATCGAGCTCGCCTACGAGCTCGAGCAGGCCCGGCCGTGGGCCCGGATCCAGGACTGACCCTGGATTTCGTCCAACCGCCAGCGGGCCTGTATCGTTCTGCGGCGTTGCCCCTTTAGCTCAGTCGGCAGAGCGTCTCCATGGTAAGGAGAAGGTCTACGGTTCGATTCCGTAAAGGGGCTCTGGGAGCAAGGATGCCCGCCCACCCGTTGGAGAGGCAGCCCGAACCCCTTGGCGGGGTAGCTCAGGTGGTTAGAGCACACGGCTCATAATCGTGGTGTCGCGGGTTCGAGTCCCGCCCCCGCTACGCCAGACGACGCAATAAGCACAACGCCCAAGACGACTGCAGCAAGGACTTCCCGTGGCCAGCAAGAGCTCCGACGTTCGCCCCAAGATCACGCTCGCCTGCGTGGACTGCAAGGAGCGCAACTACATCACGAAGAAGAACCGGCGCAACGACCCCGACCGCCTCGAGCTGTCGAAGTTCTGCCCGCGGTGCCGGAAGCACACGGAGCACCGCGAGACCCGCTGAACGCTCTCTCGGCTGACCGACCCGGCTCCCTGGGGAGTCCGGGTCGTTGTCTTTTCACGGGGCCAGTCCGACCCCGCGAGAGCGGGGCGTCGTGCACGTCGTCGTCCGGCAGCACCTCCCTCTAGAGTGACGGGTATGCCGATAGACCCGTCGCTCATCGGCCGGGCGTTCCCGCCGACCCCTCCCTACCTGGTGACCGAGACCGACGTCGCGGCGTTCGCCTCCGCCACCGGTGCCGGTACGCAACGCGTCCCGGCGACGTTCCCGATCGTGGTGACCTTCCGTGCGCTGCTCGACTTCCTCGAGGTCGAGCAGGTCGAGCTGGCGCGGATCGTGCACGGCGACCAGAAGTTCGCCTACGAGCGGCCGATCGTCATCGGCGACGAGCTCAGCGCGACCCTCAGCGTCACCGGGCTGCGACAGATCGAGGGCACCGACATCCTGCGCACCACGAGCACGATCACCGACGCCGACGGCGAGCTGGTCTGCACCGCCGGTGCCACCATCGTCCACCGGGCCGAAGCATGAGATCACCCCACGGCGTTCTCCTCCCCTTCGTTCTTCCGAACAACGTCGCGGGGACCCCGAGATGAGCGTCCTCGAGGCCGGCGCCGAGCTGGAGCCCCAGGAGTTCGTCGTACGACGCAGCGACCTGGTCGCCTACGCGGACGTCTCCGGCGACCAGAACCCGATCCACCAGGACGAGGCGATCGCCCGGTTGGTCGGGCTGCCCGGGGTGATCGCGCACGGGATGTACACGATGGCCCTGGCTGCGACCGCGGTCGCGACCTGGACCGACGACGCCGAGGTGGTCGAGATCGGCTGCAAGTTCACCGCCCCGGTCGTCGTGCCCGCCGAGGGCGGCACGACGGTGCGGATCAGCGGGACCGTGAAGAGCGTCGGCGAGGGCCGAGCGACGATCGCACTCGAGGTCACCTGCGCCGGCGACAAGGTGCTCGGCGCGCCCAAGGCGGTTGTTCGTGTCGGGTGACCGACTCGCGGACCACACCACCCTGCGGCTCGGCGGGCCCGCCCGCGCCTGGGTGCGGGCGACGACCGAGGAGGAGCTGGTCGCTGCGGTCTCCGCTGCCGACGCCGCGGGCGAGCCCGTGTTGGTGCTGGGCGGTGGCAGCAACCTGGTGGTCGCCGACGACGGCTTCGCGGGCACCGTGGTCGAGGTCGCGACCCGCGGCGTGACCGCGGACGTAGGTGAAGGCGGACCGGTCGAAGACCCGACCTGCGGCGGGGTGCTGGTGACCGTCGCCGCGGGGGAGAGCTGGGAGGACCTCGTCGCCCTGGCGGTCGAGCGTGGGTGGGTCGGCATCGAGGCACTGTCGGGGATCCCGGGCTCGGTCGGCGCGACGCCGATCCAGAACGTCGGCGCCTACGGCCAGGAGGTCTCGCAGACGATCGCGTCGGTGCGGGTGTGGGACCGCAAGCTCAACGGGATCCGCACGTTCGCGGTGGCCGACTGCGGCTTCGGCTACCGCACCTCGCGGTTCAAGATCGACCGGTACGACGCCAACGGCGGCCGGCACCTCGTGCTGGCGGTGACCTTCCAGCTCCGGCACGGAACGCTCGGCGCGCCGGTGGCCTACGCCGAGCTCGCCCGCAGCCTCGGGGTCGAGCCCGGGCAGCGCGCGCCGCTGGCCGACGTCCGGGCGGCGGTCCTCGGCCTGCGCGCCAGCAAGGGGATGGTGCTCGACCCCGCCGACCACGACACGTGGAGCACCGGGTCGTTCTTCACCAACCCGGTCGTGCCTGCGACCGAGGTGCCCGAAGGCGCGCCGTCCTGGCCCACCGCGGACGAAGGGTGGGTGAAGACCAGCGCGGCCTGGCTCATCGAGCGGGCCGGCTTCGGGAAGGGCTACGGGCTGGGCCGCGACGGCGGCCGGGCGGCGTGTCGACCAAGCACACCCTGGCGCTGACCAACCGCGGTGGAGCCACAGCCGACGACGTGGTCGCGCTCGCGCGCGAGGTCCGCGACGGTGTCGCGGCGTCCTACGGGATCACCCTGGTCAACGAACCCGTCCTGGTGGGCTGTTCGCTCTGACCCGGCGCGGAGCGCCCTAGCGCCCGGTCACTCGTCGGCCAGCCAGGCGTCGATGTCGGCCTCGGCCCGCTTGCGGAGGTCGTCGGGCGCGCGGCTGGCGCGAAAAGACATCCGTGCGAGCTCCGCCAGGTCCTCGTCGGACAGGGCGTGCGCGGCACGCATCGTGGCGTACTGCCCGGCCAGCCGGGAGCCGAAGAGCAGCGGGTCGTCGGCCCCCAGCGCGATCGTGGCTCCGGCCGCCAGCAGTGCGGGCAACGGGACCGACGTCAGGTCGGAGTAGACACCGAGGGCGACGTTCGAGACGGGGCACACCTCGAGGACGACACCCGCGTCGACGATCCGCCCCAGCAGGTCGGGATCCTCGGCCGCCCGGACGCCGTGGCCGAGCCGGTCGGCATGGAGGGCGTCCAGACAGGTCCGCACGTGCTCGGGTCCCCGCAGCTCTCCTCCGTGCGGAGCGAGCAGCAGGCCGGCCCGTCGGGCTATGTCGAACGCCGGGGCGAAGTCGGCGGTGGTCCCGCGTCGCTCGTCGTTCGACAACCCGAACCCGACCACGCCGCGGTCGACGTACTGGCCGGCGAGCCGGGCCAGGGTCCGGGCGTCGAGGGGATGGCGGGTCCGGTTGGCCGCGATGACCACTGCCATCCCGAGCCCGGTGCGGTCGCTCGCGTCGCGGACCGCGTCGATCACCAGGTCCGTGAACGCCGTGATGCCGCCGAACCGTGCGCCGTAGCCGCTCGGGTCGACCTGGATCTCCAGCCACCGACCACCGTCCGCGACGTCGTCCTCCGCGGCCTCGCGCACGAGCCGTCGTACGTCGTCCTCGGTGCGGAGCACCGACCGCGCCACGTCGTACAGGCGCTGGAAGCGGAACCAGCCCTTCTCGTCGGCCGCTGTCAGATGCGGCGGCCACTCCGACACGAGGGCGTCGGGAAGGTGGATGCCGTCGCGCTCGGCGAGCTCGAGCAGCGTCGCGTGCCGCATGGACCCGGTGAAGTGCAGGTGCAGGTGCGCCTTCGGAAGTGAGTGAGGGTCCCGCATCCGGCGATCGTAGAGGGGCCTTCCTCGGTTGCTCGCGCTCGCGCCGGGTCGGCACCCACCTGGATGACCCCGCGAGCGCCGCCGAGCGTCGTCGTACTGCTTTTGGTCCGCTTGGTCGCGGGTGCGTAGACTCCACCCTTGGTGGCTTTCCCCCAATGGTGAGTCGCGCCCTCGTGACGGTGGTCGCGAGTGCGAGGAGACCGGGCTGATCGAGCTTGAGGGATGGTCGTCGGAGGGCACTAGCTCAACTGGCAGAGCATCGGTCTCCAAAACCGAAGGTTGGGGGTTCAAGTCCCTCGTGCCCTGCAGGACCAGACGAGAACCAGACAGAAGTTGAAGAGGTGAGCAGCGTGTCGGACAGCAGCGCGACCCAGAAGGGTCGCAAGTCCGACGCCGGCAAGTCCGGCGAACGGCGCACCAGCCCGCTGACGTTCTACCGCCAGGTGGTCGCCGAGCTTCGCAAGGTGGTCTACCCGACCCGCGAGCAGCTGGTGACCTACTTCTTCGTCGTCATGGCCTTCGTGCTGGTGATGATCACGATCGTCTCGCTGCTGGACCTCGGTCTCGGCAAGCTGGTGTTCGCGGTCTTCACCGGCGGAGATGACGTGTGACCGACGCTGACACCGGCGTCACCCCAGGTCGCACCCCAGCCAACAGCAACTGATGGAGCAACACGTGTCGGAGCAGCACGACTCCCCGGAGACGGGCGACGTCACCACCCCCGAGGAGCTCGAGGTCACCCCCGAGCAGACCGAGGGTGTCGAGTCGACCCCTGAGGAGGCCGAGGTTCCGACTGACGAGGCCCTGGTCGAAGAGGTAGCGGTCGACGAGGCACCGGTCGATGACGCGCTCGACGAGGCGCTGGTCGAGGGCGACGAGGTCCCCGAGGAGGACGCCGCTGCCGAGGGCGCGCCGGCCGAGGAGCTCGACCCGCTGGAGGCCTTCCGCCGCGAGCTGATGATGAAGCCGGGCGACTGGTTCGTCGTGCACACCTACTCCGGCATGGAGAACCGGGTGAAGCACAACCTGGAGAACCGCATCCACTCCCTCAACATGGAGGACTACATCCACGAGATCGTGGTCCCCACCGAGGAAGTGGCCGAGATCAAGAACGGCCAGCGCAAGATGGTCCGGCGCACCGTGCTCCCGGGTTACGTCCTGGTCCGGATGGACCTCACCGACGAGTCCTGGGCCGCCGTGCGGCACACGCCCTCGGTGACCGGCTTCGTCGGCCACAGCCACCAGCCGGTGCCGCTGAGCATGGACGAGGTCGAGAAGATGCTGGCGCCGTCCGCGGTCCACGCGGCTCCCACCGAGGCCGACGGCGGTGCCGCCGCCGGCACCTCCGGCGCCTCGACTGCGAAGAAGCCGATCGAGGTCGCCGACTTCGGTGTCGGCGACTCGGTGATGGTGGTGGACGGGCCGTTCGCCACGCTGCACGCCACGATCACCGAGATCAACGCGGAGTCCCAGCGCCTCAAGGCGCTGGTCGAGATCTTCGGCCGGGAGACCCCGGTCGAGCTGAGCTTTTCGCAAGTCCAGAAGGTCTGAGCGCCAGCGAGAGCCGCGAGGAACGAGCGGACTCGCGTCGGCCGAAGAGGTCGAGTAGCCCGCGCGGCCGAGGGACGAGGCCGCGACCGGGCGTATCGAGACCCGGCGAGCCGAGAGCCCACCGCAATTTCACAGGCACGACGACAAGCCGGACAATAGGCAGGTTGCTCGAGCAACAGGTGGCAGAGGCGTACGACGTGCTCCTCGTCATGACCACGAGAAGAGAGAGATACAGGAATGCCTCCCAAGAAGAAGATCGCCGCGCTGGTCAAGGTGCAGCTGCAGGCTGGCGCCGCAACCCCGGCACCGCCGGTCGGTACCGCCCTCGGTCCGCACGGCGTCAACATCATGGACTTCTGCAAGGCGTACAACGCGCAGACCGAGTCCATGCGCGGCAACGTCATCCCGGTCGAGATCACGATCTACGAGGACCGGTCGTTCACCTTCATCACCAAGACCCCGCCGGCGGCCGAGCTGATCAAGAAGGCTGCCGGGCTGACGAAGGGCTCGGGCGTCCCGCACAAGGAGAAGGTCGGCAAGCTGACCAAGGACCAGGTGCGCGAGATCGCCGAGACCAAGATGCCCGACCTCAACGCCAACGACATCGAGGCCGCGATGAAGATCGTCGAGGGCACTGCCCGCTCGATGGGCGTCAAGACCGACTGAACCCCGGTGGGAGGGCCGCGCTGGCCCGTTAACCACACACTTTCCAGCAGAGAAGAGAAAGCAGATGCAGCGCAGCAAGACCTACCGCGCAGCGAGCGAGACGTTCAACAAGGACGAGCTCTACGCGCCGCTGACCGCGATCAAGATCGCCAAGACCACCAGCAAGAAGAAGTTCGACGAGACCGTCGACGTGGTGATGCGCCTCGGCGTCGACCCGCGCAAGGCGGACCAGATGGTGCGCGGCACCGTCAACCTCCCGCACGGCACCGGCAAGACCGCTCGCGTCCTGGTGTTCGCCAACGGTGACAAGGCCGAGGCCGCCCGTGAGGCCGGCGCCGACATCGTCGGTGGCGACGAGCTCATCGACAAGGTGGCCGGCGGGTGGCTCGACTTCGACGCCGTCGTCGCGACCCCCGACATGATGGGCAAGGTCGGCCGGCTCGGTCGTGTCCTCGGTCCGCGTGGCCTGATGCCGAACCCGAAGACCGGCACCGTCACCCCGGACCCGGCCAAGGCCGTCACCGACATCAAGGGCGGCAAGATCGAGTTCCGCGTCGACCGGCACGCCAACCTGCACTTCATCATCGGCAAGGCGTCGTTCGACGAGACGCAGCTCGTGGAGAACTACGCCGCTGCCCTCGAGGAGGTGCTGCGGCTCAAGCCCGCCAGCTCCAAGGGCCGCTACCTGAAGAAGGTCACCGTGTCCACGACCATGGGCCCGGGTGTCCAGGTCGACCCCAACCGGGTCAAGAACGTCGCTGCCGAGGATGGCACGCCCGGCGAGTGAGCTCGCGAGCCCGCCGATCAGAGGCGGGAGGGGCGTATCGAGACCCGGTGAGACGAAGCGGACCCCGGCCACTCCCATGTGGGTGGCCGGGGCTTTGCTTTACCTCACGAGGTCTCGATACGCCGGCGCTCGTCCCTCGCGCCGCCTACTCGACCAGCGATTCCAGCGCGGCGAGCTCGACGCAGACGGCCACGCCGGCCATGGCTGCCTCGACCTCGCTGAGCGCCGGGAAGGTCGGGGCCAGTCGGATGTTGCGGTCGTCAGGGTCCTTGCCGTGGGGGAAGGCCGAGCCGGCGGGCGTGAGCGCGATGCCGGCTTCCTTGGCGAGCTGCACGACCCGGGCCGCGGTTCCGTCCAGGACGTTGAGGTCGACGAAGTAGCCGCCGACCGGTCGGCTCCAGGTCGCGATCCCGAGCCCGTCCAGCCGGCTGCTGAGGGCAGCCTGCACCGCGGCGAACTTGGGGGCGATCAGGTCGCGGTGCTTGCGCATGTGTGTGCGGACGCCGTCGGCGTCGCCGAAGAACTCGACGTGGCGCAGCTGGTTGATCTTGTCGGGACCGATGGCGGCGAAGGAGAGGCGCTTGAGGTACCACTGCTTGTTCTCCTGCGACGCCGCCAGCGCGGCGACACCTGCGCCGGCGAAGGTGATCTTCGACGTCGACGCGAACATGATCGGCCGGTTGGGGTGACCGGACGCCGAGGCGAGACCGAGCGCGTCGGCGCTCTTGGTCTCGACGTCGGTGAGGTGGTGGACGACGTAGGCGTTGTCCCACAGGATCCGGAAGTCCGGCGCCGCGGTCGGCATCGCCATCAGGTCCGCGGCAACCCCGGTCGAGCACACGGCTCCGGTCGGGTTGGCGTAGGTCGGAACCAGCCACATGCCCTTCACCGACGGGTCGTCCGCGACCAGTGCGCGGACGGCGGCGACGTCCGGACCGTCGTCGTGCATCGGCACGGTGACCATCTCGATGCCGAGCTCGGCCAGCATCGTGAAGTGCCGGTCGTAGCCCGGGACCGGGCAGACGAACTTGACCGTCTCCTCCTGCGACCACGGCCGCGGGGAGTCCGGGCCGCCGTGGGAGAGCAGCCAGCTGACGACCTGGTACATCATCGTGAGGCTCGAGTTGCCCCCCGCGACGACCTGGGCGGTGTCGACGCCGAGCAGGTCCGCGAAGACCTCACGCAGCTCGGTGAGACCCTCGAGCCCGCCGTAGTTGCGCACGTCGGTGCCGGAGCGGTCCTTGTGGCCGGTCGGCAGGTTCAGCAGCCCCTCGGACAGGTCGAGCTGGTCGGCTCCGGGCTTGCCGCGGGTGAGGTCGAGCGCCAGGCCCGACGCCTGGAGCTCCTCGTAGTCGGCACGCAGCGCGGCGAGGCGCTCGGCGAGCTGGTCGGCGGGAATCGCGGTCAGGGCGGTCACGGGTCCATCGTGCCAGTGACTCCTGCCCCGGTCGCACCCGGATTGCTCTGGGTCTCGAGACGGCTCGCCCACCGGTGACCACGGAGATTTCGGTCGGGGTACGGCGCACCGCCGTACTGTTGCTCCCGAAACCTTAAGACCGCCGGTCGTCCGGGCTGCCTCAGCCCTGACCGAAGGTTCCGCGGATGCGGATGGCCTGCGCAGGGGATCAGAGCATGACCAGCAGTTGCGCCTTCGGTGCAGCCGATGTCCACGCCCTGAGCGCCTGCGCTCAGGGCGTTCCTCGTTCCGGGGCCTCCAGCCGGTGGTCAGATCCGGAAGGAGACCCATGGCGCGGGCAGACAAGCAGGTCGCCGTCGCGGAGATCACTGAGTCCTTCAGTGACGCCGCCGGTGCTGTGCTGACCGACTACCGCGGTCTCACCGTGAAGCAGCTGCAGGACCTGCGGCGCTCCCTCGGTGAGAACGCCAGCTACGCCGTGGTCAAGAACACGCTGGCCAAGATCGCCGCCAAGGACGCGGGGATCGAGGGCTTCGACGAGCTCCTCACCGGCCCGACCGCCGTCGCCTTCATCACGGGCGACGTCGTCGAGGCGGCGAAGGGTCTGCGTGACTTTGCCAAGGCCAACCCCGCCCTTGTCATCAAGGGTGGAGTACTCGACGGCAAGGCCCTCGAGCCGGCCGAGATCGCCAAGCTGGCCGATCTCGAGTCCCGCGAGGTCCTCCTGGGCAAGCTGGCGGGCGCGATGCTCGCCTCGCTGAGCCAGGCCGTCTACCTCCTCAACGCGCCGCTCGCCCAGGCCGCCCGTCTCGCGGGTGCCCTCCAGGCGAAGGCCGCTGAGGACCCCTCGATCCTCGCAGGTGGTGCGGGTGAGCCCGCCGCCGCCGAGGAGGCCCCTGCGGTCGAGGCGCCCGTCGCCGAGACCGTCGAGGCTCCCACCGACGAGGCCTCCGCCGAGGAGGCGGCTCCTGAGGAGCCTGCCGCCGAGGCCGCCTCCGACGAGGGCGACACCACCGAGGCCTGAAGGTCCCGGTCCACCACCACCTGAATACCCAATTATCGGCCAGGTCCGGCCGCGACGCGCGGTCGGCCACCAACGAAAGGTAAGCCATCATGGCGAAGCTCAGCACTGACGAGCTCCTCGACGCGTTCAAGGAGATGACCCTCATCGAGCTCTCCGAGTTCGTGAAGCAGTTCGAGGAGACCTTCGGCGTCACCGCCGCCGCTCCGGTCGCCGTTGCCGCCGCCCCCGCTGCCGGTGGTCCCGCCGCCGGTGCCGAGGAGGCCGCTGCGCAGGACGAGTTCGACGTCATCCTCGAGGCCGCTGGCGAGAAGAAGATCAACGTCATCAAGGAGGTGCGCGCGCTGACCTCGCTCGGCCTCAAGGAGGCCAAGGACCTCGTCGAGGCTGCGCCCAAGCCGGTCCTGGAGAAGGCCACCAAGGACGCTGCGGACAAGGCGAAGGAGGCCCTCGAGGCCGCCGGTGCCACCGTCACCCTCAAGTGACGGCCTGACGTCCCACCTGCATCACCGTCAAGAGGCGGGTCCCCGGAAGGGGGCCCGCCTCTTGCTCGTCCGGCCGTCGGCGGGCGCCCGCCGTACTCACCAGTAGGACAACGTGTCCCGGATACGGAGGCCGGGTGACGTCGGCCACGCTCACCGCGTAACGTGCGGGCCGCGACTGCGTTGTTCACACGCAGCCGCTTTTGAGTATGTGGTGCTCCTCGGCGGAGCACCGGACCGGCAACGGTGGGAGGAAGGGAGCAAGCAATGGGCGTCGATGTAGCAGTGACGAACTTGACCAAGCAGTTCGGGAAGCAGCTCATCTGGAAGGGCGTCTCGCTCACCCTGCCTGCCGGCGAGATCTCCGTCATGCTGGGCCCGTCCGGCACCGGCAAGTCCGTCTTCCTCAAGGCGCTGATCGGGCTGATCAAGCCCGACGAGGGCTCGATCCTGATCGAAGGCACCGACATCGCCTCGTGCTCGGAGAAGGAGCTCTACGAGGTCCGCAAGCTGTTCGGCGTGCTGTTCCAGGACGGCGCGATGTTCGGTTCGATGAACCTGTACGACAACGTGGCCTTTCCGCTGCGCGAGCACACCAAGAAGACCGAGACCGAGATCCGCGACATCGTCATGGAGAAGATGGACCTGGTCGGTCTCCTCGGCGCCGAGTTCAAGCTCCCCGGTGAGATCTCCGGCGGCATGCGCAAGCGGGCCGGCCTCGCCCGGGCGCTGGTGCTCGACCCGGAGATCCTCCTCATCGACGAGCCGGACTCGGGTCTCGACCCGGTCCGCACCTCGTTCATCAACCAGCTCTTCATCGACCTGAACGCCCAGATCGACGCGACCTTCCTGATCGTGACGCACGACGTCCACAGCGTCCGGGTGGTGCCCGACCAGATCGGCCTGCTCTACCACAAGCACCTTGCGATGTACGGCCCCCGCGAGATGCTCCTCTCCTCCGACGAGCCCGTGGTCCGGCAGTTCCTCAACGCCCAGACCGTCGGCCCCATCGGCATGTCGGAGGAGAAGGACGCCGACCAGCTGGCAGCGGAGAAGGACCTGCACCTTCCGCCGCTGCCCCCGATCCCCCTCCAGCTCGAGCCGTCGAACGGCATTCCCCGGCGCAGCCAGCGGCCGCCCGGTGAGTGGTGTCGACAAAATGGCATCACTCCGCCTCCCGGGTCGTTCACCAAAGAGGCCGAGCACGCCAGCGGTTCCCAGCAGGCGCTCTGACGGATACCTATGTCCTCGACGGTTGCGCGGGCTCTCAGGCCTGTCGGCACCGCCGGCAAGCTCTTTGCCTTCGCTCTTGACGTTGGCCGGGGCCTGTTCCGGCGCCCTTTCCAGCTGCGTGAATTCCTGCAGCAGGCATGGTTCATCGCGTCGGTCACCATCATCCCGACCGCGCTGGTTGCGATCCCCTTCGGTGCGGTCATCGCGCTCCAGGTGGGTGGCCTGATCAAGCAGTTCGGCGCGCAGTCGTTCACCGGCACCGCGTCCGTGCTGGCGGTGATCCAGCAGGCCGGCCCGATCGCGACCGCGCTGCTGATCGCCGGCGCCGGCGGCTCCGCGATCGCGGCCGACCTCGGCGCCCGGAAGATCCGTGAAGAGCTCGACGCCATGATGGTGCTGGGCATCGACCCGATCCAACGACTCGTGGCGCCTCGCGTGCTCGCGTGCATGCTCGTCGCGGTGTTCCTCAACGGCATGGTCAGCGTCGTCGGCGTGGCCGGTGGCTACGTCTTCAACGTGGTCCTCCAGGACGGCACCCCGGGGGCCTACCTCGCCAGCTTCACCGCCCTGGCCCAGCTGCCCGACGTGTGGATCGGCATGGTCAAGGCGCTCATCTTCGGCCTGATCGCCGCCATCGTCGCCGCCTACAAGGGCATGAACGCCGCCGGCGGTCCGAAGGGTGTGGGTGACGCGGTCAACGAGTCCGTCGTCATCACGTTCCTGCTCCTGTTCGTCGTCAACTTCATCCTGAGCACGATCTACCTCCAAGTCGTGCCGCCGAAGACGGGTTGACGGGGCCATGGCGAACGTGAAGGCCATCTACGAGCGACCGCTCAAGGGACTCGACACCCTGGGGCACGAGCTCTCGTTCTACATCCGCGTGATCCTGGCGGTCCCGCGGACCATCTCGCACTACCCGCGCGAGATCGTGCGGCTGCTGGCAGAGGTCACCCTCGGTTCGGGCGCGCTGGCAGTCATCGGCGGCACCATCGGCGTCATCCTCGGCATGACGTTCTTCACCGGCGCCCAGGTCGGCCTGTCCGGCTACGCCGCGCTCAACCAGCTGGGTACCGCGGCCTTCGCGGGCTTCGTCTCTGCCTACTTCAACACCCGCGAGATCGCCCCCCTGGTCGCGGGCATCGCCCTCGCAGCGACCGTGGGTTGTGGCTTCACCGCCCAGCTCGGCGCCATGCGGATCTCGGAAGAGGTCGACGCGCTCGAGGTGATGGCGATCCCCTCGATGCGCTTCCTCGTCGCGACCCGCGTCGTGGCCGGCCTGATCGCGATCGTCCCGCTCTACGTCGTGGGCCTGCTCTCGTCGTACGTCGCCAGCCGTCTGGTCGTCACGGCCTACTACGGCCAGTCATCGGGCACCTACGACCACTACTTCAACCAGTTCCTCCCACCCGGCGACGTGTTGTGGTCGTTCGGCAAGGTGCTGGTCTTCGCGGTCGTCGTGATCCTGATCCACTGCTACCACGGCTACACCGCGTCCGGCGGCCCCGCAGGTGTCGGTGTGGCCGTGGGCCGTGCGGTCCGGACCAGCATCGTGGCGATCAACGTGATCGACCTGTTCCTGTCGATGGCCATCTGGGGCACCACCACGACCGTCAGATTGGCCGGGTGACGCGCGGATGCTGGACAAGGCTCTCGGTGCTTACAAGACCCTCGGCGTGATCTTCATCTGCCTGCTGCTCGTCCTGGTGTGGTTGACCTACGCGATCTTCACCAAGAAGTTCGCCGACTACGAGGAGGTCCAGGTCGAGACGACCTCCGTGGGACTGCAGCTGCCCAGCCGCGCCGACGTGAAGATCCGGGGTGTCATCGTCGGTGAGGTGCTCGAGGCCGACACCGCCGAGCAAGGCGCCGAGCTGAAGCTCGGCATCTACCCGGACGAGCTCGACAAGATCCCCGGCAACGTCACTGCCGCGATCGTCCCCAAGACGCTGTTCGGCGAGAAGTACGTCTCGCTCGTCATCCCCGAGAGCGGGCCCCAGGGCACGCTGGAGGCCGGCACGACCATCACCAAGACCGAGCTCGGCACCGAGGTCGAGGAGGTCCTGTCCGACCTCTACCCGCTGCTGGAGGCAGTGCAGCCCGCCGACCTCAACGTCACGCTGTCCGCGCTCGCGACCGCACTCGAGGGCCGCGGCTCCCAGCTCGGCGAGAACCTCGAGGTCGTCGACTCCTACCTCAAGCGGATCAACCCCGAGATCCCCTTGCTGATCGAGGACCTGAGGCTGACTGCCCAGGTCTCCGACGTCTACGCCGACATCCTTCCCGAGGTCGCGCAGATCCTCGACGACACGGTGGTGACCACTGGCACGTTGGAGGAGAAGGAAGCGACGCTCAACAGCGCGCTGCGCGACATCCGAGCGTTCGCAGACACCGCCCGCGGGTTCCTTGCCCGCAACGGTGGGCTCATCAAGGAAGCCAACCAGCTGACCGCGACCCAGCTCGACCTGCTCGCCCGCTACTCGCCGCAGTTCCCGTGCTTCTTCAAGGGACTCACCAACATCGCACCCCGGATCGCGTCGATGTTCCGCGGCTTCGAGCTGCACATCGTGCTGGAGACGCTGCCGCAGCAGCCCCGGCCCTACAACGTCAACGACCTGCCACAGTTCGGCGACTTCACCGGGCCCCGGTGCTACAACCTGCCGAACCCCCCGTGGAGCCAGAAGAACCCGTTCACCAACGTCCCGAACTTCGACGACGGAGTCGACGAGCCGACCGGCAAGGGCACGATGCGAGTCGCCCCGGGCTTCGAGAACCCGGTGGGCTACCGCGGCACGCCCGAGGACGTGGCCATGCTGCGACAGCTGCTGAAGGGCACGTACGGCGACGGCGCCGACTCCGCGCTCGGCGTGCTGCTGGCCGGCCCGCTGGTCGCAGAGGCGGGTGAGCGGTGATGGCGCTCACGCTCGACAAGAAGACCACCGCCGACCTGGTCAAGCTGCTCATCTTCATGATCACGACCGGGCTCGCGACCGGCCTGCTGGTGATCACCATCGGCAACCTGTCCTTCGGGGCCACCAAGACCTACAAGGCCGAGTTCGTCGACGCGACCGGTGTCGTCGACGGCGACGACGTGCGCGTCGCCGGGGTCAAGGTCGGCACCGTGCAGGACATCGAGATCGTCGACAACACCCGCGCGCTGGTGACCTTCACGGTCGACGAGGAGACGCGCCTCGACGACTCCACCCACGCGACCATCCGCTTCCGGAACCTGATCGGGCAGCGCTACATCTCGCTCACCCAGGAGGGCAACGGCGGCGACGTGCTGGAGGAGGAAGACACGATCCCGGTCGCGCGCACCCAGCCCGCGCTCGACCTGACCGTGCTCTTCAACGGCTTCAAGCCCTTGTTCGAGGCGCTGTCGCCCGACGACATCAACAAGCTGTCCTACGAGATCGTCCAGGTGTTCCAGGGCGAGGGCGGCACGCTCGAGAGCCTGCTCGGGAGCACGGCCTCGCTGACCCAGACCCTCGCCGACCGCGACGAGGTGATCGGCGACCTGCTCGACAACCTCACCTACGTCCTGGACCACGTCGCCGACCGTGACCAGCAGCTCGGGGAGCTGATCGGCAGCTTCCAGGACCTCGTCAGCGGGCTCAAGCAGGACCGCCAGGCCATCCTCTCCTCCCTCGACGGGATCTCGGAGCTGGCGGTCGAGACCGCCGGACTCATCGACGACATCCGCGAGCCGTTCGTCCGCGACGTTCGCGAGCTCCGCCAGCTCGTGGGGACGCTCGACCGCCAGAAGGGGGAGATCGACCGCGTGCTCCAGGTGATGCCGATCAAGATCAACAAGTACGGCCGCACCGGCACCTACGGGTCGTGGTTCAACTTCTACATGTGCCACTTCAAGGCCAAGATCCGGATCAACGACTCGGTCCTCGTGCAGCCGGCCTACAGCACCGGCGGGGACAGGTGCACCCTCCCATGAGCATGAAGCCGTTCCGGGAGCGCAACCCGGTCGTCATCGGAGCCGTGAGCTTCGCCGTGCTGGCGCTGCTCTTCCTCGCCGCGTTCCGGGCCCAGGACCTCCCGCTCATCGGCGGGGGTGACACCTACTACGCGGAGTTCGAGGAGTCCGGAGGGCTCAAGGTCAACGACGAGGTGAGGGTCGCCGGCGTCCGCGTCGGCAAGGTGAACTCCATCGAGATCGAGGACGGCAAGGTCAAGGTCGGCTTCCAGATCAAGACCGACGCCGAGTTCGGCGACGAGACCCGCGCCGCGATCAAGGTGAAGACCATCCTGGGCTCGATGTTCCTCTCGGTCGAACCCGGCGGCGAAGGGCAGCTCGAGGAGGAGGAGACCATCCCGGTCGAGCGGACCAGCTCGCCGTTCGACGTGGTCGACGCGTTCGAAGGTCTGGCCGAGACGTCCGCCGACATCGACACCGACCAGCTCGCCGCATCGCTGACGACGCTCGCCGACCTGACCCGCAACACCCCAGAGGAGTTCCGAGCGGCGCTCGACGGTGTGTCCGCGCTCTCGGAGGTGGTCGCCTCACGGGACGACGAGATCAACCGCCTGCTCGAGAGCCTCCGACGGGTGTCCACCGTGCTCGACGCGCGGGACGAGGACATCATCGGACTGATGCGCGACGCCGACATCCTGTTCCGGGCGCTGCTCGAGCGCCGTGCGGCGATCCACAACATCCTGGTCTCGACGGTCACCCTCAGCGAGGAGCTCACCGCCCTGGTGCGTCAGTCGCGCGCCGACCTCAAGCCGGCCCTGCGCCACCTGGAGTCGGTGCTGGCCGTGGTCAACAAGAACGAGGACAACCTGGACCGGTCGCTGGAGCTGATGGCGCCGTTCTACCGGGTCTTCGCCAACGTCTTCGGCAACGGTCCCTGGTGGGACACCTACATCTCGAACCTGCCACCGGTCCCGGGCCCGGACGGTGGTCTCCGATGAATCCCACGCTCGTCCAGCGGGTCGTCCCCCTGGTCGTCATCGCCCTGCTCGTCACCTTCGCGGCGGTGTGGTTCTTCGGTGGCGGCAGCGACCCGAAGACCGTGACGGCGTACTTCCCGCGCACGGTGTCGCTCTACGAGGGCAGCGACGTCCGCGTGCTCGGCGTCCCGGTGGGCAAGGTCGAGGAGGTCACGCCGGAGGGCACCGAGGTCAAGGTGGTCATGCGTTACGACGAGACGATCGAGATCCCCGCCGACGCGAAGGCCGTCATCGTGTCGCCGTCGGTCGTGGGCGACCGCTACGTACAGCTGACGCCGGCCTACGAGGACGGTGAGGTCCTCGCCGACAACACGGTCCTCGAGTCCGACCGGACCGCGGTCCCGCTGGAGCTCGACGAGATCTACAGCAGCCTCGACGAGCTGACGGTCGCGCTGGGTCCGAACGGCGCCAACTCCGAGGGCGCGCTGACCGACCTGCTCGAGCAGACCGCCAAGAACTTCGGCGGCCAGGGTGCCACCTTCAAGCAGACGATCGAGGACTTCGGCGACTTCAGCACCACCCTCGAGAACAACAAGGAGGAGCTGTTCTCCTCGGCCGAGCAGCTCGGGAACTTCCTCGAGACCCTGGCCGACAACGACACGACCGTCCGCCGGTTCAACAAGTCGTTGGGCAACGTCTCCGAGCTGCTCGCGGACGAGAGCGACGAGCTGACGGCTGCGCTGGAGAACCTCGGCGTCGCGCTCGACGTGGTGGGCGGCTTCGTCCAGGAGAACCGGGCGTCCCTCGGCCGCAACATCCGGGGCCTCAACCGGGTGGCGAAGCTGCTGGTCCGGCACCGGGACGACCTCAACGTGATCCTGAAGGCCGGACCGCTGGCCCTGAACAACCTCGGCCTGGGCTACAACCCGCAGGCGGGCACGCTCGACGCGAACTCCAACATCGGCAACCTCTTCAAGCAGGACCCGGCCGAGCTGCTGTGCACCTTGGTGTCCGCGAACGACCCCACCGGCACGATCTGCAACCTGATCAACACGCTGCCGCTGAACCGGACCGCGCCCTTCGGCAACGGCTCGCGAGCCGACGACCCCTACGACCCGACCCTCAACGGTCTGGTGGAGGTGGCGCGATGAAGCACCCCCCGAAGCCCAGGAAGCTCAGCAGGGCCAGCACGGTCAGCCGGGCCCGGCGCGCAGGCGCCACGCTCCTCGCCGGGGCGATGCTGCTGACCGGTTGTGACTTCGACGTCTACAAGCTCCCGCTGCCCGGTGGCGCCGACGTCGGCGACGACCCGATCACCGTCAAGGTCGAGTTCGAGGACGTGCTCGACCTGGTGCCGAAGTCGTCGGTCAAGGTGAGCGACGTGACCGTCGGGCAGGTCACCGACATCGACCTCGACGGCTACCAGGCCCTGGTGACGCTCGAGCTCCGCAACGACACCGGACTCCCGGACAACGCAGTCGCGACGATCCGTCAGACGAGCCTGCTGGGCGAGAAGTTCGTGTCCCTCGCGCCACCCGAGACGCGGGAGTCCGCCGAGCCGCTCGGCGAGGGCGACACGATCCCGATCGACCGCACCGGTCGGAACCCGGAGGTCGAGGAAGTGCTGGGCGCGCTCAGCCTGCTGCTCAACGGTGGCGGTGTCGCCCAGCTGAAGACGATCGCCACCGAGCTCAACCTCGCCCTCGAGGGCCGTGAGGACTCGGCGAGGTCGGTGCTGCGCCAGGTCGAGTCCCTCGTGTCGGAGCTCGACGACCACAAGGCCGACATCGTCAACGCGATCGAGTCGCTCAACCGACTGGCCATCAGCGCCCGCGACCACCAGGAGAGCATCGACACCGCCTTGGAGGAGCTGCCGAGCGCCCTCGACTCCATCGGCCGCCAACGGCGCGACCTGGTCCGGATGCTCGAGGGCCTCAACGAGCTCGGCACCGTCGGAGTGCGCGTGATCCGTCAGACGAAGGCGTCGACCGTCGACATCCTCGAGCAGCTCGCGCCGGTGTTGTCGTCCCTCAACGACGCCGGCGACGACTTCGTCAATTCGCTGCACCTGTTCGCGACCTTCCCGTTCTCCGACGACGTCATCGGGCGCGATCCAGCCGTGGCCCGCAACCTGCACTTCGGCGACTACGTGAACCTCTCGATCGAGCTCGACCTCAACCTCAACGACCTCGCCCCGGTGGTCTGCGTCCCGTTCAGCCTGCTGCCACCGAACACCCCGATCGACGAGCTGCTCGAGCTGCCGGGGCTGTGCGACGGTGTGGTCAACGCACTGCAGAGCTGCGTGGGGCCGCCCCCGGACGTGGATGCGTGCCTCAGGCTGCCCGGCAGCCTGACCGACGAGGCGTGCGACGCGGTGCCGGCCCTGTGCGACCTGTTGCCCCGCGACGCCATCGGCAACGAGCAGCTCACGGACCAGGCGGGCACCATCGAGGACCTGCTCGGCGGGGTCCTCGGAAATGTCGGGCTCCCGCGGACCGCGCCTGAGCTCACCGGCGACCGGCGTGTGCAGTGGCACGAGCGGTTCGGCGACCACGACGCCGACCTGGCGCTGTTCCTCGCCGCTCCCGTGCTCGAGCAGGAGGTGGCGCCGTGATCACCCGCCGCACCAAGATCCAGCTGCTCGCGTTCGCGATCATCACGCTGCTGGGCGTGACCTTCGTCGGTGCCCGCTACGCGCAGCTCGACCGCCTGATCGTCGACCAGTCCTACACCGTCGTTGCTCACTACCCGCAGTCCGGCGGCATCTTCGCCGGCGGTGAGGTCACCTACCGTGGTGTCCGCATCGGCAAGGTCAGTGAGCTCGAGCTGACCGACGAAGGCGTCGACGTGCACCTCGAGATCGACAACGAGTGGGACGAGATCCCGACCGACACCCGGGCGCTCGTCGGCAACCGGTCGGCGCTCGGCGAACAGTACGTCGAGCTCCAGCCCAACGTCGAGGTCGACGACGGCCCGTTCCTCGAGGACGGCTCCGAGCTCACCGAGGTCGCGGTCCCGATCGCCACGGAGAAGCTGCTCGGCGACCTTGCGACGACGGTGTCGAGCGTCGACCAGGACGCGCTGAGGACCACCGTCGAAGAGCTGGGGATCGCCTTCGGCGGCACCGGCGAGGACCTCCAGCAGATCATCGACACCGGGAACTCCTTCATCGCAACGGCCAACGAGAACTTCGACATCACGACCGCGCTGATCCGCGACTCCAACACGGTGCTTCGGGGCCAGGTCGACTCGGAGAGCTCGTTGCGCACGTTCGCGAGCGAGCTCAGCACCTTCTCCGGTGCCCTGGCCGGCGCCGATGACGACCTGCGGAGGGTCATCGACAGCGGGTCTTTCACTGCCAACCAGCTGCGGACGTTCCTGGAGCAGAACGAGGCCGAGGTCTCCGACCTGCTCAAGAACGTCATCCTCACCGGCCGCGTCGCGGTCGCCAACATCGACGGCTTCCGGACCCTTCTCATCGCCTACCCGGTCCTGCTCGAGGGCTCCTTCACGGTCGTCGACAAGAACCCGACGACCAACCTCTACGAGACGCATGTCGGCCTGGTCCTCACCACGAACAGCCCCTGCTACGGCGGCTACGAGTCCACCGACACGCGCCCTCCGCAGAACGTCGAGCCTCGCGAGCTCAACCAGGAGGCCCGGTGCGTGGAGCCGCCGACGAAGAGCAACCCGCGTGGCTACCAGAACCTCCCGCGCGTGCGGCCGGACCTGGATGGCATCCCGGACGCCAGCGAGCAGGTCATCGGCACCTACGACCGCGAGACCGGGACGTTCGAGGTCGGAGACGGGCGCAGCTCTCCGGACCTGACCTTGGCGCCGAACGACAACGTGGCGCCGCCGCCGCTGGGAGAGGACTCATGGAAGTGGCTTTATCTCGAACCGCTGCTGGACGCCCAGGGGTGATCGAGTCGCCTTCCCGCCGGCGCGCGATCCTCGCGGTGCTGTTCCTGGTGGTCGTCGCCTGCCTCGGTACGGTGGCGGTGATCGTCCTGACCAAGGGCACCGGAGACAGCCTCGGTGACCGGTTGAGCTCGCTCCAGGACGACACCGTCCCCGGCGCCGGCGTGAGCGACGACCGCGAGCAGCTGCTCACCCTCTCCCGTGACTTCGCGACGCGCTTCAACACCTACGACGAGTCGATGCTGGACTCCCAGGGGCACCTGCCCGACTACGCCGCGGTCGAGGACCTGATGACCCCGAAGTTCGGAGGGGTCTTCGCCGACAACGTCGGCTACGCGGAGCAGACGGTCAGCCAGCTCGGCGTGGCCAGCGCGGGCACCGTCTATGCGGTCGGCGTCGCTTCGCAGGACGCCGACTCCGCCGAGGTGATGGTCGCCGGCACGATCGAGCTGTCCTACCCCGTCCCGGAGGGCAACGGCGCCGGTCAGGGCGACGACCAGACCCAGGAGGACCCGGCGGGAGAGGACGACCGTCTCTCCACCGGGCCGCAGCGGTTCCGCTACCAGCTCTCGTTGGTGAAGGTCGACGGCACCTGGCTCGTCGACGACGTCGACGACATCGACGACGGGTTGCCGCCGTTCTCCCAGCCCTCGATCCCAGAGACCGAGCCCGGTCAGGCACCGACCGCCCCTCCGAGCACGGCCCCCTCCGACGGCCCGACCAGCGAACCGACGGACGAGCCCACGGAGGGTGAGCGATGAGCGTCAGCCTCTACGACCTGCTGGACGTCGACGAGCACGCGACGCCGGAGCAGATCCGGTCGGCGTGGAAGGTCGCGATCGCCGACCTCGACCCGACCGACCGCCGGTTCCGCGCGTACAACGACGCAGCCGGGGTGCTGCTCGACCCCGGGAAGCGGGCGGCGTACGACGCCGAGCTCGCCGCGGAACGGGACGAGCCCGACGCCGACTCGGCGGCCGGCCCTGTGGTCGTGGAGCAGGTCGACGCCCCGGTCGATGCGCCCGTCGATGCGCCCGCCGACGCCCCCGTCGACGCCCCCGACGATGCGCCCGTCGACGCGCCCGCCGGCGCGCCTGTCGCGACCGACGCCGACACCGCGTCCAGCGGTCCGCCGACCTGGGCGCTCCTCGTCGCGGCGGGCGCCGCCGTCCTCTCGATCGCGCTCCTCGTCGTCGTCTCGTCCTGGCCCGGGAGCTGGGGCGACCCGTCGCCCAAGGAGCAGGCGGAGAGCGCCGAGGGGGCAGAGTCCGCCGGCGCCACCGCGGTCGACGCCGCTGACGCGGCGGTCCCTGCGGTCCTGTCCTACGACTACCGGACTCTGGACGCGGACTTCGCGGAGGCGGAGAGCTATCTCACCGACGAGTTCGCCGAGAAGCGCTCCGCGCTCTTCGAGCAGCAGGCCGAGTCGGGCATGACGCTGCGCGAGCAGGTCGTCAGCGACAAGGTCGTGGTGACCGCGCGCACGTCGGGCACCGGACTGACCCGGGTGTCCGAGGACGGCGACCGCGCGACGGTCGTCGTCTACGTCGACCAGGACAGCCAGAAGGGCAAGGACGCTCCCCGGTCGCTGCGGATGTGGGCGACGCTGAGCATGGTCGCCGACGGCGACGACTGGCTCCTCGACGACATCTGCACGGAGGACGATTGCAGCTGACGGCGGCGCGCCGGGACCGTGCGCCGGGCCCGCCGCGCCGGGCCGATGCTTGACCTGACAGCGGTTCGCACAGCATGATCCCGTGAGGGCTCGTCCCTGGCCGGGAATGTCGTGGCTGGCGGGTGGTTGCCGATATTGGTTTGCGCCCTGATTTCGTGTATCGTGGCGCTTTGCGCCTGCCCTCAGATGCGCTTCGGCCTGCCCGGTGGCCGATGACGTGGTGGGACGGCGATCTCAAAGAGCGACACCGTCGAAGGACACCTCTTGGCCGCGCGCACCAGTCCCGGTAAGCCCCGCATCTCTTTCGCAAAGATCAAAGAAACACTCGAGCTCCCACAGCTCCTCTCGCTCCAGACCGACAGCTTCGACTGGCTCATCGGCAACTCGGCCCACGAGGCCCGGGTGACGTCGCGCCGCGCCGCTGGTGAGGACGTCTCCGACAAGTCCGGCCTCACCGAGATCTTCGAGGAGATCTCGCCCATCGAGGACTTCTCCGAGACCATGTCGCTCTCGTTCGAGAACCCGGTCTTCTACGACCCGAAGTACACCGTCGACGAGTGCAAGGAGAAGGACCTCACCTACTCCGCCCCGCTCTATGTCTCCGCCGAGTTCACCAACAACGAGACCGGCGAGATCAAGGGCCAGACGGTGTTCATGGGCGACTTCCCGCTGATGACCCCCAAGGGCACGTTCGTGATCAACGGCACCGAGCGGGTCGTCGTCTCCCAGCTGGTCCGGTCGCCCGGCGTCTACTTCGAGCGCACCGCCGACAAGACGTCCGACAAGGACATCTACACCGCCAAGATGATCCCGAGCCGGGGCGCTTGGTTGGAGTTCGAGATCGACAAGCGCGACCTGGTCGGCGTCCGCCTCGACCGCAAGCGCAAGCAGAACGTCACCGTCCTGCTCAAGGCGCTGCAGGCCATCGCCGAGGACACCGGCGAGGCCTACGACTACGAGGCCGTCATGGCCGACCTGCGTCAGTTCGAGTCGATCCAGCTCACGGAGGAGAAGGACAACACCCAGGGTCCCGACGACGCGCTGCTGGACATCTACCGCAAGCTCCGTCCCGGCGAGCCGCCGACCCGCGAGGCTGCGCTGACGCTGCTGCGCAACTACTACTTCAACCCCAAGCGCTACGACCTCGCCAAGGTCGGCCGCTACAAGATCAACAAGAAGCTCGGTCAGGACCAGCCGTTCGACCAGCAGACCATGACCATCTCGGACATGGTGGCGACCATCCGCTACATCGTCGCGCTGCACGACGGTCGCGCCGACCTCGAGACCCCGCAGGGCCTGATCGAGATCAGCTCCGACGACATCGACCACTTCGGCAACCGCCGGATGCGGACCGTCGGCGAGCTGATCCAGAACCAGCTGCGCACCGGTCTCGCCCGGATGGAGCGGGTCGTCCGCGAGCGGATGACCACCCAGGACGTCGAGGCGATCACGCCGCAGTCGCTGATCAACATCCGCCCGGTCGTCGCGGCGCTGAAGGAGTTCTTCGGCACCTCGCAGCTGTCGCAGTTCATGGACCAGACCAACCCGATCGCCGGTCTGACCCACAAGCGTCGGCTCTCGGCCCTCGGGCCCGGTGGCCTCTCGCGTGACCGCGCCGGCATGGAGGTCCGTGACGTCCACCCGTCGCACTACGGCCGGATGTGCCCGATCGAGACGCCGGAAGGTCCGAACATCGGTCTGATCGGCTCGCTCGCGTCGTACGGACGGATCAACCCGTTCGGTTTCGTGGAGACGCCGTACCGCAAGGTCGTCAAGGGTGTGGTCACCGACCAGATCGACTACCTCACCGCGGACGACGAGGACCGCTACGTCATCGCCCAGGCGAACGCAGCGCTCGACAAGAAGAACCGCTTCGCCGAGGAGCGGGTGCTCGTGCGCCTGCGCCAGGGCGAGGTCTCGGAGATCCCGGGCGACGAGGTCGACTACATGGACGTCTCGCCGCGCCAGATGGTGTCGGTCGCGACGGCCCTGATCCCGTTCCTCGAGCACGACGACGCCAACCGTGCGCTCATGGGCGCCAACATGCAGCGTCAGGCCGTTCCGCTGATCCGGAGCGACAGCCCGATCGTCGGCACCGGCATCGAGTTCCGCGCTGCCGTGGACGCGGGTGACGTGCTTGTGGCCGAGAAGGCCGGCGTCGTCCAGGGGGTCTCGGCCGACATGGTCGAGGTCATGAACGACGACGGGTCCTACCAGACCTACAAGCTGGCGAAGTTCCGTCGTTCCAACCAGGGCACTTGCATCAACCAGCGCCCGCTCGTCGCGGCCGGCACCCGGCTCGAGGTCGGCTCGCCGATCGCCGACGGTCCGTGCACCGACCAGGCGGAGATGGCCCTGGGCACCAACCTGCTCGTGGCGTTCATGCCGTGGGAGGGGCACAACTACGAGGACGCGATCATCCTCAGCCAGCGCCTGGTGCAGGAGGACGTCCTCACCTCGATCCACATCGAGGAGCACGAGGTCGACGCCCGCGACACGAAGCTGGGTCCGGAGGAGATCACCCGCGACATCCCCAACGTCAGCGAGGAGATGCTCGCCGACCTCGACGAGCGCGGCATCATCCGCATCGGTGCCGAGGTCACGACCGGTGACATCCTGGTCGGCAAGGTCACGCCGAAGGGCGAGACCGAGCTGACCCCGGAGGAGCGGCTGCTCCGCGCGATCTTCGGTGAGAAGGCGCGCGAGGTCCGCGACACCTCGATGAAGGTGCCGCACGGTGAGTCCGGCACGGTCATCGGCGTCCGCGTGTTCGATCGCGAGGACGGCGACGAGCTGCCGCCGGGCGTCAACCAGCTGGTGCGGGTCTACGTCGCCCAGAAGCGGAAGATCTCGGTGGGCGACAAGCTCGCCGGCCGCCACGGCAACAAGGGTGTCATCGCCAAGATCCTGCCGGCCGAGGACATGCCGTTCATGGAGGACGGCACCCCGGTCGACGTCGTGCTCAACCCGCTGGGTGTGCCGCGACGGATGAACATCGGCCAGATCCTCGAGCTCCACCTCGGCTGGCTCGGCAAGCAGGGATGGGACCTCAACCTGTCCGGCGACCCCGAGAGCTCGGAGTGGAAGCAGCGCCTGATCTCGATCAACGCGGAGAAGGCGGACCCCAACACCAAGCTGGCGACGCCGGTCTTCGACGGCGCCCGTGAGGACGAGATCACCGGCCTGCTCGGCTCGACGCTCCCCAACCGCGACGGCGTGCGGATGATCGCCGAGGACGGCAAGGCCCGGCTCTTCGACGGCCGCTCCGGCGAGCCGTTCACGGACCCGGTGTCGGTGGGCTACATGTACATCCTCAAGCTCCACCACCTGGTCGACGACAAGATCCACGCACGGTCGACCGGCCCCTACTCGATGATCACCCAGCAGCCGCTCGGCGGTAAGGCCCAGTTCGGTGGCCAGCGCTTCGGTGAGATGGAGGTCTGGGCGATGGAGGCGTACGGCGCCGCCTACGCCCTCCAGGAGCTGCTGACGATCAAGTCCGACGACGTGCCGGGCCGGGTCAAGGTCTACGAAGCGATCGTCAAGGGCGAGAACATCCCGGACTCGGGCATCCCCGAGTCGTTCAAGGTGCTCGTCAAGGAGATGCAGTCGCTCTGCCTCAACGTGGAGGTGCTGTCGCAGGACGGCACGGCCATCGAGATGCGCGACGCGGAGGAAGACGTCTTCCGTGCCGCCGAGGAGCTCGGCATCGACCTGTCCCGCCGCGAGCCGTCCAGCGTCGAAGAGGTGTGAGACGCGGGGCCCTCACGGGCCCCGCCTCCGCCCCCATCAACTTCACTTTCTCAGAACTAACGAAGGACATCAGCCATCGTGCTCGACGTGAACTTCTTCGACCAGCTTCAGATCGGCCTGGCCACGGCGGACGACATCCGCACGTGGAGCCACGGCGAGGTCAAGAAGCCGGAGACCATCAACTACCGCACGCTCAAGCCCGAGCGTGACGGCCTCTTCTGCGAGAAGATCTTCGGTCCCACCCGGGACTGGGAGTGCTACTGCGGCAAGTACAAGCGGGTCCGCTTCAAGGGCATCATCTGCGAGCGCTGCGGCGTCGAGGTGACCCGCTCGAAGGTCCGCCGCGAGCGGATGGGCCACATCGAGCTCGCCGCTCCGGTCACCCACATCTGGTATTTCAAGGGTGTGCCGAGCCGGCTGGGCTACCTGCTCGACCTCGCTCCGAAGGACCTCGAGAAGGTCATCTACTTCGCGGCCTACATGATCACCGCCGTCGACGACGACGCGCGTCACCGCGACCTGTCGTCGCTCGAGGCCAAGGTCGGCCAGCAGCGCAAGATGCTGCAGGACCGCCTCGACCTCGCGGTCGCCGACCGCTCCAAGAAGCTCGAGGACGACCTCGCGGCTCTCGAGGCGGAGGGAGCGAAGGCCGACCAGAAGCGCAAGGTCAAGGACGGCGCGGAGCGCGAGATGGCGCAGATCCGCAAGCGCTCCGAGGCCGAGATCTCCCGCCTCGAGGAGGTCTGGGAGACCTTCAAGAGCCTCAAGGTCCAGGACCTGATGGGTGACGAGGTGCTGTACCGGGAGATGAAGAACTGGTTCGGCAAGTACTTCGAGGGCCACATGGGCGCCACGGCGATCCAGAAGCGCCTCGAGAGCTTCGACATCGAGGCCGAGGTCGGGTCGCTGCGCGAGACCATCGCCACCGGCAAGGGCCAGCGCAAGGTCCGTGCCCTCAAGCGGCTCAAGGTGGTCGACGCGTTCCGCAAGACCGGCAACAAGCCCCAGGGCATGGTGCTGGACGCCGTCCCGGTCATCCCGCCGGACCTGCGCCCGATGGTGCAGCTCGACGGTGGCCGGTTCGCGACCTCCGACCTCAACGACCTCTACCGCCGCGTGATCAACCGGAACAACCGGCTCAAGCGGCTGCTCGACCTCGGCGCGCCCGAGATCATCGTCAACAACGAGAAGCGGATGCTCCAGGAGGCGGTCGACTCGCTGTTCGACAACGGGCGCCGTGGTCGTCCCGTCACCGGCCCGGGCAACCGGCCGCTGAAGTCGCTGTCCGACATGCTCAAGGGCAAGCAGGGCCGGTTCCGCCAGAACCTTCTCGGCAAGCGCGTCGACTACTCGGGCCGTTCGGTCATCGTCTCCGGTCCGCAGCTGAAGCTGCACCAGTGCGGTCTGCCGAAGCAGATGGCGCTCGAGCTCTTCAAGCCGTTCGTCATGAAGCGGCTCGTCGACCTCTCGCACGCGCAGAACATCAAGTCCGCCAAGCGGATGGTCGAGCGGGCCCGCCCGGTGGTCTGGGACGTCCTCGAAGAGGTCATCACCGAGCACCCGGTGCTGCTCAACCGTGCGCCCACCCTGCACCGTCTCGGCATCCAGGCCTTCGAGCCGCAGCTGATCGAGGGCAAGGCGATCCAGATCCACCCGCTCGTCTGCACCGCCTTCAACGCGGACTTCGACGGCGACCAGATGGCGGTGCACCTGCCGCTGTCGGCCGAGGCCCAGGCCGAGGCGCGGATCCTGATGCTGTCGACCAACAACATCCTGAAGCCGTCCGACGGCCGTCCGGTCACCATGCCCACCCAGGACATGATCATCGGGCTGTTCTTCCTCACGACCGAGCGCGAGGGCTCCGTGGGCGAGGGCCGGGTGTTCTCGTCGCCGGCGGAGGCGATCATGGCGTTCGACCGCCGCGAGATCCTGCTGCAGAGCAAGATCCGGATCCGCTTCGACGACGCCATCGTCGAGGATGTGGAGCCGGGCGAGCCGATGATCCTCGAGACGACCCTCGGCCGGGCGCTGTTCAACGACACCCTGCCGGCGGACTACCCGTTCGTGAACTACGAGGTGGGCAAGAAGCAGCTCGGCGCGATCGTCAACGACCTCGCCGAGCGCTACGGCAAGGTCGAGGTGGCCGCGTCGCTGGACGCCCTCAAGGACACCGGCTTCCACTGGGCCACCCGGTCCGGCGTGACCGTGTCCATCGCGGACGTCACGACGCCGTCCAACAAGGTCGAGCTGCTCGCGGGCTTCGAGGGGAAGGCCGCGAAGATCCAGACGCAGTTCGAGCGCGGTCTGATCACCGACGACGAGCGTCGTCAGGAGCTCATCGAGATCTGGACGGAGGCCGGCAAGCAGGTCGGTGACGCGATGGAGCAGGCGTTCGACAAGACGAACCCGATCTTCATGCAGGTCATCTCCGGCGCCTCCGGCAACTTCAACCAGATCCGTCAGGTCGGCGCCATGCGTGGTCTGGTGGCGAACCCGAAGGGCGAGATCATCCCGCGGCCGATCAAGGCGAACTTCCGCGAGGGTCTCTCCGTGCTGGAGTACTTCATCTCCACCCACGGTGCCCGCAAGGGTCTTGCCGACACCGCGCTGCGGACGGCCGACTCGGGCTACCTGACCCGTCGACTGGTCGACGTGTCGCAGGACGTCATCATCCGTGAGGACGACTGCGGCACCGAGCGTGGTCTGCCCAAGGTCATCGGCGAGCGCAATGCCGAGGGCAAGGTCGTCAAGCACGAGAACGCCGAGACCGCGGCGTACGCCCGCACCTCGGCGGTCGACGTCGCCCACCCGGACTCGGGTGAGCTGCTCGCCTCCGCCGGCGACGACCTCGGTGACGTGAAGATCGCTGAGCTCATCGAAGCGGGCATCGAGGAGGTCGTGGTCCGCTCCGTGCTGACCTGCGACGCCAAGACCGGCACCTGCGCGAAGTGCTACGGCCGCTCGCTGGCGACCGGCAAGCTCGTCGACATCGGCGAGGCGGTCGGCATCATCGCCGCCCAGTCGATCGGTGAGCCCGGCACGCAGCTGACCATGCGGACCTTCCACACCGGTGGTGTGGCTTCGGCCGACGACATCACGCAGGGTCTGCCGCGTGTGGTCGAGCTGTTCGAGGCCCGCACCCCGAAGGGTGTCTCGCCGATCTCCGAGGCCGCCGGCCGCGCGCAGATCGAGGAGACCGACAAGGCCCGCAAGGTCCTGGTCACCCCCGACGACGGCAGCGACGTCAAGGAGTACGTCGTCTCCCGCCGTTCGCGGCTGCTGGTCGCCGACGGCGACCACGTCGAGGTCGGTCAGATGCTCACCCAGGGCACCCCGGACCCGAAGGAGGTGCTCCGGATCCTCGGTGTCCGACGGACCCAGCAGCACCTCGTCGACGAGGTCCAGGAGGTCTACCGGAGCCAGGGCGTGTCGATCCACGACAAGCACATCGAGATCATCGTGCGGCAGATGCTGCGCCGGATCACGGTGCTCGAGTCCGGTGAGACCAACCTGCTGCCGTCCGACCTGGTCGACCGCGGCAAGTTCGAGGTGGAGAACCGACGCGTGGTCTCCGAGGGCGGCAAGCCGGCCTCGGGTCGTCCGGAGCTGATGGGCATCACCAAGGCCTCGCTGGCCACGGAGTCGTGGCTCTCGGCGGCCTCCTTCCAGGAGACCACCCGGGTGCTCACCGACGCCGCGATCAACGCTCGTTCGGACTCACTGCGTGGTCTGAAGGAGAACGTGATCATCGGCAAGCTGATCCCCGCCGGCACCGGCCTGGAGCGCTACCGCGCGATCCGGGTCGAGCCGACCGAGGAGGCCCGTCAGGCGGCGTACGCCGTCACCGGCTACGAGTCCTACGACTACGAGTTCGGTGCCACTGGCGGCCAGGCCGTCGCCCTCGACGACTTCGACTTCGGTTCCTATCAGAACTGAGCCTGCGAAGTTCTGGTGCAACAGCCAGATCGAGTAGCACCAGACCCTCCCGAGCTTGCTCGGGAGGGTCTCGTGCGTATCGGGACCGGGCGGGCGACCCCCGAGGTGAGCGCGGAGGTTGTGGCGTCTCGATACGCCCTCGCCTGGCGGCTCGGGCTACTCGACGACCAACGATGGTCGAGGAGGTCGCCCTGGCGACCGTCTCGAGACCTACGCCCCGCCCGATGGTCCAGGTTGTTGGTCGGGTGCAGGCGTCTCGATACGCCCTCGCCTAGCGGCTCGGGCTACTCGACGACCCGGGGGCTCGGGCTACTGACGACCGAGGTGGCTCGAGAGCTGCTCGATGGCCGTTGGTGGGCTCCGGGGGATCGGGTAGTGACCCTTCGTTGATCTCTAGAAGAAGGGAGCACGCCGTGCCCAGTCAACACGCGGACGACGCGCAGGAGGACGAGGTCCAGGATTACCCGGGGGTGGGGGACTTCTCCAAGGAGGGCGACACGATCAAGGCGCCCGAGGGGGAGTTCTCCGCGGACGACAGGGGCCTGGACGGATCCCCGGTGGACGAGATCCTGGAGGATCGCAGGCAGCGCCTCGACCCGGGCAACCGACCGGACGAGACCGAGGTGAGCAACGCCGGTCGCGAGTTCGACGGCGAGAAGGGCATGTTCACCGACGAAGAGGGTTTCGAGGCGGCCGAGAAGCAGTACACGCTCGACGAGAGCTGATATCGAGCGCACCCTTGGTCGCATGACGTCGGCGACCCCCGAGCTGCTCCAGACCCTGATCCGCAACGAGTGCGTCAACGACGGCACCCCTGGCTCCGGCGGGGAGTCGCGCAACGCAGACGTGCTCGCCGCCGTGCTCGAGGGACCCGGTGTGGATCTCGAGCGGTACGACGCTCTGCCCGGACGCTCGAGCCTGGTCGCGCGGATCGAGGGCAGCGACCCCACCGCCCCGTCGCTGCTGCTGATGGGCCACACCGACGTCGTGCCCGCCAATGCCGAGAACTGGCAGCACGACCCTTTCGGCGCCGAGCTGATCGACGGTGAGATCTGGGGCCGCGGAGCGGTCGACATGCTCAACCACACCTCGTCGATGGCGGTGGCGATGAAGCGGCTGGCGGACTCCGGGTTCCGTCCGCGGGGCTCCCTGATCTACCTGGCCGTCGCCGACGAGGAGGGCGGGGGCACCTACGGCGCGGAGTGGCTGCTCGAGCACCAGCGTGCCTCCGTGGCGGCGGACTACGTGATCACCGAGACCGGCGGGATGTCGCTGCCCGTGCCCGGGGCGACCGACAAGCTGCTGCCGGTCATGGTCGGGGAGAAGGGCCTCGGCTGGGTGACCCTCGTGGTGCGCGGCACTCCTGGGCACGGCTCGATGCCGCTACGGACCGACAACGCCCTCGTCAAGGCGGCGGAGGTCGTGCAGCGGGTCGCCTCGATCCAGAGCACCCCGGAGGTCGAGGGACAGTGGCGAGCCTTCATCGAGGCGTGCCGACTCCCGGAAGAGGTCGAGCGGCTCTTCCTCGACGCCGACGCGCTGGCGGCGTACTGGGCCAGCGCGGACGCAGACCTCGCTCTGGCTCGGCTCATCCACGCCGCGACGACCACGACGATCGCTCCGACCATGGTGCGGGGAGGCGTGAAGACGAACGTGATCGCCGACCGGGTCGAGCTCGAGCTCGACGTCCGCACCCTGCCGGGTGTCACGGCCGAGGACCTCGTCGCGATGATCGCGGCAGCGGTCGGTGAGGAGCTGATGGCGTCGGTCGAGGTGCAGATCGGCAGGTTCCAGGAGGCCTCGCTCTCCTCCCGCGAGACGCCGCTGTGGGACTCGCTCGCGAAGGTGAGCTCGGCACTGCTCCCGGGTGCCCGTCCGGTCCCGTTCCTGCTGGTCGGCGTCACCGATGCACGGTTCTTCCGGGGCGTCGGCTCCACCGCCTACGGGTACGGGCTGTTCAGCGACCAGATCTCGTTCCGCGACTTCGCCGCGATGTTCCACGGCAACGACGAGCGGATCGACCTCGAGTCGCTCCGACTCTCCACCGAGCTCTGGTCGGCGGTGGCACAGGACTTCCTCGGTTGAGTGGACCGGATCGCCGACCCTGTGGCGGCGGCTGAGAGAATGGCGTGGTGACCACTCCGCAGCGCACCGACGTGCTCGTCGTGGGCGCGGGCCCGGCCGGCTCCGCAGCCGCGGCGTGGGCGGCGCGCCTGGGTGCGGACGTCGTGCTGGCGGACGCGGCGGTCTTCCCCCGCGACAAGACGTGCGGTGACGGGCTGACACCGAGAGCGATCGACGAGCTCGGGCGGCTCGGGCTGACCGACTGGGTGCGAGCGCACGCGGTCAACCGGGGTTTGCGGGCCCACGGCTTCGGACAGACCCTGCACCTGCCGTGGCCGGGGGGCCACCTGCCCGACTGGGGCAGCGCGATCGCGCGGACCGAGCTCGACGACTACCTGCGCACGACCGCGATCAAGGCCGGCGCGACCGGGATCGACGGGGCGCGGGCGGTCGACGTACGGATGGACGGCGGTCGCGTGGCGGCCGTCCTCTTCGAGCGGGGTTCGCGAGGGGGCGACCGGTTCGAGATCGAGTGTGAGCGGCTGGTCGTGGCCGACGGCGTCCGCTCGCCGCTCGGGAAGGTGCTGGGCCGCGAGTGGCACCGCGACACCGTCTACGGCGTCGCCGGCCGCTGCTACGTGTCGTCGACCAGGCCCGACGACCCCTGGATCAGCTCGCACCTCGAGCTGCGCGGCCAGGAGGGCGACATCCTGTCCGGCTACGGGTGGATCTTCCCGCTCGGCAGCGACGCCGGTGGCGTCAACCTCGGCGTCGGCACGCTGGCCACGGCCAAGCGGCCGGCGCAGGTCGCGATCAAGCCGCTGATGGGTTTCTACGCCGACGAGCGGCGCGAGGAGTTCGAGCTCGGCGACGAGCTCCGGATGCCGACCTCGGCGCTGCTCCCGATGGGCGGAGCGGTCTCCAACGTCGCGGGGCCGAACTGGGCGCTCATCGGCGACGCGGCCGCGTGCGTGAACCCGCTCAACGGCGAGGGCATCGACTACGGCATGGAGACCGGGCGAATGGTCGCCGAGCTGATGGCGGAGCAGCCCGGCAGCAACCTCGCCGTGGTGTGGCCGGCGGTGCTCAAGGAGCACTACGGCGAGTCGTTCTCGATCGCTCGCCGGCTGGCCGGGCTGGTGACCGTGCCACGGCTGCTGCCCGCGTTGGGGCCGGTCGGGATGAGGTCGGACCTGCTGATGACCCTGGCCCTCCGGTGGATGGGCAACCTGGTCACCGACGAGGACCGCGACCGGGCGGCGCGGGTGTGGCGCTGGGCGGGACGACGATCCGTCGCCCGGGACGCCCGGCCCCCGTTCTCCTGAGCCGCTGGCGATGACCGGCCGGCTCGAGAAGCCCTCCAATAGGGTGGGCGACGCTAGGAGGACGGACATGGGGCAGCAGGTGCAGCGGTTGGGGGCGTACGCCGTCGTCGTCCGCGGCGACCGGATCCTGCTCACCCGCCTCGCGGAGCGGGTCACCAAGCACGAGCTGTGGACGTTGCCGGGCGGCGGCGTCGACCACGGGGAGGACCCCCGGGCCGCGGTCGTCCGCGAGATCTACGAGGAGACCGGGCTCGAGGCGGAGGTCGGCGAGACCGCCCACGTCTTCTCCATGCACCTGTCCGACACCTGGCGGCGCGGCCGCAGGGTCGACGCGCACTCCGTGCGCATCGTGTACGACGGCTGGGTGGCCTCTGACGCCCCCGATCCCCGGGTCGTGGAGATCGACGGGTCGACCGCCGAGGTCGCCTGGCAGCCGTTGGCCGACGTGCTCGACGGGTCGCTGCCGACGGTCGGGCTGGTGACCGAGGCGATCGCGGTACTCCAGCCGCAGAAGCGACAGCGGGTCGCGGCCTACGCCTATGTCGAGAAGGACGGCGCGCTGCTGCTCACCCGGAACTCCTCGCTCGGGCCGCAGCCGGGCGTGTGGACGTTGCCCGGTGGCGGCATCGACCACGGGGAGCCACCCTCGAGCGCCGTGCTGCGCGAGCTGCACGAGGAGTGCGGCCTGGAGGGGACGCTCGGCGAGCTGCTGACCGTCGACGACCACCACTTCACGGGCACCGCCCCCAACGGCCGGCGCGAGGACTTCCACGCGATCCGGATCGTCTACCGGGTCTCCGTGCCGGCAGGCGTCGATCCCCAGGTGGTCGAGGTCGACGGCACCACCGACGCGGTCGCGTGGGTGCCGCTCACCGACATCGAGGTCGACGAGGGCCGCTACAGCAGCCTGGTACGGGCGGCGGTCACGGCGGCCGCCGGCCACTGACACGACGCTAAGTTGGGCAGGTGAGTCGAGACCGTCTTCACCTATGCGGCGCCGGCACTGAAGTTCGGGCGGGGGGCGTCTCGTGAGCTCGGCTACGACCTTTCCACCTGGGGTGCGCAGCGAGTGCTCCTGGTGACCGATCCGGGCGTCGCCGCGGTCGGCCACCCGGCGCTGGTGGCGGAGGGTCTGGTGAAGCACGGCCTCGCCGTGACGACGTACGACCAGACGCACGTCGAGCCGACCGACGCGTCCCTGACCCACGCGGTCGCGTTCGCCCGGGCGGAGGGTCCGTTCGACGCGGTCGTGGCCGTCGGCGGCGGGTCGTCCATCGACACCGCGAAGGCGGTCGCGCTGCTGGTGACCAACCCCGGCGAGCTGATGGACTACATCAATGCGCCGGTCGGGAAGGCGCGGGCGCCGCAGCACCCGCTGCTGCCGCTGGTCGCCGTGCCGACGACGACCGGCACCGGCAGCGAGAGCACCACCATCTGCGTGCTGGACGTGCTGTCGTTGAAGGTGAAGACCGGGATCAGCCACCCCGCCTTGCGGCCGAGGCTGGCGGTCGTGGACCCCGACCTCAGCGCCACCCAGCCGGCGGGCGTCACCGCAGCCGCCGGGATGGACATCCTCTGTCACGCCCTCGAGAGCTACACGGCCCGCTGGTACGCCGACTTCGACGCCAAGACGCCCGAGCAGCGGGTCCCCTACTGCGGCGCCAACCCGATCGCCGACCTGTGGTCCGAGCGGGCACTCGGGCTGCTCGCCCGCGCGTTCCGGTCGGCGGTCCGCGAGGGAGGGATGGCGCCGGAGGTGGCCGAGCAGATGGCGATGGCCGCCACCTTCGCCGGCCTGGGCTTCGGCAACGCGGGCGTGCACATCCCCCACGCCAACGCCTATCCCGTCGCCGGGCGGGTGAGGGACTTCCGGCCGGACGGCTACCCCACGGACGAGGCGATCGTGCCGCACGGCATGGCCGTCGCGCTGACGGCTCCCGGAGGCCTTCCGGTTCACCTACGACGCCGCACCGGACCGCCATCTCCGCGCCGCCCGGCTGCTGGACCCTGCCGCCGACGGCGGCGGACCGGACGTGCTGCCGCGGACGCTGGCGACCCTGATGCGTGACGTCGGGCTGCCCAACGGGCTGGGAGAGGTCGGCTACGGCGAGGCGGACGTCGACGACCTGGTCGCCGGCGCAGTCCAGCAGCAGCGGCTGCTCGCCACCGCGCCGAAGCCGGTGACCGAGGACGACCTCGCCGGCATCATCGGGTCCTCGATGCAGCACTGGTGACTTTTTTCTGCTCGAAACGCAACCTCGGCCCGTCCCGTGCGTCTTACTAGGTACTGGGAGACAGTGAGCAGACGAGGTTGTCCGTATGCGCAGGCTGGCGGTGGTCGGAGAGGTCCGGGCAAGTCCCGAGCACCTCGCCGCTGACCTCTACGCCACGCACCGGCTCAGCCTGGTCCGGCTGGCGGTGCTGCTGGTCGACGACACGGCGGCGGCAGAGGACGTCGTCCACGACGTGTTCGCCGGGCTCCTGACCGGCGGCAAGCACCTGCGCGACCCCGACGCCGCGGTGGCCTACCTGCGCCGTGCGGTGGTCAATCGGGCTCGCTCGGCGCTGCGACGGCGCCGGACCGCCCGGGCTTACACCCCTCCCGAAGAAGCGTCCCGCGCCGGCCCCGACGACCTGGCGGTGCTCAGTGAAGAGCACCGTGAGGTCTGCGCAGCCCTGCAGACGTTGCCGACCCGACAACGTGAGGTGCTGGTGTTGCGCTACTGGAGCAACCTGTCCGAGATCCAGATCGCCGACGTTCTCGGGATCTCCCAAGGCACGGTGAAGTCGACTGCGAGCCGAGCGCTCGCGGCCCTGGAGAAGAAGCTGGAGGGTGAGCGATGACCGACCTCGAACAACGTCTTCGCAACGCCCTGGACGCCCGGGCCGAGCTGGTCCAGCCCGAGAACCTGGGGCTGAACCCGGTCTTCGAGCCGACCGACCAGGAGGTCAGGGCGTGGTGGCAGCACCCGTCCGCCTACCTCTTCATCGCCGCGGTCGCAGTGATCGTGATCGCGCTGCCGCTGCTCGCGCTGGCGGCGACGAAGCCGGCCGGGCAGAAGGAGCCGGTGGCGCCGGCCACGAGCCCGACCAACCCCGAGACGGTCACCGACCCGGCACCGATCCAGGTCGACCGGGACAAGGCCGACATCGACGGCGACGGCAAGCTCGACGAGATCCGGGTAGTGTCGTCGGAGGAACCGGCCGCCGTCCTTCCCGACTTCCAGGTCGTCGTCGAGCTCTCCGCCGGCGGGGAGACGGTGAAGTTCCCTGCCGGCCAGCTCAGCGACCTGAAGCTCGGCGCGACCGCCAACCTGGACGGTCGGCCCGGCGAGGAGATCCTCGCCGCGCTGGAGCCGCAGTACGTCGACCTCCACCGCGCCGCGCCGCTGGTGCTCAGCCTCCACGACGAGGAGCTGGTGTCGATCCTGGCCGACAAGACCGTCACCAGCGACGCCAGCGACGGGACCCGCACCCACTGGTGGGTGCGCGACGGCCAGCTGTGGTGGTGGCGCAGCAAGGAGCCGGTGGCAGAGGGCGAGCAGTCGCCGTACGCCGTCGACGTGCTCAGGTTCCCGCGTGCGGCGGTTCTCCGCGGGGTCGGCTACGGCACGCGGTGCGTCACGAGCCTCGCCGCGACGGAGCTGCTGCCGTGCGGTGACCCCCGGCCGCCGACCCCGCCCGACCGGGAGCGGGGCTCGACGGATGGTCCGGGCGGGACCCCCGAAACCGACACCGACGACCCACCCACCGACCCGGTCGACACCTGGTGGCAGCGGACCGCCTCGGGACTACCGGCTGCCTGGGCCCCTGAGGAGGGCGTGAGCGGCGCACTCTCCGCCGACGTGGACGGCAACGGGGAGGACGACACGGTGACCCTCGCTGCCGGCCAGCTCCGCGTCGACCTTGGGGAGGACGTGCTGACGGCGCCGATCGACGGTCCCAGCCCGTCTCTCGAGGGCGCGTTGTACCTGGATGGCCGGGCCGATCCGGTCATCGTGGGTCACGTGACGGAGGGCGCGACCGCGACGACGTACGTCACGTGGTTCGCCTTCGCTGTGATCGGAGAGGATCTGGTCCAGCTGGGGACCGCCCCGCTCGGGCCTCCGTTCGCATCGCGGTTCAGCAGTGCCGACCCCTCAGCCGGCGGACACCCGACGGTGCGGACCTGGCGCACCGAGGAGGGTGGGCTCTACGGCATGGACTACCTCGACCGGAGGCAGGTCGAAGGCCCCGACGGAAGGAACGTCTGGGTCTACGTCGTCCGGGTCCGCAGCTGGTACGTCGACGGCACGCTGCTGCGGGCGACCACCCTCGGGCAGGGTTGCGTGGCACCGGCGCTCGGCAACCAGTACTACGACTGCCCGCAGGGTCTCTGACGGCCGCCGTCGAGCCGGAGCGCGCGGCCACTAGATTGGCCGGGTGAGCGCTGCCCTCGACCTGGTTGCCGAGCTGGCCCGCCGGGGCGTGGAAGCCGACGACTCGCCGCTGACCCGGGCGCTCTACTCCTCCGACGCCTCGCTCTACCGGGTGCTGCCGACCGCGGTCGCGCGGCCGCGGCACCGCGACGAGCTGGAGGCGGTGCTCGAGGTGGCAGCGGCAGCCGGCTCGTCGGTGACGGTCCGCGGCGCCGGTACGTCGATCGCGGGCAACGCCGTGGGCGACGGCATCGTGGTCGACACCCGCCGGTTGGACCGCGTGCTGGAGATCGACACCCTCGCGCGGACGGCGCGGGTCGAGCCCGGCGTCGTCCACGCCCAGCTGCAGAGGGCAGCCGCGCCCTACGGACTCCGCTACGGACCGGACCCCTCCACGCACACCCGCTGCACCATCGGCGGCATGGTGGGCAACAACGCGTGCGGCTCGCGGGCGCTCGGCTACGGACGCACCGCTGACACCATCGTCGAGGCCGACGTGCTCTGGGGCGACCGGAGTGCCGGCGAGGGCGAGGTCGAGACCCGGCTGGCGGCGGTCGTCGCTCGCGAGCTGGCGCACGTGCGGACGTCGTTCGGCCGGTTCACGCGCCAGGTGTCGGGCTACTCGCTGGAGCACCTGTTGCCCGAGCAGCTGTCCGTGCCCCGGTTCCTCGCCGGGTCCGAGGGCACGCTCGGGTTGCTGCGCGAGGTCGTGGTGTCGCTGGTGCCCGAGGAGGAACGGGACCTGTTGGTGCTCGGGTACCCCTCGATGGTCGAGGCGGCGGACGCCGTCCCCGCCATCCTCGGCGCGGTGGAGCCGGGGTCGCGACTGGTGGCGTGCGAGGGCCTGGACGCCCGGATCATCGACCTGGTGCAGGCCAGGGGTGGCGCGGTGCCGGAGCTCCCGCGAGGGAGCGGCTGGCTCTTCGTCGAGATGGCGGGGTCCGAACGTGCCGGCGCGCTGTCCGCCGTCGTCGCAGCGGCCGGCGCGCTCGACGCGCGAGTCATCGGGTCGGCCGCCGAGGCCGCGGCGCTGTGGCGGATCCGCGAGGACGGCGCCGGACTGGCCGCGCGCAGCCTGGGACGGCCGGCGTACTCCGGCTGGGAGGACGCCGCCGTCCCGCCGGACAGGCTCGGTGCGTGGCTGCGCGACTTCGACGCGCTGCTGCGCGAGCACGGGCTCGACGGCGTGCCGTACGGCCACTTCGGCGACGGCTGCGTGCACGTGCGGATCGACTTCGACTTCTCCGGTGGTCCGCAGGCGTTCCGGGAGTTCCTGGTCGCCTGCGCCGAACGGCTGCGCGAGCACGGCGGCTCGCTGTCGGGGGAGCACGGCGACGGCCGGGCGCGGTCGGAGCTGTTGCCGCTGATGTACGACGACACGTCGCTGGCCCTCTTCGCCGCGGTCAAGCACGCGTGCGACCCGGCAGGTCTGCTCAACCCCGGCGTGCTGGTGGACCCGCGGCCGTTCGACGCCGACCTGCGACCGGTGCGCCCGGTCGTCCTCGCCGGACCGCTGGCGGAGGAGGTGCACCGGTGCACGGGCGTGGGGAAGTGCGTGGCACCGGTCCCTGCCGGCGTGATGTGCCCGTCGTTCGTCGCCACCCGGCAGGAGAAGGACTCGACCCGAGGTCGGGCGCGGGTCCTCCAGGAAGCGGTCACCGGCGGGCTCCCCGGCGGCCTCGCCGACCCGGCCGTGCACGAGGCGCTCGACCTCTGCCTGTCCTGCAAGGGCTGCGCGTCCGACTGCCCGACCGGCGTCGACATCGCGGAGTACAAGTCCGAGGTGCTCCACCAGACCTACGCCGGCAAGCGAAGGCCGCGGTCCCACTACGCGCTGGGTGCGTTGCCGAGGTGGGCCCGGCTGGGTGCGCCGGGTGCGCGGCTCGGCAACCTCGCCCTGCGCGGCGGGCCGCTTGCGGCGTTGGCGAAGGCGGTGGCCGGCGTGGACCAGCGGCGGTCGCTGCCCGGGCTGGCTGCGCCCACGTTTCGCAAGGCGGTGGGCAGGAGGGACGGGGGGTCTCGAGACGGTCGCAGAGCGACCTCCTCGACCACCGGGGGCGGTGGCGAGAGCGACCTCCTCGACCACCGGGGGTGGTGGTGGCGGGGGGTCTCGAGACGGTCGCAGAGCGACCTCCTCGACCACCGGGGGTGGTGGCGGGGCGACCTCCTCGACCGCCGGGCCAGCGGGGGTGGCGGGGGGACCTCCTCGACCACGGGGGTCGCAGAGCGACCTCCTCGACCACCGGGGGTGGCGGGGTGGACGTCTGGGTGTGGGCGGACTCGTTCACCGAGTACTTCCGGACCGGGCCCGGGCTGGCCGCGATCGACTACCTCGAGGGCGCCGGGCTGACCGTGCGGGTCATCGACGAGCGCGCTTGCTGCGCGCTGACCTGGACGTCGACCGGGCAGCGGGACACCGCCCGCCGGATCCTCGATCGGGCGACGGCCGTCCTCTCGCCGTACATCGACAGCGGGGTTCCCGTGCTCGGGCTCGAGCCTTCGTGCACGGCGGCGCTCCGGTCCGACGCCGGCCTGGGCGTCCTGACCCTGGCCGAGCTCGTGGACCGGCTCGACCTCCCGCTGCCGGACCTCAGCGGCGTGAGCGTGGTCGCGCAGCCGCACTGCCACCACTCCTCGGTGCTCGGCTGGGCAACCGACCGTGCGCTTCTCGAGCGGGCCGGGGCAACGGTGACCGTGGTCCCCGGTTGCTGCGGTCTCGCCGGCAACTGGGGGGTCGAGAAGGGCCACTACGAGACCTCGGTCGCGATTGCCGAGTCCCACCTGCTCCCGGCGGTCCGGTCGGCGATGGCCGCCGACCCCGCGAGCGTCGTCCTCGCCGACGGCCTGTCCTGCGCCCTCCAGCTCGACGACCTCGCGCAGGTCCACGCGCTGCACCTGGCCGAATTGCTGGGTCGGTAGATTGACCGGGTGAACCCCCGCTACCGCCGACTCGTCATCCCGGTAGCGCTGGCAGCACTGCTCGTCATCGTCGTCGTCGCCGCAGTCCTCAAGTGATCCGATGAGCTCCACCACCGAGCCTCTGACCGACGGTCTCACCCGGGTCCGGGACCACCTGCTCGACCCGGACACCCTGGTGCGCGCGGTGGCGTCGGGTCGCCAGAAGGGCCGGCAGCCGCAGTGGCGGCGGGCCGAGCTGCGGTGGGTCGACCTCAAGGCGGGGCGGCACCTGCAGGTCACCGTCCTACGACGCCACCCAGGCCCACACCGCCAACCACCTCCTCGGCGAGGCTGCCGGTGGCGCAGTGGATGCGCTGCTGGCCGAGCCGTTCGGCAACTGGCACGTCGAGACGACGACGCAGGTGCACCAGCTGCGCGTGACCAAGAAGCTCGATGCGACCACCCACACCTCCGACCGCGTCCCGGCTGGCTCGACGGCCGGGGACGTGGTCCCGGACCGCCGTCACGACCGGGAGAAGGCGCGGCTGCTGCCGGGCGACGACCCGGTGCTGGCCGCGCTCGGGCTGGCTGACGCCGACGGGCGGATCAAACCGAGCCGACAGGCGAAGTACCGCCAGGTCGAGGAGTTCGTGCGGATCCTGGACGCGTCGATCGCCGAGGCGATCGGCAACCAGCTGCGCACGCCCGGTCCACGCGACCCGCTGCGGATCGTCGACCTGGGCTGTGGAAACGGCTACCTGACCTTCGCCGCGCACCGGTTCCTGACCGAACGGCGCGGGCTCCCCGTGCGGCTGATCGGCGTGGACGTGAAGCAGCAGTCCGCGGAGCACAACAGCCAGGTGGCGGCTGGGCTGGGCATCGATGCCGACTTCGTGGTGGGCACCATCGACGGGGCGACCCTTCCCGAGCGCGACCAGCGTCCCGACGTCGTACTGGCGCTGCACGCGTGCGACACCGCCACGGACGAGGCGCTTGCACGCGCCGTCGAGTGGCAGGCGCCGCTGGTGCTGGCCGCGCCCTGTTGCCACCACGACGTCGCCGCCCAGCTGCGCAAGGCACCGACGCCTGCGCCCTACTCCTCCCTCACCCGGCACGGCATCCTGCGCGAGCGCTTCGCCGACACCTTGACCGACGCGCTCCGCGAGATGCTGCTGCGGTTGTCCGGCTACCGGGTCGACGTCATGCAGTTCGTGGAGAGCAGGCACACGCCCCGCAACACCCTGCTGCGCGCGGTCCGGACGGGTGCGCCCGCGGACCCCGCGCTGCAGCAGGAGTACGACGACCTCGTCGCGAGCTGGCAGGTCACGCCGCGTCTCGCCGTCCTGCTCGGGGCCGACGGCCCGGGAGCAGGGTGAGTCGGTTGGAGAAGCTGCTCGCCGCGCTGGCGGTGCTGCCGTTCGGGCTCGGTCTCGCGGCCGGCCCCGGCACACCGCCCGAGGACGAGGTGGTGTTCTCGTTCGCCGACCCCGAGATCATCGAGTCGAGCGGGCTGGCGGTCGAGGACGGCCTGTTCGCGACGGTCAACGACTCCGGCGACACGGGCCGGGTGTTCACGGTCGACCCCGACGACGGCGACACCGTGGCCGTCACCTCGTGGGACGGTGAGCCGGACGACGTCGAGGCGCTGGCGCTCGTGCCGGACGGTGACGTGCTGGTCGGCGACATCGGTGACAACGCCGCGGTGCGCGACTCGATCGAGCTGCTCCGGGTCCCGTTCGGCGCGGACAACGCCGTGGACCCGACCACCTACGAGCTGGTCTATCCCGACGGTGCGCACGACGCCGAGACGCTGCTCGTGCACCCGCGGACCGGGCGGGCGTTCGTCGTCGCCAAGGAGTTCATCGGCCGCCTCTACGCCGCGCCGGCCGAGCTCGACCGGGACGGCCCGAACGAGCTCGAGCTGATCGACGAGGACGTGCTGCCGGTCGCGACCGACGGTGCGTTCTTCCCCGACGGGAAGCACGTCGTGCTGCGCGGCTACGGCGACGCGGCGTTCTACCGCTGGCCCTCCCTCGAGCCGGTCGGCGAGATCGAGCTGCCGAGGCAGGCACAGGGCGAAGGGATCGCGGTCGACTCGGAGGGCGACGTCTACGTCAGCTCAGAGGGCCAGTACAGCGAGGTGCTGAGGCTCAGGCTGCCGAGGCCGCTGCGGGCCGAGCTGGAGGGGACGACCAGCAACCGTCCGGATGACAGCGGCGCGGCGCCGGGCGTCTCCGGGACCGAACCCGACCGCGACGACGTCGACCAGTGGCCAGGCTTCCTGCCGCCGGTGTGGGTCCTCGGCGGTGCGGCGCTCCTGATCGGCCTCGTGGTCCTGGTGCGTGCACTGCGTCCGCGCTAGGAGCATGGGGGATGTCGGCGTCGGTTGGCAGGATGACCGCGTGACGACCTACGACTTCGCAGCACCGCTGTGGCGGTGGGAGGCGAAGGACGAGGCGACATCGGGCGCCTGGTTCTTCGTGAGCCTGCCGTTCGACGTCTCCGACGAGATCGAGGCCACGGCCGGGCCGGGCAACGGGTTCGGCAGCGTCCGGGTGGAGGTCACGGTGGGCACCAGCACCTGGCGGACATCGGTCTTCCCGAGCGGTGAGCGCAAGACCTACGTGCTGCCGGTGAAGAAGGCGGTGCGCCTGGCCGAGGGGCTCAGCGAGGGCACTGAGGCGACGGTGCACCTGTCGCTCGTCTGAGCCGGGCGCGAGCGGTTACATACCGGCCGTGCCCGCGCTGCGCCGTACCTCCCCCGAACAACCGGGCTGGACGCGGCGACGGGCAGGGAAGGGTTTCGTCTTCCTCGACGAGCACGGCGAGCGACTGGCACCGGACGACGCAGAGCGGTGTCGCGCGCTGGTGATCCCGCCGGCGTGGGAGAACGTCTGGATCTGCCCGAACTCGCGCGGACACCTCCAGGTTGTCGGGACCGACGACGCGGGTCGGCGGCAGTACATCTACCACCCGCTCTGGGTGGAGAAGCGGTCGGCGGAGAAGTACGACCGGGTGCTGCGCTTCGGTCGCCGGCTGCCGAGGATCCGCAAGCGGGTGCTCGCCGACCTCGGGCGCAGCGACGTGTGCGAGGAGGCCGCGTGCGCTCTCGCCGTACGCCTGCTCGACCTGGGCTACTTCCGGATCGGCAACGACGTCTACTCCGAGGAGAACGGTTCGTTCGGGCTCACGACGCTGGAGCGCCGCCACGCCCGGCGCCAGGGCGACCTCCTGGTCTTCAAGTTCGTGGGCAAGTCCGGCGTCGTGCACCGGGTCGAGGTCGACGACCCGCTCGTGATCGAGCGGCTGGACCGGATGAGACGCCGGCGCTCGTCCTCGGACCCGAGCCTCCTCTGCTTCCGCGTCGGGCGCCGTTGGCGCTCGCTCACCCCCGATAACGTCAACGACTACCTCCGGGACACGAGCGGGCTCGACGCCTCCGCCAAGGACTTCCGCACCTGGCACGCCACCGTGCTCGCCGCGGCCTCACTGGCCGAGGCACCGGACCCGGAGGCCAGCAAGACCGCCCACAAGCGCGCGGTGACCGCCACCATGCGAGAGGTCGCGGACTATCTGGGCAACACGCCCACGCTCGCGCGGTCGGCGTACGTCGATCCGCGGGTGATCGACGCCTACGACGAAGGGCGCACCATCCGGGCCGCGGTCCGACGCAAGTACGAGGACAGGGACGATCGCCAAGCCGCCCTGGAGCGCGCGGTCCTTCGCCTCATCCGTTGAGAGTGGCAGGCTCGGGCCATGGAGATCGAGGTCGTCGAGGGCGACATCACCCAGCAGGAGGTCGACGCGGTCGTCAACGCCGCCAACAACCGGATGCGGGGTGGCGCAGGAGTGGACGGGGCGATCCACGCCGCTGGCGGACCGGCCATCCTCGAGGACTGCGTACGACGCTTCCCCGACGGTCTCGCAACCGGCGACGCCGGCTGGACCACCGCAGGCCTGATGGCCGCGAACTGGGTGATCCACGTCGTCGGGCCCAACTACAACGCAGGTCAGCGCGACCGGTCGCTGCTCACCTCCTGCTACCGGCGTGCGCTCGAGGTCGCCGATGAGCTGGGCGCGAGGTCCGTCGCCTTCCCGCTGATCAGTGCTGGTGTCTACGGCTGGCCACGCGACGACGCGATCGATGCGGCGCTGGAGACGTTGCGGGGCACCCCCACGAACGTGGAGGCGGTCCGGATGGTGGCGTTCGGCAGAGCGACGTTCGACATTGTCCGCGACCGCGTCCGTGGTGTCCGCTAGGGTCGCGCCTACTCCATCTCCCTTTCGGAAATGTGCATGACTGTAGAAGTGGAAGCGGTGCAGCCGAGCCTGGCGAGACTCGACCTGGTCCGGGTCGCCGGCGTCGCCACGTACGTCGTGGGGCTGGCCACCTACATCTATCTCGGCGGGCTTCCCCGGCAGGGCTACCAGGTCGTCATCATCCTCTGGCTCGGGACCGTCGCGTGGGACGTGCGGCGGCCGGTGCGGGAGCACCTCGCCTTCCTCCGCGACTGGTGGCCGCCGTTCGCGGTGCTGCTCTTCTACCTCTACAGCCGCGGCTTGTCCGACGACCTCGGCGTGTTCAGCGTCCACATCACCGAGCCCATCGACGCCGACCGCTGGCTGTTCGGCGGCACGCTGCCGACCGAGTACCTGCAGGCGCACCTGTGCGGTGTGCCGTGTCGGCAGTCCATGACGCCACAGTGGTACGACGTCGCGCTGACCACCGTCTACTACTCCCACTTCTTCGCGGCGCTCGGCATCGGGGCCTTGCTGTGGAAGCGCAACCGCGACGAGTGGGTCTACTACATGCGGCGCTACCTGACGATCATCTCGCTCTCGGTGATCTGCTTCATGGTCTACCCGATGGCGCCGCCGTGGATGGCGGCGCGCGACGGCTACCTCACCGACGACGTCGCACGGATCACCGGGCGCGGCTGGTTCGACCTCGCCGCCTCGGGCGGTGGGAGCACGGCGCAGCAGAGCGTCTCCGCCATCGGCAACCAGGTCGCGGCGATGCCATCGCTGCACTCAGCCCTGGCGATCTTCATCGCTTGGTGGGCCGTGACCAGGTTCCGCAGTCCCTGGCGCTGGACGGTGCTGCTCTACCCCATCAGCATGATGTTCTCGCTGGTCTACTACGCCGAGCACTATGTCGTCGACGAGATCGCCGGCGGGCTGCTCGTGGCGGTCGTGATGGTGGGGTGGGCCTGGTGGGAGCGCCGGCGTCGCGAGGCTCGGTCCGAGCAGGGATCCCGGCCCGGGAAAGATCCGGGTCCGAGCAGGGATCCCGGCCCGAACCCGAGCTCGACGCGTCCGTCGTCGACTGAGCCGCCCTCAGAGGTTCTCGACGACCCAGTCGATGCTGGTGGTGAGCGCCTGGACGTCGGCGGGGTCGACCGCCGGGTACATCGCGATCCGCAGCTGGTTGCGACCGAGCTTGCGATAGGGCTCGGTGTCCACGATGCCGTTGGCGCGCAGCACCTTGGCGACCTCCGCAGCGTCGATCGCGTCGTCGAAGTCGATGGTGCCGATGACGAGCGAGCGGTGGCTCGGGTCGGCGACGTACGGCGTCGTGTACGACGTCCGCTCGGCCCAGCCGTAGAGCGCGTTGGACGACTCGGTCGTGCGCTCGACCATGCCCTTGAGGCCGCCGAGGCTGTTCATCCAGTCGAGCTGCTCGGCCATCAGGAACAAGGTGGCGACCGAGGGGGTGTTGTAGGTCTGGTTCTTCGCCGAGTTGTCGATCGCGGTCGGCAGGTCGAAGAACGCCGGGATGTGCCGGTCGGTGGCGGCGATCCGCGCGGCCCGCTCGAGAGCGGCCGGCGACATCAGTGCGATCCAGAGGCCGCCGTCGGAGGCGAAGCACTTCTGCGGGGCGAAGTAGTAGGTGTCGACCTGCTGGAGGTCGACGGGCAGGCCGCCGGCGCCGGAAGTGGCGTCGACGAGGACCAGCGCTCCCTCGTCAGCACCCTCGGGGCGAACGACCGGAGCCATCACGGCGGTCGAGGTCTCGTTGTGGGCCCAGGCGTAGACGTCGACGCCGGCCTCGGCGACCGCGTCGGGGCGGCTGCCCGGCTCGGACTTGATCACCGACGGGGCGTCGAGCCACGGTGCCAGCTCGGCGGCCTTGGCGAACTTCGACGAGAACTCGCCGAAGCTCAGGTGTTGGCTCTTCTTCTCGATCAGGCCGAACGTCGCGATGTCCCAGAACGCGGTGGCGCCGCCGTTGCCCAGCACGACCTCGTAACCGTCCGGCAGGTCGAACAGCGCTGCGAGGCCTTCACGCACGCGGCCGACGGTGTTCTTCACGGGAGCCTGGCGGTGGGAGGTGCCCATCAGGCCGGCGCCGGTCGCGGCCAGCGCGTCCAGATGGCCGGTCTGGATCTTCGACGGGCCGGCACCGAACCGGCCGTCGGCGGGCTTGAGGTCTGCCGGGATCTGCAGTGCCTGGCTCTGCGGGGCGTCGGTCACTTCATCTTCCTTCTCATCGAGGGACGGAACGCTGACGACGCTGTCAGGAGGAAACCAGTGTGACAGCCGCGTGACGACGGTGATAGATCGGTATCTGTGATGGACCCATGATGGACAAGGTGCTCGACCTGCGGATGGTGGCCTACGGGGACCCGGACGCCGCCGCGCTCATCGCGCGGGTCCAGGAGGAGTACGTCGAGCGGTACGGCGGGCCCGACGAGTCGCCGGTCGATCCCGCCATGTTCGACCCGCCCGAGGGCTTGTTCCTCGTGGCCTATCTCGACGGCGTCCCGGTCGGCACCGGTGCCTGGCGGCGGACGCCGGTCCTGGCGCTGGGCGGGTCGCTCGCCGCCGAGGTCAAGCGGATGTACGTCGTACCCGAGCACCGCGGCAGCGGTCTCGCCCGGCGGATCCTCGCCGAGCTCGAGTCGACCGCCGCCGCGGCCGGCCACGACCTGATCGTCCTCGAGACCGGTCTGATGCAGCCGGAGGCGATCGGCCTGTACGAGTCCTCTGGCTACCGGTCGATCCAGCGCTTCGGCCACTACCGGGACAGCGACCTCAACCGCTGCTACGGGAAGCGGCTCTGACCGCCCCGAGGGTTTGCCGATCCGCCGAACGGTTACCGCCCTCGGAACCCGAGGAGGACTCTCATGGACACCTGGATCTGGATCGTGATCGCCGTGGTGGCGCTGGTGGTCATCGCCGCAGTCGTGATGATGGCGTTGAAGAAGAAGCGGCAGGTGAGTCGCGAGCGGGCAGTGTCGATCCGCACTGAAGCTGCCCAGCAGGAACCCGAGCTGCGCCAGCGGCAGGCGGAGGTGCAGAGCGTCGAGGCCGAGGCCGCTCGGAAGCGCGCGGAGGCCGACCGGCTCGAAGCGGTGGCCCAGGAAGAGCGGGCGCGCGTGGAGGAGCAGCAGAGCGAGCTCGACGAGCGCCTTCGGACCGCTGACCGGCTCGACCCCGACACGGACAGTCGGGACGGCACACCAGCGGCTGACCAACAGTCGCAGTCGTCGTCAGGCCACGTCGCGCCGGCGTACGACGACGACGCTGACCGCGGCAGCGAGCACGATGTAGCAGGCGACAGTGATCGCCGCCTGGGTGCCGGACACGGTGTCGAGCACGCCCGGGGTCGTGTCCGGGCCGTCGACACCGACGATCGAGCCGATCAGCGAGCCGCCGGCGGTGCCAGGAAGAATCGTCGTCAGGCTCTCGATCCAGCCGAGGAGCTGGCCGACTCCGCGCAGCAGGTTCTCGACCACCAGCGCCCAGACCAGGCCGAGTCCGACGGACAGCGCGGGGCCGCGGGCGATGGTGCCGAGCGCGAAGCCGATCAGCGCCCACATCTCCATGACCAGGAAGCCGGCCCCGGCCGCCTCGACGACCGAGCCGAACGACGGCATCACGACGTCCCGGGACTCGGTCGTCGCGACGACCAGGGACAGCCCGAGGTCGAAGGCGAACGACACCACCAGGGTGGCCACGACGAAGACCGTCAACGCGCCCAGCGAGCCGAGGATCGCGCCCGAGCGGGGGACGCCCAACGAGAACACGGTCTTCCAGGTGCCCCAGCTATAGCCGTTGCCCGCCACGATCGCGCCGAGCACCATGACCAGCGCACCGCCGAACATCGGCATGCCCTGGAGGAACACGTTCGGAGCGTTCGCCGGCAGCATCTCGGCCAGGAGCGTCGCCTTCGTCGCGCCCTCGTTGGAGAACGAGCTGTCGCCGGTGGCGTAGGACAGGTAGTTGAACAGGTAGCCGAACATCAGGCTCAGCGCGAGCCAGGTGCCGAGCGTGATCCAGACGGCCGGCCACTTGCGCAGCCGGAGCAGCTCGGCGCGCGTGCTGCGGCGGGTGCCGGTCACAGGCCGCCGGTGGTGGTTGGTGCGACGTGCTCATGACGCGGGCTCCTCGATCGTGCTCTCGGGTGAGGCGGTCATCTCGAAGAAGACCTCTTCGAGGCTCCGCTCGACGGACGTGACCTCGAGTACGTCGACCCCGGCCAGGACCAGCTCCCGGACCACGTGCGCCGCAGCGTCGGCGGGCAGGTCGAGCGCCAGGCCGGTGGGCGTGCGTCGTACGCCGTCGTCGCCGGCCAGCCGCATCGCCACCGCGAGGGCCTCCGGTTCCGGGGTGGCCCGGACCCGCAGCGAGGAGCCACCCCGCATCTCGGCCACCGTCGACTCGCGCAGGAGCCGGCCGTTGTTGATGACACCGACCCGGTCGCAGATCTCCTGCACCTCGGCGAGCAGGTGGCTGGACAGCAGCACGGTCCGCCCGCCGCGGGCGAGGTCCACCACGAGCGCCCGCATGTCGGCCATGCCGGCGGGGTCGAGTCCGTTGGTCGGCTCGTCGAGCACGATCAGCTCCGGGTCGCCCATCAGGGCGGCGGCGACGCCGAGGCGCTGCTTCATGCCGAGCGAGTAGCCCTTGTACTTGTCGGCGGCCCGGGCAGCCAGGTCGACCCGCGCGAGGACCCGTTCGACCTCCGCGTCGGCGAACCCACAGAAGCGGGCCACCGTGCGCGAGGTTGTCGCGCCCGGAGAGGTAGGGATGGAAACCGGGGCCCTCGATCAGGGCGCCGACCTTGAGGTCCTGGACCGGGGCTGCCCGGCCGGGCGGCCCAGGATGCTGGCGGAGCCGGCGGTGGGCCGGATCAATCCGAGCATCATCCGCAGCGTGGTGGTCTTGCCGGCCCCGTTGGGACCGAGGAAGCCGTACACCTCGCCGCGCCGCACGGTCATGCTGACGTGGTCGACCGCGATGCGGTCGCCGTACTTCTTCGTCAGCCCTTCGGTGGTGACCACAGGGGTCTGGCTGGTTGCCTTCTGGCAGTTCATGGCTCCACCGTGCCGCCGGCGCGGCCGCGGCGCGTCCGCCGGTGCGCGGCACCTTGCTACGCGGTTCTGCGTAGGGCGGTCGCGCCGCTGGTCGTACGTCGCGAGGGTGCTGCTCGCCTACCGTCGTCGCCATGATGTTGTTCCGTCGCTGGTGGCTGCTACCCGTGCTGTTCGTGGTGATCGCCGGGTCCGCCGCCGTCAACCGGGTGTCCGAGCCGGGCCACCGGCTAGCCTTCGTGCTCGCAGTCGCCGCGGGCCTTGTCCTGTTCGCCATCGACCGGTTCCCGTGGGTCGTCGCGGTCAACGGGCTCCTTGTCGGCGGATACTTCGCGTTCGGGGGCGAGAACGGACCGGTGTTCCTCACTGTCGCGGTCGCGACGTTCCTCGTCGCGCTTGTGCGGGACGTGCGGATCTGGCTGCCCCTCGTGCTCCTGTCCGGTGTCCTCGTTTGGGCCGGCTTGGTCGTCCGGGGAGTCCGCACCGACGACGTCGGGCTCGGCCTCTGGCAGACGGTTGCCGTCGGCGCCGGCGTCGCTGCGGCCGCGGCGATCGCCACGTCCGCCCGGGCTCGCCATGACGCCCGGGCGGACCGGGTGCACCGGGCGGCCACGGAGGAACGGCTGCGGATGGCGCAGGACCTGCACGACGGCGTCGGGCACGGTCTGGCCGTGATCGCGATGCAGGCGGGCGTGGCGCTGCACGTCCTCGACCGGGACCCGGCCAAGGCGCGTGCGAGCCTGGAGGCGATCCGCGACACCAGCCGGGAGTCGCTCGAGGCGCTGCGCACGGAGCTCGCGGTGATGTCGGGCAGTGCATCTCGGCGGCCGGCCGCCGGGTTGGCAGAGCTCCCCGCGCTGCTGGACCGGGTGCGGGCCGCCGGACTCCGCGTCGAGGTGTCGGGGATCCCGGCGAGGTGTCGGACCCGGTCGCCGAGGTGTCGTACGTCGTCGTCCAGGAGGCGCTCACCAACGTGCTGCGGCACGCGGCTGCGACCAGCGCCACGGTGGAGTGGACCCGTGGTGTCGACCGGGTGGTGCTGGCCGTGCGCGACGACGGACGCGGCGGTGCGGTGCAGGATGAGGGCATGGGCATCAGCGGCATGCGCGCCCGGGTGGCGGGTCTCGGCGGTTCGCTCCGGGCGGGACCGGCTGCCGGCGGCGGGTTCGAGGTCGTGGCGGAGCTGCCCGGATGACCATCAGGTGGCGCTCGTCGACGACCAGCAGCTCGTGCGGATGGGCCTGGCCACCCTCATCGACTCCGAGCCCGACCTCGAGCTGGCCGGTGAGGCCGGGGACGGGCGAGAAGCGCTGGGGATGCTGCGTCGTACCCGCCCGGACGTGGCGCTCTGCGACATCCGGATGCCGGTCCGCGACGGACTCGAGCTGCTCGCTGACGTGACCGCCGACCCGGACCTCGCGGACGTGCGGGTGGTGATGCTGACGACGTTCGAGCTGGACGAGTACGTCTTCGAGGCGCTGCGCCACGGCGCGAGCGGCTTCCTCCTCAAGGACGCGGAGCCGGCTGAGCTCCTGGGGGCGATCCGGGTCGTCGCCGAGGGCGGCTCGCTGCTCGCTCCTTCCGTCACCCGGACCGTGATCCAGCACTTCGGCTCTCGTCCCGCAACCCGGCCGCACCCGCGGATCGATGACTTGACCGAGCGCGAGCGGGAGATCCTCGGCTGGGTCGCCACCGGTCGGTCGAACGCCGAGATCGCCGAGCAGCTCGTGGTCAGCCCCGACACCGTCCGCACGCATGTCAGCCGGGCGATGGTGAAGCTGGGCGCGCGCGACCGGGCGCAGCTGGTCGTCTGGGCTATCGAGTCCGGCCTTTCGTACTGACCTCCAAGCTCGGCGGACGCGACGCTCGGGCTACTCGACGAGCGGTGCCGGTCGGTCGTCGAGTAGCCGTTCGCGAGGAACGAGCGACGGCGTATCGAGACGCGGTGAGGGGGTGCCTGTGGGCGGTGGGGACGGCGAGGGGTCGGTTGCGGGGTCTCGATACGCCCTCGCGCCGGGGCGCCCGGGCTACTCGACCAGCGGGGCGGGTCGGTCGTCGAGTAGCCGTTCGCGAGGGACGAGCGGCGGCGTATCGAGACGCGGTGAGGTGCCTGTGGGCGGTGGGGACGGCCGAGGGGTTGGCCCGCGCCTGCGGACCTGCTCCGCCACGCTGCGGCACTGCGACCACCTGCACATCTCGCTCACCCGGCGCGCAGCGCGAGGCGAGACCTCCTGGTTCCTCCGCCGCGGCTGAGCTCGGCAGCAGGCGCGCCGAGCTGTGCTGCGTGGTCAGGCTTCGCCCAGTCCGGCGGTCAGGGCGGTCTTGACCGCTTCAGCGTCGGCGTCCAGGAGCGATCGCTCGCGTCCCTCCCACGCGGCACCTATCGAGAAGCCGTCGCCGGCGTAGCGCGGGAACACGTGCAGGTGGAAGTGGAACACTTCCTGGAACGCGACCTCGCCATCGGCCAGGAAGACGTTGATCCCATCGCAGCGCAGGCCCGAGCGGCGTAGCGCCCGTGCCATCCGGTGGCCGACGGACCACACGTGGGCGCTGGTCGCTTCATCCAGGTCCTCGAGCCCCACCGCATGGCGGCGAGGCACGACGAGAACGTGTCCGGGCGTGACCGGGTTGAGGTCCATGAAGGCAACGGCGATGGTGTCTTCGTAGACCACGCTGGCTTCGGCTTGTCCCTTCACGATGGCGCAGAACACGCAAGCGTCCAACCCAGCCTCCGGCGCCTCGGTCGTGTACATGATCGTTCCTGCTGCGCAGTTCAGTCGACGCTGACCGCGGTCACCAGGTAGCGCTCGTCGTCGGTCGGGCCGCCCCACAAAGCAGGGTCGTCGAGGAGCGTCAGCTCGGGCACCAACCCGGCACCGGCCACCAGGTCGACGGCTTGCGCCGCCGTCAGGCCGGCTCCGGTCGACCACGATCCCTCGACCAGCACCAGACGTCCGCCCGATGCCAGGAGCCGGACCCAGCGGTTCAACGCGAGCGCCGGGTCGGGCATCGCCCAGAGGACGTGTCGGCAGAGCACGACGTCGTAGGCCGCCGTGGGTAACGACGGCTCGAACGCGTCGCCCTCGGTGAGTGTCACCCCGGCGGCGCCGGCCAGCTTGGTGCGGGCGCGAGCGACCATCGCGGGTGAGAAGTCGAGCCCGTCCACCCGGTAGCCCTGTTCGGCCAGGAGTAGCGTCAGGGTGCCGGTCCCGCAGCCGAGGTCAGCCACCCGGGCCGGGGGCGACGGCAGGGCTGTCGTCAGGAGGACACGCCAGGCCTCGCGAACAGACGGGTCTGCGAGCCCGTGGTCGGCGGCTTTGTCGTACGCCGTTGCCTCGCCTTCCCACACCGAGATCCGAGCTCCGAGGTCCACGCCGTCAACCTACGGGGTGGCGGCGACAGACCGTCAAGCATGCCGACGACCCCGCCAGGGGCGGGGTGCGGAGCTCGGTCGCTAGAGGTCGTGGGTGCCGGTCGGGACCACCAGCCACCGCTGGCCGTTGAGTCCGGTCCACAGGTAGGTGCCGGCACTCAGCACGCGGTAGCTCACGCGGCCGGCCGTCTTGAGCCGGTGGTGCCCGCGGCACAACGGGGCCAAGTTGCACGGACAGGTGCGGCCGCCCTCGGCGTGGGCGACGACGTGGTCCAAGTCGCAACCTTCGGCGGGTCTGGTGCAGTGCGGGAAGACACAGTGGTGGTCGCGCATGGTGACCTGGCGGCGGACCCGGTCGGGGATCTCATAGGCGTCCACCTGCTGATGGCCGTCGAGGTCGAGGACGGGCCGGACGATCACGGTGGTGCCGGAGCTGCCGAGCCAGGCCTTGATCTGCTCGGGCGAGATGGGCGTGCGGGTGTTGCCGAGCCGGCCCACCGTCTGGTCGGCGGCTGACAGGTGGAGGACGAGCTCGGTCTTGCGGCCGGGGACGGTGCGGGTGATCTCGCCGGTGTCGGGATCGGCGACGTCGAGGTCGAGTGCGAGGTCCTGGCGGGCGATCTCGCCGAGTGCGATGGAGCGACGGACGTCGAGCGGCTCGTCGCAGCCGAGCTCTCCCAGGACCTTGGCCCGACGGGCCACGGCTGCGTCGAGGTCGAGCCCGTCGGCGACGTCCACGATGGCAGAGACGTGGACGGAGCCGTCGAACCCGACCTGGTCGAGGTCGACGTCGCAGTGCCGGTCGTCCTGGGCTGCGCGGCGCTTCTCCTCGGCGGCCTCGGGATCGAACCGAACCAGGGCTTCCTCCACCAGCCGGTCGAACTGCGCCCAGGTGATGCCGTGCGCGTGGGGGGCGAGCTGCCGGTCGACGAACGTCGCCGCCTCGGCCGGCAGCAGGCGGGTGGAGTCGGCGAGCCGCAGTGCCTTCCACACCGGCACCCGCCCCTCCAGCGCTCGTTCCCACGTCCTCGGTAGCCGATGAGCGAGCTCGACGACCTGGCCGACGTAGGAGCGGGCAGAGTCGAGAGACCGACCGAGGAGTGCGCCGAGCTCCATCACCGCGAAGTCGGAGATCAACGGAGCACCATCCCCGGCCACGGGCAGTCCAGTGTCCAGTCCTCGCTCGGTCAGCGTCGCCGCATCGGCTTGCTCGGCCACCACGTGGAGAGAGGCCCACTCGGCGATCCGGCGGACCTTGGCGACCTCGCGCTCGGCGATCGCGGCCTGGTCGCGGCGGATGTCTCTCAACAGCTCGTCGGACCGCGAGGCAGCAGGCTCCACCCCCTGCTCCACCACGGGGGCGGAGAGGTCGAAGAGGGGGGCGGTCCCGAGATCCATGACACCGATTCAACCTCGACGGTCCGACACTTCAGAGCGGGGCTGGAAGGGCTGTGGAGGACGGATGCTTGCGCCGGAGGTGTGAAGCTGACAGAGGTCTCGAGACGGTCGCTAGAGCGACCTCCTCGACCACCGTGGGTCGCTGGGACCTCCTCGACCACCGGGGGTCGCTGCGACCTCTTCGACCACCGGGGGTCGCTGCGATCTCTTCGACCACCGGGGGTCGCTGCGATCTCTTCGACCACCGGGGTCGCTGCGACCTCCTCGACCACCGGGGCTAGCGCGACCTCTTCGGCCACCGGGATGGCGGTGGCCGAGATCCATCGAGAAGCTGACAGAGGTCTCGAGACGGTCGCTAGCGCGACCTCCTCGACCACCGGGGTTAGCGCGGGTGTTCCCGACCGTCCGGCGTTGCTCAGCCGGCCCACGCAGCGTTCCAGCCGTCGACCTCGTCGGCCTTGCGTGCGGGGGGACCGGTGTAGATCGCCGAGGGACGGATCAGGCGGCCGGTGAGCTTCTGCTCGAGGATGTGCGCCGACCAGCCGCCGGTGCGGGCACAGGTGAACATCGAGGTGAACAGGTGCGCCGGGACGTCGGCGAAGTCGAGGACGATGGCCGCCCAGAACTCCACGTTGGTCTCCAGCACGCGGTCGGGACGACGCTCGCGGAGCTCGGCGAGGGCGGCCTTCTCGAGCGCCTCGGCGACCTCGTAGCGGGGAGCGCCGACTCCCTCGCCGTACGGCGCAGCACCCGCGCTCGCGGGTCCTCGGCCCGGTAGACGCGGTGGCCGAACCCCATCAGGCGCTCGCCCGAGTCGAGCAGGCCCTTGACGTAGGCGGTGGCGTCGCCGGACTTCTCGACGTCCTCGATCATGCCGAGCACGCGCGACGGCGCGCCGCCGTGCAGCGGCCCGCTCATCGCGCCGATCGCGCCGGAGAGCGCGGCCGCGACGTCGGCACCGGTGGAGGTGATCACCCGCGCGGTGAACGTCGATGCGTTCATGCCGTGCTCGGCGGCGGAGGACCAGTAGGCGTCGATCGCGTGGGCGTGCTTGGGGTCGGCCTCGCCGCGCCAGCGGATCAGGAACTTCTCGGCCAGGGTCCCGCCCTCGTCGACGAGACGCTGGGGGACGACCGGCTCGTGGAGGTCGCGCGCGGACTGACCGGCGTACGCCAGCACCATGACGGCCGCCCGGGCGAGGTCCTCGCGCACCTTCTCGGGCTCGGAGTCGTAGGTGAAGCGGATCCCGAACGCCGGCGCGAGCATCGCGATCGCGGCCTGCAGGTCGACCCGGACGTCACCGGTGTGCACGGGGAGCGAGAAGGGTTCGGCGGGCGGCAACCCGGGGGAGTAGGTCCCGTCGATCAGGAGGCCCCAGACGTTCTCGAAGGGCACCCGTCCCACCAGGTCCTCGATGTCGACACCGCGGTAGCGGAGGGCGGAGCCTTCCTTGTCGGGTTCCGCGATCTGCGTCTCGAACGCGACGACGCCTTCCAGGCCGTGGTGTACCTCAGGCATCCGCAGTCTCCTTCGACTCGAGAGAATCACCGGCATTCTGCCCCACCGACTACGGTCGGCCTATGGCTGGTGCTGACGAGCCCGATCTGGCGACCCTTCGCAGGGAGTACGGCGTGCAGGGGCTGGTCGAGTCCGACGCGGAGTCCGACCCTTTCGTGATGTTCCGCCGCTGGTTCGCCGACGCGGAAGCGGCCCACCTGCACGAGCCGAACGCGATGATCGTCGCGACCGTCTCCCCCGACGGCCAGCCCGCCGCCCGGACGGTACTGCTGAAGGGCCTGACCTACGACGGGTTCGCGTTCTTCACCAACGCTGCTTCCCGCAAGGGCTCGGACCTGGCGCACGAGCCGCGCTGCGCGCTCCTCTTCCCGTGGCACCCGCTGGAGCGACAGGTGCGGGTCGAGGGCGTCGCGACCCGGCTGACCGACGCCGAGGTGTCGACGTACTTCTCGGGGCGTCCGCGCGGCAGCCGGCTCGGGGCGCACGCGTCGCCGCAGTCGCAGGTCGTCGGTGGACGCGAAGAGCTGGACCAGCGGTTCGCGGATGCCGAGCGCCGGTACGCCGGCGGCGAGGTGCCGGTGCCGCCGGACTGGGGCGGCTACCGGGTGCGTCCCGAGACCTTCGAGTTCTGGCAGGGGAGGCCCGGCCGGATGCACGACCGGCTGCGCTATCGGCGGACGGCGTCGGGCTGGGTGATCGAGCGGCTGGCGCCCTGATGGTGCTCGGTCAGCGCGGCCGGCGCAGGCGGTAGACGCCGCCGACCACCCGGTAGCCGAGCTTGGCGTTGACGTGCCGTATGCCTGCGTTGCTCGCCTCGTTCATGGTGTGCGACAGCCTCGCGCCGGCATCGGCGGCGAGGCGGTGGCCGAACTGCTTGAGCGTGAACGCCAGGCCCTGGCCGCGGTGAGCCCTTCCCACACCGGTGTAGGCGATGCTGAGAACACCGTTGTCGACATCGCCGATGGCGATCGCCGCCGGCGCCCCGTCGACCCGGGCGAGGGCGGCGATTGCGTGCTCCACCTTCGCGGCGACATCGCGATAGTTCTCGAGCGTGGTGACGAAGCCCTCGGTGGCCTCGGGATTGGTCTGGCTGTCCCGCAGCATGCCTCGACGGCGCTCTCGTCGGGGAACTCGAGGGACGAGACGTCCTCGAGCGTGACTCCCGGAGCGGGCTGCGGCTCCGGCAGGTCGGTCAGGGCGAGCTCGGACTCGATGCCGTGCTGGATGACCTCGAACCCGTGCGCGCGGACGAGGGCGAGCGAGTCGGACTCGGCGTCGTCGACGGCAAGCCCGATCGTCTCGATCTCCGCCGGCACCGAGGTGAGGAGGGACCGGTAGAGCGCGCCGCCGACTCCCTGCCGCTCGTGCTCCCGCGCGACGCTCACACTGACCATGACCAGGCTCGGGGGGAACCAGCCCCCGCGCAAGGCGGCGCCCCAGCCGAGCAGCGCGTCGCCGTCGTACGCCGCGAGCACCTCCAGGTGGGACATGGTGTCCCCATGGACGAAAGGCCACTCCGCCTGGGACCGGCGCAGCCGGGGGAGCCGCTCCATCCGCAGCTGCACCAGCGATTCGTAGGACGACGGGTCGGGTTCCCGGATCTCGACGGTGTGTGGGACGGCCATGTCTGATCGTGGGGGAGCGGACCCCCGCAGGGCAATCGGATAACGGGTTGTGAGTGAGTGCTCACTCACTTAAACTGACCGGCGTGGACGTGGTTCGACGGGAGCGGGCGCGGCCGATGTCGCCGGAGGAGCGGCGGGAGGCGTTGATCGCGGTCACCCTGCCTCTGCTCCACGAGCACGGCCGTGCGGTGACCACGCGAATGATCTCCGAGGCCGCCGGCGTCGCGGAGGGCACCATCTTCCGCGTGTTCTCGTCCAAGGACGAGCTGGTCGACGCGGCCGTGGCGAAGGCGTTCGAGCCCGGCCGGATGATTGCCGACCTCGAGAAGATCCCCCTCGACCAGCCGCTCCGTGACCGCGCGCTCGCGCTCGTACGGCTGATGCAGCGCCGGTTCTCGGGGTGTTCGTCCTGATGCGCAGGCTCGGCATGGCCGGTCCGCCCGAGCCGCCCCTCGACGACCCCGCCCGGGCGAAGGCGATCCAGCAGACCCAGGACGCGATGGTCGACGTGATCGCCGTCGACTCCGACGACCTCCGGATGCCCGCGGCGGAGGTGGTCCGGCTGCTTCGACTGCTGACGTTCTCGGGCACCCACCCCAAGTTCACCGGCGGCGACACCTTGTCCGCTGAGCACATCGTGGACACGGTGCTCTACGGCGCGGTGAAGCGGGATCGGAAGGAAGTGTGATGCTGGGCCGTCTCCTGCGCGAGTACCTCTCGCCCTACCGCGGCTGGCTGGCGGCGATCGTCGTGCTCCAGCTCACGGCGACGGTCGCGATGCTCTACCTGCCGAGCCTCAACGCCGACATCATCGACAACGGCGTCGCCCAGGGCGACACCGGCTACATCGTCCGGCTGGGCGCGGTCATGCTCGCGGTCGCGCTGGTGCAGGCGGCCTGCTCGATGTCGTCGGCGTGGTTCGGCAGCCAGGCGGCGATGGCGTGCGGACGCGACCTCCGGGCCGCCGTGTTCGGACGGATCGGCACGTTCTCGAGTCGCGAGGTGGCGTCGTACGGCGCGCCCTCGCTGATCACGCGCGCGACGAACGACGTCCAGCAGGTGCAGATGCTCGCGATGATGACCTGCCTGATGGCGGTGACCATCCCGATCATGATGGTCGGCGGCGTCGTGATGGCGATGCGGGAGGACTTCGGGCTGTCCTGGCTGGTGGTCGCAGTCGTGCCCGTGCTCTTCGTCTGCATCGGCATCGTGGTCTCCAACATGATCCCGGCGTTCCGCTCGGTGCAGACACGGATCGACGACGTCAACCGGGTGCTCCGCGAGCAGATCACCGGCATCCGCGTGGTCCGCGCGTTCGTCCGGGAGCCGTACGAGACCAAGCGGTTCGCGGCGTCCAACGACGACCTGACCGAGGTGTCGGTGCGCGCCGGCCGGTGGATGGCCGCGATGTTCCCGCTGGTGATGGTCGTGTCGAACGTCGCCAGCGTCGGCGTCATCTGGTTCGGCGGGCACCGGGTCGACGACGGCCAGATGGAGGTCGGAGCGCTGACCGCGTTCCTCGCCTACCTGATGCAGATCCTGATGTCGGTGATGATGGGCACCTTCATGCTGATGATGGTGCCGCGCGCGTCGGTCAGCGCCGACCGGATCGCCGAGGTCCTCGACACCGACTCCTCGATCGCGCCGCCGGTCGACCCGGTGCGCGAGGTCACGCTGGCCGGCCATCTCGACCTCGAGGACGTGGGCTTCACCTATCCCGGTGCCGAGTCGCCCGTTCTCGACGGGATCTCCTTTTCGGCGCGGCCCGGCCGGACGGTTGCCGTCATCGGCTCGACCGGCGCCGGCAAGACGACCCTGGTCAACCTGGTCCCACGGCTGCTCGACGCCACCAGCGGGCGGGTGCTCGTCGACGGGGTCGACGTGCGTGACCTCGAGCCGGAGCTGCTCTGGTCCCGGATCGGCCTGGTGCCGCAGAGGGCGTTCCTCTTCACCGGCACCGTCGCGTCCAACCTGCGCTACGGCAACCCGGAAGCGTCCGACGACGAGCTGTGGCGGGCGCTCGAGGTCGCCCAGGGTGCCGACTTCGTCCGGGCGATGCCCGAGCAGCTGGAAGCGCCGATCGTCCAGGGCGGCACGAACGTCTCCGGCGGGCAACGGCAGCGGCTCGCGATCGCGCGGGCACTGGTGCGACGGCCGAAGATCTATCTCTTCGACGACGCGTTCTCTGCTCTGGACGTCGCGACCGACGCCCGGCTCCGGACGGCTCTGCGGGCGGAGGTGATCGCCGCCGGTGACGCCGCTGTGGTGATCGTCGGCCAACGGATCGCCACCATCCGCGACGCCGACGAGATCCTGGTGCTCGAGGACGGCAAGGTGGTCGGTCGCGGCACCCACGACCAGCTGCTCGACGGCAACCCGACCTACCAGGAGATCGCGGCCAGCCAGGGGATCATCGCGGGGGCGGCGGCATGAGTGCGGTCACCGGTCGAGGAGGTCGCTCCGCCGAAGATGTCGAGACCGAGCGGCCGCCGCAGGCCCCGGGTCGGTCCACCATGAAGCCGACCGAACGGGTCGTCCAGGGCCCTGGCTTCGGGCGCGGCCCGATGGGCGGCGGGATGGTCGGCCAGAAGGCGCACGACTTCCGTGCCTCCGGGCGGCGGCTGCTCGCGCTGCTGCGGCCGGCACGGTGGCGCGCGGTCGCCGTACTCCTGCTGGCGGCGGGCAGCGTCGCCTCCGTCGCCATCGGCCCGTGGCTGCTCGGCAAGGCGACCGACATCGTCTTCAACGGCTTCGTCGGCGAGCAGCTGCCCGCCGGGACGACGAAGACCGAGGCCGTCGACGCGGCTCGAGGCGCGGGGCGACAGCCAGCTCGCCGACTTCCTCCGCGGCCTCGACATCGTGCCCGGCCAGGGCGTCGACTTCGCCGAGGTCGGCACAGGTGCTGATGCTGGCCCTGGCCATCTACGTTGCCGGCCAGGTGCTCGGCTTCCTCCAGGGCTGGCTGGTCAACGACGTGGTGCAGGAGACCGTGCGCCGGATGCGCTCGGACGTCGAGGAGAAGATCCACCGGCTGCCGCTGTCGTACTTCGACCGGCAGCCCCGCGGGGAGCTCCTCAGCCGGGTCACCAACGACATCGACAACGTCTCCCAGAACCTCCAGCAGACGATGAGCCAGCTGCTCACGTCGGTGCTGCTGGTCGTCGGCGTGCTCGGGATGATGTTCTGGGTGTCGCCGCTGCTCGCGATGATCGCCTTGATCTCGGTGCCGCTCGCGATGGTCCTGACCGCCCAGATCATGAAGCGCTCGCAGAGCCAGTTCATCAACCAGTGGCGCCAGACCGGCCGGCTCAACGGTCAGGTCGAGGAGGCCATCTCCGGGCACGCGCTGGTGACCGTGTTCGGGCAGCGGAAGGCGGTCGAGGCGGAGTTCGCCGAGGCCAACGAGGAGCTCTACGAGTCCTCCTACCGAGCGCAGTTCGTCAGCGGCCTGGTGATGCCGGTGATGATGTTCATCGGCAACCTCAACTACGTCGTGATCGCGGTCATCGGCGGCCTCCGGGTGACCAGCGGGACGATGACGCTGGGCGAGGTGCAGGCCTTCATCCAGTACTCACGGATGTACACCCAGCCGATCACCCAGATCGCCTCCATGGCCAACCTGCTGCAGTCCGGCGTCGCCTCCGCGGAGCGCGTCTTCGAGCTGCTGGACGCCGAGGAGGAGGTGGCGGCCGGCGGAGACCCCGCTGGTCGAGGAGGTCGCGCTAGCGACCGTCTCGAGACCACCGGCGAGGACCCCGCTGGTCGAGGAGGTCGCGCTAGCGACCGTCTCGAGACCACCGGCGAGGTCCGCTTCGAGGACGTGTCGTTCTCCTACGAGCCCGACGAGCCGCTCATCGAGGACCTCTCCCTCGTCGCCCGGCCCGGCGAGACGGTGGCGATCGTGGGGCCGACCGGGGCCGGCAAGACGACGCTGGTCAACCTGATCATGCGGTTCTACGAGCTCGACGGCGGCCGGATCACCCTGGACGGCATCGACATCACCGCGATGCCCCGCGCCGACCTCCGCAGCCGGATCGGCATGGTGCTGCAGGACACCTGGCTGTTCGAGGGGACGATCCGCGACAACATCGCCTACGGCCGCCCGGACGCGACCGAGGAGGACATCAGGGAGGCCGCGCGGGCGACGTACGTCGATCGCTTCGTCCACTCGCTGCCCGAGGGCTACGACACCCGCGTCGACGACGAGGGGTCGAACCTGTCCGCCGGCGAGCGCCAGCTGATCACGATCGCACGCGCGTTCCTCGCGCAGCCGGCCCTGCTCATCCTCGACGAGGCCACCTCGTCGGTCGACACCCGCACCGAGCTGCTGCTGCAGCACGCGATGGCCGCGCTGCGGAGCGACCGTACGTCGTTCGTCATCGCCCACCGGCTGTCGACCATCCGCGACGCCGACCTGATCCTGGTCATGGAGCACGGGCGGATCGTCGAGCAGGGATCGCACGCGGCGCTGCTCGAGCAGGACGGTGCCTTCGCCCGGCTGCACGCAGCCCAGTTCGCGGCGGTCGCGGTCTAAATCACTTTGATTCTGGCGGTCGGCGACCTACCTTTTTCCTACACGAGAAAGGAGGTGATCCGAGGAATGTATTCCTATAGGACGCGTGAGGTGGTTGCCGGTTAGGCGACCCCAGCGACGGGGTGGGATCACCCCGTTCTCTGAAGCCGGGCTGCCGGCCAATCCAACGCAGCCACCCGACCCGCAGGTGAACCGGGCACGTCCCCCGGTGCGGTCCTCCCGGACCACGCCTGCGGGTCGCTTCATTTTTTTCCGCCGACCCGGCTCATCTCTGCTGTCGTACGGCGCCGACCCGGCTCATCTCTGCCGTCGTACGGCGCCGACCCGTCGCGTGTCGACATGAGCCGGGTCGGCAACAAGTTGACCATCGCAACCATTCAGAATAAAGTTGACGTCATCAACCAATACTTCGAATGGACCGAGGCAACACCCGCATGACCCAGAACGCCAGCGCCGAGCAGAGCGGCCAGATGTCGCACCGCGAGATCATGGAGGCCCTCGCCGGGCTGCTCCTCGCGATGTTCGTGGCGATGCTGTCGAGCACCGTCGTCACCAACGCCCTGCCAGCCATCGTCACCGACCTCCACGGCAGCCAGACCGGCTACACCTGGGTCGTCGTCGCGACCCTGCTGACGATGACGGCCACCACGCCGATCTGGGGCAAGCTCGCCGACCTGGTGAGCAAGAAGCTGCTCGTCCAGGTCGCACTGGTCATCTACTCGGCCGGCTCGTTGATCGCGGCGTTCGCGCCGACCATGGGCGTCCTCATCGGTGCCCGAGCGATCCAGGGCCTCGGCGTCGGCGGCCTCACCGCGCTGGTCCAGGTCGTGATCGCGTCGATGGTGTCGCCGCGCGAGCGTGGGCGCTACAGCGGCTACATCGGCGCCGTGTTCGCCACCGCCACGGTCAGCGGACCTCTGCTCGGTGGGGTGATCGTCGACAGCCCGCTGGGCTGGCGAGGCTGCTTCTTCGTGGGCCTTCCGATCGCGGCGATCGCGTTCGTCGTACTGCAGAAGACGCTGCACCTGCCGGTGCTGCGTCGTGACGACGTCTCGATCGACTACGTCGGCGCGACCCTGATCATGGCCGGGGTCAGCGTGATCCTGGTCTGGGTGTCGCTGGCCGGCACCGACTTCGCCTGGCTGTCGATGACGACGGCGTTGATGGTCGGCGGCGGCCTCGCACTGGTCGCAGCGGCGTTGTACGTCGAGGCGCGGGTCGCCAGCGAACCGGTGATCCCGCTCCGGCTGTTCAAGGACGGCACCATCGCACTCGCGACCGCGGCGTCGGTGATGATCGGTGTGGCGATGTTCGGGGCGACGGTCTACCTCGGTCAGTACTTCCAGCTCGCCCGCGGGATGTCGCCGACCGAGGCCGGCCTGATGTCGATCGCCATGGTCGGCGGCCTCCTGGTCTCGAGCACCCTGACCGGCCGGCGGATCACGGCGACCGGGCTGTGGAAGCGCTACCTCGTCGGAGGGACGGTGCTCGTCATCATCGGTCTGGCGCTGCTGGGCACGATCGACGAGCAGACCTCGCTGGTGTTCGTCACGATCGCGATGGTCGTGGTCGGCCTCGGCCTCGGCGCCACCATGCAGAACCTGGTGCTGGCCGTCCAGAACACAGCCGACCCGCGGGACCTCGGCGCCGCCAGCTCGGTGGTCGCCTTCTTCCGATCGATGGGTGGGTCGATCGGCGTCTCGGCGCTCGGTGCGGTGCTCGCCCACCAGACCTCCGCGCAGTTCAAGGACGGGATCACGCAGCTCGCCGCTGACGGTCGGCTTGGCCCGAAGGCGCTCGCCGGTCTGCGTCACTCCACCGGTGACATCCCCGACGTCGATGCGCTGCCGGCACCGGTCCAGTCGCTCTACGAGGCGGCGATGGGAGGTGCGACCGGGCACCTCTTCCTGATCGCTCTGCCGTTCGCCGTCGCTGCACTCGTCTGCGTGATCTTCATCAAGGAGCAGCCGTTGCGCACGAACCTCGGTCCGGTCGAGGCCACCGCCCCGGCGGCCACCGGGGACCTCGAGGAGGCATCGCGGTGAGCACGGGCGACCAGACGGACCGCGTCGACGCGTTGCGCCAGGTCGAGCAGGAGGTCGGCGTCCTCATCCGGCGGGTGCGCAGGGTGATCGCCGAGCGAGCGCGAGCGGTGCATCCCGACCTGCAGTCGCCGTCGTACCTCATGCTCGGCTACGTCATCAACGAGGGCCCGATCCGGGCGTCCGCGCTGTCCACGGTCTTCGACCTCGACAAGGGGGCGATCAGCCGGCAGGTGCAGCACCTGGTCGACCTGGGTCTGGTCGACCGCACCCCTGACCCGGACGACGGCCGCGCCACGTTGATCAGCGTCAGTGACGAGGGCGCGCGGCGCTACACCGACGTCGCCGAGCACCGGCGGAAGTTCTTCGACGAGCGGCTGGGGGAGTGGAGCGCCGACGAGATCCGGGCGTTCGCCGGGACCCTGGCCCGCTACAACGAGGCGCTGGGCGGGTAGGTCTCGGTGCGGGTGGTCTCGAAACTGCTGGGGTCTCGATACGCCCTCGCCTAGCGGCTCGGGCTACTCGACCACCGGAGACAGCGGGCTACTCGACCACCGGAGACAGCGGGCTACTCGACCACCGGCTCGGGCTACTCGACCACCGGGGACGGGCGCATCCAGACGGCGGTGTGGGGCGGCAGGCGGTCGCCGACCGGACCGCTGCTGATGACGACAACGCCGTCCGGCATGGCCACCGAGCGCTTTCCTGCGTTGAGCAGCACGGTCACGTCACCACGTCGTACGACGAGCACGTTGCGCCTCGCCTCCGCCACGCAGGCCTCGTCCGCGCCGTGCAGCCAGCTGCGCCGGGCGGCCAGCGCCTGCCGGTAGAACGCCAGCGTGGATGCGTCATCGGCGTCCTGGGCGGCGACGGTCAGGACGGCCCAGTCGTCCGGCTGGGGGATCCAGGGTTGTCCGCGGCCCGGCCCGAAGGCGTACGGCGGCGCGTCCCCGTCCCAGGGCAACGGCACCCGGCAGCCGTCCCGCCCCGACTCGCCGGTGCGGAACCAGGACGGGTCCTGACGGGCGTCCGGTGGCACGTCGACCTGCTCCAGCCCGAGCTCCTCGCCCTGGTAGAGGTACGCCGACCCGGGAAGTGCGAGCATCACCAGCGTCGCCGCGCGGGCGCGGGCGAGGCCGACGGGGCCGCCGCCGTACCGCGTCGGGTGTCGTACGACGTCGTGGTTGCTCAGCACCCACGTCGGTGGGGACGCCTGGGCGGTGGCGAGGGCGGCGATGGAGCTGTTGATCACCTCGGCGAAGGCGCGGGCGGACCAGGGCGTGGTGAGCCAGGCGAAGTTGAAGGCCTGGTGCAGCTCGTCGGCGCGGACGAACTCCGCCATCGAGTCCGGCGTCTGGGTCCAGGCCTCGGCGACGCCGATCCGCTCGCCGCGCTCGTCGGAGTACTCGTCGAGGACTCGCCGCCACCGACGGTAGACGTCGTGGACCTCCGGCTGCTCCCACATCGGCTCGTCGCGCAGCACGCGCTCGACCATCGAGCGGGCCGGCTCGTCGGGGTCGTCGAGCGGGATCACGTTCGGTGGCGGTTCGGGCTCATCGTGGGCCCGCTCCTGGTCGCGCAGGCCCGCCTCCTTGTAGAGGCCGTGCGCGACATCGATGCGGAACCCGTCGACCCCCCTGTCGAGCCAGAACCGGAGCACCCCCTCGAACATGTCGCCCACCTCGGGGTTGCGCCAGTCGAGGTCGGGTTGGGACGGGTCGAACAGGTGGAGGTACCACTGCGCACGGGCGCCCGATCGCGTCTCCGACGACGAAGGGACCCGGGTCCAGGCCGGGCCACCGAAGACCGAGTGCCAGTTGTTGGGCGGCTTCTCGCCGTCGCGGCCCCTGCCCTCGCGGAACAGGTAGCGGGCGCGCTCCGGCGACCCCGGCGGAGCCGCCAACGCCGCCTGGAACCACTCGTGCTGGTCGGAGGTGTGGTTGGGCACCAGGTCGACGATGACCCGGAGCCCGAGCTCGTGCGCGCATGCCAGCAGCGCGTCGGCGTCGTCCAGCGTCCCGAAGAGTGGGTCGATGTCGGTGTAGTCCGTGACGTCGTAGCCGTGGTCCTTCTGCGGCGAGCGGTAGAACGGCGTGATCCAGAGGGCGTCGACGCCGAGGTCGCGCAGGTAGGGCAACCGCGACGTGATGCCGGGCAGGTCTCCGATGCCGTCGCCGTCAGCGTCCGCGAAGCTGCGGACATAGACCTGGTAGACGACGGCTTCGCGCCACCACCGCATCAGAAGTCCTGCGGGTTGACGGTGATCCACACGTGCTCGGCGGTCGCGCGGAGCCCACCGTCGTAGTCGTAGAGCGAGGACGCCGTGAACGTCTTGCGCCCGTCCCGCCCACGCTCCTCGCCGACCAGCACGTAGTGCTCGCCGGTGACCGGCAGGTGGTCGATCCGGACGCTGATCGTTCCCAGCACCATGGGCCGCTCGTCGACGTCGCTCGACCACCCCCCGGGGCAGTCCAGCGCGGCCCACGTGATCGGCACGCTCACGTCGTACGGCGTCCACGTGGCGGCCACGAGGTTCTCGTGCTCGGAGACGAGGCCGGCGAAGATGCGCAGGCCCTGGCCTTCCGCGCGGTCCGGTCCGCAGGTGAAGCACGACGGGAAGGGATGGTTCCGGTGCCCGCGGTAGCGGGTCTGTGCGTCCGCGGCCGCGGCCATCGACACCGGTGCGACCGGTGTCAGGTCGCCCTCGGTGGGCCATGCCTCCGCCACCGTCCGGCCGTCCGCCACGGCTGCGATCCCCCGGTCGGTCGCGGTCACCGCGAGCGGGGTGTCCAGTGGCGGGGGCTGTCGCAGCGCGACCGTGACGACCTGACCGGGATCGTCCGGCGCCAGCCGCTCGGCGAGCGCTCCGGCGGTCCAGCCCCCGTTTCCTGACCTGACCGGTCCGTGGAACTGGGTCGGCACGACGAGCGGTGCGGAGGTGGTCATGCGTAGAGCCTGCCAAACACAAGTGCGAACGGCGTAGCCGCACGTGCGCAGGACCGACGGCATGGGGGAGGATGTGCGGGTGAGCGACCTGATCGACACCACCGAGATGTACCTCCGCACCATCTACGAGCTGGTCGAGGAGGGCATCGTGCCGCTGCGGGCGCGGATCGCCGAGCGCCTGCACCAGAGCGGCCCCACGGTGTCGCAGACCGTCGCCCGGATGGAGCGCGACGGGCTGCTGACCGTCGAGGGTGACCGCCACCTCGAGCTCACCGAGGAAGGCCAGCGGCTGGCCACCCGGGTGATGCGCAAGCACCGGCTCGCCGAGCGGCTGCTCACCGACGTGATCGGCCTCGACTGGGAGCTCGTGCACGAGGAGGCGTGCCGCTGGGAGCACGTCATCTCAGAGACCGTCGAGCGGCGACTGCTCGAGCTGCTCGACCACCCGACCGAGTCGCCCTACGGCAACCCGATCCCCGGCCTGGCCGAGCTCGGCGAGGACGACCTCGGCGAGGCCTTCATGTCGGACGTCGAACCGCTGTCGAAGGCTGCGGCCGTGGAGCCGAGCCGGGCGCTGGTGCGCCGGATCTCCGAGGAGATGCAGAAGGACGAGGCGCTGATGAGCGCGATGCGCCGAGTCGGCGCCCTCCCCGACAAGACGATCACCATCCAGGCCACCGCCGACGGCGTGCTCGTCGGCTCCGGTGGCGAGTCCGCCGAGATCTTCCCCGAGGCGGCCGACCACATCTTCGTCAAGCGCCTCTAGCGACGAAGCGCGGCGAGCGCCGGCAGCCAGTCGCTCGTCCCGGCGTCGACCTTGTACGACGCCAGCTCGTCCCCGCGGGTCAGGCCGCGATTGACGATGACGACCGGCACGCCGAGCTTGGCGGCGCGGCGCACGAACCGGAGGCCGCTCATCACGGCAAGGCTGGACCCGGCGACGAGCAGCGCCCCGTCGAGATCTGCCAGCGCCTCCACCGCGGCGTAGCAGCGCTCGACCCGGGCGACGGGGACGTTCTCGCCGAAGAACACCACGTCGGGCTTGAGCGCACCGCCGCAGGACCCGCAGGCAGGCACCACGAAGGTGTCCGTGTCGTCGAGATCGACGTCGCCGTCCGGCCGGCTGGCGGAGTCGGCGTGCCGCTCCACCCAGCCGGGATTGAGCTCGGAGAGCCGCCGCTGCAGGGAGGCGCGGGTCGTCGTACCCCTGCAGGACAGGCAGACCACGTCGGCGATCCGGCCGTGCAGCGCCACCAGCTGCGGGGTGCCGACGGCCTCGTGCAGCCCGTCGACGTTCTGGGTGATCACCAGCTCGGCGCCGAGGGTCGCGACCGCTCGATGGCCGCCGTTGGGCTCGGCCCGGCGCATCCGCGACCAGCCGAGGTGCGACCGCGCCCAGTACCGCTGCTGCGCCGCCGGCGCCGGACACGAACTCCTGGTAGGTCATCGGCGTCCGCGCCGGCGCGCCCGGCCCGCGGTAGTCCGGGATGCCCGAGTCGGTCGAGAGGCCGGCTCCGGTGAGCACGACCAGGGGCCGGTCGGCACACACGTCGAGTGCAGCCTCCGGGGCCCTCACGGCGGGTGCGCTGGTCACGGCAGCAAGGGTACGGCGACCCGTGCAACCCCGACGGCTCAGTCCTCGATGAGCGGCACGAACAGGTAGCGCCCGTGCCTCTCCACCACCGGCCCCTCCGGTGAGAGCGCCACTCTCGTCATCACGCCTCTGACCGGTGCCACGAGCACGCCACCGACGGCCAGCTGCTCGAGGAGGGCCGGGGGCACGGTGTCGGAGGCGGCTGACACGAGCACCCGGTCGTACGGCGCACCCGCGGGCCAGCCCAGCACCCCTGGCTCCGCCTGGTGGACCTCGGTGGTCGGGGACCGGTCACCCAGGCTGGCCAGGCTCTTCGCGACCAGCTCGGGGATCCTCTCGACACCGACCACGGAGCCGTCGGGACCGACGAGGTGGGCGAGCAACGCCGTGGTCCACCCGGATCCGGACCCGACGTCGAGGACCCGGTCACCGGGCTGGGGGTCGAGCAGCTCGAGCATGTTGCGCACGGTGGTGGGCTGGCTGTTGGTCACGCCGTACCCGATGCCGAGGGCCTGGTCGACGTCGGCGAACGGGCGCTGCCAGGCGGGGAGGAAGTCGCGACGGGGGACCGCCGCGAATGCTTCCTCCACCCGAGCGCTCATGGCGATCGATCACCCGTAGCGCAACCGCGCGCGCTCCCGCGCCTTCTCCGCCTCGACCTCGCGGTCCTTCGGCGGCGCGGTCGTCACCAGCGCCTCCAGCAGGTGCTGGGTGGCGTGCGCGACCTCGTGGACGGCGCGGTCGAACGCTTCCTGGTTGGCCTGGGAGGGCTTGGTCGTCCCGCTGACCTTCCGCACGTACTGCAGGGCGGCTGCGGTCACCTCGTCCGACGTCGCAGGCGGCTCGAAGTTGTGGAGAACCCGGATGTTGCGGCACATGCTCCGAGCGTACGCCGCCGTCGGTGGTCTCGAGACGGTCGCTGCGCGACCTCCTCGACCGGCGATTCCGCCGCCGACCTGGTCTCGAGACGGTCGCTGCGCGACCTCCTCGACCGCCGATCGCCGCCGACCTCCTCGACCGACGATTCCGCCGCGCGACCTCCTCGACCGGCGATTCCGCCGGCGACCTCCTCGACCGGCGACTCCCGCCGACGAGCCGCCGCCGACCCCGGTGGTCGAGGAGGTCGCCCTGGCGACCGTCTCGAGACCTACGAGCGGTCCCGCAGGTCGAAGAACTCGACGTCCTCGCCGGTGACCAGCACGACCCGCCCGTCCGGCAGGGGTACGGCGCGCACCTGGTCGACGTCGTCGCCGTACTCCACCTGGACCATCCGGTTGCGCAGCTCGCCGTCGACGATCCTCAGCACCGACAGGTAGCCGACGCGGCTGCGCCGGTAGTCCTGCACCACGGTCAGGATGGTGCGGTGGTCGTTGATGAACGTGAACGACCGCGGGTCGGCGCCGGCCAGCGCCTGGGTGCCGGGGGCGTAGTGCTGGACGTCCATCCGGTGCACGTCCTCGAGGTCCGCCACGTTGAACAGGCCGGCCTGGGCGCCCCAGCGACCACCGCCCACCGGTCCTTCGCCCATCCCGACCAGCCGCTTCGGCCCGAGCGGGTGGAGGTACGACGAGAAGCCGGGGATCTTGAGCTTCGCGATCAGTCGCGGCCGGTCGACCTCGGTGAGGTCGATCGCGTAGAGCGGGTCGACCTGGCGGAAGGTCACCAGGATCGCCAGCCCGTCGAACCACCGCACCGACTTGATGTCCTCGTTGCGGCCGAGGCCGTCGAGTCGGCCGACCTCGACCAGGTCCTGCCCTTCGCGCTCGAAGGTCGCGACCGAGTTGAAGTTGCCGGTCTCGGAGGTCGGCGCGACCGCGACCCGCAGCACGCCGCCCGCCTCGTCCATCGCCCACCGGTCGGTGATCGAGCCCTCGACCTCGCCGGACGCGACGTGGGTGGCTCGGGTGCCCTCGACCTTGAAGTCGAACAGGTAGGTGCTGCCGCCCTGCACGCTGGGGATGGTGCGGGTACCGATGCAGCCGAGGCAGTCGAACCCGTTGCCCCAGCTGGGGCTCGCGGCAAGGTAGAGGTGGTCGACGGACTCATAGGCGATGTCGGTCGCCCCGGCCAGTCCGATCGCGTCGACCTCAGTCGGCGTGGTGGCGTCGAAGCCGACCACGCTGACCGTGTCGAGGGTGAGCTCGTCGGGCGGGATCGCCACGTTGGTGCAGTCGAGCAGCTGCGCCGGGTCCTCGTCGCCTGCGGTGATCGTCGGCAGCCAGTCCCCGATGGTGGAGCTCTCCACCCGATCGCGGTTCTCCGCCAGTGCCTCGCGGGCGTTGCGTCCCTTGCCGGGCCGCACGAAGCCGAGGTCGGGCAGTCCGCTCGACAGCACCAGCCGTACGGCGTCGCCGTGCTGGCGCGCCGACAGCAGCCGCGCGTCGTAGGCCACGTCGTCGACGACCTCGGGCGCCTCCGGGTCGGCGATCGACACGGTGAGGACTCGCGTGCCCAGCCGGGCTCCGACGCCGTACGCCGTCCGCGCCCGCGGGGCCTCGTCGTCGATGCCGACCGCGACCACCTGGTCGCCGGCCAGCATGATCTCGCCCTCCTCGAGACCCTCGAGGTCGACCGACGACAGCCGCTCGGTCTCGTCACCGGTCACGTCGTAGACGACCAGCTCGTCGTCGCGGAGGCGGAGCACCACGTCACCGTCGGTCTTGACCACGTCGGGCTCGTCGACGCCGATCTCCTGGACGTTCGTGCCGGTGTCGCTGTTCTCCTGCCGCGTGGTCTTGGCCAGGCTCTGGGGAGCCTGGTACGAGGCCTCCTGGTCGGCGGCCGTCTCGCCGAGACCGTTGCGCGAGTCCACCAAGCTCTCGGCCGGCAGCGGCCCCTCCACCTCGATGAGGTCGCGACTGCCCCAGTAGGGGTTGTAGGGATCGTCCCATCCCCACGCGGTGACCCGGCCCAGCCCGCGGTCGACGTAGGTGTCGAGCAGCTCGTCGCAGGACGCCGCGGCATCGAGGTCGGCCTGGAAGGCGACCTGGCTCGGCCCTTGGCCGGGGCCATCGCCCGCGGAGTCGTCCGCGCTGTCGTCGCCGTCCACCAGGGTGCCGGCGAGGAAGGCAGCGATGATGCCGGTCGCCAGACCAGCGGTCAGCAAGGGTCGGACGAGGAACCGGCGCCTCTTCGAGGTGGACGGTGCAGAGGCCTTGCGCCCGGCGCGGAGGATGTCGTGGGTGGGTGCCTTGCCGACGGGCAGGTCGTCCCAGAGGTCTTCGAGGTCGGTCATCGCGACGCCCCTCCGCTCAGGTCGAGGATGTGGTCGTTCGCAGCCAGCTGGGCCAGGGACCGGGACAGCCGGCTCTTGACGGTGCCTGCGGGCACCCCCAACACCTCGGCGGTCTGTCGTTCGGTGAGCTGCACGAAGTAGCGCAGCACCACCACGTCGCGGTTGGGCTTGGTCAGGCAGGAGAGTGCCCGGTGCACCGCATCGGCCAGCGCCACGGCATCCGTGCCGTCGCCCACCGAGGTCGTCGTACCGCCGTCTGCCAGCTCACCCGTCGCCGCCCGGTCCTTCCACCACCGGCTGCGCCTGGCGTCGCGCAGGCAGTTGAGGAGCATCCGGTAGACGTAGGCATCGCGGTTGTCGGCGCTGCTCACCTTGTCCCAGCCGGTGTAGCACCGGACCAGCGTGGTCTGGGCGAGGTCCTCCGCCTCGTGGGGCAGCGCTCCGAGGAAGACGGCAGCACGAACCAGCGTCCCCCACGCCTGCTCCACGTAGGCGGCGTACTCCGCCTCGGTGTCTCGATCCACGAACGCTCCGATGATTGGCTGCTGAAGGTACGACGGATCCAGACCCGGGTAGGTTCCATCGGGTCTCGAACGTGCCGCGTCCGCCGGCCGAGGAGGTCGCTCTGCAACGTGTCGAGACCTGCCGCGACCCGCTGGTCGAGGAGGTCGCTCTGCGACCGTCTCGAGACCTGCTCCATCGCCGAATGACAGGAGTGGGACGATGCGGCCATGGCTCAGTCATCAGGCTCCCCCCGCACCTACGACCTCGTCCTGCTCGGGGCCACCGGGTTCACCGGCGGGTTGACCGCCGACTACCTGGCGGCCAAGGCGCCGGACGGTCTGCGGTGGGCGATCGCCGGCCGCAGCAAGGAGAAGCTCGAGCAGGTCCGCGAACGGCTCGGCGCCGGCGGTGAGTCGGTCGACCTCATCGTGGTCGACTCCACCGACGAGGCCTCGCTGCGCGACATGGCTGCCCAGGCCAAGGTGGTCGCGACGACGGTCGGCCCCTACCTCGACTACGGCGGTCCGCTCGTGGCCGCGTGCGCACAGGAAGGCACCGACTACGCCGACCTCACCGGTGAGCCGGAGTTCGTGGATCGGATGTACGTCGAGCACCAGGCCACCGCCGAGGCCAGCGGCGCCCGGCTCGTGCACTGCTGCGGATTCGACTCGATCCCGCACGACCTGGGCGCCTTCTTCACGATCCAGCAGCTCGCCGACGAGGTCGGCGGCGAGATCACTGCTCCGGTGACCATGCGCGGCGTGGTCCGTTCCAACGGCACGTTCTCCGGCGGCACCTTCCACTCCACGATCAACGCGTTCGCCCGGGCCCGCCAGACGCGTGAGGCGATGCAGGCCCGCAAGCGGGTCGAGCCGCGTCCCGAGGGGCGGCGCTCGAAGGCGGTGGCCTGCAAGCCGATGCGGGACAAGCTGCTCGGCTACTGGCTGCTGCCACTGCCGACGATCGACCCGTTCGTGGTGGCTCGCAGCGGGGCGGCCCTGCCGTCCTACGGCCCGGACTTCCGCTACTCGCACTACGCCGGCACCAAGACGCTGCGCTATGCCGCCGGCGGTGCCGTCGGCGCAAGCGCGCTCGCGGTCGCCGCGCAGGTACCGCCCGTCCGCAACACCCTGAAGAAGCGGGTGCCGCAGGGCAGCGGGCCGTCGGAGGGACGGCGCGACGCGTCCTGGTTCTCGGTCGAGTTCGTGGCCGAGAGCGACGGCACGACGGTGCAGACCAAGGTCACCGGTGGGGACCCGGGCTACACCGAGACCGCGAAGATGCTGGCTGAATCGGCGCTCTGCCTGGCTTTCGACGACAACCCGGAGACGTCGGGCCAGGTCACCACCGCCGCGGCCATGGGCGACGCGCTGCTGGCACGGCTGCAGGCGGCAGGGATCACGTTCGAGCGAGTGGGCTGAGCTCTACAGGCGGCCGCCGGCGGCCCACTCGCCCGCAGGGTCGACCGGCAGCTCGTCGGTCACGACGCTGAGCAGCTCCTTCGCGGAATGGCGGTTGCCGCGGGTGGAGGCCGCCAGGAGGGCCTCGGATCCTTGCGACTCGTCGAAGGCGGGCGGGATGACGAGGAGGCAGTAGACGACGCGGTCGGAGGTCGTCACGATGATGACGTGGGTGTCGTCGCGCGGGAAGTTCCCGACCTTCACGTAGCGGCCCCGCACCGCAACGCGACGCGGCGCGTCGTCCCAGTCCGGAGGCGAGTACGTCGCGCGGACGATGCGGCCGTACTGCGCCGGGAAGTTGTCCACGAGATCGGCGAACTCGGTGGTCAGGTCGCGGCTGCGCGGCCACCAACCGCCGTCGAGCTTGTCACTCCCGACCCCCGCACCCATGGCGAGGCGCAGGCCGCTCATTTGCCGGCGCCGCCGGCAGGGACCGGCGGCTTCGCGGACCGGTAGGTGCTCGCGAAGTCCATCCGGCGCCACTTGGAGAGCGGGTTGCTGGCTTCGGCCAGGAGCTCTCCGGCGACGACGGCGCTCGTGTCGGGCGGGATCAGCAGCAGCCGACAGCTCGAGCGGTCGCTGAGGATCAGGATCAGGGTGCGGGTGCGGTAACGCGCCGGAACCGCTGCCTCGCTCCGGTCCCAGTCGTCGTGGAGGTAGGCGTAGCTGGCGATCGACGGCCGGTCCGCCGGCCATCGCGTCATCAGGTCGAGGAGCTCGTGGGACATCCCGTCGCCGGCGGGCCACCAGGCGCCGCCGTACGGACGGTTCGTGTGGTTGGCCTGCAGTCGGAGAGTGGGGGGAACGATGGCGGCCATGACGGCCTCTCCCCGGTCGGCGATAACCGCTGCACCTGTACTGGGCTGCTGGAGCCGACCGTAGTTTCCAAGGTAGCACCGCGCAGGCTGCCACCCACCGTCGGTGAACCCTGCGAGATTCCCGTTGCCAGGGGTTCTCAGTGACCGAGCGGCTGGTACGGACGACGGCCCGCACCCACTGGTGCAGGCCGTCGTGTCACAGACCTCGAGCAGAGGAGATCACCACTTGATCATCGTGTCGTTGGCGATGTTGTCGTACATCCCGATGTGGGTGTAGAAGTTCATCGCGCCGAAGAGCAGGAACACGACGCCGCCGACGACCCACGCCCAGACAGCCCACCGCAGAAGCCGCAACCGGTCGGTCCACAGTGCGATCGCGAAGAGCAGGGCACCGAGGGCGACGACGCCCCAGAGGCCGCCGAGGAACAGCGCCTCGATGACCGGAAGGTGACCGAAACGGCCGCTGATCGGCTCCTCAGGGGGTGCGGCGCCCAGCTGGAAGCGCACGAACGTGATCGCCAGGGCGGCCATTCCCAGACCCAGTGCGCCGACGAAGATGCCAGCCGGCTTCATGGCGGCGAGGGCCGCATCCTTGGCCGGTCGACGTCGCCGGCGAAGAGCGCTCGGTGCCGCCACAGGTAGACGGCTGCGAGCAGGAGCAATGCTCCGAAGGCCGCTGCCGGCTGGCCGAAGGCGATGTTGGCGTACTCGAACCCGTTGCCGCCGAACGGCCAGGTCACCGTGGTGTGCAGTCCTGTTGCGAGGAGCAACAGCCCGGTGATACCGAAGAACGCCGCCCAGCCTTCGCTCTCGATGCGCTTGCCGCGGATCAGGTCCGCAAGGAATGCGGCAAACCCCAGCAGTCCGGCGCCGGCGGTGATGGCCACCAGTTCGTTGTAGACGACCACGTCGTCCACCTTCCTTTCGTCAGTGGAGTGGCGCACCACTCCAGGTCGTTGACCTCTCGTCAGTTGTCAGCGCGAGAGGGCGTACGGGCGTCCGCCGTGACGTCGCGTCCGGATGCGCGAGAGGTCTCGGCCCGGCGCCTGCCGGTGAGGTGTGCCAGCGCGACGCTGGCGTAGATGACGACGGCAGCCAGGACGGCCATCGCGAACCAGATGGTCATGGCAGTTCCCTTCCTCCATGGGGAGTGGGATCCATGAGGATCCCTCATTTACGCTTCACTAGCGTAGCGTAAATAGAGCCTGGTATCATTCCGTGATCCGGCTCACGCCGTGCGCGGCTACTCCTGGCCGGCGGTCATCGCGATCCACATGAGGTGGATGCACTTGTCCGTGAACTCGGCGTCAACCGCGCCGCGCCTGACCAGCTCGCCGAGGTACGCACCGACCATCAGGCTGACCGCCGCGTCGGCGTCGAGGTCGGGGCGAAGCTTGCCGTCCATCACGTCTGCCCGGATCAGAGCGATCAACGCGTCGGTGTAGGGGACGAGGATGCTGCGGAAGGAGTCGGTGAACCGGGGATCGGTGTTGCCGACGATGGCGGCGAGACCGCCGGGCCCGAGCACGTCGGTCATCTGTTGCCAGGTCTGGTTCAGTGCCCAGCGGATCTTCTCGCGCGGATCGGCGTCGGGCGGTTCCCCGGGCTTGCCGATCGCATCGGCGAGAGCGGCGCGCAGCAGCTCGTGACGGTCGGCGTAGCGGCGGTAGATGGTTGTCTTCGCTACTCCCGAGGACTCGGTCACTGCTTCGACGGTGACGGCGCGGGGCCCGCCGCCGCGGAGCAGCGAGAGCCCGGCGGACAGGATGCGCCTGTCGGTGTCCGCGCTTCGCGGCCGACCTCGACGCGGCCCGTCGTCCTGATGTGCCTTCGACGCGTCTGCCAACAGCTTGCTGCCCCTTCGGGATGCGGACGAGCCCGTGCTGCGGGCTGGGTCGGCCACAGACTACGCGGGGCGTAGCGATACGTGTCCCAGGTCGAAGCTGATCGACGCTGCCGGGCTACGGCAGCGGGACGAGCTCAGCAGCGGTGCGGACCCCGCCCCATCGGGCGACTTCCCCGGCCAGGTCGAGCCGCTCGATGGGGGCGGCGTTCTCGTACTCGCCCCACTTGGCCTTCGGCAGCATCCACATCACCTCGAACTCGTTGCCGTCCGGATCGGCACCGTAGAGGCTCTTGGTGGCGCCGTGGCTGGACTCACCGGTCAGGGCGCCGAGCTCGGCGAGGGTGACCCTGGCCTCCTCGAGCTCCTCGATGGTGTCGACCTGCCACGCGAGGTGGTACAGCCCCAGGCCGCCACGGGGTCGTGCGGGCTGGGCACCGACCCCGAACAGGCCGAGGTCGTGGTGGTTCCCGGACCGCGGCAGGCGCAGGAACGCGGCGTTCGCACGAGGCTCACGCGCCATGACCGTCATGCCGAACGCTTCGGAGTAGAACCCGATGCTGCGCTCGAGATCGGCCACGAACAAGACGGCGTGGTTGAGACGGACGGCGTTGACGGTCATGGTTCGTCGTACTCCTCAGGTCAAGGTTTGTGCGGGCAGGTGCGAGGTCAGGCGGCGATGCCGAAGCCACCGGTCCAGGAGACCTTCTCAGTAGCGGCGAGGGTGAGCTGCAAGAAGCCGACTGCCTCGAGCTCGCGGGCCCGCTTCAGGGCGCCGGCGTCGATCGCCTTCAGGCCGCCGGACGTCACGATGCCGGCCAAGGTGGACTTCGCGTCGGCGTCGTCACCGGCGATCAGCACGGTGGTCGGCAGGGAGCCGACCGTGCCGGCCGCGAGTGTGCCCGCGAACGTCGTGTTGAAGGCCTTGAGGACTCGGGACTGCGGCAGCGCGGCAGCGATCTCAGCGGCTGCAGAGCTGTCGGGGGACACGACGAGGGAGTCGAACGTCTCGAAGTCCAGCGGGTTGGTGATGTCGACGACGATCCTGCCGGCGAGCTGCTCGCCGCGCTGGGTGATGACGTCGGCTACGGCCGGGAAGGGGACGGCGAGGATGACGACGTCGCCGGCCACTGGGGTGCCGAGGTCGTCGACGCCGAGCTGCTGGACGCTGTGGCCGCCCTTTGCGGCGATGGATGCGATCGCCTGGCCCATGTTGCCGGTGCCGAGGATGGTGAGGTTCGTCATGAGGTGCTCCTTGGTGTCAGTGGACAACCGGAATAGTTGTTCCTACAACTAATACCCTACACCATTTGGTTGATTCGTCAAGTAATCGCGCGCTAAGGTCACGTCATGGATGTTCGATGGCTCGACGAGAACGAGCGCAGCGCGTGGCTGCGGTTGATCGCCGTGGTCGAGCTACTCCCGGGGGTGCTGGACGCGCAGCTGCGATCGCAGGCCGGGCTGACCCACTTCGAGTACTTCGTGCTGGCGATGCTTTCCGAGGCCCCCGAGCGCACCCTGCGGATGACGACACTCGCTCAGCGCACCAACGCGACCCTTCCCCGGCTCTCCCACGTCGTCCGCCGGCTGCAGGACCGTGCCCTCGCCGAGCGGGCTCCCTGCCCGGAGGACGGACGCGCCACGAACGTCCGACTGACTGATGCTGGTTGGGACGCGGTGGTCGCCGCGGCGCCCGGGCACGTCGCGACCGTGCGCAGCCACGTGCTGGACCCCCTCACGCCAGAGCAGCTCGAGCAGCTCCGTCGTATCGGCGATGCACTGTTGACCCGGCTGGACCCCGGCGGACGGATGACCTCGTTGTACGACCCCGAGGGCGTATCAGATCCACGTTCCTGAGCTGGTGCTCGATGGCCTCGGTGAGTCCGGGAATAATTTCGAGTCTCATTATCGCTACGGACTGTGTAGCGATAATGAGACGGGCGGCGGACCGCCCCGGAGAAGGAGTGAGCAACCGATGACCTCGACCGAGTACCTGCTGTGGCTCGTCGTGATGGCGATCCTGATCCCAGCCATCGTCCATGGCGGCACGACGTGGGCCTACTTCCGCGGTAGTCGAGAGACGTCAACCCGGCCGACGGGCGATTCCGGCAGCTCCTCCGCGCTCCGCATCGAGGACGACGGCTGAGCAACCGGGTGAGCATTGTGCGCCACCGACGACCGGTAGACGCGGCGCCGGCACGTTTGCAGCGGACCGGTATCAGTTTCGAGACGGTTGGCTGACCGTCAGCCTGTCCCGAGCGCGGACATTCACATTTTCCCGTACAGACCGGTCGTAGGTGCGGCACCCTGTCTCGCGTACACAGTTGCGATATGGGGGCTCGGGCCGCTGTGACGGGAGATGCTCCATGGACGGTGCAGGTGGGCCGACCTTCGGTCGGTATGTCGTTGCGGGGAAAGTGGGCGAGGGCTCGCTCGGTGTGGTCTACCGGGCGCGACATCAGGAGCTCGAACGCGACGCGGCGATCAAGGTCCTGCGGCCGGAGGTTCGCGGCAACGCGACCGCCATGGCCGGGATGGTTGCCGAGGCGAGCACGCTCGCCCGGCTCGACCACCCGAACATCGTGGCGCTGTACGACTTCGTGCAGGAGCCGGAGCGGACCTGGCTGGCCGAGCAGTGGGTCGACGGCGCTCCGCTGGACGCGATCCTTGCGAAGCACCGGAGATTGACGCCGGAGCAGGCGCTCGGCGTGGTGGCGGGCGCGCTCTCGGGGTTGGCGCACGCGCACGACAACGGCGTGGTGCACCGCGACGTGGCGGCGTCCAACGTGCTGGCCGACATGGCAGGTACCAGCATGCTGGTCGACTTCGGGCTGGCCTCGCCGGTCGAGGGAGCGTCCGGCGCGGGATCGGCCGGAGTCGTGGGTACGCCGGCGTACCTCTCTCCCGAAGCGGCCCGCGGCGAGCCGGTCGGCAAGCCCGGCGACGTCTACTCCGCCGCTGCGTTGACCTACCACCTGCTGTCCGGCCTCCCCGTCTTCACCGGGACGGCGTGGGAGATGGTGGCCGCACATCGCGATCGGCCCGCACCGCGCCTGGCCGACCACGGGCCGCGGATGGCAGGACTCCTCGAGCGATCGCTCTCGAAGGACCCCTCGGCGCGACCGCCCGACGCGGCCGCGTTCCTGGTGGAGCTCGAGGAAGCCGCCGAGGAGAAGTACGGCGCCGCGTGGCGGAGCAGAGCCTCGATCGCAGGCCTGGTCGCCTCCGCTGCAGGGGTCGGCGCCGCGACGGTCGCGGGCGGGGTCGCGGGTGGGGCGGCCCCGACCGTGGTCGCCTCCGGGCTGCCGGCGCCGCCCTTGGTCAGCGGCGCGACCCAGGCTGTCGTGTCGACGGGCCGTCGGGTCAGCACCAAGGTGGTCCTCGCCGCTGGCGCCACGGCTGCCGTCGTGGTCGCGGCGGTGGTTGCCGGGATCGTCCTGACCTCCGGAGATGACGACGAGGACGCCGGGCCCAGCGGCAGTCCGAACTCGTCCTCCGAGCCGACGTTGAGCGAGGAGGAGATCCGCGAGCAGGAACGCGAGGAGAAGATCGAGGAGCTCCAGGCCGCCGTCCCGTCGGGCCGCTATTACTACGAGTGGACCAACGTCAACACCCAACGCGACGGCACGGACCTGAAGCCGGACAAGGACAGCGGCTTCTGGGTGTTCGAGTCCCCGGAGTGCACCGCCCGCGGGTGCACCGGCTCGGTCGATTCCGGCGGAGGAGGGGCGGCGAACGTCACCTTCAGCTGGAACGGCCGAACCCTCGCGCTCGAACGCCGATCCTGCCGTGGATCGGGAGCCGAAGGCGGCGTGCATCGACACGGCGACGGGCGAGACGCTGCCCATCGGCGAGTCCGCCGCCAGCTATACGATTGCTTACGAGTACCGACCGGCGCAGGTCTCACCGGGGCCCGGCGGGGGCCTGCCGGAAAGCTTCACTCTCGGCCGGACGGCGAAGATCACCTGGAAATTCTTCGGGACCTGCGAGCAGAGTCCGCAGGAGATCGTGAAGCAGACGGCGACCTGGAAGTTCACGCGGCAGAAGAAGTGACCTGGTGACAGCCGGCGCGCCCGCGATGACGCCGCCCGCGGGCTACAGGTACCTCCGCCATCTCGGTGCCGGCGGGTTCGGCGACGTGCACCTGGCCGAGCACGTCATGACCGGACGCCTGGTGGCGATCAAGTACATCCAACGGCACCTGCTCTCCGACCCGGAGGTGCTCGCCCGGTTCCGGCGCGAGGCGCAGATCCTCGCGGCGACCGACGTACCGACGGTGGTGCGGGTCTACGACCTCGACACGTCCGGCGACCCGGCCCACCTGGTCATGGAGTACGTCCCCGGGGTGACGCTGTGGGACCTGATGGAGCAGGCGCCGCTGCCGGCGTACCAGGGGTTGAGCGTGATGCGCGACGTCGCCGATGCGCTCCGGGTGATGGCGGAGCGGGGGCTGGTCCACCGCGACATCAAGCCGTCGAACGTCTTCGTGCTGCCCGACGGCCGCGCCAAGCTCGGCGACTTCGGCCTCGCCCGGGCGGTGGCTGACGACGGCGGGTTCCGTACGGCGGGAGCACCCGCCGGGACTCCGGCGTACTTCCCGCCCGAGGTCAGCTCCGGTGATGCCGAAGCGACAGTGGAGAGCGACGCCTACTCGTTCGCGATCATGGTCTACGAGGTGTTGACCGGGTCGCGCCCGATCACGGCGCCGGACGCGATCTCGCTGATCACCGCGCACTGGACGCAGGAGCCGATGCCGCTGACCGAGGCGATGCCCGGCTTCCCGGCATCGGTGGCGCCGGTGCTGATGCGGGCGCTCGCCAAGGCACCCGCCGGACGTCCGCTGCCGCACGAGCTGATGGCGGCGCTGGACGCCGTACCCGCCGACGAGTGGCCGACCAACGACCGACCTGCCGTGCCGGTGCCGGACGCGCCACCGTTGGAACAGGATTACGAGCAGGTGGCAGCGACGCCGACGGCAGGGCTACCGGTCGAGACCACCGTCGCGGTCGACGTGCCTGAGACGTTCGAGGTGACCGGTGCCGCCGAGGTAGCGCCGCCGGCGCGCCCGGTCGCACCGGCGACGGTGGCGGCCGCCGAGGCGCCGCATCCTCCGGGGAGCGGCCCGCTCCGGTGGACTCCGCCCGTCCAGCGCGGACCGGGCGAGGCGGAGCCGGACGATCGCGACCGTTGCCGCTGTCCTCGTCCTGGGCGCGGGGACGTTCACAGCCATGTGGTTGCTCCGCGAGGACGACCCGGGGCAGGAGCAGTCTCCCGCCACCACCGACCTCGCGGTGACGTCGGTGGCGGTGGCTGCCGACCCGGCGGCTGCCCGCTGCCCGCGGGCGACGGTCGAGCTGATCGCCACCATCGGGACCAACGGCGGAGAAGGGTCGCTGTCGGTGGCCTGGACGCTGCCGGACGGCAACGTCGGGCCGGAACAGTCGTTCGCGGTCGCCGACGGTCAGCGCGAGGTGGTGGCGACGCTCGTCACCACCTTCACTGGCAGCAAACCAGTGGACGGTGACGCGGTCGCCGTGGTGCGACCCTCGGGCCTGCGGGGCGCGACTCCTGTTTCCTACCGGTGCCCGAGCGCCGGCTGAACCCCGCGGCCATCGCCGGACGGAGGGCGAGGTGCGCTGCTGGAGACGACCGTGTCTCCGTCGCCCCTGGCTCTTTGCGTGGTCCCGATGCCGCGACGATCAAGGATGTCCTCGGCGGCCGCGAGCCCCGCGCCGGCGTGCATGAATCTCACGAGCACGCTGGCCGCGTCATCTTGGGCCAGGGCTTCCTGAGCCTTGCGCCGAACCTCGCGCGCAGCCCCTCCATGCATTCGGCACCCAACGGATCCGAGCATGGCCGGCCTGTCACCCACCTGACCCGGTCGGACCGCTAGGTCCGACTAACGCTCAGCGCATCGATCCGCACCAACATGCCGTCCGACACGACCTTCAGGGTCACGGTGCCAGTGGTCTCCGCGATCGCGGGAAGCGCGACGATCCGTCGTGCCGTTGTCGATGAGGCGAGGTTCACCGTGGCGACCCTGGTGCCGGCGACGATGATTGCGACCCTGCCGCATGCAGGGCACTTGAGGGCGACCAGTCCGAGCCGCCTGGCGGTAGCGGACTTGCTCAAGGTGGCGCCCCGGGCGCGGGTCTGGACCGCAGTGCCCTGATACCAGTCCTCGACCTCGCGCTCCGCCCACCCGTCGGACCTGTTCAACACCCGGTCGTCCAGCGGGATCGAGGTGCACCGCGTCCGCCACGGGCCGGTGTTGGTTGCCCTGTCGATCGCCCGGACGCCGTAGCAGTACGTCGAGCCGGGGATGAGCTCGGTGAAGGTCTGGCTGTTTACAGTCGACGGCAGAAGCGTCGGACCACTCCAGGCACTGGCGTCACCGCGCAACGGCGTGCGACGACTCCTCAGCTGGTAGCTCGCGATGCGCCCGAGTGGGCCGTCCTGTCCGGCCCAGGTCGGAGTCGCCGACTGGGTGACGTGGAAGAGCGGTGGTTTCGACATGGTCACGGTCGGATCGACGGTGTCCACGATCGCTGTCGTGCTCTGCCACTCGGACTCGCGGCCGTCACCGGCGCGCGCCTGCACCTTGATCGCGTACTGGCCGTCGGCCAGGCCCGTCAGGGTGATCGGCGAGGTACAGGGCTGTGGCTCCGGGAGGGAGAGCGGGTCGCCGATGCTGCAGAACGTCGCGAGCGAGCCGCCGCCGGCGGCGTCCGGATCAGTGGCCGTGAATCCCCAGCTCAGGCTGGTGGAGCTGGTGTATCCCTGCGAGCCGGTCAGCACCACGGTCGGGTAGTCGTCTGGCACGCACACGACCGTGGTGAGTATGGAGCCACCGCCGTCGAGCGAGAGCGTCGTCGACGACCAACCGGTTGCTGTCGGGCGCTGGTGGACGGTGATGGCTCCGCGGTCGCCGTTGATGTGGTTGGTACCGCCGAACGCAGGGACCAGGCCCGACGGACAGGTCGCAGTGGCCGGAACCCCCCAGCCGACGCCGTCGAAGTGAGATGCGGTCAGCATGCCGGCCGGCAGGTTCGCGCGTTGGACACAGTGAGCCCGGATGTAGAGATCGTGAGCCGGATCCCCGAGGTCGCCGATCCATCCGCGGGCGAACCAACCAGAGGTATCTGGGGTCGGCGAGGTCGTCAGCAGCGTGCGATCGGGGGTGAACAGCTCTGTCACGGAGGCGTTGATCGCCACGTGTCCGGTCGGACAGGTGACGGTCCCCTCGGCGACGTGGTCCGCTGCCGGATTGAACTGTCCTGTGACAGTCTGGATCTGACCGAGCTGCAAGGTCGACACGCACCGCGCGGTCGCCCACGCTAGGACCGGATCGGCACCGAAGTTGATCAACCCGACCTCGAACTTGTCATCGGCGGTCATCGTGAACGACTCGTACTCCCGACGCACGTCGAGGGGGGCCGATGTCGACACGTAGCCTGACAGCGGGACTTGGAGGTGCGGGCAGGACACGTCCACGACCTGACGTCCGCCGGTGCCCGCGACGGACTTCCCGGACCCCGTGACCTCGGTGATCGTCAGCAGCGGAACCTGGGCCGCGACGCGTGGCGCCGACGCGACTGTCCCCGGCGCCACCGCGATCAGCAGGACGACGAGCAGCCTCACCAAGGGCCCTCCCACCTCACCAGTGTGGGCTCGCCGTCAGTCGATGCGAATAGCCCGATCGGGCCATTTGCGACGACCCGAGCTGATGTCGCTACTGCTCGGGCAGCTTGTCCGGATCGTGTTTCCGCTCGGCCTCGCGGGCTTGCGGGAGGATCCGCTTCCCGGCCACACGGGTGGAGACCACGCTGACCACGAACCCCACCAGCACAACGCCCACGGCGACCGGCGCCATCAGCGACACGTCCTCGGAGCTCTTGAGGACGATGCCGCCGTGGTCTGCGCGTCTGGTCGCTCCGAGGATGAGAAACGACCCCTGGCAGCGCTTCTGCTGGTTAGAGGCCGAATCCACTCGGTGCCCCCGGTAGGAGTCGAACCTACGACCTTTCGCTTAGGAGGCGGCTGCTCTATCCACTGAGCTACGGGGGCGGGACGTGCGTAGATACCCTGAAGGAGAACCGCGCGAACCGGGTCGAGCCTAGCGATCCGATCCCCTAGTCGAGGAGCCGGGCGATTGGCGACGACTCGATGCCGGAGCGCCCTGAACTGGGGTTGGCGGCGAACTGCGTTGCCGCTGCTCCGAGCATAGACGGGTTCTTCGAGCCGCACCGATGATGATCGAGCCCAAACTTTCCCTCGGTCCGTACATCGAAACGGGGTGCCTGAACATCTGGTTCGCGACGCGGCTACCTCCGGAACGGGGGATCTAGGAAGAGGGAGTTACTCGCTGGCGGCTCGCCGACGCGACAGCTTGGCTCATAGCCCAGAGGTCGCAGGTTCAAATGCTCCCCCGCTACAAAGAGAAACACCAGGTCAGAGGCGGTTTTCGGAAATCCGAAGGCCGCCTCTGGTCGTTGTTGCGACTGATGTCAGCACAATGTCAGCAATCGCTGCGCCAGCCAGCGCCCAAGAAGGCTCGCACGGCGGCGTGTCAGCAGATGTCCGCGGCGCTGTGAGGCAGTGCCTTCCTCGATGTGAGCCATGTCGTCAGCGTGTCGGACAGGCATCTGGCCGCCGGATTCCGTGCGGGGGCGGCGCGTGGTGGCAACTCGTGCACGCCGCCGATGCTGGCGGGCGTGCGCGCGTGCAGCCGCCGGGTCGGCGCCGCTCGCTCCGCCCCCACGTCCGCCAGCCACGTTGACCTTCGTCGCCCAGAAGATCTTGTCCGTGTAGGTCAGGTTCGCGGCGACGCGGCCGGCGACTTCTTCCGACGCGCCGTATCCCGGTGCCGTGTCGAAGACTGTGCCGCCGCCGCTGACGAGCGCCTTGAGCACGTCGCCGATCGCGGTGACGTCCTCCTTACGGGCCACTTGCGAGAACGTCGCCGAGCTGCCGAGTCCGACGAGCGGCAGCCGTTCGCCGTCGCGGGAACGGCGCGCATGATCAACGGCTGCTGCGCGGACAGCCAGGCGCGATCGAACGCCGCGGCGGCGCCGGTCGCAAGCGTCAATGAGAGCCATTCGCGTCGTGAAAGCATGAGCGTCTCCTGAGTAGTAATCGTGAGTATTAGACCGTGCCGTACAGCCGATCGCCGAAATCGCCCAGCCCGGGGACGATGAACTTGTGCGGGTTGAGCTCCCGGTCGATCACCGGAGTGTAGATCACCACATCCGGGTGCCTGGTCTCCAGCAGCTTCACGCCTTCCGGCGCCGAGACGATGCAGATCATGCGAATCGTCCGCGCGCCGGCGGCTTTGATCAGGTCGATGGCGGCGGCCGCGCTGCCGCCGGTCGCGAGCATCGGGTCGATCATCAGCACGAAGCTGTCGGCGATGCCCGGCGGCAGCTTCGAATAGTACCGGGAGGCGATCGCGGTGGCCTCGTCGCGCTGCAGGCCGATATGTCCGACGCGCGCCGCGGGCAATCAGCTCGAGGACCGCGTCGAGCATGCCGAGACCGGCCCGCAGCACCGGCACCACGACGACATCGGTCTTGACCACGCGGCCGTCGGCCGGGCCGAGCGGCGTCGTGATGACGGCCGGGGAGGCGGGCACGTCGCGCAGGGCTTCCGCGGCCAGCAGCACGCTGATCCGGTTGGCGGCGCGACGGAACGCCGGCGGGGCGGTCCGCGCGTCGCGAAGTTCCGCGAGGGCATCGTGGACGAGCGGATGATCGACGAGCTTCAACGACACGCGCCTATTCTAGTGGAACGTGTCCACCGGAAGGGTACTATCGCCGGATTGAACGTTCGCCTGCTGGCATCGGCTGCGTGGGCGCCGCCCTGTTGGCGGTCCTCTTCGCGCAGTCGGGTCCGCGCGGGGTGTCGCTCCTCGTCACCAATGCGACCGTCGTCACCATGAACCCGGCCGGGCGAGGTCATGCAGCAGGGAGCCGTCGCCATCGACGGCAGCCGACATCGTCGCCGTCGGCCCGGCGGCCGATGTCACGGCCCGGTTCCGCTGCGCAGGACACGCTCGACGCCGGCGGGGCAGATCGTGCTGCCCGGGCTGATCAACACGCATACGCATGCGCCGATGGTGCTGTACCGCGGCCTGGCCGACGACCTGGCGCTGTCCGAGTGGCTGGAGAAGTACATCTTCCCGGCGGAGGCGAAGACCGTCTCGCCGGAATTCGTCCGCGCCGGCACGCGGCTGGCGGCGCTCGAGATGATCGAGTCGGGCACGACGACCTACGCCGACATGTATTACTTCGAGGAGGAGATCGCGAGGGAAACGAAGGCGGCCGGATTGCGCGGCGTGCTCGGGCAGACGGTCATTCAGCTTCCCCGTCGCCGACGCGAAAACGCCCGCCGACGGCCTGGCCCGCGCCGAGGCGTTCATCAAGGCGTTCGCGGGCGACGCGCTGATTACGCCAGCCGTTGCGCCCCACGCGATCTACACGCTGGACGCCGAGACGCTCCGCGCGGCGCGCGATCTGTCCCGCCGCCACAACGTGCCGACGCTGATCCACCTGGCCGAGACGAAAGACGAGGTGAAGAACGCGCGAAGCGCAGTTCAAGCTGTCGCCGGTCGACTATCTGGATAGTCTCGGGTTTCTCGGTCCCGGCGTGCTGGCCGCACATGGCGTCTGGGTGAGCGAGCCGGACATCGCTGTGCTGCAGATGCGGGGCGTCGGCATCTCGCACAACCCTGAGAGCAACATGAAGCTGGCCAGCGGCACGGCGCCGGTTCCAGCCTATCTGCGCGCCGACGCGGCGATCGGACTCGGCACGGACGGCGCTGCCAGCAACAACGATCTGGATATGTTCGAGGCGATGCGCACCGCGTCGCTGCTGCACAAGCTGCAGTCAGCCGACCCGCGGGCGGTCAGCGCCCGCGTGGCGCTCGAGATGGCGACCAGTCCGCGGCGCGCGCGCCCTCGGCATGGCCGCGCAGATCGGCTCGCTCGAGCCGGGGAAACGGGCCGACATGATTCTCGTGGACGTCTCGGGCGCCCGCCAGACGCCCATGTATGATCCTGTCTCGCATCTGGTGTACGTGGCGCGCGGCGATGATGTCCGCACGACGATCGTGAACGGCCGGGTGCTGATGCGTGATCGCAAGGTGCTGACATTGAACGAAGCCGAGGTTCTCCGCGAAGCGCGTGACGTGGGCCGGCAAGGTCCGGGCGGCGGTGCGATAGCCGATGCGGATTGTGTGTGCAGCGGCGCGTCGCGTCGTGCTGGTCCAGCTCGTCGGGCTCGGTCGTCGTCTGCAGGCGCAGATCGCCGGACCACGCCACGCTGATGCGGCGCGTCGGCGTCTACGCCAACTGGTTCGTCAACCAGTTCAGCAACGTCGTGTCCGAAGAGGAATACGAGCAGCGCTTCAGTCGCTCACGCTCGCAAGCGCCAGCTGACGTCCGACTTCATGCTCGTCGGCGTATCCCGGCAGCAACGGAAGCGGTCATGACGTTTCGCGACGTCCGCGAAGTCGACGGCAAGCCGCGCGCGACCAGCAGGACCGGATCACCCAGACTGTTTCTGCAGCCGTTCGACAGCGCGGTCCGCCGGGCGCAGGAGATTCATCGCGAAGGCCTGCGGCTCAGCATCGAGAACGGGCGCCTGATGGACCCGCTGACGGTGCATCGGCTACCTGCAGACCGGCTATCAGGGCAATTTCCGCGTTTCGCGGGGCGGCATCGAGCAGCAAGCTGGGAGCCGACCGTCCGCGAGATCAGCCTGACGCCCATCAGTCGCAGCAAGACGCTCCTGAAGCCGGCCCGGGCCTGGGTGTCCGAAGACGACCGGCGCGGTGGTGAAGACCGAGCTGCGCGTCGGGCTTTGGCGGCCGCGCGAGATCACGACGACGACGTTTGGCATCGATCCGAGCGCTGGCAGATTCCCGTGCCTGCTCGAGATGCGCGACGAGGTGCCGCGCGGGCGCGACGAGTTCATCGGCACGCCAGATATTCGAACTTCCGCCGCTTCGAAGTCCGGACGGAAGCGGCGATCGAGTGCGACGTGACACGTCCGGCGAAGCCCTGGCACTAGTCGCCGACGATCGCGATGTACGGGCAGGTTTCGGTACTGCTCGGCGTAATCGAGGCCGTAGCCGACCACGAACTTGTCCTCGATCGTGAAGCCGATGTACTCCACCGGCACGTCCACCTTGCGGCGCGACGGCTTGCTGAGCAGGCACGCCGTCCTCAGCGGCGCGGCGACCGCGCGCGCAGAATCTCCTGCAGGTAGGTGAGCGTCAGGCCCGTGTCGACGATGTCCTCGACGATCACGACGTCACGCCCTTCGATGGCGGATCGAGGTCCTTCAGCAGCTGCACCTGACCGGACGACTGTCGTCCCGGCGCCGTAGCTCGAGACGGCGATGAAGTCGAGCGAGACCGTCGCCGTCGATCGCTCGTCGCCAGATCGGACAGGAAGACGAACGCGCCCTTCAGCACGCACACCAGGTGCACGCCGTCGGGTGGTCGCGTGCGAATCTCCGCCCCAGCGCCTGCACGCGCGCGCTGGATATCCGCGGCGGAAATGAAGGTCTGCACGTCTTGAGCGCTCATCGGCGCGAGAGTAACATAGCGACGCCGTGAAACGGTTTCAGATGATCACCGAGGCGGATGCGCGCGTGCTCGAACTCGGCAGCACCGTCGTCCTCGTCGCCGGTGGACACATCACGCCGCTCGCGCAGGACACGCTCGGCCCGCCGGGTGTCGGTCGTTCGCGACGGCGCGACCGATGACGCGTCGTCGCTTGCGCCGCGCGCCGACGATCCGGACGGTGGCGATCGCCGGCGATCACACGTCGCTGGCGCTCAAGCACGCGATCGTCGCGCACCTGCGCAGCCGCGGCCTGGCGGCCCATGATCTCGGCACGACCACGAGCGAGCCGGTGGACTATCCGGACACGGCGGCGACGGCGGCCAGGGCGGTGGCGCGTGGCGAAGCCGATGCGGCGATTCGCCATCGACGGCGCTGGGCTCGGCTCCGCGATTGCCGCCAACAAGATTCCGGGTGCGCGCGCCGCGATGTGCCTCAACGAGACGCTGGCGCGCTACGCGCGGCAGCACAACGGCGCCAACGTGCTCGCGCTCGGCTCGACGCTGCTGACCACCGAGCAGGCGCTGCAATCGTGGACGTCTTCGTCGGCACGCCGATGCGCGAGGCGCGCTACATCCGGCGGCTCGCCAAGATCCGCGACTCGAGACCCGGCCGCGGACCTGATGGAACCCGCCGATGTCCAACGACTGGTTCAGATCATCGTCGAGGAGCTGGCGGCCGGCGCAGGCGCCTCCGCAGCGCTGCGCTGCCACGCGCTGCTCTACGAGTGCTGTCCCGACCGGCTGCGCGGCGTCATCGAGGCCGGGGCGACGCGGCTCGGGCTGCATGCCGCGGGTGGCGCCACGGCGGCGTCGCGTCGATGATCGACCACACGCTGCTCAAGCCCGACGCGACGCGGACGGACATCGAGGCACTCTGCCGGGAGGCGGCCGAGTACGGGTTTGCCAGCGTCTGCGTGAACCCGACCTGGGTGGCCGAATGCGCGCGGCTGCTGCGCGAGTCGCCGGTCAAGGTCTGCTCGGTGGTGGGTTTTCCGCTGGGCGCCACGACGCCGGACACCAAGCACTACGAGACGCGGCGAGCGATCTTCGACGGCGCGCGCGAGATCGACATGGTGATCAACGTCGGCGCGCTCAAGTCGGGCGATCTGCGGCTGGTCGGAGCGGGACATCGAGGCCGTGGCCGCGCCGTGCCGCGAAGCCGGCGCCCTCAGCAAGGTCATCATCGAGGCGGCGCTCCTGACCGACGACGAGAAGGTCACCGCGTGCACGCTGGCCAAGGCCGCCGGCGCCGACTTCGTGAAGACGTCCACCGGCTTTGGCCCGGGCGGCGCGACGGCCGCCGATGTAGCCTTGATGCGCCGTGTCGTCGGCGCCGAGATGGGCGTCAAGGCCGCGGGCGGCGTGCGCGATCTCGAAGGCCTGAAGGCGATGGTGGCGGCCGGCGCCACGCGCATCGGCGCCAGCGCCGGCGTCCGGATCGTGCAGGAATCCCGCGGAGAGAAGCCGACCGCCGGCGGCGAAAGGGTATTGAAGGGTAGAGGTCGACCTTCAGGTCGGCCGAGGAGCTGTGCAATCGACCAGAACAACTGCGGCGCCTGGCGCGACTGGGCGCTGTGGCGCGCCTCGAGCAGCTGCGGCGAGGAGGAGGCGGCAATTCGCGCCGAGTTCCCCGAACTGTTTGGCGGGCGGCGCGGCAGCGGCCGCGCGGCGGGGAAGGACCCGCGGCGACGCGAGGAGGCGCCGGCGTTCCATGACCGCCGCGCAGCGCAAGGAAGTATCCGAGCGGATGCGGAAGTACTGGGCCGAGCGCCGCAAGGCGAGCGCGAAGTAGTGCTGCTGCGCGCTGGCCGGCGTCGTGGCCGTGGCCGTGCTGGCCGCCGCGCCGGCGGCCGGGCAGACGACGGCATCCGCGCCCGGCCCGTATGTCGTTCGACGTTCGCGGCGCAACCAGCGGCGTGCCCAACGACCTGTCGTTCTATCCCCCGCTGACCACAGCGCTCGTGCCTGCCCGGGGATTCGGCCTGGACGTCGGCGGGCACGTCTATCCGTTCACGCTCGGCCCGCGCCCGCGTTGGCCTCGGCGCGAACGTGATGCTGATCCGATCGAGCGCCACAGTCACCGGCGTCGACCGAGGACCCCGGCGCAGGTGGCAGCGGTTGATCCTGAGCATGCGCACGATCGCGCCGCAGGTCTCCTTCAATTTCGGGTCGAGTGACGGCTGGAGCTATCTGAGCGCCGGCCTGGGCGTCGCCAGCGTGACCACGCGCACGGAACGATTCTCGGGCGGACGACGGGAATCAGGGCCAGCTGCGCTCGGTGAACTTCGGCGGCGGAGCGCGCTGGTTCTTCACGCAGCGCGTCGCCTTCGGCTTCGACGTGCGCGCCATAGATCGGCCGCGACGAGACCACGCCGCGTGCGCGGCGTCGTGCGGGTGTCGATGGATGCCGAGTCGCGTCGCGAGCTCGCCTCGCGATTGGACGATGACCTCGGCGATTGCAACCGTAGCTTCCGCCTTCGCGCGGCGCTACGCGTTCGAGTGATGAGCGAAGGTTGGAGCGGGAGACGGGGATCGAACCCGCGACATCGAGCTTGGGAAGCTCGCGTTCTACCGCTGAACTACTCCCGCGTCCGGTAGCGAACGTCGTATCTTAACCCGCGGATGACCTGGCAGCACCTCGTCGCGGCGCTTCTCCATCAGCTCCGGCGTCGCGGCCTCGAGGTTCAGGCGGAGCAGCGGCTCGGTGTTCGAGGCGCGGACGTTGAAGTGCCAGTCGGGGTAGTCCACCGAGATGCCGTCGATCCGCGCGATCTCGGCGTCCCTGTAGCGCGACTCGATCGCGGCCAGCTTCGGCGGCACCTCGTCCATGCTCGCGAGCTTGGTGTTGATCTCGCCGGAGATGAAGTACCGCTCGCGATACGGCGCCAGCAGGTCGCGCAGCGACTGGTTCTTCTTCGACATCAGCTCGAGGATCAGCAGCGCCGGGATGAAGCCGTTGTCGGCGTAGTAGAAGTCCCGGAAGTAGTAGTGGCCGGTCACTTCGCCGGCGAAGATCGCCGTCCTCCTGCCGCATCCGCTGCTTGATGAACGCGTGGCCGACGCGGTTCATCAGCGCCCGGCCGCCGTAGCGCGCGGCCGTGTCCTTCACGGCGTGGCTGGCGCGCAGGTCGTAGATGACCGTGGCGCCAGGCTGCTTGAGCAGGAACGCCTCGGCCAGCAGCGCGGTGACGAAGTCGCCGGAGATGAACTCGCCGCTGCCGTCGATGAAGAAGCAGCGGTCGGCGTCGCCGTCCCAGGCGATGCCGACGTCGGCCTTCTGGCGGATCACCTCCGCCGTGATGTCCTGGCGGTTCTCCTCGATCAGCGGGTTGGCCTCGTGGTTCGGGAAGGTGCCGTCGATCTCGAAGCAGAGCTGCGTCACCTTGCAGGGCAGCCGGTCGAACAGCAGCGGCGCGACCAGGCCGGCCATGCCGCTGCCGGCGTCGAGGACGACGTTGAACGGCTTGATCGCCGACGGTCGATGAACGACATCACCTTCTCGACGTAGCGGGGGAGGATGTCGCGGCTGGTGACCGTGCCGCGCGTCGCGGCCGGCGGCGGCAGCCGATCGCCGGCGATCATGTCGCGGATGTCGCCGATGCCGGCGTCGCCGCTGAGCGGCAGCGCGCCGCTGGCGCACCATCTTGATGCCGTTGTATCTGCCCGGATTGTGCGAGGCGGTGATCTGCGCGCCCGCCGTCGAGCCCGTCCTCGACGACGGCGAAGTACATCTGGTCGGTGCCCGAGCATGCCGTAGTCGACGACGTTGGCGCCCTGCGTCAGCGCGCCCTCGATGAACGCCGCGGCGAGCGCCGGCGACGACACGCGCATGTCGCGCGAGACGCCGACGACCTTCGGCTTCGAGGTAGGCGACGAAGCCGCGGCCGATCTGCCGCGCGATCTCTTCGTTGATCTCGGACGGGTAGAGGCCGCGGACGTCGTAGGCCTTGAAGATGCCGGGATTGATGTTCATGCCTTGGTGAAGTCGGTGAGCGTGGTCTTGTCGCCGAGCACGGCGCCGTGGTCGAGCGTGACGTTGCGCCCGACGTGGCAGTTGCGGCCGACGATGGCGTTGCGGACGTCGGCGTCGCGGCTGATGCGGCAGTTCGGCCAGATGATGGCGCCTTCGACGACGCGCGTCCTCCTCGATCTGCGTCTGCCGCCCGATCACCGAGTACGGGCCGATCGCGCGCGCCCGCCTTCACGACACGCCCTCGTCGATGAAGCAGGGGCCCTCGATCGTCGCGCCGTCCTCGATGCGGGCATCGGCGGCCACGGCCGTGCGCGCGCCGGACACGTCGCGGAACGGCGCCGCCAGATAGCGGCCGTCCATGATGTCGCGGTGCACCTGCGTGTACTTCTCCGGCGTGCCGATGTCGATCCAGTAGCCGTTGTAGACGTAGGCGACGAAGGTCTCGTGCCGCTCGATGAGCGACGGGAAGTAGCTGCGCTCGATGGACCAGGACACGTCGCTCGGGATCCGATCGAACGTGTCGGGCTCGAGGATGTAGATGCCGGCGTTGATGTTGTTCGTCGTGATCTCGTCGGCCTTCGGCTTTTCGAGGAAGCGCGTGATGTTGCCCGCCGCGTCGGTCTCGACCAGCCCGTAGGCGGTCGGGTTCTCGACCGGCGTCAGCACGATCGTCGCGCGTCGCCTGCCGCTCGCGGTGCAGCCGGATGACGGCCGCGAGATCGATCTGGGTCAGCACGTCGCCGTTGAAGACGACGACCGACTCGGTGAGCTTGTCGCCGGCGTATCTGATCGGCGCCGGCGGTGCCGAGCGGCGCCGGCTCGACGACGTAGCGGATCTTGATGCCGATGTCGGACCCGTCGCCGAAGATCTCCTCGATGCGCCGGGGCTGGTAGTTCAGGCTGAGGATGACCTCGTCGATCTCCGGCACCTGCTTCAGCAGGTCGATCTGATAGTGCAGGAACGGCCGATTGAAGATCGGGACGATCGGCTTCGGCGTGTGGATGGTGAGCGGACGCAGCCGCGTCCCCTTCCCCCCGGCCAGGAGGATCGCCTTCATGACAAACCCCGATCTTACAGTAGAATGCGGTCGTCTCCGGATTCCATGAACCTGCCGAATAGTCTGACGCTCGCGCGGATGTTGCTCGTGCCGCTGCTGGTGGTGGTGCTGCTGACGGAGTTCGAGGGCAGCCGCATCGCCGGCATGCCGAAGGAGCTCGTCGGCGCGGCGATCTTCGGCATCGCGTCGCTCACCGACTGGCTCGACGGCTACCTCGCGCGCCGGCGCCGGCAGGTGACCTGGCTCGGGCAGATGCTCGATCCGATCGCCGACAAGCTGCTCACGTCGGCCGCGTTCATCTCGCTGGTGCAGCTCGACCTCGCGCCGGCCTGGATGGTGGCGCTCATCATCGGCCGCGAGTTCGCCATCACGGCGCTGCGCAGTCTCGCGTACTCGCGCGGCGTGACGATTCCGGCGTCGCCGCTCGGCAAGATCAAGATGGCGTCGCAGGTCACGGCGATCCTGCTGCTGATTGTCGGATGGGGACCGATGCCGGCGCTGGCGCCGCTGGGTTACGCGGCGCTGTGGGTGGTGATGGCCGCGGCGTGGTGTCGGCCGTCGACTACTACCGCCGCTTCCAGCGGCTGCTGAACGCGCGGGTCACTGACGTGAACATCGCTCGCGAACGCCGCGCAGACCGAACGCCGGGCAGCGAACGGCGAACGCTGAACCGAACCCAGAGCACGAACCCAGAACACGAACCGGGAAGTGAGAACCGGGAAGCGGGAACTGCCGCTTACTTTCTCATGCCCGCGTAATCGCCGGCCGTGATCGCGTCGATGCGCGCGCACGACGTGCAGCGTCGAGGTGTCGGCCTTGACGTCCACGACGTACGCCTCGCCGATCTCGATAGAGGAAATTCCCGGGCGTCCTTCTTGTCGTGATAGATGACGAAGCGCGCGCCGACGGTCACGCCCTGGCTGCTGCCGCGATCGATCACCAGGTAGTCGTTGAGGCCGAACGACGTCCGCCGATCCTGCGCCGGAGAGGACGTTGCGCGTAGTTCCCGCGCTCGGGCTTGCCCGTCGCGTTCGACGGCGTCGGCACGGTGGGCAGCGCGAACGGCTCGAGGTAGTCGCCAACGTCCACGGTTTCGCAGGCGTGCGTGATGGTGGCCAGCGACATCTCCTCGTCCACGGCCCAGACGCGAATCCAGCCGGTGGTGCGGATGGTCGCCGGGTTGTTGGCCGAGATGCGTCCCGGGCGCGGCCGGGTAGCGGTCGGCGGGTGAAGTACTCCTGGCCGACCACGATCCCGCTGCTCGTCCCGGCGTTGATCGTCACGAGATCGCCGGGCGCGTGGATGGTGCGGCGCACCGCTCCTGTCCGCCGGACATCGCGGAGCGCACGCCGTGGGCTCGTCATAGGTGAGCGCCGGCGCACACGCCAGCGACAGCACCTCCGGCTGGCAGCCCGGTCGGCGTCGGGGCGGGACCCCGCTGTGCAAGAACAGGAAGTGCAGCGGCGAGCAGTCACGGCGGCCGCGCTCAAGGACACCACCAGGACGCGCCGGTTCACCCGGCCGCCGAGGGTCGGTCTGGTCATAATCTCTCCCGATAACTATTTCGTGTTCAGTTCTTTCAGGCGCTTCTGGGCCCGTTCCAGGAACTCGCTCTGGTGAACTCGTCCAGGATGCGCTGGTAGTACGGGATGCCTGTGCCTTGTTATCGGATTTGAGGTAAATCTCCGCCAGTTCGTAGTAGACCGCGTCGCGGTGGGTGAAGTTCGGGTCCTCCTTGAGGATGGCCAGCAGCGCGGGCCTGGCGCCGAGGAAGACCGCATCTTCGAAGTACAACGTGGCCGACGTGCAGGTCGTGCTCGCTCAGCCGGTCGCGGGCGATGCGCCAGTTCTTGCGCGCCTCGGGCGTCAGCGGGCTGTCCGGGAAGCGGTCGAAGAAGACCTGGAACTCCGTCAGCGCCTCGCGCGTCGCGGTCTGATCGCGCTCGGGGCCGCGCATCTGCTGGAAATAGCGTCATCGCCAGCTTGTACTGCGCGTAGTCGGCCCGCGGGTTGCGCGGATAGTAGGTGAGGAACTCGCGATACTCGCTGTCCGCGAGCACGAGCGACTCAGCGGACTTTTCGCCCAGATACGTGTCGGCAATGCCCGAGCTTGGCGTCCGGCCGCAGCGGGCTTTGCGGATAGTTGTCGAAGACCTGCCGGAAGTATTCGCGGGCCTCCAGCCAGTCCTTCTCCTTGAGCGCGGCGTCGCCGCGGTCGAACAGGAATCGATCCGGGTTCGCGACGTTCTGCGGGATGTGACGTCTTTGGCGCCGCACGCGGTGGCCGTCAGCGAGCGCGCCAGCGAGCGCACAGAGTCCAACGAGGTGTCGAATCATTCAGAAATCAGGCTTTATCCCCGGCTGAAACCCTTATTGTCTCATAGACGAACGGGCCGTCCCGCTGGCTTGCGGCGGGCCGGTCATCACGCCGGTCCGGCGACCAGCTCGCGCACGGCGGCCGGAGGCGGCAGGGGCGGCCGGTCGGGTCCATGGCGGCATGGATGGTATGGCCGGTCGCCAGCGGGCCTCCTCGTCCGGCCGCCAGACCTCGTAGTCGAAGCGGATGCGGACCGGCGTCAGCAGCGTGGCCCTGGTCCGAATCTCCAGCTCGTCGTCGTAGCGGGCCGCCCGGCGGTATTCGGCGTGCGCCTCGATCACCGGCAAGGACACGCCGTCCTGCTCCATCTGCCGGTAGGTCCAGCCGGCCGCGCGCAGCCAGTCGGTCCGCGCCGACCTCGAACCAGACGAGGTAGTTCGCGTAGTAGACGACCCCCATCTGGTCCGTTTCCGCATAGCGCACGCGGACCTGAGCGCTGCGAGACGGGGGACTGGTGCGGTCACGCGCGTGCCGGCTCCGGCCGCCTGCCGCGCTGTTGGCGGCGGCGCGCAGTGCGCGCGTGGCGGCCTCGGCGTCGGGCGTGCCGAAGATGGCGTTGCCGGCGACGAGAATCGTCGCGCCGGCCGAGACGATGTCCGGCGATGTTGGTGGCGTCCACGCCGCCGTCGACTCTCAATCTGCGCCGCTGAGCCCGCCGCCGTGAGCAGCGCCTTGACGCGGCGCACCTTGTCGAGGCTGTGCGGGAATGAACGACTGGCCGCCGAAGCCGGGGTTGACCGACATCACCAGCACGAAATCGAGGTCCCGGGCGACGTCCTCGAGCGCGCTCACCGGCGTCGACGGATTGATGACCGCGCCGGCCTTGACGCCGCGCGTCTTGATGTAGCCGATCGTGCGGTGCAGGTGCGGCAGCACCTCGACGTGCACGGAGATCATGCTGGCGCCCGCATCGACGAAGTCGTCGATATAGCGGTCCGGCTCCTCGATCATCAGGTGCACGTCGAGCTGGCGCGTGGCGATCCTCTTGATCGCGCGGACGACCGGCGGCCCGATGGTGATGTTCGGGACGAAGTGGCCGTCCATCACGTCGATGTGAATCAGATCCGCGCCGCCGCGTTCGACCGCCGCGATGTCGCGGCCGAGCGCGGCGAAGTCGGCGGACAGAATCGACGGGGCGATCCACACGGCTGGCTGGATGCGTCACCGGCTGACCTCCAGGGAAATGGGATCGCCCCGGCCGACCCGGAACCCGCCGGCGGGCGTCTGCCGCACGACCGTGCCGGCCGGGATGCCGGGATACGGCTGCGAGCCGGTGATTGTGACGCGGAAGACCGCGGGCGCGCAGTGCGGCGGCGGCGCGTACGCCCTCGGTGCCGATGACGTCGGGCATGACGTAGGTCGTGGCCTCTTCGCCGCGGTTGACCAGCAGCGACACGCCGGCCGCGCGAACCTGCGGCGCCGGGTCCTGCGCCACGACCGCGTCAGCCGGGTAGTCCGGCGAGCGGACTTCGGTGATGGACACGACGGTCGATGCCGTCCTGCTCCAGCCGGATGCGGGCCGTGCGATCGGTCTGGCCGATGAGCGTCGGCACGATGGTCGCGCGCGCACCCGCGCTGACCCAGACGCGAACGTGCGCTGCTGCCGCGTGCGGACGCCGGCGCGCGGATCCTGCTGCATGATCTGGCCGGCGGGAATCTTCTCATCCGAGCGCGGTTGTCGTCCACCCGCAGGCCGAGGCCGAGGGCCGCGGCGATCCGCGTGGCCTCGTTGACCGTCTTGCCGGCCAGCGACGGCACCTCCACCTCGCGCGCGCGCAGCGTCATGCGCATGGCGAGACCAAAAAACACGAGGAATGTCAGGCCGAGTGCGCCGACGAGGACGAGGAACTTGCCGATACCCCAGACGCGAGTGCCGAGGCGCATTGACATCAGTATCGTACCACGGACGTCCGGCGCGTTCCCGGGTCAGCGGCCTGGTAGGGCCGCAGCAAAGAACGCCTCCAGGCCGTGCGCGAACGGCAGCGTCCGCAGCATGCCGCGTGGGTCGATCAGCGGGTCGAGCACGGGTCGAAGACTCCGCGCAGATTCGATGAGCGACGAAGTCCGGCTCGCTCTCGAGGAACGCGCGATCGACGGACTCGTTCTCCTCGGGCTCGCTGGAGCACGTGGCGTACACCAGGCGTCCGCCCGGTGCGAGCACCGCGGCTGCACGGCGCAGCAGCTCGACCTGGCGGCCTGCCCATCTCGAGGAGTTCCGCCTCGCTGCGGCGCCAGCGGATGTCCGGGTCGCGGCGGACGGTGCCGAGTCCGGAACACGGCGCATCAACCAGCACACGATCGAAGACCGGCTTGAACGGGAGCGGTCCGTCAGCGGGAACCTGCATCACGTGGACCTGTCGTGCGCCGGCTGATCCGCACGGTTTCGAGCGAGCGTGCGCAAACGGCGTGGACGCACGTCGGACGCGACGATGATCCCTTCGCTCGCCCAGCGCGGCGGCCATCGCGGTGGTCTTGCCGCCGGGCGACGCGCAGAGGTCGAGCACGCGCATCCGCAGGCCTCACATCGACGACCAGCGAGACGAGCTGCGAGGCCTCGTCCTGCACGACGAACGACCCGGTTGGTGGAAGCTTGAGCGGATTCCCCGATCGCACGGTCAGGCCATCGGGCGCATATGGCGTCGGCTCCGTTTCGATCTCGTCCTGCACGAGCGCGGCGGCGAGCTGCTCTCGCGTGAGACGAAGCCGGTTTGCGCGAATCGTCAGCGGGGGAGTCTCGTTGTTGAACTGCACCCAGCGCTCGGCGTTGGCCAGGCCATACCGGTCCAGCCAGCGGGACACCAGCCAGTCCGGATGGGAGTGGGTGATGCCGAGATATGCGACCGCCGCGGCGAGATCGGAGCTGTCGTCCGGTCGCACTGGCAGCGGCAGACGATGACGGTTGCGCAGCGTCTGCGCGGAGCACCGCGTTCACGAATCCCGGATGCGCTCCGCTTCTGCGCTCCCCGGGTCATGTCCACGGCATCGTCCACGACCGCAGACGCCGGCACGCGATCCAGGTGCAGCAGCTGATACAGGCTGAGCCGGAGGATGATCAGGACGTCGGCGTCGAGCTTATCGACAGGCCGGCGGGCGAAGTGCTCGATCAGGTAATCGAGGCTGCGCTGCCAGCGAAGCGTCCCGGTGATGATTTCAGCCGCAAGCGCGCGGTCGCGGTCGTCGGTCAGATGCTGCCGGGCCTGAACGAGCGCGGCCGGGAAGGTCCACGCGGCGAGCGGACACCGCGCGCAGTCCGTGCAGCGCAGCCGTGCGCGCCGGCGCAATCACGGCGGCGACGGCCCGAACGTCGAGGCCGGGCCGAATCGGACGGGCCGGCCAGAAAGTCACGTGTCGGCATCGGCCGGCGGCCTTCGGGCTGCAGTTCGACGATCGCGATCCGCCCGTGGCCCGTCGCCACCACGATAGCGTCCGGCGTCACGTCCACGATCGTTCCCAGGTCGTGCCGTAGCCGCCGTCGAGCACCCGGGTCCTGAGCACGATGAGCCGCGCCGCCGTCGAGATACGAATAGGCGTGCGGCCAGGGATACAGCCCGCGCACGCGGTTGTGAATCTGCTCGGGCGGAAAGCGTCCAGTCGATCTGGCCTTCGGCCTTCGTCAGCCGCGGCGCGTATGTAGACGCCGACGTCGTCCTGCGGCTCGGCCTGAACCGCGCCCGACTCCATCCGATCGATGACCTCCAGCAGCAGGCGCGCGCCGTCCTCGGCCAGTGCCTTCTCGACAGCGTCGCTGGTTTCGTCCGGTCCGATCGCGCGAACGGACTTCGCCAGCATGTCGCCCGCGTCCAGCGCCTCGACCACCTGCATGATCGTGACGCCCGTTTCGGCCTCGCCGTTGATGACGGCGCGATGCACCGGCGCCGCGCCGCGGTACTTCGGCAGCAGCGAAGCATGCACGTTGATCATCCCGAGGCGAGGCAGGCGCAGGAGATCTCCAGGAATCAGCTTTCCGTAGGCGGCGACGACACGCGAGGTCCGGGGCGTGGCTGCGCAGTGTCTCGGCCACGTCAGGATCGCGGAGTCGATCCGGCTGGTAGACGGGAACGCCGTGCGCCCGCGCGGCCGCCTTGACGGGCGAGTCGGTGACCTTCTGACCCCGCCCCCGCGGCCGGTCCGGCTGAGTGACGACGAGCGGCACCTGATGGCGGGAGGCGAGCAGCGCCTCCAGTGTCGGCACCGCGAACTGCGGGGTGCCGAAGAACACGATCACCATTTCCCGGCCCGCGAGAGCTTGCGCACCTTCCGCAGGATGAGGTCCTTCTGCAGCCCGCGCAGGCGGTCCACGAAGAGTGTCCCCTCGAGATGGTCGATCTCGTGCTGAAAGCAGCGCGCAAGGAGCCCTGAGCCCTCGACGACCTGCTCGCGGCCCTCCCGGTTCAGTCCTTTGATGACGGCGCGGGAAGGCCGCGCAACGGTGGCGTTGAAGCCAGGAATGCTGAGACAGCCTTCCTCTTCGAGTTGCATCCCGTCGCGCTCGACGAACTCGGGATTGATGAAGACCATCAGATCGGCCGCGTTCCGTCCGGCGGAGACGTCACACACGAAGACTCGCAGTCCCACGCCGACCTGCGTGGCCGCCAGCCCGATGCCTGGCGCGGCGTACATCGTCTGGATCATGTCGTCGACGAGCTGCTGGATCTCCTCGGTGATCTCGTGCACCGGTTCGGCCGGCGCGTGCAGGACGCCCGCGCCGTAGCGGAGGATGGGACGTATCAACTCCCAACCTCTGCGTTACGGCTCGGTGCGGCGAAGCGGCTCGCAGAAGCTCGGCGGTGGCGGCGTAGTGCGCGCGAATCTCGTCGATGGAGTCGCCGCCGAACTTCTCGAGAAACGCGTCGCCGAGCACGAACGAGACCATCGCCTCGCCGACGACAGCCGCGGCCGGCACGGCGCAGACGTCGCTGCGCTCGATGGCCGCTGGCGCGTCCGTCAGCGTGGTCAGATCGACCGACCGAAGCGGATTCATCAGCGTGGCGATCGGCTTCATGAACGCCGTGACGCGCACATCCTCGCCGTTGGTCACGCCGCCTTCGAGGCCGCCGGCGTTATTGGTCGGCCGCGTGGCGATTGCGGTGCCGGACTTCGGCGGAAGGATTTCGTCGTGCACGCGCGAGCCCGGGCGGATGGCGACCTCCGGCCCGATCCCGATGCCGACAGCCTTGATCGCGTGGATGCACATCAGCGCCTGGCCGAGCCGGCCGTCGAGCTTGCGATCCCACTGGACGTACGACCCGAGACCAGGCGGAACGCCCGTGGCGATGATTTCAAAGGCGCCGCCGACGGTGTCGCCCGCCTCGCGGGCCGCGTCGATGTAGGCGATCATCCGCTGCTGCAGCTCCGCGTCTACGCAGCGGAGCGGCGAGTCCTCCGCGAGCCCGTTGGCTTCGGCGAAGGACACCGATCCGATCGGCTGGAACGACGACGTCGCCGATGGCCGAGACGTGGCTGGCCAGCTTGATATTGAAGGCCGCGAGGAGCTGGCGGGCGAGGCTGCCGGCCGCGACCCGTGCCGCGGTTTCGCGGGCGCTGGCGCGCTCCAGGACGTCGCGGATGTCGTCGTGGCCGTACTTGATCGCGCCGGCGAGATCAGCGTGTCCGGGGCGAGGCCGCGTAACGTCCGCACGTTTCGTGCCGCTGGCGTCTTCCGGCATCTCCTGCTCGACGTACATCGTCTGCTGCCAGTTGACCCAGTCTCGGTTGCGAATCAGCAGGGCGATCGGCGCGCCCGTCGTCACGCCATGGCGCACGCCCGAGAGGATCTCCGCGCGGTCGCTTTCGATCTGCATGCGGCGGCCGCGGCCATAGCCGCCCTGGCGGCGGCGCAGCTGCGCGTTGAGCGCATCGATATCGATCGTCAGGCCCGCGGGCATGCCGTCGAGCGTCATCACGAGCGCCTGGCCGTGCGACTCGCCAGCGGTCAAAAACCTCAACATCTGCGCTCAATTCTATATGAAGGATCTGCGTACTTCCGGGTCCGCGGCGCGACGTTCCCGAACGATTCCGACAGTCCGCGCGCTTGCATCGTCGGGGTGCATGGCCGGACTGCTGCGCGATCGCTACTTCGAATACGCCCCGGATCGAGCGTGGGATCTGGTGACCGGTGAAGCCGTCTCGCCGATCGGTGAAACACAGGATGACGACGGCGAATCTCGTCCAGCGTTCGAACCGCTGATCGAGCTGCTCGATCATGGAAGGGAAGGGTCGCCGCGGTGGTTCGCGTTGGATGCCACGCCACTGCAGTGGCGCACTTCGGGCGCGACTGGCGGCTGCGGCCGCGCGCCGTCGCGGCTACGTGGCGATCGCCGTGGACGTGTTCCTGCGGATGCGGACGCTGCTCGCCGACGAGCTCAGGACCAGGGCGATGGTGCTCATTGCCAGGCCCGGGTCATCAGCCGATCTCCTTCACGCGGCGCTTCTTCATGCCGCGGCGATCTCACCGGGCCCGCACGTGCTGCTCACGGCGACTGCGAAGAGCCTGGAGGCGGCGAAACACTGGCACGCAGCGGAAGCGCGTGCGGCGTATTCGCCGGGGCGGCTGCGGGTCGTCGCGCCCGTCCATCTGTCCGGGGACGTCGCACGCCTGCTGGATCGCGCCCGCCGCTCCAGTGATCTGGTCCAGCGCGGGCGCCACGCGGCGGCTGAACGCCTGTTGCGCGAGTCCGCTGCTGCGCTCGTCCGCCGCCGGGCGCCCGGTCCGGCTGCTGAAACCTACATCGCCCTTGGCCAGATGCTCCTCGAGCGGGGCAGCGTCGGCGCGGCGGATAACGCGTTTGCCGAGGCCGCCGTTCTGTCGGAAGGCGCGGACGCACGCCTGCTCGCGGCGGCGAGGATCTGGCAGGCCGCCGCGCGCACGGACGCGGGTCAGTTGAGCGCTGCCGAGTCCCTGTGCCGTGCCGTGCTCATCACGTCCGCGGACGGTGACGACGAGCGAAGTCGCGCCGAAGCCACGCTGGCTCGCGTGCTGTTGTGGCAGGGCCGCATCGCCGAGGCGGTGGCGCTGCCGTTCGCCAGGACGACGTCCAGCTTCACCGTTCGTCGAGCGCTACGGGTATTCGGGTTCTGGTGGAGGCCGGCGAACTCTTCGACGCAGGAAGGCGAGCGCGTGAACTCATGGACCTCACGACGGATCGGGATGCCACGAGCCGGTTGATCGCGCTCGGCGCCCACCTGCGCGTTCTTCTCGCGGCCGGAGATCTGAGCCTGGCCGCCGACGCGTTGCGCGCGGCTGCTGGCGTCGCGCGGACCGCACGAACGCCGCTCCGGCTGGCCCGCCTGCGACTGCTCTGGAGTCAGGCGTTGCGGCGCGCCGGCCGAACGCAGGAGGGAGATCGCGAGCTGCGCGCGCTCACGCGCATGCGCTCGGCGATGCCGCCGCTGTTGCGAACGGCCATCGATCGCAGCGCCCGGCCGCCGGCGGCGGTCGCCGGCCGACCGCGTGCCTCGGTGGGTGAGGCTGCCGATCTCGTCCTGTCGGCGCAGCGTGAGGAAGACGACCGCGAGGCACTGACGCGGATCTGCGAGTTCGTGCTGCGGGCAACGCGAGCCACCCGCGTCGAGCTCTGGACGGCGGATGCCGGACCGGCCACGGCCATCGTGACGTGCGGTGCGGGTCTGGGAACGCAGCTTGGGGCTCGTGCGCTCGAAGCCGGAAGCGTCACCGGGCCGGAAGCCGTTGCATCCGGCTGGGAAATCGCGGCGCCGATTCGCCTGGGGCCGCAGCTGGTTGGCGCGCTCGCGGTCCGGTGGCCCGCGGATCGGAGCGGAGCCGGCGATGACAACGGCCTGGTAAATCTCGCCTGTGCAGTGGCCGCACCGCGCGTGGACGCGCTGTTGTCGGCGTCACGGCACCTCGCGCACACCGCGAGCGAGATCCCCGAGCTTGTCGGCATCAGCGGTGCAATCGCCGATGTGCGCCGAGCCGTCTCGCGCGCCGCCGCGGCGCCATTCTCGGTGCTGATCGAAGGGGAGAGCGGCGTCGGGAAGGAGCTCGTGGCGCGTGCGATCCATCAGCTGAGCCCGCGGCGGGACCGCCGGTTCTGCGACGTGAACTGCGCGGCCCTGCCGGACGAATCTGTTCGAGTCCGAGCTGTTCGGCCATGCCCGTGGCGCGTTCACCGGCGCCGTGAGCGACCGTCGCGGACTTGTCGAAGAGGCGGACGGCGGGCACGCTCTTCCTCGACGAGGTGGCGGATCTGTCAGCCCGGGCGCAGGCCAAGCTGCTGCGCGTCGTGCAGCAGCAGGAGGTCCGGCGGGTCGGGGAGACGTTCGGCCGCAAGGTGGACGTCCGCTTTGTCAGCGCCGCCAATCGAGACCTCCGCAGCGAGTGCGAGCAGGGACGGTTTCGACAGGACCTCCTGTACCGCCTGGACGTGATCCGCATTCGGATTCCGCCGCTGCGAGATCGGCCGGAGGACATCCCGATTCTGGCGAGCCACTTCTGGACGGCTGCGCGGCGTCCGCGTGAACACGCAGGCCTCGCTCTCGCACGGCGTGCTCGCGGCGTTAGCCCGCTATCACTGGCCGGGGAACGTCCGGGAGCTGCAGAACGTGCTGTCGGCGCTCGCGGTCGAGGCGCCGGCGCGAGGCCAGGTGCGCGCCGCCCTCCTCCCGGCGGCGATCAGCGGGGCGACGCCGGTGACTTCTGGCCGTCTGAGCGCGGCCCGGATGCAGTGGGAGCGCCGGTTCGTCGAGGTGGCGCTGGCGCGCGCCGGCGGCAGCCGCTCCCGCGCGGCCCGCGAGCTGGGACTCAGCCGCCAGGGATTGTTGAAGGTGCTGGAGAGACTGCAGCTGAGCTGACTCACGGTTCGAGTGCATCGAGTGATGCGAGCGGGGATGCTATAAACGCTGAACCCACTCGTGACTCACGCCGCAACGGTTTCCCTCGTCGTCGGTGCCCTCGTCTTCACCCTCATTACCGTCGCCTGCGGCGGCGGATCCCCAACAGCGCCGGGTCAGGACTTCCAGGGCGTCTGGGAAGGGCAGTGGCTGCGGACATCGTGCTCGGAAACCGGGGGCGCCGTCGGCATTGCCTGCAACTTGCCCCCGACTTCCGGAGGGCTCCGGCTGACGCTCACGCAAACCGGCAGCTCGGTGCAAGGGAATGTGGAGGTGGCGTTGTTCATCGTTATCTCCGGCTCGGGGTCGGTGAACGCGAACGGCTCGCTCACGCTCACCGGATCCGCGCATCTGCAGAACGCCACGCAGACGCTGTCGAACTGGAACACCACGCGGAGCGGAAACACGATGAACGGCGCGTTCACGCTGACGATCGTCGCACGACAACCCGGCGTTGGGTTCCGCAGGTCGTCGTGCTCACGCTCCAGAACGTGACCAAGACCTCGTAAGCAGTAGAATCGGCCGATCGCCGCGACACGATGGGTCGCTTCCTTGCCCGCCGCCTCGTCCTCACACTCCCGGTTCTGCTGGGCGTCGCCACGCTCGTCTTCTCGCTGATCCACCTGATCCCCGGCGATCCGGCGCAGGCGATGCTCGGCGAGGCCGCGCCGCAGGCAGACGTCGAGGAGCTCCGCCGTCGGCTGGGACTCGATCGCCCGCTCATCGAACAGTACGGCGCCTTCCTGCAAGGCCTGGTCAAAGGCGACCTCGGCACCTCGCTGCGCACCGGCATGCCGGTCACCGGCCAGATCGTCGAGCGGATGCCCGCGACGTTCGAGCTGGCCGCCGCCGCGATGCTCGTGGCCATCGCCTTCTCGATGCCGCTCGGGATCGTCGCGGCCGTCCGGCGCGGGACGGTTGTCGATCACGCGGCGATGACGGTCTCGCTCGCCGGCGTCTCCGTTCCGAACTTCTGGCTCGGCCCGCTGCTGGCGATCGTCTTTGCCGTGGAGCTTGGCTGGCTGCCGGTTTCGGGCCGCGGCACCTGGGCGCACCTGGTGCTGCCGGCGATCTCGCTGGGCGCCGCGCTCGCGGCGATTCTCGCGCGGATGACGCGGGCGACGCTGCTCGAGGAGTTGCGGGAGCAGTACGTGCAGGCGGCGCGCGCGCGCGGCGTGTCGCGGACGCCGCGCGGTGCTCCGCCACGCGTTCCGCAACAGCCTGATCCCGGTCGTCACGCTCGTCGGGCTGCAGTTCGGCGCCGTGCTGACCGGCGCGGTCATCACCGAGACGATCTTTGCCTGGCCCGGCATCGGCCGGCTGCTGATCCAGTCGATCGGCTTCCGCGACTATCCGCTCGTGCAGGGCTGCATCCTGCTGATCGCGCTACCTACGTCGGCGTGAACCTGCTGACCGACGTCATCTACGGCGTCCTCGATCCGCGGATCCGCTACGAATGACGCAGGGTGGGCGCCGCGATCGTGCTGCTGGCGGTCCTCGCCGCGCTGGTCGGCCCGGTGATCGTGCCGTTCGATCCGTCCGACCAGGAGCTCGCGCTGCGCCTGGAAGGACCCACCGGCCTGCACTGGTTCGGGCTCGACGAGCTGGGCCGCGACATCTTCGCGCGCGTGCTCTCGGGCGCGCGCATCTCGCTGCTCGTCGGCCTGGTCGTCGTCGGTGTGTCGTCGCGTGGTCGGGACGCTGCTCGGCTCGATCGCCGGCTATTTCGGCGGGATGGTGGACGAGATCGTCAGCCGCGTGATGGACATCCTCCTGGCGTTCCCCGGACTGCTGCTGGCGATCGCGATGGTCGCCGTGCTCGGGCCGAGCCTCGACGAACGTGATCCTTGCGCTGTCGCTGATCGGCTGGGTCGGCTACGCGCGCCTGGTCCGCGGCCAGGTGCTGCGCGCGCGCGAGCTCGAGTTCGTGCAGGCGGCCCGGGCGCTCGGCGCGAGCACCCCGCGGATCCTGGCGCGGCACGTCGTCCCGACCGCGCTGCCGGCCGTCACCGTGCAGGCGACGCTCGGCATGGGCGGCGCCATCCTCGCGGAGGCGTCGCTCAGCTTCCTCGGCCTCGGCGTCCAGCCGCCAACGCCCAGCTGGGGCACGATGCTGAGCTACGGCAGGGCGCACCTGCTCGAGGCGCCGCACCTGACGATCTTTCCAGGGATCGCCATCGCCGTGCTGGTGCTGGGCTTCAACTTTCTCGGCGACGGGCTGCGCGACGCGCTCGATCCAACGACGAGGCGGAGCGAGACGGTCTAGCGGTGTGTCCTACCTCTTCCAGTGGACACAGGCCACTAAGTGCCTGGAACCAGCGCGGTAGCGCGCCTCGCGCGTCACGAGCGGCGGCCGTGCGCCCGCGGCGGCGTGCCGCCTCAGCCAGGTGGCGATAGGCAACAGGCGCGACGGGCTGCCGAGTCACCGCCTGCTGCAGCACGCGCTCGGCGTCGGCCACCTTGCCAGCCAGCAGCAGCGCCTCGCCGCATCAGCGCCAGCGTCCCGCTCGCTGCGTCGGGCCTGCTCGCGAGCGGCCGCAGCGCCTCGATTGCCTTGCTCAGCGCAACCGGATCGTCGTCTGCGTCAGCCGCGGACTCGAGCCAGACGCGGCCCAGCGCGACGAAAGAGGCGGCGAGTCGGGATGGCGTTCGGCGGCGCGCCGCAAGGTGCAGCACCGCGGCTTCGGGATAGCCCGAGCGCGCCAGCGCCGACGCCACCCGGACGACTCGCTCGGGGCGGTCGGGCTCGAGCGCGGCGATGGCTTCGAGCTGCTCGATCGCGTCGTGCGGGCGTCCGCGAGCGGCATGCAAATCCAGCGAGTTCCTCGCGCGCCGGGACCAGCGCGGCGTTCAGCTTCGACGGCTCGTCGCAGGCTCTTGATTGCTTCCTCGGGCTTCCCGGTCTCCCGGAGCGCCACGCCGAGCAGGTAATGCGCTTCCGCGAATCGATCGTCGAGCGACGAGCGCCCGCTCGCAGCGGTTCGACCGCCGCTGCGCCCGCCCTCTGGCGCACGTGTGCCAGCGCCAGCTTGTACAGCACGCGCGTGCCGTCGTCGTCGAGCTGCAGATAGCTGTCGTAGTGCCGAACCGCCTCGTCGTACTGGCCCATCGCGCTGTTGATGTCGCCCAGCAGCTCGATCGGCTGGGGCGCGGTGGGGTCCAGCGTATTCGCCTCGCGAGCGTCTCGAAGCGCGGCGGGGAGGTCCCCGCCGCCGCGCCGGCGGTAGGTCTCGGCGCGCTGCAGGTGGGCCAGCATCGAATCCGGCTTGAAGGCCAGGGCACCGCTGAACGCCTCGATGGCTTCGGAGGTCCGACCGGCGTCCAGGGCGGCGTCGCCCTCGGCGACGAGCCGGCGGAACTCCCGTTCCTGGCGAACCTCCATCCAGACCACGGTGGTCACCGTGACCAGGGCCGCCAGGGCCGTGACGAGGACCACCGACCATTTCATGGAGGCTGATGGATCCATGGTAAAAGCCGGACAGGTGGCGCGGAACCAACCGGGCCCGCCGGTGTCCAACGCTAAAGGTGTACACTTCCATGCAGACACCCTTTACCGGAGACGTGCTTGCCGGAAATGTCCTTGCCGGAGAAACTGTGAAAAACGCCGGCGCCCTCAGCTGGTCGGAAGTCGACAGCCGCGAAGCGGCGCTCATCAGGCGCTGCACGGCCGGGGACGAGGTGGCCTGTGCCGAGCTGGTGGCCGAACACCAGCGGATGGTCTTTACCCTGGCGCTGCACCTGCTGGGCGACCGGGACGAAGCCCTCGACCTGTCCCAGGAAGTGTTCCTCCGGGTCTTCCGGACGCTCGCCAGCTTCCGCGGCCAGTCCGCCCTCCGCACCTGGATCTACCGCATCGTCATCAACCAGGCCCGCAACCGGCAGCGGTGGTGGAGGACGGCGTCATCGCGCGAGCCAGGTGTCGCTCGACGAGCACGTGCAGCAGTGCGGCGAGCTTCGAATCCGCCGACGACCGTGCTGCCCGACCGCGCGCTGGCCAGCAAGGAAACGGCCGAGCGGATCTGGCGGGCGCTCGATCGGTCTGCCCTTCGATCAGCGCACGGCGCTGGTCCTGCGCGAGATCGACGGCCTGCGCTACGAAGAGATTGCGTTTTCACTCGGCGTGGCGGTGGGCACGGTGAAGTCGCGACTGACGCGCGCACGCCAGGCGCTGCGGGCGGAGTTGCTGGGATTGCGGACATGACTCAGTACGTCGGCTGCGATCACGCGCGGACCCTGCTGGAAGGGTTGATCGACGGGGAACTGTCGATGGCGGATCAGCTCGCCGTCGAGTCGCATCTCCGCTGGTGTGATACCTGTGCGCTGCGCGTCGAAGACATGCGGACGATAGGCGATTCGCTGCGCGCGCAGTCGGATTCCGGCCCGGCCATGGATGCGACGGACGATTCGCTGACGGCGCTCAACGGAGGGGTGCTTATCCGGGTACGGGCGGAGCGGGCCAGTCGCTCCCGGTCGCGCATGGGGGAAATGTTCAGCGGATCGCCGGCTGCTCTGGCCGGCGCTTGGCGCGACGAGCGCGGTGCTCCTGTGCGTCGCGGCCGCCGTTCAGCGTCCTGCAGGCCTCGATGCTCGCGGACGCCGGAGTCGCTGGCCGCGATGATCTCGGCGATCGGCAGCCCGGGAACGCATTAGCAGTCCGCTCCGGCCAGCCGACAACGGCATCTCCATCCCGCGCCTGAGCAACGAAGAAGGATCGGCCGCGTGGGCGACGCGCTCGAGCTGACGCCGGAAGACGACGTGATCTATGCGTTCGGGACGGTATTCGGCCGTGACGGCAGCGTCGCGGACTGGGAGACTCCTGCTGTCCGACGAAGGTCTGGCCAATTCGAAGGCGCTGGCACGGCCGCGGCGTCAGCAACTGGCGTGATGGACGTCGTCCGGAAGACCCGCTTCATGCCGGCGCAGACGCCGATGGGCCAGGCTGTGGCCGTCGATGTGGTTCTGGTGATCGCCGAAGACGACCGCCTTGATGGCCCCGGAGTCGTCTGCGAAACGTCCCGGCGCTCCGATCGAAGCGAAGGCCAAGGACACCGCGAAGCCGCCGTGCGGTCGTGCCTGCAGCCGGCCGCCTCGTCAGCGGTCAGCCGGCTGAGCCCGGCGCTCGTCCTTCAGCGACCGCCTGACCTGCCACCGGCAGCCGGCGCTTCGCCCCTGGCGCTCGCCGACGTTGTTCAGCGCATCGGTCGCCCGGACGATCACCCCGCGGGCGGCCGCCTCTCCCTCCAGCACCAGTTCGAACTGCTCGACCCGCGAGTCGGCAATGCCGTCCCTCGGGTAGATCGTCTGCCAGCTTGTCGCCGTCGAGTGAGTAGTCGGCCCGTTGCACGGCCGAGTACTCGTCACGCGCCTCGAACTCGAGCACGAGCCGCGCGCCTTCGCGGCGCACCGAGGACATCGTGATTTCCGGCGGCGTGTTGTCGATGTCGAACGCGCTGCTTTCGAGCGCGCCGGTCGAGCGCGGTAGACGGCGAATTCGAGGGCGCGTCGCTGGCGACGATCCGCAGGAGATAACTGCCGTTCGGGACGGAGGTCGTATCCCAGACCAGAATCGGGTCGACGACCGCACGCTTCAGCGTCTTCCACGACGTTTCCCCTTCGCGGCGGTAGAGCACGTCGAACGTCAGGTCGTCCTTGTTGTCGTCCTCGGCGCGCCAGACGAATGTGAGCAGTCCCTTCTGGTAGACGCGGCGCCCGAGGTTTGGCTGAGCCGCCGGCCGTGGCGGCGTTGCGGCTTGTCAGGCAGGTCGCCGTCGAAGCCCGCGATTTCCGGATCGGTGGGGAAGGGCCGCTGAAACACCGTACCTGGCGGATGAATCGTGATCCACGTGACGCGCGGCCGGAGATTGCGCGGCAGATAGGCCGCGGACACCGACGTCAGCAGCGGCGATTCACCGCGCGCGCCGACGAGAATCGGCGCGCCATTGGAGATACCGCGCGCGCGGACTGGTGATCGCGCTGCCGGCCTGGCTGGCTGTAGGCCGACGTCCAGTCGCTCCAGGTCTCGTCCGGCGTCCGTGTGTTGCCGGATCGTGTCGAGAGTCTCAACGCGCGTGCCAGCAGGCGTCTGCGCGCGCCAGCGGATGGTGCCCCACGCGGCCACCGTCGGTTGCATCCCGAACGTCGGATGTATAGGTGCCGCGGTCGGCGCGCGCGGAGGACAGGCGCAGGAGCTTTCCGGGATTCGCCGTCGCGAACAGCATCCGGCCATCGCGCTCCGGCAGAATCGCGGTCACCTGCTGAACGTTCGCGCGAACGACGAGCGTCGGCTGATACGGTTCGCCTGACAGACGGTAGATCTTTCCTTTGTTGCCGGTGGCGACGAGCAGGCTGCCGTTGCCTTCGAACGGCGATGTCGTACGGCGTGTCCTCGCGCAGTTCCCAGACGCACATCCCACACGCCGTCCGGGCTGATCCGGTAGATGGCGCCCGTCACCGGGCCGGTGCTGCGCGGCGTCTGCTGCGGCGGCGGTCCGCTGCCAGACGGCTCCGCGATGCCGATTGCGGTCACTTCCGCAGTCACGCTCACAACCGGCACCGGAGCGGAGGAATCCGTGCTCAGTGGCGCCGGCGTGGAGCCCGTGGCTCCCGGGCGGCTGCTCACGGCAATCGCGTACGTCGCGCCGTGCTGCGATCGACCCGGATGGTCCGGATTTCGTTGAAGCTCGAGTCGAGGATGACGAACGGCTTGCCGGTGGCGTCGATGCGGAAGACCCGGCCCGGTGATTCGGTCCCTGCCAGCAGGCTGACCCTGGCTGTCGAACGCCAGGCGTCATGGCGTGCGTCGCCTTCGTCTGGTAGAAGACGGTGCCCTTGCCGTCAGGGGTAATCCGTAAATGACACCCTTGTCGCCGGTCGCGGCAAACAGGTTGCCGCTGCCGATCGACCGCCAGGCTCCAGATGTAGCGATCGTCCGGATCGAAGAACACCGTCGACTTTGCCGGTCGGATCGACGCGTAAATCTTGCCCTGCGGAGACGTGCCGACGTAGATCCCGCCAGTGGGCGCGGGAGCGATCGCGTGCACCTCCGAGCTCTTCGCTGTCGAAGAAGACGGAGCCCTTGCCCGACGGCGTCCACGCGATAGACCTGACCTTCGTTGCCGCTGCCGGCGTAGACGGTGCCGTCGGCCACCGCGACGGCGGTCCAGATGAACGGCGCGCTGGAGTCGTAGACCGGCGTGGACGTCGGGCCGAGCGTCAGCCGGCCGTACGAGTCGATGGAGAGGTTCTCCACTTCGCCGCGCAGGAACTCGGCTTCGGTTGAGACCTGCCAGAACGTCGGCAGCGCGGCGGAGGCCGCCGGCGGTGAAGACGGCGACGGCCGAGGAGCGCAATGAGCAGACGGGCGCCGCACGACTACTCTTCGAGCGGCAGCGTCAGCGTGCGTGAGCCCGTGACCGCGTGTCCGGTCACGATTTCCCATTCGCCCATCAGCGCACTCTGCAGCGGCCTGAAGCTGCCACCGTTGCGGTCGGATTCGATCACGGACAGCACGGACGAGGGCAGGGCGGCCAGCGATTCTCCACGCACGACCGCGCCGCCGTCACGCGTGACCATGCGCACGTAGAGGCGGTTGTTCTTCTTGGCGTCGTTCAGCAGCCGGATCATCTGGGGCATGCCGCGGGTCTGCGCCGGCTGCACCTGCAGCTCACGGGCTTCCCACTGGGACAGGCGCCCGGCATCGGCCACCATGATCGAGACGCTTCCGGTGCGCATTCGCGGGAATCCGCACGGGCACCGTCTTGGTGATCTCCTCGCCGCGATACGTTCCGCAACAGCACTTTGAGATCGACGGTCGTTCCGGCCTTCAGCCGAGTGCCGTCCACCCAGGCGCGCTCGAGCGTCGCGCTGCGCGGCTGCTCGCTGGCGTCGATCTCGAGCTTGAGTCCCTCGAACTCGACGCCTTCGAACGAATTGCGCAGCAGGAAGTTGATCGGCCCGACCACCGAGGACGCGGCGCCGGTTGAGGGCTGATCGCCCGTGAACAAATCCTCGAACGCGAGCGCGCCGTGATTCTTGATGTTGGCGCTGCCGCGCAGAGCGTAGGTGCCGACGCCGTTCTGCCGCTCGTAGGACTGCAGCGCATTGAGGATCGACATGTAGGCGAGGATCGGCGTGAACAGCTCGTCGTTCACCATCGCGATGTTGAACGTCTTGCGGAACCCGCGCTCCTCGTTCTTCAGCGTCAGCGTGATGGGGATCATGGCCGGGCCCGCGCCGAGCGTTCCGGCGATGGTCGTGGCGCGATCCTGGGAGATGGTGCCGATCACCTCGCCGGTGCTGGCGATCTTCTGCGACGACTGCAGGCTGGGGAGCACGACGTGGACGTGGGCGCGCGTCAGCGGAAACTGCGTGGGCCCGAGACCGTAGAACGGGTGGCCGAAGGCATATACGCGATCGCCGTCGATGTCGGTGACGGTGCCGGTGGCGCCGATTTCGAGGTCACCGCTCATCAGCGCGACGCCGATCGGATCGCCCGGGCGAAGCCGCGGAGCGGCGGTGTCTCGCGCGGACGGCGCCGTCTGCGCCCCGCCGGCCAGCATCGGGAGGAATCCCTGCTGTTGGAAGACAGAGGTCACCGCTCCGATGACCGACGGATCGAAACCGGCGAACGACAGCGGCGTCGCGATCGGGCGGAGCAGCGTGCCGAGGCCGGCGCTGACATTGCCCAGCACCTGGACGTCGGATGGACTCTGCGCGAATGGTCGAGCCCACGAGAACGCCTGCCGCAGCGATGTCTCGAAACTCTCGGGCGTCAGCGGCGCGGGAACGTCAACGCGTGCGAGTTGTCGTCGCGGCGTGGTCAGCGTGGCGTCGGCCACCATCTCCGCGATCGGCGTGATGCCCGCAATCGGTTCCTTCGAGAAGTCGCCCAGCGAGTACGAGACCGCGCCAACGAGCCGCCCGTCGATGTAGACCGGGCTTCCGCTCATGCCGGCAATCACGCCGGCGTTGGCCAGCGGGCCACCCTCGAGGCGCGCCAGGATCAGGTCGCGTTTCGGACCGATGACGTTCCGCAGGACGCCGAGGACCTGGACCTTGAACTCGTCCAGGCGGTTGCCCTCGAAGACCGTTCGACCGATTCCCGTCATGCCGGGCCGGACGTCCTCGATCGGAAAGAACCGGTTCTGCGCGGGCAGCCCGGCAGCCAGGCAGAGCACGAACGCAACGATGGCGGCGCCGGCGCGGTAATTCATGTGCAGACTCACGTTGATGATACGGGTAAACCCTTGGAATCGCTAGGGTCTGCAGCGCGCCGGTGCGCGATAGCGGCGAGCGCTGGCGCCGCGGTGCCTGCGGCCCGATGACCACCTTCGCTGATCACGTCGCTCACAGGCCGCGCGCGCACCAGGCTCGTCCGACGCGTGAGCTGCTTCGTGAGGCGGCCGGGCCGGACCAAGGCCGGCGTCCGTCGGATGCCACCGCGTCGAGCTGAAGCGACGCGGCAGCTGACAGGTACGAGCGGCGGAGCTTCCCGGTGAGCGGAGCCGTAGCCGGACTGGCCGGCACGGCCGACTCACAGCACGAACCGTGCCCCGCACCTGGAATGGCCGTGACGTCCGACGACGCTCCGAAAAGCGCTAGCCGTCCCGATCCCGGAACCACGGCCATTTACGTCTCGAGAGATTCGCGCCGCTCCGTGACGGATTGAGCAGGAACCGCAGCGTATTGCGCAGCACCGTGTTCGTGCCGTCCATCTGCTTCAGGAGCCGCTCGTCGATCACGTCTTCACCCACCATCCACGCCGTTCCGAGGACGGGCGTGATCACCAGATCCACCCACGCCATCTTCGTCGCGTTGCGCATGCCGACATTGCCGATCGAGGCTTCGCTGACCGGCCCGAGCTCGAACTGCGCGCTGACGACCGCCGAAAAGACCATGGCGCGCGTGACCATCTCGCCATAGCCGGGCTCTCCGATTTCCAGGCGCTTTCGACGCTGGTCGTTCTGTCGATAAATGTGCGCGTAGACTCGCGCCGCCCTGCGGATGCGCGATGTAGTTCGTGAAGAACTTGCCGCCGTCGTCCCAGGTGCGCCCGGTATTCGACACCGACTTCATCCAGTCTTGCAGGAAAGCCCCGCCGAGCTCGCGCCTCGTCTTCGCTTCTCTGAGCCTGACCACATGCTGAAAGACCGTAAAGCCAAAGGCCTGACCGCTGGCGGCGCTCAGTCGAAAATCCGCTTCGGAGCGGTCCTGACACGATGGGTCACGCGACCCCGCTGTGCATGTGTTCGCCACCCCACCAGAGATGAGCACCTGTCCCGAGATATCAGCATCGTTTTGCGCGTTCGCCGGAGTGCTCTCGATCAGTGCTGTCAGAAGTACCAGCGAAAAATTCGATCGTCACAATTCTTGGGCGCCCGAGTGACAGCATGCGGTCCTCCTGAGGGACGGGAGTGCGAAACGTTCCGCATTCGGAGGACATCGCCTCCGGAGGCCGCATCGGTGCAGCATGAATGCCGGCACTCGCTACGGATGGCCTCCGGTTTCTTGACAGCTGTCGGGGTCGTGAACTACGCTCACGCTTCGCGTTCACATGTCGAAATCGTTTAGCTCTTTCGCGCAGCCGTTTTCCGCCAGCTATTGGTGGTGGTACGGGACTGCACGCTGAAGGGGCAACGCCGAGTCGAAACGCACTAGTTCAGGAACTCAGCACTTTCGAAGCGCCTCTTCAGCCACCCGGTTGGAGAGGCGTTTTTGTTTTATGGCCACTTCGCTGTTGTGCGAAACCGTCACGGGCCCAACGATGGCCGAGCTCAGAGCCGCGCGCGACGCCGCCGTGGCCGACATGGTCGAAGTGCGCCTGGACGGCGTAGCCGATCTCGATGTCGCCGGCGCGCTGGCGGACCGACGGAAGCCGGTGGTCGCGACCTGCCGGCCGGAATGGGAGGGCGGCCGCTTCACCGGCGCGGAAGAGGATCGGCATCGGATCCTCGCCCAGGCGCTGGCGCTCGGCGCTGACTTCGTGGACGTCGAGTGGGCGGCGCTGCACGGCGTCCACCAGCCTCGCTTCGACGACATCGTCCGCACCGATCCGTCGCGGATCGTCGTCTCGTCGCACGACTTCACGGGCGTGCCGCTCGACGTCGAGGCGCGGGCTCGAGACATGCGCAGCTATGGCGCCGGCGTGATCAAGGTGGCGGTCATGCCGCACGGGCTGCGCGAGACGCTGCCGCTGCTGGCCGTGGCCCGTGAGGGCGACGCGGTGGTGGTCGGCATGGGCGACTCGGGCGTGCCGACGCGCCTGCTGGCCGCACGCTACGGTTCACGGTGGAGCTATGCGGGCAACGGCGTCGCACCGGGACAGATTCCCGCGCAGCGGATGCTCTCGCAGTTCCGCTTTCGCGACATCAATCCGTCCACGCGCATCTTCGGCGTCGTCAGTTCCAGCGCGCTGCATTCGTTCTCGCCGCTCATGCACAACGCGGCGCTGGCCGCCGCCGGTGTCGATGCGGTGTATGTGCCGCTGCAGACGACGGAGTTCTCCGACTTCGACGAGTTCGCCTCGGCCCTCGGCGTCGAAGGCGTGAGCGTGACGATCCCGTTCAAGGGAGATGCGCTGCGTGGCGCGTCGAAGTCCGACGCCCTGACACGTCAGGTGGGCGCGGCGAACACGCTGCGGCGCGCTGGGCGACGGATGGGAGGCCACGAACACCGACGTGGCTGGATTCCTGGCGCCGCTCGAGCACGCGTTTGGCAGGCCCCTCGCCGGCGCCCGCGCCTCGGTCATTGGCGGCGGCGGGTCCGCTCGCGCGGTCGTGGTCGCGTTGCTGTCGCGGGGAGTTCGCGTCGCGGTGCACACGCGGCGCCGCGAGCAGGCACAGACCGTCACCGGGTCCCTGGGCGTGGAGATCGGCGCGTGGCCCATCCCTGAAGGCTGGGACCTGCTCGTCAACTGCACGCCGCTCGGCAGTCCGACGCTGAGGGACGAGTCGCCGCTGCCGGGAGGGCCGTTCAATGGCGAGCTGGTCTACGACCTCACCTACGGCATCGGCGAGTCCAGGTTGTTGCGCGAGGCCCGCGCCGCCGGATGCCGCACGCTCGATGGCCTGCCGATGCTGGTGGCGCAAGCCGAGCGCCAGTTCGAGTGGTGGATCGGGCAGCCGCCACAGCCGGGCGTGATGCGAAACGCGATCGAGCGGAGCGTGCAATGCACATAACGAGTTTCGAGGAGTTCACGGATCTGGCGCAGCGCGGGACATTCGTGCCGGTCTACAAGGAGATCGTCGCCGACATGCTGACGCCGGTCTCCGCGTTCCTGAAGATCGCGGAGCATTCGGATTACGCGTTCCTGCTCGAGTCGGTGGAAGGCGGAGAGCAGGTCGCGCGCTATTCGTTCCTCGGCAAGGACCCGTTTCTGATTCTGCGCTCGCGCGGCGGCAAGACGATCGTCGATCGTGCCGGGCAGCGCTCCGAGTCGGACCTGTCGTTCGTCGCGACGCTGCGCGAGCTGATGGCGGGCTTTCACGCGCCGTTTGTTCCGGGCTTGCCGCGGTTCACCGGCGGCGCCGTCGGCTATCTCGGATACGACGCCGCCGCCTGGTTCGAGCCGGTGGAGCTGCAGCCCGGGGCGGACGAGGAAGACGAAGCGGGCTTCATGCTGTTCGACACGGTGCTGGCCTTCGATCACGTCCGGCATCGAATCCTGATCATCGCCAACGCGCGGATCACCGGCGACGAGGATCTCGAGTCGCTCTATCAGTTCGCGCGCGCGCGGATCGAGTTCGCCGAGCGCGAGCTGGAGCGGGCGCTGTCGAAGCCCGCGGCGCGGGAGGCGTCGGCGCTCGAGGTCACCTCGAACGTGTCGCGTGAGGAATTCGAGCGGATGGTCCGGACGGCGAAGGAATACATCGCCGCCGGCGACATCTATCAGGTGGTGCTCTCGCAGCGGTTCGAGTCGGCCATCAACGCCGACCCGTTTACGGTCTATCGCGCGTTACGACACGTCAATCCGTCTCCGTACATGTATTTCCTCCGCGTCGGCGACCGTTCCATCGTCGGCTCGTCACCCGAGATGCTGGTGCGCGTCGAGGGGCGGCGCATGCAGACCCACCCGATCGCGGGAACCCGGCCGCGCGGCAAGACGGAGGAGGAAGACGCGCGGCTGGCGGAGGAGTTGAAGCGCAACGAAAAGGAGCGCGCCGAGCACGTGATGCTCGTCGATCTCGGGCGCAACGACCTCGGGCGCGTGGCGGCCTACGGCAGCGTGCGCGTGCCGACCTACATGACCGTTGAGCGCTACTCTCACGTGATGCACCTGGTGTCCATCGTCGAAGGCAAGCTGGACGACAAGCACGATCGCCTCGATGCCCTGGTCGCCTGTTTCCCGGCCGGAACGGTGTCCGGCGCGCCGAAAGTCCGGGCGATGGAGATCATCTCGGAGCTGGAGAACCGGCGGCGTGGCGTTTATGCGGGCGCCGTCGGGTACGTGGACTTCGCGGGGAACCTCGATTTCTGCATCACCATCCGGACCGTCGTCATCGAGGACGGCCGCGCCTATGTGCAGGCCGGCGCCGGCATCGTTGCCGACTCGAATCCGTCGGCCGAGTACGAAGAGACGCGCGACAAGGCGCGGGCGGTCATCCGCGCGCTCGAGCTGGCGCAGGCCGGGTTGTAGGGGTCGACCATGATTCTCGTCATCGACAACTACGATTCGTTCACCTACAACCTCGTGCAGTACCTCGGCGAGCTGGGCGCGGAGATTCGTGTGCGACGGAACGATCAGGTGACCGTCGGGGAGATCGAGGCGATGGCTCCCGAGCAGATCCTCATCTCGCCGGGGCCGGGTCGTCCGGAGGACGCGGGCATCTCAGTGGACGTGATCCGCCGGTTCGGCCCGAGCGTGCCGATCCTCGGCGTCTGCCTCGGTCACCAGGCCATCGGCGTGGTCTATGGCGGTACCGTCTGCCGCGCCACGGTGCCGATGCACGGCAAGACCTCGATGGTGGTGCACGACGGGAAGGGGCTCTTCCGCGGCATCACGGCGCCGTTTCATCGCTGGACGCTACCACTCGCTCGTCATCTCCACCGAGGGCGTGCCGAACGAGCTGGAGGTGGCCGCACGCACGCGCGAAGACGGAACCATCATGGCCGTGCGGCACCGTACGTATCCGGTGCATGGCGTCCAGTTCCACCCTGAGTCGGTGCTGACCGACGAAGGCCGCCACATCCTGAAGAACTTCCTGGATCTGTGATGTTCACCGCACTGATCGAAAAGCTCGTGCGCCACGAGGACCTCACGGCCGACGAAGCGGCGGCCGCGATGCAGGAGGTCATGGACGGACGCGCCTCGTCTGCGGCCCTTGCCGGATCTGCTCTCGGCCCTGGCGATGAAAGGCGAGCGGCCGGCGGAGATCGTCGGCTTTGCGCGGACGATGCGAGCCAACGCCGTGAAGCTGTCACAGCCCGCAACCGATGTGTTCGACACGTGCGGAACTGGTGGCGATCGCTCGGGCACCTTCAACATTTCGTCCGCGGCGGCGCTCGTGGTTGCGGCGTGCGGCGTGAAGGTCGCCAAGCACGGCAATCGGTCGGTGTCGAGCCGCTGCGGCAGCGCGGATGTATTCGAGCAGCTGGGAGTGAACGTGGCGGCGTCACCGGCGGTGGTCGAGCGGACGCTGCACGAGGCCGGCATCGCGTTCTTTTTTGCGCCGACGTTTCACCCGTCGATGAAGCACGCCGGACCGACACGCCGGGAGCTTGGCATCCGCACGGCGTTCAACCTGCTCGGGCCGCTGACGAACCCCGCCGGGGCCACACGGCAGATTGTGGGCGTGCCGAAGTCGGAGCTGACGGCGCTGCTCGCGCGCGCATTGATGCTGCTCGGCTCGACACGGGCCTGGGTCGTCCACGGAGCGGACGGCATCGACGAGGTCTCGACGACCGGTTACACCAAGGTCTCCGAGTGCCGCGACGGGGCCGTCCACACGTTCTACGTGCATCCAGCCGATTTCGGGCTCCCGAAGGCGGCGCCGGCAGATCTGGTGGGCGGCGACGCCGCGGCCAACGCCGATATCGTGCGGCGCGTGCTCGACGGCCAGCGCGGTGCCCCGCGCGACGTCGTACTGCTGAATGCCGGTGCGGCGCTCTTCATCGCGGGTCGAGCCGCATCCGTCGGATCCGGCATCCGACTGGCGGGCGAGGCGATTGATTCGGGTGCCTCCCGCTCGACGCTGGAGCAGATGGTGCGCCTGTCGAACGCCGAGGTGGTCGCATGAGCGCGCCCGACCTGCTGCGGACGATCGTGGCCGCCACCGGGCGGATCGTCGAGGTTCGTCGTGAGCGCGAACCGATGGCGATGCTCGAGAAGCGCGCGGCGGGGGCAGCCCGAGGGGCGCCACGTTCGAGTCAGCGCTGGCGGATGCGGGACGCGTCAACGTCATCGCGGAGTGCAAGCGGCGATCACCGTCGCGAGGCGTGCTCGCCGCCAGCTACGACCCAGTGGCCATCGCGCGGCAGTACCAGTCGGGCGGCGCCGCCGCGATATCCGTCCTGACCGAGCCGACGTTCTTCGACGGATCGCTCGAACATCTTGCCGCCGTGCGTGCCGCCGTCACCATTCCGCTGCTCCGGAAGGATTTCGTCGTCGACGAATACCAGCTGTTCGAGGCGCGAGCCGCCGGGGCGGACGCCATTCTGCTGATCGTGGCGGCGCTGGAGCAGGACGCCCTGTGCCGCCTGCAGCAGCAGGCGTGGGATCTGGGACTCGCCGCGCTGGTCGAAGTGCACGACGACGAGGAATTGCGCCGGGCGATCGACAGCGGCGCGCGGATCATCGGGGTGAACAATCGCAATCTGCGGACACTGGCCGTCGACGTCGATGCGTCCTACCGCCTGGCAGCGAAGATTCCATCCGGCGTCGTCGCGGTCAGCGAAAGCGGTCTTCAGTCCCGCGCGGATCTGGAGAAGTTGGCGGCAGCCGGCTACCGTGCGTTTCTGATCGGCGAACGCTTCATGACCGATCCCGCTCCGGCGGAAGCAATTGCCGCGTTGATTGGCGTGGCCGTGCGGTGACGCGATGTTTCTGAAGATCTGCGGCATTCAGAGCCTGGACGACGCCTCGCATGCCGTCGAACAGGGAGCAACGGCCCTCGGCTTCGTGCTGTGGCCGCGCAGCCCGCGATACGTGGCACGTGATGCCGTGGCGCGAATCGTCGCGCAGCTGCCGGCGACGATTACCACCGTGGGAGTGTTCGTCAACGAGTCGAGCGACGAGATTGTCCGGACGATGGAGCGAACGAACCTGACGGCGGTCCAGCTCCACGGCGACGAGCCGGCGAATTACGCGCAGGAGCTCGCCTGGCCGATTCTCAAATCTGTCACGCTCGCAACGGCGGCGGAGGTTGCGGCGGCGTGGTCGGATGACACGACACTGCTCCTCGACGCGGCGGACATCGAGCGACGGGGTGGCACCGGGCAGCAGGTGGACTGGGCGGCGGCGGCGGCGCTGGCGCGCGCCCACAGGCTGGTCCTTGCAGGCGGGTTGACGCCGGCCAATGTGGCCGACGCCATCGCGACGGTCCGGCCCTACGGTGTGGACGTGTCGTCCGGCGTGGAAGACGCGCCGGGCGTCAAGAACCCCGAGAAGGTCACCCGGTTTCTCGCCGCCGCGCGCACGGCGATGATGCGGTCGGCCACAGCCGACGTAGGGCACCCCTTCAGGGGTGCCATGGAGAAATGATGCCGACAGCCACGAGCGAGCGCGCGATGTTCGGCCGGCGTGATCCGGATGCCCGCGGCTACTTCGGCCAGTACGGCGGACGGTTCGTGCCGGAGACGCTGGTCGCGCCGATCGAGGAGCTCACCGCGGGATACCTGGCCGCGCGCGAGGATCCCGCGTTCCGAGAGGAGCTCGCGCGTCTCCTGAAGCATTACGTGGGACGGCCGACGCCGCTCTACGAGGCGACACGTCTGGCGGAGGGCACCGCGCACGCGCGTGTTCCTGAAGCGTGAAGACCTGACGCATACCGGCGCGCACAAGATCAACAACGCGCTGGGCCAGGCGCTGCTGGCGCGCCGGATGGGGAAGACGCGTGTGGTCGCGGAAACCGGCGCGGGTCAGCATGGAGTGGCCACGGCGACCGCGTGCGCGTTGCTCGGCCTCGAGTGCGACGTCTACATGGGCGCCGAGGACATGCGCCGGCAGGCGCTCAACGTGGTTCGCATGCAGCTGCTCGGGGCGCAGGTTCGGCAGGTGGATGCCGGCAGCAGGACGCTCAAGGACGCCATCAACGAGGCGATGCGCGACTGGGTCGCGAACGTAAACGAAACGTATTACCTGCTCGGCTCGGCGCTCGGACCGCACCCGTATCCGCTGATGGTGCGCGAGTTCCAGTCGGTGATCGGCCGTGAGGCGCGCGCCCAGATCCTCGAGCAGGCGGGACGCCTGCCGGACCTTGTCGTGGCGTGCGTGGGCGGCGGCAGCAACGCCATCGGAATCTTCGACGCGTTCATCGAGGACGAGGACATCCGGCTGATCGGCGTCGAGGCTGGTGGCGAGCGGATCGCGCCCGGCCGGCACGCCGCCCGATTCGCTGGCGGCAGCACCGGGGTGCTGCAGGGAACGCGGACGTTCATCCTGCAGGACGAGGCCGGCAACATCGAGCTGACGCATTCGATCTCCGCCGGCCTGGACTACGCGGCCGTCGGTCCGGAGCACGCCTGGCTGCGCGATCTCGGGCGCACCGAATACGTGCTACGTCACGGACGCCGAGGCGCTCGAGGGCTTCCAGCTGCTCGCACGGCGCGAAGGGATCCTTCCGGCGCTCGAATCGGCGCATGCCGATCGCCTACACGGATCGTCTGGTACGCGAAATACCGGACGGCTCGCTCGTGCTGGTCAACCTCTCCGGCCGCGGCGACAAGGACGTGCAGAGCGTGGCGGAGGCCCTGCAAATGAGCTTCAGCGCAGACGTCGGTGACGGACGGGCGCATCGCCGCCACCTTCAGCCGCCTGCGGGCCGGGAAGACGCCGGGCCTCGTCACCTACGTGACGGCCGGTGATCCCGACCTGCCGCGCACGGCGGGGATCCTCCGCGCCCTCGATCGCGCCGGCGCCGACGTCCTCGAAATCGGCGTGCCGTTCTCCGATCCGCTGGCCGACGGCCCGGTGATCCAGCGCGCCACCGAGCGGGCGCTCGCCGCGGGCACCACGCTCTCCGGCGTGCTCGATCTGCTCGAGCGGCTGCGCCCGGAGCTTCGCGGCCGCCGGTCGTCATCTTCAGCTACGCCAACCCGATCCTGCGCCTCGGCGCCGAGCGGTTTGCCGATCGGGCGCGGGCCGCCGGGCGTCGACGGGGTGCTGGTGCTCGACCTGCCCATCGAGGAGGCCGACGATTTCCGTAACATGCTGACGGCGCGGCGGATTGATACAATTCTCCTGCTCAGCCCGACGACTACCGACGAGCGTCTCCGGAAGGCAGCCTCCCTCGGAAGTGGCTTTCTGTACGCGATTTCGCGTCTGGGCGTCACCGGCGCCCGCGATCGCCTGGCCGACGGCGCGCAGGACATGGTGCAGCGCATCCGGCAGGTGAGCGATCTGCCCGTTGCTCTTGGCTTTGGCATCTCGAAACCCGAGCACGTGCGCGAGGTCGGCCGCTGGGCCGACGCCGCCGTGGTCGGGAGCGCGCTTGGTCAACGTCATCGCCGACGCGGGCACCGCGGACGATCTGGATCACCGGGTAGAGGAGTATGTGCGTTGGCTGAAGTCCTGACGATCGAGGAACTGCGAACCCGCATCGACGTGATCGACGAGCAGCTGGTACGGCTGCTGAACGTGCGCGTCGCCTGCGCGGTGGAAGTGGGACGCCTGAAGCACGAGGCGGGACTGCCGATCTATCAGCCGGAGCGCGAGGCGCAGGTGCTGGGGCGCGTGCGCCAGTCGGCGACCGAGCTGGCCGGCCCGCTCACCGCCGAAGCGGTGGTCAGGATCTTCGAACGCATCATCGATGAGGCACGGCGCGCGGAACGCGAAGCGAGTTCGCGGCGGGACGAACTGAGGTAGGAACCACGTCGGGCGCCCCCTGCAGGGGCGCAGGACCTGGGCGCCTCAGGGGCGCCACGGAGAACAGCAATGGTCGTCGTCATGAAGGAGCGCGCCAGCGAGGCGCAGATCGATTCGGTCATCGCCAGGCTGATCGAGCTGGGGATGGACGTGCACCGCTCGTCCGGCGCCACGCGCACCGTGCTGGGCGTCGTCGGTGCGCACAAGGTCGAGAAGGAGCTCATCGAGCTCCTCGACGGCGTGCACGAGGTGCTGCGCATCACCGAGCCGTACAAGCGCGCCAGCCGCACGTTCAAGCCCGAGGACACGATCGTCATCGATCGACGACGTCCGCATCGGCGGCGACGAGGTGATCGTGATGGCCGGTCCCTGCTCGGCGGAGACCGAGGAGCAGGTCATGGCATCGGCGGCGGCCGTCCGCCGCGCCGGCGCCAAGATCCTGCGCGGCGGCGCATTCAAGCCCCGCAGCTCTCCCTACAGCTTCCAGGGGCTGGGCGAGCCGGGCCTGCAGATGCTGCGCCGCGCGGCCGACGCGCACAATCTGAAGCTGATCTCCGAGGTGATGGACATCAACCAGATCGAGCTGATCGAGCAAGTACTGCGACATCTTCCAGGTCGGCGCGCGCAACATGCAGAACTTCACCCTGCTGCGCGAGCTCGGGCTTCACCGCAAGCCGGTGCTCCTGAAGCGCGGCATCTCGGCGACCATCGAAGAGTGGCTGCTGTCGGCGGAGTACCTCCTGGCCGGCGGCAACAACGACGTCATCCTCTGCGAGCGCGGCATCCGGACGTTCGAAACCGCCACGCGCAACACGTTCGACATCTCGGCAATCCCCGTCGTCAAGAAGCTGAGCCACCTGCCGATCGTGGCCGACCCGAGCCACGGCGCCGGGCGGCGCGACATGGTGGCGCCGATGGCGCGCGCCGCCGTGGCTGCTGGCGCCGACGGCCTGATCATCGAGGTCCACAACGATCCCGATCGGGCGCTGAGCGACGGCGCGCAGTCGATGTTCCCGGCGCAGTTCGACCGGCTGATGGCGGAGCTGCGCATCATCGCGCCGGCGATCGGCCGCAGCATCTGCCTGGAGCCGGTGTCCCGCCGAGGATGGGCCAGGTAGGACAACTCCCAATACCCGAAATGGGATTTGGCCGATGCCTTCCTCCGTCGATCCTCCCTTTAAGTCCATCTCCGTCGTCGGCCTCGGGCTGATCGGCGGCTCGATCGCGCTTGCGCGTGCGCGAGCGCTGGCCGGCCGCGCGCGATCGTCGGGCGTCGATCGAAAGGCGCGTCCTCGCGCATGCTCTCGGCAGCGGGGCGATCGACCGCGGCGCTCGACAGCGCCGCCGATGTGGCGGCGGACGCCGAGCTGATCATCCTGGCGGCGCCCGTCCGGCAGAACATGCAAGCTGCTGGCCGAGATTGCCCAGCGGCTTGCCGCGACGCGCCGTCGTCACCGACGTCGGCAGCACCAAGCGCGAGCATCGTCGACGCCGCCTCGGCGCTGTCGTGCGCGGGCGCGTTCGTCGGCGGGCACCCGATTGGCGGCGCCGAGCAGGGCGGGTTCGGCTTCGCGCGGCCGGACCTGTTCAGGCATCGGCCCTGGATCTTCACGCCGGTGAGCACGCGACGCCGGCGGCGACGCTCGAGCGGCTGTTCGAGTTCGCGCGCGGCGTCGGCGCGCAGCCGTCGAGCATGGACGCGGCCGAGCACGATCGCGTGATGGCGTTCCTGAGCCATCTCCCGCAGCTGGCCGCGAGCGCGCTGATGGATGTGATCGGCAGCAGCGCGGGGGAGAGCGCGCTGCGCTAGCCGGCCGCGGTCTGGTCGACACGACTCGCCTCGCCTCGAGCCCGCCCGACACGTGGCGGGACATCTGCGCGACCAACGCCGAAGCGATCGGCGAGGCGCTCGATGTGCTGATCGACCGGCTGTCCGATCTGCGCGCCGACCTGCGCAGCGGCGAAGCGGTCACCCGGGTCTTCACCGAAGCGGCGCGCTGGCGCGCCGAGCTGATGAAGGAGCACCACTAGGCACCCAGGCGTTCGCCGCCGGCTGCAGGCGGAGGTTAGCCAGCTGCCGGCCCAGTGGCCGGCATGAACGGGCGAGGGCCTTGAAGCCGTTTCCAGAGGAACGCGACATATGCCGCACGACGGCGCCGTGTCGCCTCCCGGCCATCCTCGGACAAGAAATCATCCGGGACGGCGTCTAACGCTGACTCCAGCTCACCGCGATGCAGTCGTGAGGCCAGCGCAGCGTCCACCACCTGGAGTTCGGTGGCGCGGGACCGCAACACATGGCCGCCGACCTGCCATCCGTTCGATCGCGGGGACTGCTCGGTCACGCGCCGCCAGTCATGCTGGAATCCGAGACTCGCCCCATGGTCGATCAGCCACAACGCTCCGTGCGACCACAACAGATTCGGGTTCTTCACAGTGCGGTCTGGGTTCTGCACCAGGCCGTCGAGCCACACGATCGTCGACGCCAGCTCCCGATCAACACGCGAAACATCTATCGGCCGGAAGCTCCGCGCATCCGCCATGTACTGGAACCCCAGATTCCGACCGACGCTCCGGTGAAGCAGTTCCCCCAGCTCCTGGTGTGGATCGTCCACCGGGACGTCCGACGGCATATCGATGAGCACGCGAGCGGACACGCTCAACCCCAGCGCGTCGGCCAGTGCGCCCACAATGATCTCCGCCACCAGACTCGCCGGTGCTTGAGCGGCACCACGCAGCTTGGTGTGGAAGACACCCGCGTCGGTCTCGATCAACACTGGCCACGAACTGCCGCTGCGGTCGGCATGAAGTATCCGGAGGGCGCGATATGTCTCCATTGAAGCGCGACGAAGATCGATTTGGCTGACGCCAGATTTCTTCCGCAGCGGCGCATCATCGCACCCGCCGCTGTCGGCTGCAAACGCCTGTTAGCCGGCCAAGGCGCGGACTTGTTCGTGAATCACTGGATCTGGATTCTCCACCAAGCCAATCGAGCCGTGATGCGAAAGGCCGGAGTGTGTGGCTGCGGCGGCTTGTATCGCCAACTGCGCGAATTGACGCGCCTGCACTTTGTCGCCTCTGTGCGCAAGGATAATCGCGCGAGTCGCGGCGCTCTGATACCGCAGTGTCGGAAGTGGCAACACAGGCTCTTTCTCCCCGATGTCCAAAGCTGCGAGCGCTTCCGAATACAGATGCTGTCTGCCGTGCCGGACGATGAACCATGGAAAGTCAATCCAAGCGAGCGTCCTCACGCTGCTGTGGCTCTGCTCGTGACGGAGCGCCGATCGAAAGCTCGTCTCGGCTTCCTCCAAGCGACCGAGCGCCATGAAGCAGTGCGCCTGTTGCAACATCGCCTGCGCGGTATCGAACTGGCCTGGATACTCCTGAAAGAACTGGTTTAGCAATTCGAGCGCGTCTTCGAAGAGAGTCGCATGCTGCAGGGACAGCGCCTTGATGCGCAGGTACTGCCCCCTACCTTTCCTGGAGCGCGCCAACCTGGCAAAGAACTCTTTTTGATCGGCGGCTGACCAAGCCGCGCTCCTGAACCAGTTGTCGCGAGACCCCATGCCTCCGTCCCGCTAGCGTCGGGACTGAGCCACGCGGCTCAGCGACACGTTACGACGGGCGACGGAGCCACGTCGGCTCCAGCGCAAGTTAGGTGGCATTACGATCAGTTTGGGAAGTCATTCCATCGGTGTCGTGGACTGGCGGCGGTGGCGATTCATCGCGACATCGCCGCGACCCTGATGCCGAGAAGAATCAGCAGAGCCCCAAAGATCCGGCTCACGGTATGTTGAGACCGCTCGATAGAGTCTCGGATAATCGGCCGATCCAGTGTGTAAACGAAGAGCAGCCAGAAAGACGCGCTCACAAGCATCATGCAGAGGATGAGTACCAGCATGGTGCTTCCTGACGTCTCAGGCGTCATCACCATCGTAAACACGCCCAGATAGAAGAGCGTGCCTTTCGGGTTGAGCAGATTGTTTACAAACCCCTGAACGAACCACGTTCTGTTGGGCCGCCGACCTTCCATCTCGTCCGTGTTGAGTGTCTTGGCACCAGATTGAAAGCTCATAACTCCAAGGCAGATGAGATAGGCAGCCCCCGCGTACTTCAGCGCAGAAAACGCCAGGATACTTTGCGAAATGATCAGGCCGATGCCAAGCATGCAGTAGGTAATGTGGACCAGGTTTCCAGACAAAATACCCAATGACGTCTGCAGACCGGCGCCACGACCACCTACAAATGTATTGCGCAGGACGAGGACCATGTCTGGCCCTGGGCTAACCATCACAAGGGAGGTCACGGAAACGATCACAAGTATCTGGTCGAGCAAGTTCGTCCTCTTGCCACCTAACGCGAGATGTCAGCCGCAGCGGCGCATCATCGCACCCGCCGCTTTCGGCTGCAAATCTTTGTTAGAGCGCGCAACACGCGTGTCACGGCCGTCCCTTGCGAAACCAGATCGGTCAGAGTGCGAGCACCTGCCGCGCGAGTAGCCCGGTCGCGCGCGCGTCTCGGGTTGCATACCGGCCGCGAAGTCGTCGTCCCGGCGCGCCCGTCCCTCGGAATAAACGCGCCTTGAATGGATCGGCGCGGACCGCTCGATGTGTTCGCGCCGTGGCCATACCATGCGGACCCATTGAAGACGAGGAGAGAACCCGCGCCGCCGCACGCCAACACTTGATCTGCGTGCTCGGCCCGCAGATTCGACATGCAGCCCGCTGGCGTACCCGGCCATCGATGCGACCCCGGCACGAAGCGAGTCGCGCCGTTGTCGGGCCGGAACTCATCAACCATCAGAATGAAGCCGAGAAGCGGCCAATCGGCGGATTCACGCTTGACGTCAACATGCAGGTCCTGGGCGGGCATGCGCGGCCGCACCGTCCGCGCGTGCAACGAACTCAGCTTGAATGGCCAGCCGATCACGAGGCAGCAGGCCTCGAGTAGCGGCGGATGTCTGTACGGGATCGAACTCGGGCCCCCGATTCACGAAGTCGGTCACTCGAGTCGAGGTGCTGCCAACCTTAACGTCGTCGGCGGTCGCTGATGCCCTGGCGGCGGTGTATGCGTTGGCCAACCGTCCCACCAAATCCGAGGGCACCGGGCCTGGAAGCACGGTGAAGCCCCGCTCCTGCAACTCTGCGGCGGCGTCCATCGAGAGCTCGCTTCCTGCAGCCAACGTGCGGAACCAGTCGGACATCTTGATTAGCTGATAAGCGGTCTAACGACTGCGTGTCAGCCGTGGCGGCTCATGATCGCACCAGCCGCCGACGGCTGCAAACGCTTCTTAGCCAACGGCCAGCGTGACGCCCGCTCCAAGGTTAACGGCGGCCGCGTATTCAATGTGCAACACGCGTCGCGGCTGCGCATCAATGGACTTCGATGAGGCGTGAATCGTAAGCGGCCGCATCGCCACGATGCCGCCCGACAAAGCCACGCAATCAGCTGGCGTTGTGTGCCCGGCAAGTTGCGCTATCTGCTCGTCGCTGAATACACCGCCGCGATGAGTATTCGGCAGCACCCGCAGAGGCCCATTCGGTCGGATCAGTCATCGAGGCTGACGCGAATGGCGACCACTTGTTCAAGCGCCCACGCTGGCGCATGGGCATAGAGCACACTGGCCTTCGTCGACCAGGGCCCCCAACCGGCACCATCGACGCGATGACGCAGCGGCAACGCCGTGTCCTGATGCCAGACCACCAACCAGTTGGCCATCGGCGACTTATCGAACAAGGTGGCCCGAAATGCCATCGGTGTAGATCCCACGAATTCGGTCGCGATCGTTATCAACCGGGGATCGGCGGACAGTTCGAGCACGGCCGGCACTTTGAGAACATGCCTGGCGCCAGCCTTCGTCCGCTCCACGTGCGCGGCGGCCAGCGCCTCAACCACCTGGCGCATCTCACTGCGTTGGAAGACCTGATCGTAGATGGAATAACCCGGGTCGGTCTGAGTCATTGTCCGGTCTGCCGGTTGGCTAACGGTCCGGCTCACCTGCGGCGCCGAATCTCGCTCATTCTAATCGGCTCGATTGCCGCGGCCGCCGGCAGGTGCAGCCGGATGTCAGCCAGCCTTGATGCGCAAAGCCCTCAGGATTTCCGCCGCTATTTCCCGATCTCTTCGATGGATCTGCCCTGATGCCAATATCGCCGGTCCCCAGATGATCGCTCAACTGTTCGAGCGAACATCCCTCCGCGACCAGAGAGACGAGCTGCGGTGCGTAACTGTCGTATTCGTCCTTCGGCCCGAACTTGCCTGGTTGCATGCCAATGGGATCCCAACGTCTGCAAGATTTCCTGCACGGTCCCGATGCGCTTCATGGCGTCGCGCTTCCGCTCGGTCCTCTCGTCGCTTGCCATGTTCCGTACTTGTGCCTTGTGCGATCCAGGAATTGGTCGGTCTAACGCCTTGCCGCCCACCTGCGGCGCGCGTGAGCGCGGCCAGACGCCGTCAGGTGCAGCGGCCTGTCAGGCATCGCGCAGTTCAGCAATCCGAGCCAGAAGCATCCGCGTTTTAACCTCTCCCTGTTGGTCAACGGGTTCGCCGACGTGAAAGTAATCGCCCTCGTCGAACGCCTCAAAGACTTGCCAAGCGAATCTAGAGAGTTCTGGGCTTTCACCTCGGGCCGCGTAGCTAAACAACTCGGTCATCGCGGCGTCGCCCATCGTGTACCGACAACTCACCGCTTGAGTATCGTCGCGCGACCCTCTTCGCAAACAAGTCGTAAAGTTCGACAACAGTCACGCGAAGACTGTCGGTCGCCGCCTCGACGTCCTCAGCTCGCAGTGGCCTCTCCGACGCGTTCTGAATCAGGGCATCGATAGTCACGCGAATGCCTAACGGCCAGCCTCGCCCAGGTTACTGGCGTTCGTTATCTTCGTTTGAGCTGCTCGTAATATTTGCGCTCATGCTGCTCTCTGGAACCCCCCGCCTCGCGCACCACCGAGATAGGTTCAGAGGCGGTGTTACCATCGACGATTCGAATACGGATCTCATCCCCGACGGCGAGCTTGCGCAGAAGCCACTCGACCTGCTCACTGCCTCCGTCATTCAATCGCTGCATGCCGCCGGCCCTGAACTCGACGTCGTTGTGAGACCGAACCCCAGGAAGTCCAGCGCCGCGGTCGGCGTTAGCGGAGACGAACGGGTGTGTGGGCTTGCAGCCGCTTTATTCCTCCGGTCGATTGTGGCGAGAAGTCGACCTCGTCGCATTCAGCCTCTGCGACGATGCGACAGTCATCAAGATCTCTTTCCGGGTCGATCGGGACCAACTCTTCTGCCCGGGTGGCGATCCGCTCTGAGAGGTGGTCGAGTTGTGCTTCGGGGAAGCTATACCAGACCCAGCGTAGGTGTTCCTGCCGCCTTGCCTCCACCGGGATCCTCCAGGCCTCGGCTGTCACCGTCGGAAGAATCGTCAGGTCTTCGGCTATCCAGACAATCCGGAATGACGCTAACGCCTCACCCGATTGGCGCGTCCGTGGTCGCGTTTGAATCGAGAAACGCCGTCAAGACGTTTGAATCAAAAGCCACAAGCATGACGGCAGTCTGTCTCACGCCCTCGCAGCCTAACGCTCGCGGCTCACCCGCGGCCGCTCGCAGTTGCTCCCGCGGCCGTCGGATGCAGCCGCCTGTTAGGCCTCACCTTGTAACCATTCCTGATGTTCTAGTTCACTGGACGTTCTGAGGCTGGAGCAACAGCTGCGCCAGCAACCGTCTCGCAGCGTCAAGTAATTTCGACATTTCGCCGGTCGGATCCGGAGGCTTGCCACGGTCAAGCTTTCCGATGTAGTCGCCGGCTTCTGCGCGATCAGCGCCTCGACTTCAAGGACGAAGGAGCGGAAACACTTGTTCGTAGTTCGGCCCCGTATATTTGCCGACGCGATGTAAGAAGCGCCATCCCTCCGTTCTGAGCGTTACCGCCCAGCGACATTTCAAGAGCCAGACCTGTCCGTCACTCGTCACCCCTTCCCACGCTGCCGCGGCAGCCACAACGGCGGACATTACTACCGCGGCAATCGCCTGAACGTTTGAGGGCGCCTGCACTTGAAGAGTGAGAAGCACCGGAAGGCTTGCGCCACCGATCACAATAAGCAGACGCAACGCGTGATACCGCCATCTGGCCTGCTTCGACCACGCGTCCCAAAGGTCAACTTGGTTAAGCCACTCGGACTTGAGGAAACAGCGATTCGCTGGGCTGAGTTCCTTCCTGGCACCAAGCTCGTCGACCATGGTCTCAAGCAGACCAACGCTGCTCACTGGCATCTTTGACCACCGTAATTCTGTCTTAGAGACGGCTAACTTTTCTTTGAGTAGACCGCGCATCCCGTTTGCAGTCAACCACTCGCCTCGACAACGGCATCAAGCGGCTGCAAACCGTTGAACGCGCGGATCCTAACACGGCTGTTCTGCCGCGATCGTCGCGGCGGTTAGCTGCGAGTGAGGATGTCGAGGTAGCAATAAACCGTGCAACCTGGCGCTCCCGGGAGCCGCCGACCATCCTAGACTTGCTGAGACGCCTATGAGTGAAGCCAGAGTTCGTGTGTCGCTGACGGACGGCGTACTCGAGTTCGAAGGGCCGGAACAATTCGTCTCAGGTCTGGTGGAAAAGTTCGCCGGCGTGATCCAGAGAGCGCTCGGGGAGAGCGGCCGGCGGCGAACGATGACGCGAACGCTGACGACAGCAGAAATCGCGCCGGTGAGGCACCGAAGCTGGCCGCGGACGTGCCTCCGGTCGCTGACGCACCGCTGTCACCTGAGCGTGCGCTCAGCGACATGTTTGCCGCCACTGAAACCGGCGTCCAGGTCTTGAGGGCCCTTCCAGGCGCGACAAAAGCGGCGCGGGCGGTGAATCTGGCGAAGTTGTATCTCTATGGACTGCAGGCGCTGAAGCAGCGCGACACGGTGTACTCGCCGAAATCGCCCAGGTCTGCAAGGCGCATGGCTGCTTCGACTCGCACAACATGGTGGCCTGTCTGAAAGCGCACCAGACGTCGTTCGTCTTCGACGGGGCAGGAAAACGGCAGACGCTCCGGCTGAGCGCGCCCGGCATACAGGAAACGGCGGCGCTGATCGCCCCGATCAGGGCCGGAGGAAATGGAATCGCCGCCAGAAAATAGGGAATCGCACCGGATGCCCTGCGATCGTCGCGCCAGAACAGGAAATCCATTGCGATTCACCCACAACGCCAGCTGGATCGCACCGGTCGCAGGGAATCGACGTCGATGACGGCTCGCTGCTCGCGTGGCGACAGGAATCAGCAGCCCGATCGCGCTTGATCGAAGGCCATTACATGGAATCGTGTCGCGTGTGGTCGCCGAGCCGGTCGGATGCACATGGGATCTGTATCGTGTGACATGCCAACGACGATGTCGTCAGGGAATCATGACGCGCGTACCAGGGAATGTCGAGCCTCCACAGGGAATCACCGCGACCAATCGGCCAACTCAGTCGGTCGGCCTTTTGGTGTCCCAGAAGTTCTGGAAGCGACGTGTGGCGGCGCTGTAGGCGTCACGCGCTGTCGAAAGCTCTTCCTGCAGTGATTTGTCGCCGCTCGTATTTCAACAGAGCCAACTCGTACTTCGCCTGCGCCAGCAGGTAGTCCTGCTTCATCAGCGTGCCCTCGACTAGCAGAGGAATGTTGTGGAAGCCAATCGTTTGCATCGTCGAATCGGTGTTAGCGATTGTCCGCAACTCGGCCTCGCTCACCGCACCCCGGGTCTGTTCCGTCAGGCGGCTGAAGCTCCGAAGAAACCCACGCATCTGTTCAAGCCGTTGTAGTCCCTCTTCTGTGGAATGGCTGTCGAAGTCCTGCGGCCCTTGGAGACCATCCGAATGTCGTGTGTGCAGGTTGAGATATCCGACCGCCGCAGGATCGCGAGGTACATCGGCTGACTGCGCGTGAGCCGCTGCCCGGGCGAGCACCGTCACGATCAGAAGGAAGGCAAGCCCAAGAATCCTGTTCTGCATGGTGACCTCTGGAAGCGTTCGAAACGATTCCGCTAGCTGTGAGCCTTCCTGATCTCGTCGACCGCCTGCGGATTCTCGAGCGAGGAGAGGTCGCCTGGAGGCTGGCCGAGGTACGCGGCGCGGATCACCCGGCGCATCACTTTGGCGTTGCGGGTCTTCGGCAGGTCGTCGACAAAGTGGATCCGCTCGGGCCGCAGCGGCTTGCCGAGCCTCGTCGGCGACCAGTGGCCTTCAGGTCGTTGGCAAACGCCGGATCCGGCGCGTTCGCCGATGGCAACAGCACGCAGAAGCAGACGAGCGCCTGACCCTTCAACTCGTCGGGCACGCCGATGGCCGCGGCTTCGATCACCGCTCGGTGCTCGACCAGCACCGACTCGACTTCCGCCGGCCCGACGCGCTTGCCGGCGATCTTGATGGTGTCGTCCGACCGGCCGAGGATGTACCAGAGGCCGTCCTCGTCGATGGCGGCCCAGTCGCCGTGCACCCAGACGTCGGGGAAGCGCGACCAGTAGGTCTCTTCGTAGCGCTCCGGATCCTTCCAGAACCCGCGCGTCATGCCGATCCACGGCGCGCGGACGACGAGCTCGCCGACCGCGTTGCGGACCGGCCGGCCCTGATCGTCGACGACGTCGGCGGCAATTCCCGGCGGCGGGCCGGCGAAGGCGGCCGGCTTCAGCGGCGTGAGCACGTTGCCGCCGACGAGCCCGCCCGACACCTCGGTGCCGCCCGAGTAGTTGATGATCGGCAGCCGCGATCCGCCGGCGACTTCGAACAGCCATCGCCACGGCTCCGGGTTCCACGGCTCGCCGGTTGAGCCCGAGGATCGCGCAGCGACGACAGGTCGTGCGCGCGCACGGGATCCTCGCCGTGGCGCATCAGCGAGCGCACGAGCGTCGGCGAGACGCCGAGGATGTTGACGCGATGCCGCTCGACGAGCGACCAGAGGCGGTCGGGGGCGGGGTAGTCGAGGGCGCCGTCGTAGATGCACGAACGTTCCGCCGAGCAGCAGCATCCCGAAGACTTCCCACGGGCCCATCATCCAGCCCATGTCGCTGACCCAGTACATCGTCTCGCCCGCGTGGACGTCGAAGCAGTGGACCATGTCCTGCGCGGCCTTGATCGGAAAGCCGCAGTGCGTGTGCACCGCGCCCTTCGGCCGCCCGGTCGTGCCCGAGGTGTAGATCAGCATCAGCGGATCCTCGGCGTCGGTCCGCTCGTTCGGGCAGTCGACGCATCGGCTGCCCGATCGACCGGTCGGCGCGGACCCATCGATCGTCGCCGCCGTCGCGCGACCGGGACCGTCGATCGCCGAGCCTGCGGAACGACGACGACGTGCTGCACGACGGCGCCGCAGCCACGGCCTCGTCCGCGACCGGCTTCATCCGCACCTGCTGGCCGCGGCGCCAGAACCCGTCGGCGGTGATGAGCAGCGACGCCTCGGAGTCCTGCAGCCGCGTCGCGACGGCATCGGCGCCGTAGCCGGAGAACAGCGGCAGCACGATGCCGCCGATCCTGATGACCGCGAGGAACGCGACGATCAGCTCCGGGCACATCGGCATGAACAGCGCGACGCGATCGCCCTTGCGAACGCCGAGCGCCTCGAAGGCCCGCGGCACAGCGGGTTGACGTCGCGGCCGAGCTCGCGCGTAGGTCATGCGTGCGGGCGGCGCCTTCTTCACCTTCCCAGCGGAGCGCGACCCGGCTGTCGACCGGCGTGCCCGATCCACTTGTCCAGGCAGTTGTGGACGATGTTCATCCCGCCGCCCACGCACCAGCGCGTCCAGGGGATGCCGCGCGACGTGTCGAGCACCTTGGTGTACGGCTCGTAGAACTCGATGGCGAGATCGTCGAGCACGGCTCGCCAGAACCACTCCGGCTCGGCGACCGAACGGGTGAGCAGGTGGGAGTAATCGCGGAGGTTGTGGCGATCGATGAAGGCCGTGAGCCGGCTCTGCGTGATGTAGTCGGGCGTCGGTCGCCATGCGATCTCGCCGCCGAAGTCGAAGCCGCCGCCGCTCACATCACCGCTCGAAGTCCTCTTCGGACAGGCCCGCCCGCACGCGCACCATGGCCCTGGTCATGCTGACGACGCGCTTCTTCTGCTTCAGGCGGAAGGCGACGTCATAGTCGCCGCCATTACGGAAGGTGTGTTCGGCGGTGAAGCGCCGCCGGATCGTGCTCTTGCCCTCCACGTAGGGGTCGCAGTCTTCGCTGCTTTCGGAGGTGGTGCCGTCCGCCCAGTCCCACTCGATGCTGGCACAGTAAAAATCGGCCCAGTCGTCGGCCCCGCCACGAATGTCTGCAACGATGCGCACTTTCAGCGGCGCGAACCCCACCGGGGGCGTCGCCCTGAGTGCTACACTGGGTTTCTTGTTTTCATCGGAGGCGCGCTGCAGCGCGTCGGCCGGGTTGCCGAGCGCCACTCCGGCGGCCAGCGCTGCGACAGTCAAACAAACCGCACGTCGTCTGTGGGTCATGATGCGTACCCCGGGGGCGTGGCTGTCTCGATTCTAACTCACCAACGCGATGCGAAGTGCCTTCATGACGCCGGATGTCGCGGTCAGCGCGCGCCGACCCGACGAGCTGGATGCTGACATTCTCGTCATTCCCGTCTTCGAATCCCCGGCGGCGGGCGAGGACGCCTGGATCGACGACGGGTGCGGCGGCGCGCTGGGACGGGCCCGATCGACTGGCGAGTTCCACGGGAAGCTCTTCGACACCTTCATCACGCCGGTCACGGCCGCATCCTGGAAAACCCGCCGCGCATTGCTTGTCGGCGCCGGTCCGTCCGGGGAGTTCACCCCCGACCGTCTGCGCCGCGTCGCGACCACCGCGGGCCTGTACGCCCGGCAGCGGCACATCATGCGCCTGGCGTTTGCGCCCGGTGCGTCGCGTCTTCCGGCTGCGACCGCGGCGCAGGTGATTGCTGAAGGCGCGTGCCTCGCCAATTTCGACGGCGGGTCATACAAGACCAACGACGACCGATGGGGCTGGCTCGAGCAGGTGGAAATCAGCCTGCCCGACGGATTGAAGGTGCAGACAGCGGTAGAGCGCGGCCGCGTGCTCGGGGAGTTCACGAATCAGGCGCGATCGTTCTCGAACGAACCTGGAAACGCCCTGACACCACGCGTGTTCGCTGAGCGGGCGGAAGCGATCGCCACCGCGGCCGGCCTTGCAGTGGACGTACTCGACGAGAAGCGTATTGCCGCGCTGAACATGGGCATGCTGCTCGGTGTCGCCCGTGGCAGCCAGGAGCCGCCGCGGCTCGTCGTCATGCGCCATGAACCGAAGAACGCGCTGCCGGATGTCGTGCTGGCGTTTGTCGGCAAAGGCATCACGTTCGACACCGGTGGGATCTCGATCAAGCCGGCGCAGGACATGGATCGGATGAAAGACGACATGTCCGGCGGCGCCGCGGCGATCTGCGCGCTGGCCGCGATCGCACGGCTGAACGTACCGGTACGCTGCATGGCGGTCGTCCCGATGACCGAGAACATGCCCGGCGGGCGGGCCGTGAAGCCGGGAGACGTGCTCAAGAGCGCCGAGGGCAAGACGGTTGAGGTGCTGAACACGGATGCGGAAGGGCGCCTGATCCTCGGCGACGCGCTCTGGTACGCGCGCGAGCTCGGCGCGACGCATCTGGTCGATCTGGCGACGCTCACCGGCGCCTGCGTCGTGGCGCTGGGGAAGACCACCACCGGCCTCTTCGGCACGCCGACCGCATGGGTCGAGCAGGTGCAGCGGGCATCGGACCGCGCGGGCGATCGGTCATGGCCGATGCCGACGTTCGACGACTACAAGGAGCTCTTCAAGAGCGAGATCGCCGACTTCTCAAACACGGGCGGACGCCCGGCCGGGGCCATTACGGCCGCGCTGTTCCTGAAGGAGTTCAGCGGCGATCTGCCGTGGGTGCACCTCGACATCGCCGGCACGGCGTGGGCCGAGGATGCCAAACCCTATCAGCCGAAAGGCGCAACCGGCGTGGGCGTCCGGACGCTCGTTGAGCTCGCGCTGGACGCACCGGCGTGGAGTAAGCTGGATTTACGGCGAGCCCCATGAACGTCCTGCTTGCGCAGCAGCCGATCGTCGTCGAACTGGCGAAACAGCCGGAGCCGACCCGCGACATCAGCATCGAGGTCGTTCTCGGAATTTTCGCGACAGCGGGGATCTTCCTGCTCGTCGCGTTCATCGGCTGCGCCATCGTCGCCGGCGCGACGATTCTCTACAAGCGGTGGCGCGACGGGTCGGCGCAGCCGGCCGGACACACCGCATTCCCACATCCGTCTGCGGATCTGATTCACGCTTCACCCCAGCCGTGTGATGTAGGGAGGTCTTTCAATTGGGTGTCGGCCGCTCTAGCCGGTCGATCACAATGAAGTCGACCGGCGTATTCTTCGGCTCCAGCTTCAGTCCCAGCTCTTCGACAGCACGAGAGAGCGACGTGGATGGATTGCCACTGACCCGGTCCCCGAGGGCGCCTCGTCAACGGCAACCGCGTAACATCGACCGAAACCTTGCAGGGTTGGCAGCTACTGTCAGGTCGGTGTCGTGGCCGGTCGATCGATCCTTGCGTGGCTTGCTAGCCGTAGCTGACGCGCACCTGGCGGGCGTGAGCGAAGGTTGGCGGAGAAGGTGGGAGTCTTGAAAGCCGATCTCGAAGACCTCAATGAATGGGCCCGAAATCGTCTAAACCCAATCGGCTCCATGATTTCGGCGTTTCGATTGTTTTTAGCCGCCTTCGCCCATTTGCATTCCTTTGCGGCGTCTATGGCTTCGATGTCACTCGGAATGTCACTCGACGTCGACGCCGCCGACGTGTTTCATGTCGCGCTGCGGTGGACACATATCAATGTTCCAGCGCAATAAACGTATATCTCCTCGGCGGGAGCAAGGAACAGCATGAAGCAACGAGTCGGCTGATCGACGTCCAGGGTCGCCGACGGTGCCGCCGGGTGTGGCTGGCCTGCAGCCTTCAGGATAAGGTATCAATTCGGCGTGGGTCGTTCCGCCCTCTCGATAATCAGGAACTCCTCGGCCACCCGCGCTGGTTCGAGCTTCAACCCGAGTTGCTCTTGAACTGCGGTGGCGATCGAAGCGCCTAGATCATTAGCGCCAGGCGTCCATTCGAGGTCGATATCGAGCAGCCCGGGAATTCCAGTGCGATCAACCACAGGCCGGCCGGCATCTCGCTGAAGTGCGCTGGCGAGTGTCTGCGTTGTCACGGCACCTGCAATTATTCGACGCCGACCGAGTGAAATTGAACAGATCGGCCTCCCCCTGGCGACGGTGGCGGCGCCTGCGCGCGAGAGCTGCGTCACATTTCATCGCGCTGGGGCGAGCGCCGGGACCCAAATCTCCCTCGCTTATACGAACGAGCGCGAAGACGTCAAGTCTCGGGTCTCTTTGCGGACAACCAGGCTGAACGGTCCTTGAGTAACTGCTGCAACATCACGAACACGTCGAGTGGGGATCTCTTTCGTCCCTCCTCCGATCGTGCCGACACGTCATACCGCTCGGAATTCACCCAGTCCGGACCGCCTTGCACGCGGGCGAATGGCAGCTGGTACACGACAGTCACCAACTGTTTCAGCGTGTTGTTCTCAGCAGAAAACACGCCAGGCAAAATGCTTGATCGACCGCCTGGCGCCTCAGACTGGCTTTGACGGATTGACGCAACGTCGAACGTAAGTTGTGCGCCCAAAGGCGCGGTGAGGCATCCGAGGCAGAGGAGCGCCACGGCAGGGCGATAGTGGGGTCGATTCCGCATGGCACTTCCTTTAACGCCAGCGCGCGAAGTCGGACGCGCGAATAACTCCGAGCCTCGTATCAGAAGAGCGGTCCGGATAACGCTTCACGATTCGAAATGACTGTCCCGTCTTCAGCAGCGTCATCGGAAACTCGGCGACGAGCACGATATCGTTGTAGTTCTCAAAACCGCCATAGAGCGACACCGATCGTCTCCCTTTGTGAGATTCGCAGCTGGGCGTGACACCCTTCGCGGTGCGGGCAAGGGGATTCTTCTGCCAGCGGGCCAAAGCCAATACCTCGGGATCTGGCGGTGCAGCCGGATTGAAATCGGCAGGATCGGGTGGGTCGTGCGGTGCGCAACAGTAGTACCACCTGAACGCAATGAAGAGCGTCGGTTCGATCACGTCTGGACTGATGTCGTTGACGGTTAGCGACTCGTGGCGTTGGGCGGAAGCCTGTGAGAGCAGCGCGACTCTCACAAACGGCGTATAGACCAGTGCTATGACAACCGGATTGCCTTCCAGTCCTCGTTGGCGAAGCAGGTACGGACTTGGCTTGCCCTTCTTTCCGAACTCAATCGCCTCTTGAATCTCGCCTGGCGTAAGGCTCGCCCGATTCGACTGTTCTGCACGCAGAGGGAGACTGATGCTGATTAGTAACGCGCTTGACGCGATCACGACCCAAGAACAACGGCGGCGTGACATCTCCAGCATAAGTCTCCCCGATCGCGCTTCACATTACCCACGGAAGAGACGAGAGTCAACCGTCATGAATGTTCGTGATCCTTCGGCTTCGGCGGCGCCGAACGGTTTTCAACCGGGACTCCGACCGGAGGCAAAAACAGCGCTTCGTCCGGCTCACCGAGCTTGATTTCACGGTGTACCTGGCGTCGCCCTTGAATATTTTTGTCGACTTCCCAAAAGTTCAACTCGGGCACCAGAATCACTCGTGGACCTGTCCCGACGATTTCATAGGCATCCAGATGTTGGCGCTCCTCCGCGTGGCCGATAACGCTGACTCTTTGGGGCAGAAGCTCCCAGTTCGGCAAGCCTTTTCTCCATTGCTGCGGTGCCCCTCCGTTAAAGGGAGTGAAGGGCTCTCGGGACCAGCCCGTGCTTCTACGCCGATAAACGGACTTCTCGGGCACGTTCCGAATAAATACCAGACGAACGTCGCCCAGCATTGGGCCGGTCTCTAATCGAGTCGAACCACTGGAGTTCCGATAAAAACGCCCTCGAGTGACGGCATCACTATCGGCGTGAGTGACAGTAACTTCCGCCTGAAACGGTACCCATGTCGTAGGTGCCTTAATCAGCTCGAACGGTGTTTCGCTCAGACGAGCGCGTAGGCTACTTGCAAAGGTCCCTACAACCGCAAGAGGCAGGATGAACAACGGGATTACCCTCGCCGCTCGCCGACTTATCCTGATCATCTGGACTCCTTATTGACACTGGGTAATGACCTGCCCCCAAAATCCGCTACGCGGATAGTGTGAGGTCCTCGGGTTTTACGATCGTCGTTTCCTCGTCAGGGCGAGCCGGCGGCAGCCGGCGAGCCCCCGCAGTGATCCTGGCAAACTGGTCCGGCGTGGCACCGTCGAGCGAGCTGTGCGGCCGGACGGTGTTGTAGTCGACGCGCCAGGCTTCGATCGCCGCCTTCGCGTCGGCCAGGCTGACAAACCAGTGCTCGTTCAGACATTCGTCGCGAAACTTGCCGTTGAAGCTCTCGACGTACGCGTTCTCGATCGGCTTGCCCGGCCGAATGAAGCGCAGCGTGACGCCGTGCGCGTAGGCCCACGCGTCGAGCGTGCGGCCCGCAAACTCCGGCCCGTTGTCGACGACGATCGTCTGCGGCAGGCCGACCGCGGCGTGGAGCCGATCGAGCACGCGCGCGACGCGGAGGCCCGGCAGCGAGCGGTCGACTTCGATCGCGACGCACTCGCGCGTGAAGTCGTCCACGATGTTCAGCGTCCGAAAGTCGCGGCCGTCGGCCAGCGTGTCCACCGTGAAGTCCATCGACCAGCGCTCGAGCCGCTGGCTCGGCGCCGGCAACGGCACCCGCTCCGCCCGCGTCAGCCGCTTCCGCCGGCGCCGGCGCACCTGCAAGCCGGCCGCCCGATAGATCCGATGCACCCGCTTGTCGTCTAATCGCGTGTCAAGTCGGTCGGTGCCGTAGCCGGGTCGTTGTCGTCTTCGGGGTCGGATCCACATGGTCCGCCGCCACATGCTGCCTGATCGCGTGAGGCTCCCGATGTGATTCTCGCGATCGTGCTGACGCCGTCGCGAAGCGCGTCGCGGGATGCCTCCGGCGACGTCCCGGTCCGGAACCACCGTCGATTTGCTCTAGGCGACCGCCGCGACGAATTCCGTACCGTCGATCCAGAGCCGATGCATGATGATCCCGAGCTTCCGCGCTACCGCGACCCGCGCCTTGCTATACCCGTTGCGCCTGCGCGATGGCGTGTCCCCACTCCTTCAGCGCACTCGGCGCTCGGCTCCTCGATAGCAGAACGCCCGCCGCTTCAACAGCAGGCTTCGGGTCAACGGTCACCGCACTTCGAGATGCGACCCGTGTGATCGACCTCGCCGGATTGGTAGCGTGTCGGCGTTAAGCCCAGTTACGGCCCGACATCCTTTGACCGCCGAAACCGCGTCGGACATCAATCGCCGTGTGGAAGGCGACCGCGGTGAGCGGGCCAATCCCGGGCATCCGCATCCATCGCCGGCAAATCTCTCGATCCTTTGCGGCGCGCCGAAGGGCTCGATCAAGAGCCGTGATCTGCTTGTGCACTTCACGCCAGGCGCCGAGCAGGGCCTCGAGGTCGAGCTGCAGCGCCGGGAACTGCGCCGGCGCGTCGAGCGCACCAAGTCGAGAAACTTCGAGCCCTTTCCACTCGGCAGGACGACACCGAACGTCTTCAGCAGGCCACGCACCTGGTTGTACAGCGTCGTGCGCATGCCGACGAGGCGCTGCCGCGCCTGGAGCATCACGCGCAGTTCGTGGCTGTCCAGGCTCTTCATCTCCACGGCTCGGTACCAGCCGCTCCACGATCTGGGCCAATCCATGCGCGTCATTGCGATCGGTCTTGTTGGCCTGCAGCGACAGCGCGGCCTTCGCCTGTCGTGCATGGAGGCACACGAGTGGAACCCCTAATTGCTTGAGGGCATGCCAATGCCACACGGCCAACGATCCGGTCTCCATCCCGACCCGCGTCGCCGTCGGTGCCCGCTTCTTTAGGACGCCGGCAATGGCCACGGGCGTCGACCGACACCTTCCGTCCCACAGCCGGCGCCGGCTCCGTCAATCACACAGATCGCGGTCTCCTTCTGCGACACGTCCATGCCAACGTACTGTTCCATCGCGCCCTCCTTCTGGTAAGTACAGTCGCCGCGATTACAGCATGTGATTGACCAGCAAGTCCTTCGCGCTCGAGCAGGATGTGCAGCCGGCGATACCCGAACCGGGCGCGCGGCCGTCGCGTGCGCCTGCAGGCGATCGAGCAGCCGCGAGTTCGTCGCGCTCGGCTGCGGCGCTGATACCGCCACGTCGCCGTGCTCAGCCCGATCACCCGACAGGCCCGCCGCAGACTCGTGCCGCGCGTCTGCAGCCACCCCACCGCCTCGCGCCGAGCGATGGGGCCTACCACTTTTTTGCGACCACCGCCTTGAGCGCCTGGATGTCCAGCGTCTGCTCGGCGACGATCTGCTTCAACCGCCGATTCTCGTCCTCGAGCTGCTTCAGCCGCTGCATCTCGCTGAGCTCCATCCCGCCGTACTTCGCCTTCCAGCGGTAGTACGTCTGCTCGGTGATCCCGTGCGTGCGACACAGGTCCGCGACCTTCCGGCCGGCTTCGCCTTCCTTGACGATCGCCAGAATCTGCTCGTCGGTGAACTTGCTCCGTTTCATCGGTCCTCCTCGGAACGGAGGACCTCATTCTATGCGCGGATCGGATTAGAGGGGGAAGGTCAATCACACTCCTCCTTGTAGCTACACAAATCGTCTAATGACCGCCAGCTTTCGAGATAAGCGAGCGAATGGCGGGTTGCTCTGACGTGTCGCGAAACCCTTCCCATATACCCTTCACCTGTCGTTGCCCGTCGACAAGGATCATCGTCGGGGTCATCTGAACACGTAGGTCGCCAACCGCTGCGGCAGTGACGACACTATCCATCTCGATGGCGTTGCGCGTAAGGTAATCGCGGCATACCGCCTCGGGTTCGAAGCATACGGCGACGAAACGAGGGATGTTTGTGACGCGCTGATCCCGATCACGAAGCAACGTTCTGTAGAAACCTAGGCTCTGTGTGCAATATCGGCAGGTGCTACTAAGTGCAATGATGAGAGTATGTCCGGTGTCCGAATGAATCGCCGAACTGCCCGAGACGACATCCCCAACTTGATAAGCCGTTGCGTTGGTCGTGTTACGTGCCGGCTTTTGGTTCCAGAGTGCCTGCCCTAAGAGGGTGAGCTGATAGCCCGTGTATAAGAAAGAGCCGATTAAGCACAAGGGCACAAGGCTGGCGAGGTATGTTTTGGATCGTGAGCGAATCCATGTTCGACTACGATTCGAGATCATCATTACTCCCGACCTTGAGAACTCAGGCGTCCGCCGACCGCAGAGTGAACTCCAGATGTCGCCCATTTTCGAGAGACCCTCTCAGGGCCTGCCGATCCGCGCCGAACATCCTCTATGCTAGCGACCGCCGGACGGCTGAACGCACGCAGCTGTGCCGGAGGCCATGTCGTCTGGCTTAGAACAACGATGGCGTCGTGTCTCTTGAAGGTGACCGCACAAACCATCGGGTGCGATCCAATCGCGGCCCGATCAATATCAGCGGCTCCGTCGCCCGTCGAGCACAAATCGGCGGAAAATCCGGCAGAAGATCCGGGGAAAATCCGCCGCCCTCTCAATTCAAGGTTTGAACGGCTCCGGCAGGTTCCGCGTAGCAATGAGCGACCGCAGCGTAATCAACACCGAATGATCAGAGGGGACGAACGTTTGAATGTGGAGAAACTGCTCGAGCGGAACGCGCTCAAGTGTCGGTTCGCCTAGACCTGCTTCGTCCCGCAGGCGCTTCAACGTCCGAAAGTCACTCACCGTCATCTCGGCGACCGCGCTCGTCAGGTGACCGCGGGCGCGTGTCAGCGCACGAAACAGACGCATGAAGGATTTCACGTCCTGTGGCTCGAGCTCCATCTGCTTGTACAGATCCCGCAACTGACGTTCACTCGCGTTAACGAAGCTCGCCCAAGCGCTAAAGCTCGGCAGGTCGTCAGGAGAATCGCACGCGAACAGGATCCACGCTGCACCCTTAACCGCGTTCGTCTCAGGCAGCGGTGGCATCGGTCTTACCGGCAAGAGGGGCCATCCTCCGGCCTGCCCCCGACGAGTCGCTGTCAATGCCTCAATGACGGCGGTGTCGAGTTCCGTGGACGGTAGGCCGATGACAGAAAACACGTCACGACGGCCTGCGTCGGCCGCGAGCTCGAAATTCATGAAGCCGCTGTAGAGGATCCACGTCGGAAAGAACGATTGGGCATGCAGAGCATCGATGACGTCGATGCCGGTCATGTCTTCGGGACGCCCGAGTCGGTTATCGAGGACGACGACGTCGGGGCGGTGGGCGAGGGCGGACCGCACCGCGCTCGCTCCTGTTGAAGCTTCGTGAATGATCACTCCGCGATGTTTCAGGAGCAGCGAGAGCCCCGAGAGCGTCGCGGGATCGTCGTCGACGATCAGAACGGCGCCGCGGGCGCCGGTTTCTGCAGCGCGTCGGTCAGCCGCTTCCGACATCGTGCCCTCCTGTTCCGGGGGGGGGGCATTATCGGTGACGGATTTGGCTGCTGGCAACCTCGGCCGTGCATATTTCGCAGCGCAACGCACCGAGCGACGAAAGACGATTGTTAACAACACCGGCACGGTGGTTGGAACCGCGCCGTTCACGATGGAATGTCACTCGAGAATGTCACCTGGTCGATCGCGCGGCCCGGAGAAGCCGAAAGATGGGCGATTTCTCTCCGGAACGAGGCGTTTGGCGGAGAGAAATCGTCTCGCGGTAACGATTCGAAATGTCCAGGAAATCGGCACGTCGGATTTTGGCGGAGAGGGTGGGATTCGAATCCACCATCAAGACGCCCTTTTCTATTCCGCCCGCGGACCGGCCTTCTTGAGCGCGGTCTGGTAGCGGAGTATGCCGGCCATCAGCGCCTCCGCAATCTCCTGCCTGTAGCGGTCGGTCTTCAGCAGGGCAGCCTCGGCGCGGTTGCTCATGAACGAGACCTCCGCCAGCACGCTCGGCATCGTCGCGCCGACGAGCACCATGAACGGCGCCTGCTTCACGCCGAGGTTCTTCAGGGTCTTGTTGGTCTTGCGAAGCTCCTGGATACAGCGTCGCCTGCACCATCGTCGCGAAGTCGCGAGACTCGTCGAGCTTGTTGTTGAGCGCAATGGCCTGCACGATGTCCGGCAGGTGGCGCATGCTCTTCGACGAGCCGGCGTTTTCGCGCGCGGCGACTGCCTCAGCGTCCGGGTTATTGGCGAAGTTCAGGAAGTAGGTTTCGATCCCTCGCGCGGCCGGCACCGTGCTGGCATTGGCGTGGATCGACAGAAAGAGGTCGGCGGCGTTCGTATTTGCGAGCTCGGTGCGCTCCTCGAGCGAGACGTAGGTGTTTGTCGCGGCGCGTGAGGATGACCTCGAAGTTCTGCACCTTGGCGAGGAGTTCCTCCAGCCGCTTCGCGACGTCGAGCACGAGATCGGCTTCTGAGATGCCGTTGCCTCGCGCGCCAGGATCGTGGCCCCCGTGACCGGGATCGATCACGATGCGCGTGACGCCGAGCCCAAGCTGGCGGGCCAGCGAGAAGTTGCCGCTCGTGTTATGCGGCGGGGCGGCCGGGGCGGGTCGAGCGATCTGCCGCGGGTGCCACGGGCGACGGTGGAGGCAGCGAGCCGGTTGTTCTGCTGGCGTTGGACGCCATGACGACTGGCGCACGTGCGGGCGTCGTGACCGGCGTCCTAACCGGCAGGGTGACCGGCTGCGTCTTGGCCGGCAGCGTCGAGCTGGCGCCCTCGGCGCGCGCGCTCGAAGTCGATCACGATGCGGTACGGGTTGTAGACCGTGTAGACGCTGTGAGGGCCGGCGCCATCCAGATCGAGCACGACGCGGGTCCGCATGTTCAACTGCCGGCCGATGCGCACCTGCCGGACGGGACCATCGGGGAACGGCAGGGTGGCGTCCTTCAGCGTCTCGACGGCCCGCGTGTTCGGCAGGTCCACGAACACACGCGGCGGCCCCTCGAGCCGCTCGTCGTAGAAGCCGACCTCACGATCCAGCTCCAGCGTCACTCGCAGCGTGTCGGGCAGCACCTCGCGCCGAATGGCGCGCAGCATGACCACCCCCGATGCGGGAGCCGCTGCGCGGTCGGGGTCGGAGTCGCCTGCGCCGCTGCGGTCACCGTCGGCCTGGCTCCCTCCAGCGTCTGGACACGGACGCCGGCCGGCTTCGTCAGCGGGCTCTTCGGGAATCGCGCGGGAAGTTGCTTGAGCAGCCGGATCGCCGTGTCGCGATCCATGGCCTCGCCGAACTTCGCGAACGCATCCGCCGACAGCGTGCCGCCGTGGGAGAGCGAATCGTCGCTGGTCTCGCTGGCCGAGAAGAGTCTGGCGAGGTCCTCGTATGAGCCGACCAGGATGCGGATGCGATCGAGGAGAAGCCCGCCAGGCGTTCCGGCCTTCGCAGCGTCGAGCTCCTGCCGGAGCAGCGTTTCGCGGCGGAGCGCCTGCTGATAGAGCACGCCGGGATCGGACGACTGGCTGTGCAGCGTCACAGACAGCCAGGACGCTCAGACAGAACCGCGAGCCTAGCGGAGCTGCGCATCGACTTCCTCGAAGTACCCGCGGTCCACCAGCACCTCGCGCGGCTTGCCGCCGGCGCCGGGCGACACGAGCCCTTCCGCCTCCATCATGTCCACGAGCCGCGCCGCCCGGCTGAAGCCGATGCGCATCTTGCGCTGCAGATACGAGATCGAGACCTGACCGCTGCCAACGACGATGCGCGCGGCTTCGTCGTAGAGCTCGTCCTTGTCGTATTCGATGCCGCCCGGACCGGCCTTCTCGTCCTCCGCCGTGATCGTCTCGTCGAACACCGGCTTGCCCTGCTTGCGGAGGAAGCTGGCGAGACGGGCACTCTCCTGTTCCGAGATGTACGGCCCGTGCAGGCGAATGCAGCGGGACGAGGCGGGCGGCAGGAAGAGCATGTCGCCTCTGCCGAGCAGCTGTTCGGCGCCGTTCGCATCGAGGATCGTTCTCGAATCGGTCTTCGACGACACGCGGAACGAGATCCGCGACGGCAGGTTCGCCTTGATCAGGCCGGTGATGACGTCCACCGACGGCCGCTGCGTCGCGAGAATCAGATGGATGCCGACCGCGCGGGCCATCTGCGCCAGCCGGCAGATCGATTCCTCGACTTCGTTGCTCGCCACCATCATCAAGTCGGCGAGCTCGTCGATGACGACGATGATGAAGGGCAGCGGGCGGGGCGCATCAGGGTCGTTCGAACCGGTCTCCGCGAGGATGTTGCGGATGTTCCGGTTGTACTGCTCGATGTTCCGCACCCCTTCGGCCGCCAGCGTCTTGTAGCGTTCCTCCATCTCGCGGACGGCCCAGCGCAGCGCGTTGGCCGCCTTCTTCGGATCCACGACCACAGGCGACAGGAGATGCGGAATGTCCTCGTACATTCCGAGCTCCAGTCGCTTCGGGTCGATCATGATCAGCCGCACGTCGTCAGGCGTCGCGCGGTAGAGCACGCTGGTGAGCATCGAATTCAGGCCAACCGACTTGCCGGTGCCGGTCGAACCGGCGATGAGCAGGTGCGGCATCGTCGCCAGGTCCGTGAGGTACGGTTCACCGTGAATCGTCTTGCCAAGCGCGAGCGTGAGCTTCGACGCCGATCGCTGATAGGCGTCGGACTCGAGCAGCTCGCGCAGCGAGATGGCTTCGCGGTTGGGATTCGGGATCTGGATGCCGACCGTGGATTTTCCTGGAATGCGGTCAATCAGGACCGACTCTGCCCGCATCGCCAGGCAGAGGTCGTCGGCCAGGCTGGTGACCTTGCTGTACTTCACCCCGGCGTCCGGCTTGAACTCGAACGTCGTCACCACCGGGCCCGGGTGGATCTGCGCCACCTGGCCCTCGACCGCGAACTCGCGGCACTTCTCCTCGAGCTGGTGCGACGCCGACATCAACTCGCGCTCATCGATCTTCCGCTCGGCCTTCGGCGCGTCGAGCAGCGACATCGGTGGCAGCGTGAACTGGCCCTTGCGTTGAGCGGGCGCCTTCAGCGGTTCAGGCTCAGGCAGCGGCAGCCCCGGCGCCTCGGCCTTCCTGCGCGCAACCACTGGTGGCTCCGGCCGGGCCGGTGACCCATCGGACTGCTCGGGCCGCGGCGGACGCACGGAACGCGGCGCCGGTTCGTCTTCGACCGACGCGACGGCCGGGACGGGCCTGGCCACGACCGGGGCGGCCTTCTTCGCCTGCTTCGCCACGAGGTCGCGCCGCGCGCGCTCCTTCCGGCGCGCATCGAGTTGAGCGCGCACATGACCGAGACCCCGCGCGGAGAGATCCTGCGCCACGGCCAAGGCGCTGGCGAACATGCGGCCAAATGAAAACTGCGTCGAGAGAATGACGGCCAGCACCATCAGTGTCAGCAGGACGATGATCGAGCCTGTGCCATTCAAGGAATCCGAAAGCAGCCCCGCGAGCCAGGATCCGATCGAGCCGCCCGCGTCGAAGCCCTTGCCGCTGCCTTCGGTGCTGCCGAAGACGAGGCTGAGAAACGCGCTGGAACAGGCAAAGAGCAGCGCGGCACCCGTTGCCTTGGTGTAGGCAGCGTCCGGCTTCTGACACCAGAAGTAGTGCCACCCGATCACTGAGATCACCGCCGGAACCAGATACGCGGCATAGCCGAAGAGCTGGAGCGAGAGCTCCGAGAGAAATGCCCCCACCCGCCCCACGAAGTTGACGGGCGCCTGCGTGCCGTCCGTCGTGAAGAACCAGACCGGATCCCTCGGATCGTGGCTCACCAGCGAGATCAGCCAGATCAGCCCCACCGCAAACAGCACGACGCCAACGAACTCGCTCAGGCGGCGTGACAGCGTCGAGTCTTTCACGTCAGATCTCCATCAGGATGGGGAGCACAAGGGGCCGGCGGCCGGAGCGCCGCTTGAAGAAGCGGCGCAGCTCGACGCGCAGTTTTTCGGTCATCAGGCCCTGATCGGTCCGCTCTTCGTGGTTCGAGCCCTCGATGCACTCGGCAATCACGCCCGCCGCGTCGGCAAAGAGTTTTTCGGCCTGCCCTTCGTCTACGACGTAGCCGCGGGCAACGAGTTCCGGTTCGCCGACGAGCGCGCCGCCATGTCGGCTGATGCCCACCACGGCGACGACGAGGCCGTCACCCGCCAGGTGACGGCGGTCGCGGAGCACCTCATCGCCAACCTCGCCCAGGCGCGTCGAGTCGATGAGCACGCGGCCGGTCGGCGCCTTGCCGGCGATGCGCGCGCCGTGGCGATCGAACTGGATGATGTCTCCGTCTTCGGCGAGCAGCACCTGCAGCTCGCGGCCCGGTCCCGACATGACGCGCTTCGCCACTCGTGCGTGCTGCGCCAGCTGTCGATACTCGCCGTGGATCGGCACGAAGTATCGCGGGCGCACCAGCGAGAGCACGAGCTTCATCTCCTCTGCCGAGCCGTGCCCTGAGACGTGCACGTGCTTCATGTCCGGCGTCACGACGTCGGCGCCCCGGCGCGACAGGTGACTCATCGTCCGGGCGATCGCCTTCTCGTTCCCCGGAATCGCCCGCGCCGAGAACACCACGACGTCGTCCTCTCGCCAGCTTGACGAACCGGTGATCGTCGATCGCGATGCGGGAGAGCGCCGCCTGCGGTTCGCCCTGCGAGCCGGTCGCAACGCAGAGCACGTCCTGCGAGGCGTAGTTCGGGACGTCGGAGTCGCGGATCTGGATTCCGGGCGGGATCCGGAGGTAGCCGAGACGCTGCGCAATCTCAGTGTTACGGACGATGCTGCGCCCGACGAACGCCACCTTGCGGTCGAACTGCGCGGCGAGGTCGACCAGCACCTGCATCCGGTAGATGCTCGACGAGAAGGCCGCCACGACCAGCTTGCCCTGCGTGCTGGTGAAGACCTCCTCGAATCCGTCGATGACCTCGATCTCCGGCCCCGTAAACCCCTTGCGGTCGATGTTCGTGCTGTCGGCGAAGAGCGCCAGCACTCCCTGCCGGCCCAGCTCCGCAAACCGGTGGAGGTCGAAGTATTCGCCGTCGATCGGCGTCTGGTCGATCTTGAAATCGCCGGTGTGAACGATGACGCCGACCGGCGTCGTGATCGCCAGCGCCACGCAGTCCGGCATGCTGTGGGTGACGCGGATGAATTCGATGGTGAACGGTCCGGCGGTGACCGTCTGCTTCGGCGTCACCGGCCTCAGCCGGTCGCCCGGGTCGATGCCGTGCTCTTCCAGTTTGGGTTCGACCAGGGCCAGGGTCATGGCCGTGCCGTACACGGGGCCGTCGAAGAGCGGCATCACGTGCGGCACGGCGCCGATGTGATCCTCGTGGCCGTGCGTGAGTATCAGCGCCTTGATGTTGCTGCGCCGGGTTTCGACGTAGGTCAGGTCAGGGATGATCAGATCGACGCCGAGCTGGTCGGGGTCCGGGAACATGACGCCGGCGTCGATGAGGATGGTGGAGTCCTCCCACGTCAGGGCCATCATGTTCATGCCGAACTCGCCGAGGCCGCCCAATGGCACGACCTCGAGCGTCGCCGGCGACACGTCTGGTACGGCGGACTGATTCATTCTAGAGCCCAGCATCCGCCTTCGCCCGCCTTCGCGCCTGCGAGCAGGCGGCTTCGGCGTGGCTTCGGCGAGACTTCGGCAGGATCGAGTCGTGTGGAGGACCCTGGCGGGTCGCTCGACACGGGTGTCCGATGCGCGACTTGCGGCGCTGGACTTGGGCAGCTGGGACCGCCCGCAACTACGGAAGGTTCAATGACTTCGGGGGAAAACTATAGCACAGCCCGGCTGAGCTGAGCCATGTCGCGAAGGGTCAGTTCCTCGGGTCGTTTCGTGCCATCCACCTGCGCAGCCGCGATGACCTCCGCCGCGGAGCGCCCGAACGAGTCGGCCACCGGCTTGAGCGCATTCAGCAGCCGCTTGCGCCGCTGAAGGAAGACACCCCGCACGAGCGCTCGAACGTCTCGATGTCTGCCGACATCCTCCCGCGCCGGGCAGAAGCGCAACCTGACGACGGCCGACGTGACCTTTGGGGGAGGACGAAATGCGCCCGGCGGCAGCGTCAGGACCCGCTCGACGTCGGCCAGCAGCGCCACCTGGATGGCGAGGCTTCCATAGTCCTTGCTGCCTGGCTGCGCCGACAGCCGGTCGGCGACCTCCTTTTGCAGCATGAGGGTGGCATCGGACAAGGTGCGTCCTTCGCCCGCGGCGTGCAGCAGCTTGAACAGGATCGGCGAGGACACGTTGTAGGGAAGGTTCCCGACGACTCGAACGGGCTTCCTCTCGGCCTGCACGACGTCCTCGACGTTCACGTCAAGGAAGTCCGCCCGCACGATCCTGACGTTTGGCCGCGGCTGTCTCTCTCCAGGATGGCCGCGAGGTCACGGTCGATTTCCACGGCGACGATTCGCCCGACGCGCCCGGCGAGTGGCTTCGTCAGCGCGCCACGGCCCGGGCCGATTTCCAGGAAGACGTCGTCCGCGGAAGGGGAGAGCGAGTCGACGAGCTTGGCGACCCATGCCGGCTCGAGAAAATGCTGGCCGAATCGCTTGCGCGGGCGCGGCAGCATGGCGGATTCACGCCGCTGCGTCAGTCATCTGTCATCCTCAGGGCCGAGCGTGTCGCCGCGCCAGTAGCGCTCCTCGATCTCTTCGATCTCCTCTTCGCTCATGCCGAAGTAGTGTCCGACCTCGTGAATGAGCGTTTCCCCGATGACGGCGCGGACTTCGTCTTCGTCGCCGTCGCACTCCTCTTCGATCGGCCGCTGAAAGATCGTGATTCGATCCGGGAGGCTGTTGCCGAAGGCCCAGGTGCGTTCGGGAAGGGGAACTCCCTGGTAGAGGCCGTACAGCGAGTCGGGCGGCTCGATCTCCATTTCCGACAGCAGCTCGCTGGAAGGCTCGTCCTCGACGACCAGCGCGAGATTCTTCATCTCGCGCCGGAACCGTTTCGGGATCAGTGTCACTGCCTCGGTGACGAGGCGTTGGAATCGTTCGCGAGTCATTTCTTCGAGGGCCGACCTGCCGCCTTCGCTGAAGCTTCGGCGCCCAGGAGGTCGGCCCCTACGGGCGCGCTTCTTCGTCTCCGGCGCGGTCTGTTCCGCCGCTTGCCCGCCGCAGCCTCGGCGAGACGCGGTGCGGTAGTAATCGCAATCGTCGGTGACGGAGCATTCGTCGCAGAGCGGCTTCGGCCGGCAGATGCGGCGGCCGTGCAGGATCTGCACGTCAGACGCGAGCGTCCAGTGATCAGGCGGCAGGCGCTCGCACAGCTGCTGTTCGACGAGCACCGGATCGTCGCCTTCGGCGATGCCGATCCGGTTCGACACCCTGAGCACGTGACGATCGACCGGCAGGCCGGGCACGCCGAGCGCGTGTCCGAGGACCACGTTGGCGGTCTTGCGGCCGACGCCGGGAAGCGCCGTCAGCTTGCTCCATGTCCGCCGGAACCTCGCCGCCGTGCTCCTCGACGAGCTGCTGCGACATGCCGATCAGCGACTTGGACTTCTGGCGGAAGAAGCCGGTCGACAGGATCAGCTTCTCGAGGTCCGGCGCGGCCGCGGCGGCCAGCGACCGGGCGTCCGGATACCGCTTGAACAGCGCCGGCGTGACCATGTTCACGCGCTGGTCGGTGGACTGCGCCGACAGGATCGTGGCGACGAGCAGCTCGAAGGCGTTGCGGTAGTGGAGCTCGGTGTCAGCGTTCGGATGCTGCTCAGCGAGGGTCTCGATGATCCGGCGCGTCGCTGAACCGCGGACTTCAATCAGTGCATGGGCCCCTGTTCGACCAGCCCGACGTTCGTGTAGGTCTCCGAGAAGACCCGCATGTGTTCCTGCAGCGCCGCGATCAGGTTCGGCACGAACTGGACCGGCACGACGACGCGCGACCGAACGGGCGCGCGGACGACGTGCTCGCTCTCGGCCTCCCGCAGCTCCTTTTCGGAGAGCGGCATCACCTCACAGAAGGTGAGCGTGAAATCGAACGGCGTGTGGGCGATGGAGCAGAAGTTGGCGTAGGTGCGCGGATCGTTCGGGCTTTCGTCGGGGACGATGGTGAAGTTGATCTGCTTGCGTTCCGGCTGATCGGCCATCTTTCTGACGGTCCACGCGCTACTTTGCGCGTCCCGCACTCAATATTTCCGCATGACGCCGACGACGACGCCCTGGACCTGCACCTGGTCCGGATCGACGAAGATCGGCTGCATCGTCGGGTTCGCCGGCTGCAGGCGGACGCGGCCGTTCTCGCGGTACAGCTTCTTCAGCGTGACGTCGCGTGCCGCCGACCAGCGCGATCACCATCTCGCCGTTGTCGGCCGACTTGCGGTCTTCGATGATGACGAAGTCGCCGTCACGAATCTGCTCGTCGATCATCGAGTCGCCCTTGACGCGCAGCACGTAGCTGTCGCGCTTGCCGGCCAGCATCTCGGGAACGGCAATCGTTTCCGAGCCGGCGACCGCTTCGATGGGCGCACCGGCCGCAACGAAGCCCAGCAGCGGCAGCTCCAGCGCCCGCCCGCCGGCGCGCGACGGCACGAGCTCCACCGACCGGCTGCGGTTCCAGGCACGCCGGATGAACCCCTTTTCCTGCAGGTTCGTCAGGTGCTTGTGGACCGTGGCCAGCGACGAGAGATTGAACCGGCGGCCAATCTCCTCGAGGCTCGGAGCGTAGCCGTGCTGCTGGATGAACTCGTTGAGGTAGTCGAGGATTTCCCGCTGTCGTTTTGTGAGAGGTAGCACCGCGGTCCTCCGTCCACCGATGTGCACCCGGACATCCTGGTCCAGGCGTAATCAGCGAAACCGGCATCACTATATGCGAACATAAGGCGAAGAACAACCTGTTACACTCGATTACGCCGGCCCCTGGGGACTCCAACTATGAGCTTTTCCCTGCGCTCGACTGCCGTCTCTTCCTGCGCGCTGCTGGCTCTTCTCGTCACCGCTGAGGCCGCGAATACCTCCCGGGCCCAGGCCGACTCCTTCGCGAAGAAGCTCGCGATCATCAACCAGCACGCGGCGCGAGTCGCCGAAGTCGTCGCGCCGCACGACCGTGACGGAAACCGAGATCAACTCCTGGTTCATCTATCGCTCGCAGCCGCTGCTTCCTGAAGGCGTCAAGGACCCGACCGTCACGGCGATGGGGAACGGGCAGGCTGCACGGGCACCGTGGTCGTCGACCTGGAAGCGGTCGGCAAGGCAGCTCGAGCGAGATTCTGAAACTACCTCGGCGGGCGCGTGCCGATCTCGTTGAGCGGCACCCTGCGCACGAAGGACGGCCGCGGGCAGTTCGACCTGCAGTCGGCTCAGATGTCCGGAATCCCGCTGCCGAAGTTCCTGCTGCAGGAAATCGTCTCGCACTACACGCGCGACGACGACCGACCGAACGGGATCCGTCTCGACGATCCGTTTGCGTTGCCCGCCAGCATCAAGCAGATCGACGTCGGACAGGGGCAGGCCGTCGTCATCCAGTGAGGTGGCGGTGCAGTGAGTGCGCGATGACGTCCTTGCCACTCCACTTCAGTTCCTGAAGGGAGTCGGCCCGCGCAAGGCCGCCGATCTCAAGCGCGCCGGCCTCGTGACCGTCGAAGATCTCCTCTACCGGCTGCCGTTCCGCTACGAGGATCGCAGCCGGATGCAGCCGATCGCCTCGCTGCGCGCGGGCCAGAAGGCCGCGGTTCTCGGAGAGATCAAGTCAGCCAACCTGGCGACGACGCGCCGCCGCGGATTCCGGATCTTCCACGTGGTGCTCGGCGACACGAGCGGCGCCATCCGCTGCACGTGGATGAACCAGGCGTTCCTCGCCGACATCCTCAAGCCGCATCTGCAGGTCGTCGTCTTCGGCGACGTCAAGCTCGATTCGTCGGGACTGCACTTCATGAATCCCGAGTACCAGATCGTGTCGGGCGACGGGCGGGCGAGCCGCCCGGCAGCGTGCACACGGGCCGCATCGTCCCGTTCTACGAGAAGACCGGCACCGTCACGCCGAACATGCAGCGGCGCCTGGTGCGGCAGGCGCTTGATCAGCTCCCGCCGGAGATCACCGACCCCCTGCCAGACGATCTGCGTGCCCGGGCGGGCCTGGCTCCGCGCCGTATGGCCCTCGAGGCGGCGCACTTTCCGCCCAACGAGGAATCCCTCGAGACGCTCAACGCGTTTCGGACGCCGGCGCAGCGCCGGCTGATTTTCGAGGAGTTCTTCCTCTATCAGCTCGGCCATGCGTGGCGCCGGCACGCGGGCAGCGTCGAACTGAAGCCGTTCGTCCCGAAGGTGGACGATCGCATCCGTGCCTCGGCGGCCGCGGTGCTCCCGTTCAAACTGACGCCGGGACAGAAAAGCGCGCTGAAGGAAATCGTCGACGACATGCTCCGGCCGCAGCCGATGCACCGGCTGCTGCAGGGCGACGTCGGCGCGGGAAAGACGATCGTCGCGCTGCTGGCCGCGATCGTCGCGATGGAGAATGGCCTGCAGGTGGCGTTCATGGCGCCGACGGAAATCCTGGCCGCGCAGCACTACAGCAATATCGCGCGGCTGCTCGCGTCGTCCCGGTTCCGGGTCGACATGCTGACCGGCAGCACGCCCGGCCTCCACAAGCACACGCTGCTCTCGCACATCGAGCGCGGCACGACGCACCTCGTCGTCGGCACGCACGCGCTGGTGCAGGAGAAGATCACGTTTCACAAGCTCGGACTGGTCGTCATCGACGAGCAGCATCGCTTCGGCGTCGCCCAGCGCGCGGCGCTGCGGGCCAAGGGACTGCGTCCGGACGTGCTGCTGATGACGGCGACGCCGATTCCGCGGACGCTCGCGCTCACGGACTACAGCGAGCTGGACGTGTCGAAGATTACCGATCTGCCGCCGGGACGGAAGCCGGTGCGCACCTGGGTCAAGCCGGAATCGCGCCGCGACGAGATCTATCAGCTCATTCGCGAACAACTCGACGCGGGCCGGCAGGCGTACATCATCTATCCGCTCGTCGAGGACTCCGAGAAGATCGATCTCAAATCAGCGACGGAGATGGCCGACCATCTGCAGGCCGAGGTGTTTCCCGCGTACCGCGTCGCGCTGCTGCACGGCCGGATGAAGGACGACGTGAAGGAGCGCGTGATGCACGCGTTCGCGAAGGGCCAGCTGCACATCCTCGTCTCGACGACGGTGGTCGAAGTCGGGGTCGACGTGCCGAATGCGTCGGTCATGGTCGTCGAGCACGCCGAGCGATTCGGCCTGTCGCAGCTCCATCAATTGCGCGGCCGCGTCGGGCGGGGCGCCTGGGAATCGCATTGCGTCCTGCTGTATCAGGCGCCCTGGACCGACGACGCGCGGGAGCGGCTGAAGGCGATGTCGTCGACCAACGACGGCTTTCTGATCGCAGAACGGGACCTCGAGCTGCGCGGTCCGGGCGACTTCTTCGGCACGCGGCAGTCCGGGTTGCCGAAGCTTCGCACCGGCGATCTCGTTCGCGATCGCGACGTCATGGAAGAAGCCCATCGCGAGGCGCGCCGGCTGACCGAGTCCGGCGGGCTGACACCGCAGCTGCTCCAGTTCGTCCAGGAGCGCTGGCAGGAGCAGTTCGGGCTGATTGAGGTGGGTTGACGACGGATCACACGAAGGCACGAAGGAGTCGAAGACCACGAAGAAGAGCACCTAGAATGCCGTGTTGGTGTCTTTCGTGGCCTTCGATCTCCTTCGTGAGCTTCGTGTTTGAAATGCGTGTGATTGCCGGCCGGTACAAAGGACGACGCCTGAAGCCCCCGACGTGGGAAGGCCTGCGGCCAACCTCCGACAAGCTGCGCGAGACGCTGTTCAACATCCTCGCGCCGCGGATTGACGGCGCGCGCGTCCTTGACGGCTTTGCGGGAACCGGCGCGGTGGGCATCGAGGCGATGAGCCGCGGCGCCGCGCACGTCACGTTTGTCGAGCGGGATCGCCGAGCGGCGGCGCTGATCGCCGAGAACATCGGGATTTGCGATGCAGACGCGGTCTATACTATCGAGACGGGTGACGTTGCGGCGCTGCTGCGAGCTCGTCCAGCCGCGTTCGACGTGATCTGGCTCGACCCGCCGTATGCCAGTGCCGACAGCGTCGAGGCGCTCGACGCGGCGGCCGGCGCGCTCGCGCCGGGCGGCATCGTGGTGCTGGAGCGCGCCACGCGCCGGGAGCCGGATGTGCCACAGTCGCTGGCGCGGATTCGCGACGTCAAGTCCGGTGACAGCACGCTGACGTTTTTCACGCGCTCGTAGACGCGCCCGGGATCATTCATGCCAATGGATCGCAGAGATCCGCCGACAGGGCGGCTGGCGTTGTTTCCGGGGTCGTTCGATCCGCTGACGAACGGGCACGTCGACATCGTGCTGCGCAGCGCGCATCTGTTCGAACGCGTGCTGATCGCGGTGCTGGTCAACCCGGACAAGAAGCCGCTGTTCACGCCGGAAGAGCGCGTGGAGATCATCCGCCGCGTGTTCCGCGAGTACCCGAACGTCGAAGTCGACACCTTTGCCGGGCTGCTCGTGGACTATGCGCGCACGAAGCGGGCGAGCGCCATCGTGCGCGGCCTGCGCGCCGTCTCGGACTTCGAGTACGAGTTTCAGATGGCGCTGATGAACCGCCACCTCGAGCCGACGCTCGAGACGGTGTTCATGATGCCGGCCGAGCAGTACACCTATCTGAGCTCACGGCTCATCAAAGAGGTGTTCAGCCTGGGCGGGGAAGTGCGCGGCCTCGTGCCGCCGGTTGTCGAAGACTGGATGCGGAAAAAGCAGGGAGCAGGAGCCTGAGGGCGGGAGCCCGGGAGCAGGAGCCTGAGGGCGAGAGCCCGAGGAGCAGGGCGGGAGCCCAGGAGCAGGGTGATGTTCGCACAACGGTTGGCGCAGGTGTCCGAATCAGCCACGATGAAAGTGGCGGCCGAAGCGGAGAAGCTTCGTCGCGCCGGCAAGGATGTCGTCGACTTCAGCGTCGGCGAGCCGGATTTCCCGACGCCGGACCACATCAAAGCCGCGGCCAAGGACGCCCTCGACCAGAACTTCACGCGCTACACGGCGGTGGCGGGCATTCCGGAGCTGCGGGAAGCGGTCTGCGCGCGCTACAAGGCCGACTACGGCGTGACGATCGCGCCAGCGGAAGTGCTGCTCACGTTCGGCGGCAAGCAGGCGCTGTTCAATTCGGCGCTGGCGCTGCTCGATCCCGGCGACGAGGTGATCACGCACGCGCCCTTCTGGCCGACGATTCCCGAGCAGGTGAAGCTCGTCGAGGCGAAGCCCGTCATCGTCCAGACCAGCTGGGAGGATTCGTTCGCCGTTCACGCGGACAAGATGCTCGCGGCCATCACGCCAAAGACGAAGGCGATCATCCTCAACTCGCCGGGCAACCCGACCGGTGCGCTGATCGACGAGGCGGCGGTAGCGGCCATCGCCGATGCCGCGGCGCAGCGCGGCATCTGGATCGTCGTGGACCTGTGCTACGAGCACCTGATTTACGAAGACGTGCCGCACAACCTGCCGAAGGTGCTGTTCGATCGGCATCGCGAACGGACGGTGCTGGCGTGCTCGGCGTCGAAGGCCTATGCGATGACCGGCTGGCGGACGGGCTGGACCATCGCGCCCGCCGCGCTGACCAAGGTCTTCAACACGATTCAGGGCCAGACGACGTCGAACATCACGTCGATCGCCCAGAAGGCGCTGGTTGCCGCGCTCAGCGGCTCTCAAGAGCCGGTGGCGAAGATGCGCGATGAGTTCAGGCACCGCCGCGACAGCATCCACGCGTGGCTGACGGCGAATCCGGGAATCCAGTGCGTGAAGCCGAAGGGAGCGTTCTATCTGTTCCCCAACATCTCGGGGCTCCTCACCGACACCGTGAATTCGTCGCTGAAATTCGCCGAGCTGCTCCTCGAGAAGGAGCACGTCGTCGTCACGCCAGGCGAGGCATTCGAGGCCCCCGGCTACCTGCGGATCTCGTACGCCACGTCGATGGAGCGGCTGCGCGAGGGAGCGGACCGGATGCTGCGGTTCGCCGAGTCGCTGCAGCCGGCGAAGGCCAGCGCCTCCTAAACGACGATGCGCGTCCCGTCGAAACGGGTCAGCGAGAATCCGTCAAACTCCTCATTGAAGCAGAGCTTCTCCTCGGCGAGAACTCGCAGCGCGAGTTCCTCGCCGAGGCGAAGCGACTCAGAGGCATCTGATCGCCAGTGCACACCGGCGATGTTCCGTCCGAACGCCACGTTCGAGGCGAGCTTGTTCAACTCGCCGCCGACGGTAAGTTGGGCGCCGCCATAGGGCTGAAGCGAGAAGCCATCGGCTGTCGCTTCAACGGGATCGGGCAGCACCGCGGACTCATCGAAGAACGCCTTCAGGATTGTCACGCACGCGCCCGCCACCGTCGCGTGGCCCGCGCCGTAGGACGGGTGCTGCGGCGCGCCCTCCGGGTACGCCATCGGGAGCAGGTAGCTGCCCGTCCGGCCCGCCACTTCGCCGAGCACCGCCGATGTGAGGATGTCCTGGTGAATGGGATAGGCGGCGGTCTTCGACAGGTGGTTGTGAATCCGGCCGGCGAACGCTTCCGGCCGAAGGCGCCGGTGCACGAACCATTTCTGGAACCACACGGCTTTCAGCGCTCGCGTCGTCACCGAGCACAGGGCGGTCGCAATGTGGGGCGCTCCGAATGTCCCGAATCCGTGCTGGGTACGCGAATGGGCGTACGGATTCCCCTGATCCAGCGGGAGACGCAGGTCCAGGAGGATCAACATGGCGTTGAAGTACGCCTGGAAGATGACGTCGTTCCGCACCCAGGCGCCGAGATCCCGCCCGCTGCGCATGTAGCGTCGCAGGCCTTCGAGCGCGAAGTCTGATGCTGGCGACCGTCCGTTCTGCACCGCCAGCCATTCCGCATAGATCGTCAGGTAATCGAGTCCCGGCTGCGCCGTGTGCATCTGCCGGTCGACCTCCTCTGCGCCGATTGGGGTCTGCCGCCACAGGAACTGCGAGAGGTAGGGTCCGGTGAGATCGCCCGGCGCGACACCGCGAAACAACGTCGCCGGGGTGATATTCCCAGCGTGCCTGGGGACGCGAGCATCGCGGAATCGTGAGAGATCACTGGCTGCCTGGATCGTTGTCGGATGGTTGCCGTAGTGCGCAAACGGCACATCGCGAGCCAGCGCCATCCAGTAGTTCTCGGCGATCTCGGCCGCCTGCTGCGCGCTATCGAATGCCGGCGCGGGTGCCATTCCCAGCGCGTGCGAATCGGGTCCGAGGATGTCGAAGGCGAGTCCCGCCTGTGGATTGACCAGCCGGGTGTCGCCGCCGATCGTGATCCGCTCGAAGTCGGCGGGATCTCGAGTGGCCAGGGCGTTCAGCAGCGAGGCATAGGCGGCGCCATCAACTTCGCCGCGGTGATCGTGTGGCAGTCCCTTCGAGTAGCTCCCGATGCGATTGGAGAACCGGTCTTCATCACCGTTCGATGGATGAGCGGGCAGAGGGAACTGCTGTTCGAAGCGGGCAGCCTCGAGGCGAATCTGCAGCGCTCGTGCACTACGCCGATGATCGGCGCCGCTGCCGGAGGCTGCCGCTCCCGCGCGTAACTGCAGCGCAGCCGCCACCACGCCGGTGGCCAGACCACCGAGAAGTGTGCGGCGACTGAAGGGGCTTGAGCTGCTCATGGGACTCTCCCGGACTGAGTAAGGCCCGGCGGTCGTGTACCGCCGGGCAGTCTGCGAATTACGGGCGATGCTCCGCGAATTGCACGTTCGCGCACGCGTTCGGCGGGCATCCGCCGTTGAAGGAGCTGATCTGGTCGTTCACCAGTTCGGGAATGGCCGCGCCATGCGTGCGGACGACGAGGTGCAGGACCGCGGTCCGCGCGTCGAGCAGGCCGGGCCCGCAACTGCCGAGCGTCGGCCCCGCTGCGCACGGTGGACCGCCCGTGTTGCCCACGGCCATGTGCCCGCCGAAGTTCGCCTGACCGCTATCGCCGATGACGTGCCCGGCGCCGAATCGCACGGCTGGAACGCCTCGATTCGCGAGCACGTCCTGGACGTCGCAGATGCCGTCGCTGCACGCGCCGGGATCGTTGAACGCGACAAACCAGATGGTATGAGCGTGGCCTGGTGTCAGGCCCGTGGCGTGGACGGTCATCGATACGCCCTCGTCGGTACGGACGAGCGACGACGTTCCAGGCAATATGGCCCCGGCGGGAAATATCCGCATCGGCGTCGTCGAGCGATCGGCGGCCTGCGCCGTCTGCGACGAACCGTCGGCGCCCGAGCTCAGGCCGAGGGCATTTGGCGCGGAGGGCGACTGCCCTGAGCACGCGGCGAGCAGGGCGGCTGCCGCGAGTGTGGCTGTACGGAGAGTGAGACGGCGTTGCATGAGACCTCCTGGTGTGTGTGGCCTGCGATGGGCGGCCGCGGAAGCGGGTCGTCCGCGCGGATCCAGCCTCGTTTCGAACTGCACGTCATGCTGCGGCGGATCGCCGGGGAAGTCTTGGGCGCGGGCGGGGAGTTTGCGGGGAATTCGATGGGAATCGACTACGATCCCGGTGTGACGAGGCGCTTCGGTCCATTCGTCCTCGACGTCGGACGACGGCAGCTGCTCCGCAACGAGCGTGCGCAGCATCTCACGCCGAAGGCGTTCGAGCTTCTTGTGCTGCTGGTCACCGAGGCTCCGCGAGTGGTGAGTAAGCGGGAGCTGCACGAGCGCCTGTGGGCTGGGACGTTCATTTCAGACGCGACGCTGGCGGGCCTCATCAAAGAACTGCGCCGTGCGCTCGATGACCACATGCCCGATGCGAAGATCATCCGCACCGCGCATCGTGTGGGGTACGCCTTCGGCGCTCCGCTCGACGCGGTGAAGCCGCGACCAACGCGTCCATGGCATTGGCTGGTGCTCCGCGGGAGACGGGTTGCCCTCAGTGAGGGCGAGAACGTCGTGGGGCGAGATCCGACGTCGGAGGTATGCCTTGACGATCCGAGCGTGTCTCGTCGGCACGCCCGCATGGTGATCGACGCCGATGGCGGTACGGCTGGAGGATCTCGGGAGCAAGAACGGCACGACGGTGCGTGGCCAGGCGAGCCACGGCGTGACGGCCGTGGGCGGCGGCGATCGCCTGGTCTTTGGGTCGGTGGTTGCGGTGTACCGCACCTCCGCATCAGGGATGTCGACCGAAACGCGGAGCCGGAGCGAAGCTCGTGGGAGCGGCACCGGCGCACGATCACGGCTGGACGCAGTGTGACTCACAGTTGAATCTCAGCCCCGGCGGCCGCATCGGCGCCTACGAAGTGGTGGAACTGCTCGGCGCCGGCGGCATGGGCGAGGTGTATCGGGCGCGCGATACCCGGCTCGGCCGCGACGTGGCGCTCAAGGTGCTGCCGCAGGCGGTGGCCGCTGATCCCGATCGCCGCGTCCGGCTCGAGCGCGAAGCGCGCGTGCTCGCTTCGTTGAACCACCCCCACATCGCGTCCATCTACGGGATCGAAGACTCGCCGGCCGGATGCGCGCTCGTGATGGAACTGGTCGATGGCGAGACGCTCGCCGATCGGCTTGCGCTGCGCGCGTCTGCGGCGGCAGGGCTTCCGGTGGGGGAGACCCTGGCGATCGCACGACAGATCGCCGATGCGCTCGAATCCGCCCACGAGCGCGGGATCATCCACCGTGACTTGAAGCCTGCGAACGTCAAGGTACGAGCGGACGCGACGGTGAAAGTGCTCGACTTCGGGTTGGCAAAGGCCTTCGTCCCAGCCTCAGAGGCCGGCGTCACGGTGACGGCGATTTCCGCACCGACGCACACCGTCGTCGGGACGCCTGCCTACATGAGTCCCGAGCAGGCACGCGGTGAGGTCTCCAGCATGCAGTCCGACATCTGGTCGTTCGGCGTGCTGCTCTACGAACTGCTGACCGGCATCTCGCCATTCCGGCGCCAGACGACTGCGGAAACGCTCGCGAGCGTGCTCGGGGCGCAGCCGGACTACTCGCTGCTCCCGCCACAGACGCCAGACGATATACGGCGTCTGATCCGCCGCTGTCTCGAACGGGATCGGAAGCGGCGGCTGCAGCACATCGGGGATGCGCGCATCGAGCTTGAGGAGGCACTCGCCGTCTCGCGGGACGGGGCGGTGCCCGGGAGGTCCGTCGCCGGGCCTGGCGATCCCCAAGGCGTGCCCGGTGCCTCACCGCGCCCCCGGATCTGGCCGGCGCTCGCCATCGCGTCGCTGCTGGTGGCGGCTGGACTCGCCGCCTGGACGATTTTCGGCCTGTCAGGACGAGCCGATTCGCCGCCTGCGGCCCGGGCGGCCTTCACCCTGCTGCCCGCCGAGTTGAAATTGTTGACGAGGACCGGCAACGCATCGCTCCCTGCAATCTCCCGCGACGGCCAGTACGTCGTCTACGTGCAGCGTGATGGTGACGAGGACAGCTTGTGGATTCGGCCGACCGCCACGGCAGGCAGTCAGCTGATCGTGCCGCCCCGGCGTAACCATCGGATCGTCGGCGTGACGATAAAACCGGACGCACATTATGTGGATTTCGTGACGAGCACCCAGACGGGCCCGGTCAAGTTCACGCTGTGGCGTGTTCCGCTGCTTGGTAGTGACCGCGCCCCGAAACGACTCATCGACGATGTTCACAGTCCGATCGAGTGGTCGCCGGACGGAGAGCGCATGGTGTTCGTGCGTGGTGACATAGCGCGTTCGGAGCTTGTGATCGCCGACGCCGAAGGCCGCAACGAGCGGGCGCTCGCGACTCGTCTGACGAAGACTCCACAGTTCTATACGTTAGGCACGGCGGGTGGCCCCCCGAGTAATCGTCCGGCATGGTCACCTGATGGGAAAGTAATTGTCGTGCCGGGCGTCGCGGCAGACTCTCAGGTCTTACGTGGCTATGCGCTGTTCGTCACGGTGTCTGACGGCTCGGTACACGCAATGGTGCAGACACCCCCAGGGAATGGGAGCTGGATCGACAACGTGTCGCTCCTCTGGAATCGCGCTCGCAGGGCGGGAGGGCCGCAACAGTTATGGCGGCTTTCTTATCAAACTGGCGAGTTGTCACGTTTGAGCAACGACCTCAGCGACTACAGCAGCGTCTCGCTGACCGCGCAGAGAGACAGCCTGGCTACGGCGCGGACCGAAACGCTGGCGACGATATGGATTGGCGACGGAACTGGAACGACCGGTCGCGATGAGATCTCGACGGCAGCGCCTCCCGGACTTGCTGGAACGACGCTGTCGTGGGGGAGCGACGAGCTCTTTTATGTGACGCTTCAGGGCGATGCTCGGATGATCGGGGCTTTTTCTCCCGCTCAGAAAATCCCGAGAGACGTGAAGGATGAGGCCGCCGCACCCGCCGTCACCTCCGATGGTGGCACGATTGTTTACATGTCCTGGGGCCCACTCGAGACGTTCGCCACGATCTGGAAGGCGGACGGCGACGGGCGCAACCCCACGCTGTTGCTGCCCGCACAATCCAGATGGCTGGCGGGTATTACCCGTGATGACCAAGCTCTCGTCTATGAGATCCCGACGGGAGGACTCTGGATGAAGCCCCTCGACGGCGGCGCTCCGACCCGGATCGTGAACATGACTGTCCGAACGCCGGACCTGTCCCCGGATGGAACCTCGGTCGCGTTCGTCACGCGCGATCCGGAGAATCGACCGATGATTGTGGTCTGCCGGCTGCCCCTGTGCACGAAGCAGATCCCGTTGAGGCCGGACGGCTTGACGGTTTCGGATCCCGAAGGCGGTGCGGTTCGCTGGGCGCCAAATGGGGGCATTGCTTACGTCAAACAGACGCCGCAACCCAACATCTGGATCCAGCCGCTGAACAGTGCGCCGCCGCACCAGCTCACTCATTTCAGCGACGGTCGGCCGATTCCCGACTTTGCCTGGTCGCGTGACGGTGCTCGCCTCGCCATCGTCCGCGTACGCAGCACCACCGACGTCGTCCTGTTCAAGGGCCTGCGGCCCAAATCGTGACGCATTCCTCATGAGCCTGAGCCCCGGCGGCCGCATCGGTCCCTATCAGGTCGTGGAACCGATCGGCGCGGGCGGCATGGGCCAAGTCTATCGCGCTCGCGACACGCGGCTCGGGCGCGATGTCGCCCTCAAGGTGCTGCCGGAAGCCGTCGCCGCGGATCCGGAGCGGCGCGCGCGGCTCGAGCGCGAGGCGCGGGTCCTGGCCTCATTGAATCACCCGAACATCGCGACGCTCTACGGGATCGAAGAGTCACCCGAGGGCTGCGCACTGGTCATGGAGCTCGTCGACGGCGTGACGCTCGCCGATCGCCTGGCGCTGCGCGCCTGTGAGACGTTCGGCCTCCCGGTCGAGCAGGCGCTGACGATCGCACGGCAGATCGCCGAAGCGCTCGAGGTGGCGCACGCACAGGGTATCGTGCATCGAGACCTGAAACCAGCCAACGTCACGGTGCGGAACGACGGTACGGTGAAGGTGCTCGACTTCGGGTTGGCGAAAGCGTTTACGGCGACGTCCGACAGTGGCGTAACCGTCACCGCGATGTCTGCGGACACGCACGCCGTTGCAGGGACGCCCGCGTATATGAGTCCCGAGCAGGCGCGCGGAGAGGGCATCGGGCCGCAGTCCGACATCTGGTCGTTCGGAGTCGTGCTCTACGAACTGCTGACCGGCGCCTCACCCTTCGCGCGGCCGACGACAGCCGAGACGCTTGCCAGCGTGCTCGAATCCCGCCCGAACTACGCGCTCTTGCCCCCTGGTTTGCCGGTCATGGCCCGTCATGTGATCCGTCGTTGTCTCGAGAACGATCCGAAGCGGCGGTGGCAGCACATCGGCGACGTGCGCATCGGGATCGACGCAGTGCTGAGCACGACGACAGAAAAGGCCGATTCCCCGATCGCAGTGCGAGCGCGATCGCGTGCATTGGGTCCGTGGATGGCGATGACGGTGATAGCTGTGGTCGCGACGGCGGGTCTCATCGCGCTTCTCAACGGTGGGCGGACTTCGGATGCGCCGCTCTTCGAAGGCAGAATCGATCTGCCGGGCAGCGCGTCCAACTCCTTCGCGCCGGATTTCGCCATTGCGCCCGACGCACAGAATATCGTCATCGTCGCAGCCGACCCGAGCGGCCGGCAGATGCTCTGGATCCGACGCCGGGACAGCCTGGCGATGCGTCAGCTTGAGGGCACGGAAGGCGCCGAGGCGCCATTCTGGTCACACGACAGTCAGTCCGTTGCGTTCGTCGCGAATGGGAGGCTGCGCCGAATCCGCGTGGCTGGTGGCCCGCCCTCACCGGTGGCGGACGCAGCCTATCCGGTTCCGGGAACCTGGAGTCGCGACAACGTCATTCTGTTCACGCCGGGTCCCGATGCGCCACTGGCACGCGTGTCCGCCTCCGGGGGAATCCCGTCGCCGGTAACTGTGCTGAACGCTACCGCCGGTGAGGCGACTCACGCCTATCCGTTCTTTCTGCCTGATGGGCGCCGCTTCCTCTACGCGGCGTGGTCCGCGACCGGCGCGGCGCTCGGTGTCCACGCCGGTTCGTTGGATTCGGCGAACAGCACACTCCTCCTGTCGGGTATTCCGAGCGCGCAGTACGCGGACGGTGCCCTGTTCTATGTGCAGGAAACGGCTCTCGTGGTACGCGGATTCGATTCGGTGCGCGCGACGTTTACCACCAATGAGACGGTTCCGATCGCAGCTCAAGTGTCTCTTGGAAGGTTGAGCCTCACGAACGCGGGCGCGCGCGCACCGGCATTCTCGGTGTCGAGCGCGGGCATGCTCGTGTATCAGAGGGCGCCTGCATCTCTGTCCCGGCTGGTCTGGCTGGATTCTAGGGGACGCGAGATCGAGGTACTGGGCCAGGCAGCCGAGTACTCCGATGTGTTCCTCTCGCCGGACGATCAGTACGCCGCCAGCAGCATCGCCACGGGCGACGGTACGCGCGACATCTGGAGGTTCGACACCAAGGGTCGAACGTCACGGCCTATCGCGTCTGGTCCAGGAAACCAGGGTGGAGGTGTCTTTTCTCCTGACGGCCGCAACCGCGTCGCGTTTTCTTCGGACCGGGAAGGCCGCGTCGACCTCTATGAGACGTCGGTCAGCGGATCTGGCCGGGAGACGTTGTTGCTGAAGGATGACGCGGTCAAGCATGTGTTGGATTGGTCCGCCGACTTCCTGCTCTACCTCACGGTTTCCGGCCCGAATCTCGCTGTCGATCTCTGGACCCTCCCGCTTTCCGGTGACGATCGACGTCCGCGCCCCTTTCTCAAGACGCCGGCGCAGGAGGGCATTGGCGCACAAGCATCGCCAGACGGGAAGTGGGTGGCTTATCAGTCGAACAAGTCAGGGCACTTCGAGGTGTACGTCTCACCGTATCCCGCTGATCCCGAGCGCGAGCGACAAGTGTCGACATCCGGTGGCTCAACGGCCCGATGGGGGCCTGGCGGGCGTGAACTCTACTACTACGAACCTGCCGGTGGACAACTGCTCGTTGTTCCCCTTACGTATGGCGGCAACGATGTACGGGTGGGCGACTCGAGCGTTCTCTTCAAGGTGAGGCGACCGGAAGCCTTGGGGGCGTGGTACGACGTGACGGGAGACGGGCAACGGTTCCTCGTCAACGTGCCACTGGAAGGGGAATCGGGATCGCACCTCAGGTTCATTCAGAACTGGCGCGCGAAGGCAGAGCGCGCGAAATGACCATCGACCGGCGGTCTCCGAGGACGCGGCGCACTGGACGACAGGTCGGCCTCGACAGCAATCGAGCCGGCGGAATAGTCTGAGCATTGGTGCAGATACCACCGACATTCGCCGTGGAACTGCGGGACGCGCTCGGCAGCCACGCCGTCCTCGATCAGCCTGCCGGGTTGGGTGCGTACGCAGCTGACGCGCTCGGCATCGGTGCGCCTCCGGACCTCGTCGTCATTCCCGCGACGACTGAGGAGATTTCGGCCGTGGCGCGGCTCTGTCACGAGCATCGCGTGCCGCTGGTCGTGCGCGGGGCCGGCACCGGCTATACCGGCGGGGCCGTGCCGACGCAGGGCGGCGTCGTGCTCTCGATGGAACGGCTGAACCGCATCCTCGAAATCGATGAGGTCAATCTGCTCGCCGTGGTCGAACCGAATGTGATCACCGGTGATCTGCAGCGTGCAGTCGAAGCGGTGGGACTGTTCTATCCGCCCGACCCGGCCAGCCTGGATTCCTCGTCAATCGGCGGCAATGTCGCCGAATGTGCCGGCGGTCCGCGGGCGTTCAAGTACGGCATCACCAAGCGGTACGTGCTGGCGCTCGAAGCGGTGCTTCCCGGCGGCGAAGTCATTCACACCGGCTCCAAGGCCGTGAAGAACGTCGTCGGCTACGACCTCACGCAGCTCCTGGTCGGGTCCGAGGGCACACTCGCCATCATCACCAGGGTCACGCTGCGGTTGATTCCGAAGCCCCCGGCCAGGGCAACGCTCGCGGCGTCGTTTCCGGGCATTCAGGAAGCCGTGGACGCGGTGACTGCGCTTCTCTACGAACGGGTGGTGCCCGCCGCGATCGAATTGATCGACGCCGATTCGCTGCGCGCAGCCGAGCAATACGTCGGTCATCGCGTCGCGGAAGGCGAGGCTCTGCTGCTGGTGGAGTGCGACGGAATGGCGGCCGCGGTCGAGGATGAAATCGCCCGTGTCAAGCGCGCCTGTTCGGCGTCGGGCGCACTGGACGTCAGGCGCTCGGGTGGCGACGCCGAGCGCGACGAACTCTGGGCCATCCGCCGGCAGGTGTCGCTCGCGCTGCGCGCCACGGGACTGCACAAGATCAACCACGACGTGGTCGTGCCGCGCGGACGCATTCCCGAGCTGTTCGATGTCGTGAACGAGCTTCGACTCAGGTTCGGCCTGACGATCGCCTGCTTCGGCCACGCGGGCGACGGGAACATCCACGTCAACCTGATGTTCCCGCCGAACGACGCAGATGCGGCTGCACGGGCAAAGGATGCGGAGCGGGCGCTGTTCGAGCAGATCGTCGCGCTCGAGGGTTCGATCAGTGGCGAGCACGGGATCGGTTTCGCGAAAGCACGCTACCTGCCTCTCGAGCTCGACGCAGCGCAGATCGCGCTGCTCAAGCGCGTGAAGGCGGCCTTCGATCCGCACAATATTCTCAATCCCGGGAAGATCTTTCCGTCGTGAGCCGGACGGTCGCGGTTGTCGGGGCGTCCTCGAGCCGCGCGAAGTTCGGCAACAAGGCGCTGCGCGCCTTTCAGGCGCAGGGCTATCGCGTAATTCCCATCAACCCGAACGAATCTCAAGTCGAGGGGCTCAAGACCTACGCCTCCGTCCTGGACTTACCTGAGCCAATCGACATGGCGACTGTCTACGTGCAGGCCGATGTCACGTTGCGGCTGCTCGACGAGTTCGCGCAGAAAGGCATCGCCGAAATCTGGGTGAATCCAGGGGCCGAAGACGATGAGGTGATCGCGGAGGCGCGCCGTCGGAAACTGAACGTCATCTTCGCGTGCAGCATCATCGGGATCGGCCGCAATCCCTCTGAATTCTGACGACGCTCACGACCGTCAGGGAACGAACCCGTCCGGGACGAATTCGATGGCGATTGCCCGGCGCAGGCTGCCGGATATCGTCCACGTGAGCAGTGCCGGGAGCGGGGTCAGCTGAAGCCCGCACGGTAGATCGCCCACCGAACCCTGGCGAAAGCTGACCACTTGAACATCGGCGAAGCGCCCGCCGGCGCGGACGGCCCCGTCCTTCGTGCGCACGACGAATTCCACCTGATTGTCCTTGCAGTCCAGGGCTTCCAGCATGCCAAACACGCGCTGCTCGCCGGCGAGCGTGATGCGCAGGGACGGCCGCGCCCCTGGTGGCTGAGGAGGCACGCCCGCAGATGGTTCCTGACGGAAGCCCGCCGGTGGCGCGGTGGAACGTGTCTTCGACAGAATCATTTCGACGTTGCGGCCAAGCGCCTTCGCCCGCTCAAGGTGGGTGTTCGCGTCAGCAGTTCGATCTCTTCGGAGGAGCAGCATTGCGAGCGCCTCGTGCGCCTGCCCAATCCCCGGCTGGCGATGGATGGCATTCTCCAGCCGGGCCTGCGCCTCATCGTCACGCCCCGATTGCGCCAGCAGGTCGCCCAGCCAGCCGTCGGCTTCGGCATCTGTGATCGCCACCGAGTTCGCGGTGATGGCCGTGACGAGTTCCTCCTCGAAGTTGACGACCACACCGGTGTAATTACCGCTGCGGACGTAACCGGCTATGCGGAGTTCCAGTTCAGCGATGGACACGCCATAGAGCGCACGAACGCTCTCTTCGGCGTTGCCGCCAGCCACCAGCCTCCTGGCCAGCGCGATCATCTCGGCGCCAAGCGATGGCCTCGACTGAAAAGCGTGGTGCACCATTGCCCACGCCTGCGCGTAGAGGAGTACCCGCTCGGTGCCCGTGTACTCCGCAGATTGGTGCGTCGCCGCAAACAGCTGCCTCAGCGGCATCGAGCCTTGTCGAAGCAACGCGATGTGATTCGCCACCGGAAGACCGATCAACGCCGAGCGATCGCCCCTGATCCGCAGCGTGCTGTAGTACTCGGCCAACCCTTCGTCCAGCCAGAGCGGTGCGTCGGGAAATGCCCGTCGAAGCAGCAGGTGGGTGTACTCGTGGAACACGGCCTGATACGAGGAGGCGCCGCCATCCAGCCGCACCGCAATGTAGACGGAATCGGGGCCTTCCGCGAACATCCCAGCCGCTTCGACGATGTGACCACCGGCGCGCGGCATGAACGGCTCGAACGAGCGCCTGTCGCGGAACACGATGATGGGGATCGGCGACGACGAGTCTCCCTTGCCATCGGCGAGATTGAGCCGCGTCACGATGTCGCGGAACTGCTCGAAGCGCAGTGCGACGTCGCGTAACTGGCGTTCTGAGACGTCGCCGATCAACTGAAAGTGTTCGGTGCGCAGCGAACGCCATTCGGCAGCCGCCTGATGAGGAGCTGCAATCGCCAGGAGCGCCACGAGAAGGGTGACTGGCCGCATGGCGGGGGTCAGGGTATCACCGCATCAGCGTGGTTGCAGCGTCGAGATCTGGCCCAGCAGGGAGCGCGCGCGCTCGCGCGTGTCGTCATCACGGGACCGGGCCAGAACCGGGCCGATGAGCGCTCGCGCCCCTGGTATGTCGCCGAGTCCGAGCAACGCCGCGGCGAGCTGGAGGGCAGCGTCCTGGTTGTCCGGCGCCGCCTTGACGAGCGGGGCCAGCAGGTCGCGCATCTTCGCGAAGTCGCCCGTGCGACCGTAGACAGAGGCCAGCATCTGAATGGCAGCCGGATAGCCGGGATGGATGGCGAGGGCGCGTTCGAGCGCCGCGCGCGCGCGCTGTGCTCGCGCAGCGTCCAATGTCGGCTCCGTCACGAGCGCCCAGCCGTACTCGAACTGCACCGATTCGATGTCCGGGCCCGCCGCCGCCGCACGTTCCAGCAGGGACAGACCTTCACGCCTGTCACCTTGCCGGATTCGCAGCACACCCAGCGTGGCCAGCGCCCGCGGCAGGTCTCCACGCAGCTTCAGCGCCCGCTCCAGCCTCGGTATCGCCTCCGGACCGCGCTGCAGGTGGGCCAGCAGATCGCCGAGCCAGCCCTCGACCTCCGCATCGTCGACGACGTTCACCTCTGAGTCGACCCGCGAGGTGACGCTTTCGGCGGAGCTGAGCTCGACGTAGTTGTAGACCTGCTTCCGCACGTACGCCTGCACCTCGGCGTCGAGGGCCTCGAGACCCATTGCGAATGTGGCACGCACGCTCTCGTCCACGGCTTCGCGGTCCGCCAGCCGACGCGCGAGCGATTCGAGAGAGACGAAGCGGCGCGGCTCCGTCGGTTGCGCGTAATGCACCAGCGCCCAGGACTGCGCGTACAGCAGCTCACGCTGAAGCCCTTCCTGCGTGTACTCCTTCGAGCCTGGAGCGATCGCAAACAACTCCGACAGCTTCAGGCGGCGTTCGCGGAGCAGGGCAACGTGCCGGTCGATCGGCTTTCCGACCAGCGCACGGCGCCCGCCATTGGTCACCTCGAACGTGCTGAAGTACTCGGCGAGCCCCTCGTTGAACCACAGCGGCGCATGGGCGAACGCGTTGTTGAGCAGGAAGTGGGAATACTCATGGAACACGATGGGGAACGCCTGCTCGCCCGCCTCGACGTTCATCGTGATGTAGTTCACGTCGGCGCCGTCCACGAAGAATCCGTCAACGGGCACGGTGCGGCCGTTGGCGACCGGCATGAATGGGCGATAGGCTCGCGCGTCCGGAAAGACAATGACGACGACCGGTGCGCCGCCGGCGCGCAGGGCGGCCGGCATCAGCTGCGTGACGACGTCGCGAAACTGTTCGAATCGCAGCGCGACCTCGCGCAGGCGGCCCGGCGGAGACATCGCCGATGACGTGAAAGTGCTCCGTGCGGAGCGCGCGCCACTCGGCGCTGGCAGCGACGGGCATCATCGCGATCAGCATCGCTGCCGCCAGTACAACCGGCCGAACGCTGCGCTGCTGCCATGTCGGGGCCTAGGGGACGTACCCGTCGGGGAGCAGTTCCAGCGCCACCGCGACGAGCGACGCTCCCTCCTGGCGCGAGATGAGCCGCGCGGGCGCTGGTGGCTGCTGGCCGCACGCAATCGACTCTTGAGTCGTCGAGCGGAAGGTTACGAAGCTGACCGCGGAGAAGGAGGGCGCGTTCGCCCGCACGACACCTTGCGGCGTGCGCAGTACGACCACGATGCCTGTTGCCCGGCACTCGATTGTCTCGAGCGTGCCAAACATTGCGCGTTCACCATCCTTCAGGTCGTGAAGCAGCAGCTTGACGCGCGGCTCCCGAGGCGGCGGCGACCTCAGTCGGCGCCGGCTCAGCGCTCACCGCCGGCCGGCTGGCCTCCAGCGTTGCGGCGACCTCGGGAAACTGGGCACGCAATTCACTCGCGCTGAGTCGCACCGTGAACTGTGGCGCAGGCAGAGCGCCGAGCTCTCTGGCCTTCTGCAGGTGGTAGTTGGCTTCTTCGCGACGTCCCTGCCGTGCGCGCACCAGGCTCAGGGACATGTGGATGTAGCCGGCGTCAGGTTTGGCTTTCAGCGCGCGTTCCAGACGGCCTGCGGCTTCGTCGACGTTCCCGGTGCCCGCCGCCAGCCCGCCCAGCCGGGCGTCAAGGTCAGCTTCATCCGCTGGAGTCGCGCGCGCGTCCAGCCTGGTCCGCACGCTGGCGGTGAAGTCAACACTCGTGTCCTGGAACACGGATCTGCGAACGTAGGCCTGAAGCTCGCGGTCCAGGTCCGTCACGCTGATCCCGTAGGTGTCCCGAAGACTCGCTGCCAGTTCTCCTCCCGCGGCCATCCTGCGCGCGAACGCAGTCAACTGATCCCGCCGCCGCGGCTCACCGTGCAGGGCGTGGTGAACGACCAGCCACGATTGCGCATAGAGGACGATGCGGTCGGGAACGTCGCGCGTGTATTCGGCAGAATCCGCCAGTGATCGCGAAGAGTCTGCGGCAGGGGGAGTCGCCGGTCGCGGAGAAGCGCGATATGGCTCTCGTGCGGGCTTCCGATCCGGGCGCTGCGGCCTCCGTTGGTGACCTCGAACATGCTGTAGTACTCGGCCAGGCCTTCGTTGAACCACAGCGGCACGGCTGAGAACGCGCCGCGGAGCAGATAGTGCGAGTACTCGTGATAGATGCCGGGATAGGCCTCTTCGCCTGACTCGAGACTCAACCCGATGTAGGCAGCGTCCGGTCCTCCTGTGAACACGCCGGTGACTGGCACGACGCGCCCGTTTGCACGGGGCATGAAGGGCCGGAACGATCGATCGTCGCGAAAGATCAGCGCAATCACCGGTGGGGCGCTGTCCGGCACGCTGCCCGGGTGAAGTTTGCCGATGGCCTCGCGGAACTGCTCGAGGCGAAGGGCAACATCACGAAGCTCGCGCTCGGTCGCGTTGCCGTAAAGCTGAAAGTGTTCGGACCGGAGGGATATCCAGTCTGCCGCGGACAGCGGGATGGCGAGAAGAACCGAGCGCTGCTAGCGCAGTCGCAAGCCGCATGGCTGGGGTCAGGGTATCACCTGACCGTGATCCCTGACCCCTGATTCCTGAGGACTGCTCCTAGTCCACTTCCACCTCGACCGCGCTGGCCAGCGTGGGATTCAAATCGGCGCCCGCGGCGAGCTCGACTTCCTTGCCGCGCGTCGCCAGCACAGCGCCCGTGCCGGCGGCGCCGCCGATCACCGCACCCTTCGCCGCGCCCGATCCGCCGCCGAGGATTCCGCCGATTGCTGCGCCAATGCCCGCGCCCGCGCCGATCTTCGTGGCGTCCTCGCTCTTGGTCGCCTCGCCCTCGAACGCTCACCGGGTTGGTGCGCAAGGATTCGCGACGCCCGTCGATCACCACTGAAGTGAACCGCAACGCCAGTCGCGAACGCCCCTGCACGCGTCCGGCGCGATCGACTTCGCTCACTTCGCCATGCACGACGGTCCCCGCGGGCAGGACCGTAGTGCCGTCAATCGTCACCGCACGACGGAGCCGAGCGCTGACCGGCGTTTCGACCTGCGCACTCGCGCTCGAGACCGCCGTCGTCAACTCGAGCGGCAGCGCGGTGCCAGCCGGGATCGTCACGATGCGAACCACCGGTGCAGCGGGCGCAGCCGCGGCCCGCGGGGCGTCAGCGGGTCTCGATCAAGCCGCGCCGGTTCGCTCGTTCGAGCAGGCCTGCTCGCCGTTCCAGAGGCGGGCTTGCTCGACCGTGTAGAAACGTCCCTGTTCGGGGACACCGCAGGCTGCTCCGTAGCGCGCCGGCTGAAGATTCGCCGCAGCGCCCGGCTCCTGAGGCACAGTGACCGTTGTCCCATCGTTTTGCGGGCTGTTTTGCGCGTTTTCCGCCGGTTTGTCGCTGCATCCGCAGCAAGAGCGGCGCTGAGCACGGCCACGGCCATCCACTGAGTCTTCATCTGGTTCCCCCTGTGCCAATGAGTGTAGTTCAAGGATTGGTCCAGCCAGCGGGAGGCCCTCGGCTATGATTAGATATCGGTTATTGTGTATGAACGACTATCAATTTGACTGATACAAGCTCGACAGGGCAGACTGAGCAACATGCCTAGCCAACGCACCGGGGCCCAGATCATCTGGGAATGCCTTGTTCACGAAGGGGTAAACACCGTTTTCGGGTATCCGGGTGGAGCCATCCTCCCGGCGTACGACGCGATGCTCGATTACCCGGTTCGGCACGTTCTGGTCCGGCACGAACAGGGCGCGACGCACATGGCCGACGGCTATGCGCGCGCGGGTGGCGGCGTCGGCGTCGCGATTGCGACTTCGGGGCCTGGTGCAACAAATCTGGTCACCGGCATCGCGACCGCGATGATGGACTCGGTGCCGATGGTCTGCATCACCGGCCAGGTGCCGAGCAAGCTGATTGGCTACGACGCGTTCCAGGAAACCGACATCACCGGCATCACGCTGCCGATCACCAAGCACAGCTATCTGGTGACGCGCATCGAAGACATCATGCCGGCGATGAAGGAAGCCTTCCTGCTGGCCAAGTCCGGCCGGCCCGGACCGGTGCTGGTGGACATCACCAAGGATGCGCAGCAGGCGAAGATGGAATTCGAGTGGGATCCGCGCGCCGGTGACGATGCGCGGGTATCGCCCGAAGCTGGCGGTGTCGAAGGGCGAGCTGGCCAAGGCCGTCGAGCTGATCAAGAACGCGCAGAAGCCGGTGATCCTGGCCGGGCAGGGGATCCTGCAGAGCGGCGCGATGGCCGAGGTGCGGCAAGGTCGCCGAGCGCATCAACGCGCCGGTCGCGCTGACGCTGCTCGGCCTCGGCGCCTTTCCGGCCAGCCACCCGCTCAACATCGGCATGATGGGCATGCACGGCGAAGCGTGGGTCAACCACGCGATTCAGGAAGCCGACCTGCTCCTGGCGTTCGGCATGCGCTTCGACGACCGCGTCACCGGCAACATCAAGACGTACGCGCTGAACGCCAAGAAGATCCACATCGACATCGATCCGTCCGAGATGAACAAGAACGTGAAGGCCGACGCCGCGATCGTCGCCGACCTTCGCGAAGCGCTGAAGGACCTCCTCGACGCGTCGAGCCGAAGGAGCACGGCGCCGTGGCTGAAATACATCGAGTCGATGAAGGGTGATGCCGCGGTCCGCGACATCCAGTCGCTTCCGGACAACGGCCACCTCTACGCCGCGCACGTGATCAACGACATCTGGCGCCTCACCGACGGCAAGGCGATCGTCTGCACCGACGTGGGACAGCATCAGATGTGGGAGGCGCAGTATTACCACCACGAAGAGCCCCGGACGCTCATCACGTCGGGCGGCCTCGGCACGATGGGCTTCGGCTTGCCGGCGGCCATCGGCGCCAAGATCGCGAAGCCCGACGCGGAAGTGTGGGCGATCGTCGGCGACGGCGGCTTCCAGATGACGGCGGCGGAGCTGTCCACGGCCGCGCAGGAAAGCGTCAAGGTCAACGTCGCCGTCATCAACAACGGCTATCTCGGCATGGTCCGGCAGTGGCAGGAGTTCTTCTACGAACGGCGCTACGCGGCAACGCCGCTGCGGAGTCCCGGACTTCGTCAAGCTCGCCGAAGCGCACGGGTTGCTTGGCCTCCGCGCCGAGAAGCGTCCGGAGGTGGCCGACGTGGTCGACCCGCGCGCGCGAGGCCGAAGGCACCGTGGTGATCGACTTCCGCGTCGAGCAGGAAGACAGCGTGTACCCGATGGTGCCCGCGGGCAACGACCTCGACGCGATGATCCGCCGGCCGAAGGAATCGGTGCTGGTCGAGACCGCGGCAGATCCGATCTGAGTTGTCATGCTGCATACGTTAGTTGCACTCGTTGAAGACAAGCCTGGCGTCCTGAACCGCGTCGCGCTCGTGTTCCGGCGCCGCGCCTTCAATATCGAGTCGCTCACCGTCGGCCGGACCGACGTCGCCGGCATCTCGCGCATGACGATCGTCATGGACAGCGATCAGGTCAACGCTCGATCGCGTCATGGCCTATCTCTACAAGCTCGTCAACGTGCTCGAGGTCGAGGACCTGCGCGACGTGCCGGCGATCGCCCGCGATCTGGCGCTGGTGAAGGTGGCCGTCGGCGGACACGATCGCGGCCAGATTCTTCGCGTCGTCGACGAAACTCGCGCGCATATCGTCGATTCGGGCGAGCAGACGATGACGCTGGAGATCACCGGCGAGCCGCCGCATGTGGACTCGGTGATCGCGCGGCTCGAACCGCTGGGCATCGTCGAGATGGTGCGCACCGGCCAGGTGGCCATGCGCCGCGGCGATATGCCCTGTCGACGGCGCAGTATTCGTAATTGAGATAACGGAGCAACGGAGAAGATGTCTCCGCAACCTCCGTGCTCCGTTCCTCCTGTATAACCTTCCCGCCACCCTTTCCTCAGGAGCAACGCAATGGCAACGATGTTTTACGACCGCGACGCAGACCTCGAGCTGATTCGTCAGCGGAAGGTCGCGGTAATTGGCTACGGGTCGCAGGGGCACGCGCACGCGTTGAACCTGCAGGACAGCGGCGTTGACGTCGTCGTCGGCCTGCAGGCCGGCAGCAAGTCCGCAGAGAAGGCGAAGAGCGCGGGGCTGCGCGTTCTCTCCGTCGCGGACGCGGCGAAGTGGGCCGACGTGATCATGGTCCTCATCCCTGATCAGCACCAGGCGCGCGTCTACAAGGCCGAGATCGAGCAGCACCTGAGCGCCGGCAAGATGCTGATGTTCGCGCATGGCTTTGCCATCCGCTTCAACTGGATCGTGCCGCCGAAGGACGTGGACGTCACGATGGTGGCGCCCAAGGCGCCGGGCCACCGCGTCCGCGAGGTGTTCAAGGAAGGCGCCGGCACCCCTGGTTTGCTTGCCGTGCATCAGGACGTCACCGGCAAGGGACGGGCGACGGCGCTGTCGTATGCGCGCGGGATCGGCTGCACGCGCGCCGGCGTGATCGAGACCACGTTCGCCGAGGAGACCGAGACCGATCTGTTCGGCGAGCAGGCGGTGCTCTGCGGCGGCACGAGCGCGCTGGTCAAAGCCGGCTTCGAGACGCTGATCGAGGCGGGATATCAGCCCGAGATTGCATACTTCGAGTGCCTGCACGAGCTGAAGCTGATCGTCGATCTGATGTATCGCGGCGGGCTGCAGTACATGCGCTACTCGATCAGCGACACCGCCGAGTACGGCGACTACACGGCCGGCTCGCGCATCGTCACGGCCGACACCAAGGCGACGATGAAACAGCTGCTGAAGGAGATCCAGTCCGGCGAGTTCGCGAAGAAGTGGATCGCGGAGAACGAGGCCGGCCAGCCCAATTTCAAGAAGCTGCGTGAGGCGGACCGGAACCATCCGATCGAGGTCGTCGGCGCGAAGCTGCGCAACATGATGCCGTTCCTCGATCCGGTGCAGCTGCCGCAGCCCGCGACTGTTGGGAACTACGTGCTGCACGCCAGGCGAGCCCAGATTCCGTCCTCTCTCTGAACTCGGTGCCTCGGTAGAGCATAGTCTTCGATGTTAACAATTCTCCTCCCGCGTCACGCAGCCCCGCAGCCAGGGCGCGTCGCAGGCGATGCTCTACGGCATCGGCCTGACGGATGCGGACCTGCAGAAGCCGCAGGTCGGCATCTGCAGCATGTGGTACGAGGGCAATACCTGCAACATGCACCTCGACCGCCTCGCCGGCGCGATCAAGGAGGGCGTGCAGGCGGCGGGCCTCGTCGGCCTTCGCTTCAACACGATCGGCGTGAGCGACGGGCTGTCGATGGGCACCGACGGCATGAGCTACTCGCTGCCGTCGCGCGATCTCATCGCCGACTCGATCGAGACGGTGATGGGCGCGCAGTGGTACGACGCGCTCGTCACCGTCCCCGGCTGCGACAAGAACATGCCGGGCAGCGTCATCGCGATGGCGCGCCTGAACCGGCCGTCGCTGATGGTCTACGGCGGAACGATCCGCGCCGGCTCGGCCCTGGGAAAACCGCGGGACATCATCTCGGCATTCCAGTCGTACGGGGAGTATCTTGCCGGGACGATCACCGACGAGCAGCGGCTCGAGATCGTCCGTCATTCCTGCCCTGGCGCGGGCGCCTGCGGCGGCATGTACACCGCCAACACGATGGCGGTCGCCATCGAGGCGCTCGGACTGTCGCTGCCGTACAGCTCCTCGCTGCCCGGCTGAAGATCCAGGCAAGACCGACGAGTGCCGTCGCGCGGGCGCGGCCGTCCGGGTGCTGCTCGAGCGCGATCTCAAGCCGCTCGATATCCTGACGCGCCGTTCGTTCGAGAACGCGCTGACGATGGTGATGGCGGTGGGCGGGTCGACGAACGCCGTGCTGCATCTGCTCGCGATTGCCAAGGCCGCCGAGTCGCTCTCGCGCTCGACGATTTCCAGCGGGCCAGCGATCGCGTGCCCCTGCTGGCCGATCTGAAGCCGAGCGGCAAGTACGTGCAGGAGGATCTGCACGGCGTCGGCGGCACGCCGGCGGTGATGAAGTACCTGCTCGAGCGCGGATACCTGCACGGCGACTGCATGACGGTCACGGGCAAGACCCTCGAAGAGAACCTGTCGGACGCGCAGCCGCTGAAGAGCGGCCAGCAGATCATTCAGCCGATCGAGAAGCCGATCCTGCCGCGCGGGCACATCCGCATCCTGAGCGGCAACCTGGCCCCGCACGGCTCGGTGGCGAAGATCACTGGAAAAGAAGGGGAGCGGTTCACCGGAATCGGCGAAGGTGTTACGACTCTGAGGAAGCGATGCTCGCCGGGCTGGAAAAAGGCGAGATCGCCAAGGGCCATGTCATCGTGATCCGCTATGAGGGGCCGAAGGGCGGTCCCGGGATGCCGGAAATGCTGACGCCGACATCCGCGATCATGGGCGCGGGCCTGGGTGCCGACGTGGCGCTGCTGACCGACGGCCGATTCTCAGGCGGCTCGCACGGGTTTATCATTGGCCACATCACGCCGGAAGCCCAGGAGGGCGGTCCGATTGCGCTCGTTCGCGATGGCGACCGCATCGTGATCGACGCGCGGGGCGTGCGAGCTGCGCGTCGACGCTGAGCGACGCAGGAGCTTGCGGCGCGGCGCGCGTCATGGAAGGCGCCGGCGCCGAAAGCGACGAGTGGCGTGCTGAGCAAGTACGTGCGGCTCGTCAAATCGGCATCTGAAGGCTGCGTCACCGATTGACGCGAGAGAAATGGTATGAGACACGTGAAGGCGACTGCCATCCTCTGGTCGGTCCTGGTTGCCGTCGCATCGGCGGCGAAGGTGTGGGAAACCAAGCCGTTCATGGAGTGGGCCCACAAGGACGTCGACAAGGTGCTGACAGACTCGCCCTGGGCGGGAAAGGCACGATGACGCACGAACGCATCGGCGCGAATCTCGGCCCGGTGCCGGAGTGGAATCTGATCGTCAGCGTGCGGAGCGCGACACCGATCAGGATGGCGCTGGCGCGCCAGCAGCTGGCGGCGGGCGTGCCGGCATCCCCTGAACTGGAAAAGAACCTGTCCGCACCGCACATCCGCTACGCGTTCGCCATCGCCAAAATTCCGCAGTTCCTGCGGACGCAGCTACCGAAGTCGGCGCAGATCACCGTCCTCAAAGTGAAAGGAAAGGAGTTGATGGCGACCGCCGGGTCCGTCCAGCTCCTGGACAAGGAGGGCAAGGAGGTTCGCCACCGCCGGCGCGCGGACGGCAGGGGGCGGCCGCCACAGCGGCGGCGTCCAGATCGTCCCGGTCGCGCAGGGCGGATTCGGTGGCGGTGGCTTTGGCGGAGGCGGATTCGGCGGCGGTGCTGACAACTCACGGGCATTACCGCAACCATGATCCTCGAGTTCCCGAAGGAGAGACCCGACCACGGCACCGACGGCGAAGTCGAGATCTCGACGATCATCGGCGGCTACAAGGTCAGGAAAGACTTCAAGCTGAAGGACATGGTGTTCAAGGAGTCACTCTCGTTCTAGCCCGGTCACGCCGTCACATTCCGGTTTCGGGACGTAAAGCTTCTCAGCAGCAGTCGGCGCTTCAGCCTTTTCGCTGTCGCCCTTCTCAACGATCACTCCTTTTTGTAGGCAAAAAAACTGTGCAACGGACGAGTCGGCCATCGTAGACTTTTGGCCCGCCGTCCTTTCACTAACTCATTTGCCTATTTTGCCGCGAATTTCGTCCCCCGAGGTGAGTCACGGATGGTCTTCCCCCAGCCGCGCTCTCGTCGCGCTCTGCCTTGCGTCCTGTTCTGCCCGCTGCCGTCCTTGCCCAGGATCAGCTCGAACTACTCGAAGAGCTACACGGTCGTGGGCGATTATGTCGCCGCCGGCGTGGATGTCAGACCCGAAGAACGCGAAAAACGGCTTCGTCACCGGAACGATCAACATCAGCGGCGTACCGAAGAACGCCGATATCGTCGCGGCGTTTCTCTACTGGGAGACCGTCACCTTATCTGGCGCCAGCGCGCCGAACGCGTCGTTCCGCGGGAACCAGCTGTTGCACGCTCGAAAGGTCAGCCAGGTGTTGGATCCCTCGGCCGCCCCGTGTTTTGGTTCAGGCTCCGGCACCGGGCCGTACGCGATCAACATGTTTCAGGCGGACGTGCTGCACTACCTGCCGCCGCAGCTCGATGAAAAGAGCATCCCGACCGGTAAGCGGCTGGTCAACGCCGACGATCTGAAAGCGAACGGTTTGGCGGGGCACGATGTCACGCTGCCGCAGGCGACCGGTGGAAACACCGTGCCGCTGAGCGCCGGCGCGACGCTGTTCCTCGTCTACGTCGACCCTGACGAGACCAAGGCGCTGCGGCACATCGTGGTGTATGACGGTGCCTTCGTCGAAATGCCGAACGCCGGGATGACGAAGACGATTGGCGGGTTCCTCCAGGCGGCCGACCCAACCACCGGGCGGATGACTCACATCGTCGGGAGCGGTGCGCCGAACCCGACGGAGAACGTCCGCGTGGGGAACGCCAATTTTCCGTTGAATCCGTTTGAGGGCAGCACGAACACCTCCTCGGATCGCGGGTGGAACGACGTACAACATCAACCCGACGGTCGCGGGGACCAACACCTTCCCGTACGGCGAACAGATCGTGACCTCGCTCACTCGGACGAAGGCCACTCCGTATGACTGCCTGGCCTGGGCCGCCATCATCTACAGCGTCGCGGTGAAGGACGGCGACGGCGACGGCCTCATCGACCTACTGGAGGACACGAGCGGTCTCCTCGACGCCGAACGGCACACCGTTCCCGGATATCCATGCGATGGATGCCGGTTCAGGACAGAAAGATCTGTTCCTCGAAGTCGGGCGACATGCAGGCGTTCGCGAGTGCGGCGAGCCCCATGCAGTACGGCTCGGCCACGGACACGAAGGGGCACACACATATGCCCCCACCGGCGACGCTGAAATTGCTGGGTGACGCGTTCAGGTTCGCGCCGGCCAGCATCCGGCTGCATATCGACGCGGGACCGAACTATGCCTCGCTCTGGACCGCAGAACAGCTCGCGAGAGGCACCGGTCCAGCAGTAGCGCCCAATCTGAACACGAACTATACGGACTATCTGATTACAGCAAATGCGCGCGGCGGCGAAATGATCACGGAAACCCGCTGTGTCGTTGCGCCGAATGTGCTGTGCCAGTTCCCGGATTACCCGGGCACTGTGAGCTGGAAGTTCGGCTTCCAACTCCTTCGTGACGCCTGGGTGAACGACAACGGCACAGAAAAAACCGTTGCCAAACAGCGAGAGTGCGAAACCTTCGCTCGGGACAATAACCCGAACACCGCACCCTGCACGCGGCGTCGGTTCGACGCGGAGCGAAGCGGGATCTTCCACTACTTCCTCTACGCCCACGCGCGAGGATCAGCGAAATCACCGTACGGCTGCGTTGACCCTGACGGAAAGCTCGTTGGACTCGAGAAGAATGGTGGATGCAAGGCCGGCCATTCGCCGAATCCGCTGTTTCACACGCCCAAAGGCATCTCGGGCGTCGGTGATCTGCCTGGCGCCTACGGAATGATCACGCTGGGGTTCTCGCCTGACTTTGTCGGCAGCGAGTTCTTTCAGGCGTCGACGACGATGCACGAACTCGGGCATAACCTGCGCCTGTGGCATAGCGGCGAAGAGCCCGTGTTCACGTCGGGCAGCAAGGGCCGCGTCAACGTGCTGATGCCGCCACAGTGCAAACCCAATCACTTCAGCATCATCAGCTATCTCTACCAGATGAACGGACTGCTCGATGCGGCGGGCAAGCCACAGCTGAACTACTCGGGCGGGGTGTTCGGGTTGAGCGCTGGCAACGTTACGGAGAACGCTCTGTTCGACGCGGCGATCGCTCCCGCGGCGCCCTATCGGACGGCATGGTACGCGCCGCTCAAGCCCAATTCACTGGGCGCCAAGCTGCTGGTGCCGACTGCGACCAAACACTGTGACGGCTCCCAGAAAACAGGAGAGGAGATCTCCGGGCGCCTCGAAACGAACTCCCTCGACGCGATTATCGACTGGGATGGGCTGGGTCCGGTGACGCACCCGAACCAGGACGTGAACTTCGACGGCAGCATCGACGGCACGCTGAACGGCACGAACGACTGGGACAACGTCCGCCTGAATCAGATCGGCGCCGGCCGGAATGCCGCTTCCTCATCGAGCGGCCTCTCCGTGATCGACGGCCTGTCTGTGATTGACGGGCTCTCGGTCATCGACGGCCTGTCTGTGATTGACGGTCTGTCGGTGATCGATGGCCTCTCGGTCATTGATGGTCTCGCCGTGATCGACGGACTGTCCGTCATTGACGGCCTCTCCGTGATTGACGGGCTGTCGGTTATCGACGGCATCTCGATCAACGGACTCTCCGTCATTGACGGTCTCTCCGTGATTGACGGCACCTACATCATGGGTATCAACGGAGCTGAACTCGAGAGCGACCTGATGGCGGAGCTCAAGTTCGCGCCTCCCAATCAGCTGGCGGCCTGTGTGATCGGCGGCTCCAATCCGACCTACGCCTGCGGGACAACTCCGACGACACCACTCCACCGTAACCACCTGACGTGGGGTCGCCCCAACGTTGGCGATACGGTCTCCTACAGGGTGCGCCGCGCGCGCGGGAACGGGATTGGGCTTGCGACGCCCGTCGGCGATCTCGCGACCGCGCACACCTCAACGTCGTTCGACGACGTGGACCTCCCGGACAAGGAGTTCTTCACCTATGTCGCCAATGCCAATTTCGCGGGCGGCATTCTCAGTGGACCGTCCAATATCGTGAGCGTGGAGGCTGAGAACAAAGCGCCAGACGGCGCGGCGGATTTGTACATCACTGTGTCCAACACTCCACTCGTGAAAACCGCGGCCACCGGCGTGCTCGCCAACGACACCGATCCTGATACGGACCCTGCGAGTGTTACTTTCGGTCGCACGAAGTGGCTGGCCTTCCTCGAAACGGGCCCGTTGAATGGAACGTTGGTATGGAGTGCGAACAACGACGGCTCGTTCACGTACACGCCAGCGAAACGGA
>CAVRUB010000010.1:0-128309 GCA_963724275.1 uncultured Actinomycetota bacterium | reverse complement strand
GTGCGGATCCTGCGACCGGGCTGGATCCCGCGCCGCGCGCTGTGGTCATCCCGCCGGGAGGTTGCTGAGGATCAGCGCGGCGTCGTCGTTCTCGGGGTCGAGGTCGAGAGCGCGTTGGAGAAGGCTCTTCGCCAGGTCTGGCTGTCCGTCGACCTGATGGGCCCAACCGGTCATCGTCCAGGCCATGGAGGAGCTCGGACGCAACGCGGTCCACAGGCGCAGGAGCGGCCAGACCAGGCTCGTGCGATGCAGCTCGATCGCTCCCCACACGGCTTTCTCGAACTCGTCGTCGTCGAGGTCGTAGTCGGCTGGCTCGGCCGCGGACAGTTCGTGAAAGCTCGCTGCTGCCGCGTCCGGACCCGAACTGGCCAGCACCCTGGCGACGGGACGGACGACCGGGGGCAGCAACCCGCGCAGGGCGGTCAGGCCTTCGCCGAGATCCTCAGGCGTCGCCGGGGAGTTCGTCGAGGTGGCTGGATCGGCGAGGGCGACGTCGAGCGCTGCCTCGACGACTGCCCAGGTTGGCACGGTGTTGGAGTTGGCCAGGACGACGACTCCAGTGCGCCGCTCAGGGACCAGCACGAGCCGCGAGCCGAACCCAGGGTCCGCTCCGCTGTGGCCAAGCACCCGGTGCCCGCGATAGCTGCCCACGGCCCAGCCGTTCCCCATGAATTCCTCCCACGGGGGGTCACCCACCGGCACCACCGGTTGCCACAACAGGTCGAGCAGCACCGGGTCGAGTCGCGCCCACTGACCTTCGCGCCTCCCGGGCGCCACCTCGGCGGGTTCGAAATGGGCGACCATCCAGCGACACATCTCGACCAGGTTGGAATGCAGGCTCGAGCTGGGAGCATGGCGCCTCGTGTAGGGATAGACGCCCTCGGGGACCGACAGCGGCATACCGACGTGGGGCGACGCAGCCCGGTCCGCGGGGACCTGGCTGCGGAGGAAGGTGCTGTCCCGCATCCCGAGCGGAGTCAGGACCAGCCGTCGGACGGCCTCCTCGAACGTCGTGCCGGTCACCCTGGACAGCAGCAGCCCGAGCAGCTCGAACCCGGCGTTGGAGTAGGAGAACCCCGAGCCGGGCTCCGCCTTCAAGCGCCAACCCGACAAGCTGCGAGCGAACTCGCTGAGCGCGTCGTCACCTAGCTTCGGGTCGTGCCAGCCGTACTCCGAGACATCCGGGAGACCACTCGTATGGCTCAACAGGCCCCGGGCTGTCACCTCTCCCGCGCGGCCGTCGGCCAACGTGAACTCGGGCACCCATACGTTGATCGGAGCATCCAGGTCGAGCACCGGCTCCTCGGCGCCCCGAGCGGTCGCCATCGACACGACCGCGGTCGCAACGAACGGCTTCGACACCGACGCCAGGTGGAACATCGTCTCCGGAGTCACCGACGCACGGGTGCCGACGTCACGGACGCCGAAACCACGCGAGACGACCTCTTCCTCCCGCACCACCGCAACCGCCAGGCCGGCCACCTCGTGGGAAGCGAACAGCCTCTCGATCAGCGGCCACAGGCGTTCCTCCGTGCATGCCCGAAGACCGACTGGATCCTCATCCACGTCGCGACCCTACGCCGACTGCGCCCTCCTCAGTGGCGCCGCGGTCGCACCACCGCGATAGGCACGCAGGACTGCTCGCACTTGCTCCTCCGAAGCTCAGGAGGCTGACGTGTCGGGGCGCTGGGCGAGGGCCGGAGCCCTGCCACCTGGGGGATGGGTGGCAGGGCTCGGGCCGGCATGGTTACCCGCAGACCGGTTGGGGCAGCTGGTCGCCCTGGTTCCGCGGGACTCGCTGCATGAAGCATGCGCTGCCGTTGTCGGCGCCGGGGATCGAGGCTGCGGGAGCGTTGTTCACGGGGGCGGCTGTTTCCCTGAGGGTCGGCAGGATCAGGATCGCGCCGAGTGCGATCGCGCCGATCGCGCCGGCGACGGCTGAGGGCAGCCACCAGCTGTGTGAGTCTGCGGTGAGTGCAAAGCTGTTCATGGAAGTTCTCCTTGTGGGACGAGGCCGGGTGCCTCGCGTCACCTCCCGGTCTGGCAGGGGGCGGTGTCGAAACCGCCCCGGAGCGGTGCCGGAGCGGTATCAGCTCGGTGCCGGCGGTGTTGACCGCGGGCGAACCTGGGTCGATGGTGAGCAGGTGGGTATCGCCGTTCTCGGCCCGTTGACTTGGGACGGCTCGGCGAGCCTGAGCCCCCGCGACCGCGTGGTCCTCGCGGTGCTGGCGACGCGTCCGGGTCACCCGGTCGCGCCGGATCGGATCGCTGATGCCCTCTGGGGCGACACCCCGCCTGCGACGGCGGGCAAGGTGCTGCAGGGGTGCATCGCGCGGCTGCGGAAGGTGATGGGCAAGGAGGCGATCGAGACCTCCACGCAGGGATACGCCCTGACCCTGGCTGCCGATGAGATCGACTCGATGCAGTTCGAGCTCCTGGTCACTCGCGGCCGGGAGCTGCTGACGCTGGGGGAGGTCGATCGCGCTGGCTACCTGCTGACCCAGGCGTTGTCGCTGTGGCGTGGCGAGGCGTTCGCCGACGTGGACTCCTGGCCACCGGCGGCGGATGAGGCAAAACGGCTCGGCGAGCTGCGGCTGGAGGCCGAAGAGCTCCGGGTGGACGCCCATCTGCGCGCGGGCCGCCACGAGGAGGTGCTGGCCGATGCCCAGGCCCTGGTGCGGGCAGCTCCGCTGCGGGAACGCCGCTGGTCGCTGCTCGCGCTGGCCCAGTACCAGTCCGGAGCCCAGGGAGAGGCGCTGCGCACGATTCACCAGCTCAAGTCCGTGCTCGCCCGTCAGCTGGGGATCGACGCCGGCCCCGACGTGATGGCCCTGGAGCAGGGGATCCTGCGCCAGGACCCCTCGCTGCTGAGCCGGCCCGGCGCTGGCGCCGTCGGCGGCGACCTGCCCGTGGCAGGGGCTCCAGCCGTACGGCGAGGGCGACGCCGACCGGTTCTTCGGCCGCGACGACGACGTGGACTCCTGCCTGGAGATCCTGCGCCGGACGTCGTTGCTGGTCCTGGTCGGACCCTCGGGGTGTGGGAAGTCCTCGCTGCTGCAGGCCGGGGTCGCGGCCACGTTGCGGGGCCGGGGCAGACCCACGGTCTCGATCACGCCCGGTAGCCACCCGATGCAGACGATCACCGTGCTGGGTCAGGCCCACCCCGACGCGGCCCGGAGACGGTGCTGGTGGTCGACCAGTTCGAGGAGCTGTACTCCCTGTGCGCTGACGCCAACGAGCGGCAGGAGTTCCTCGAGGCGCTGACCGCCGAGGCGGCCGGACGGACCGTGGTCGTGGCGCTGCGCGCCGACCATCTGGCCGACCTCGCGTCCAGTCCGGCGTTCAGCCGCCTCGTCGAACGGGGGCTCTACCTGGTGGGCGGGCTCGAGGAGCGGCGATCTGCGCGAGGCGATCGAGGGCCCGGCCCGACAGGCGGGCCTGGTGATCGAGCCCGGCCTGGTGGACGTGTTGGTGCGGGAGGTCAAGGAAGACCCCGGCGCGTTGCCGCTGCTCTCCCACGCCCTGCTGGAGACCTGGAAGCGCAGGGAGGGCAACACCCTGACCGTGGCCAGCTACCGGGCCACCGGGGGCATCCACGACGCGGTCGCCCAGTCCGCCGAGCGCCTCTACGCGCGGATCGAGGTCGACCAGCGACACCTCTTGCGTGACCTCGTGCTCCGCCTGGTCTCGCCCGGCTCCCAGGGCGAGCCGGTGCGCAGTCGTGTGCCCCGCCGGCTGATCGCCAACGACACCGAGCACGACCAGCTGATCCAGCTGCTGGTCGGCGCCCGGCTGGTGACCAGTGACGACGGCGTCCTGGAGATCACCCACGAGGCGCTCGCCCGGGCCTGGCCCCGGCTGCGGGGCTGGCTCGACGACGACGTCGAGGGGCAGCGGATGCTGCACCACCTCTCAACCTCCGCCGACGCCTGGGACTCCCTGGGTCGCCCCGACAGCGAGCTCTACCGCGGCATCCGACTTGCCCGGGTCCAGGACTGGCAGCACCGCGGCCAGACCGCGCTCACCGACACCGAGCGGGAGTTCCTCGACGCGTCCCGCCGCGCCGCGGACGCCGAGGAGCAGAGCGCAGCCGAGCGAGCACGTGTCCAGGCCCGGCTGATCCGCCGGCTCCGGATCGTGCTCAGCGGCGCCGCGGTGCTCCTCGTCCTCGCGCTGGTCGCCGGGATCCTGGCTGCCATCCAGTCCGACCGAGCGAACGAGAACGCCGCACAGGCCGAACAGTCGGCCGTCTCCGCCGACGCCCGGCGGGTCGGAGCCCGAGCCCAGCTCATCGACGACATCAGCCTCTCCCTGCTGCTCGCGGCCGCGGGCGTACGGCTGGACGATTCGCCGGAGACCCGAGCCAACCTGTTGACCGCACTCGCGGAGCACCCCACGCTGGTCCGGTCGGCGCCGCCCGGAGGCGGCTACCTGGAGGTCATGGATGTCAGCCGCGACGGCCGCTGGGTCGCCTCCTCAGACGACCGGAACCGGATGCACCTCTACGACGCCGCCACCAACCGGCTGCTGCGCAGCTACGACGCCGGCTGGCGGGCCGAGGACGGGCAGGCGTTCCTCATCGGGGCGTTCAGCCCCGACAGCAGTCAGCTCGCCGCCACCCTGACGGTCGGGGACTCCACCGAGCCGGTGCGCTTGCTGGACCCGGACACCATGCAGCCGACGAGGAAGCTCGCCTACCCCGGCAGACCGGGTGTCGGGGTCGATGTCCAGTTCAGCGCCGACGGCCGCTACCTGGCCGCCACCGTGTTCGAGGGTTCCGACGCGAGTCAGGGTGCTGAGGTCCGGGGCTACGCGGTGCTCTGGGACTTGCGCTCCCCATCCACACCACCCGTACGGATCCGGATCGGGGAGAACCGTCAAGGACTGGCGCTCAGCCCGGACGGCCAGACCTTGTACACCGGCTGGCCATTGACGGCGTACGACGTGGCATCGGGTGAGCGGATCTGGCGCCGCCCCGAGGTGAACGCGTTCATTCTCAACCTGAACTCGCGGGGGACCCTGCTCGCGCTCCAGGACTCGACGGACGACGAGACGAAGAAGGACCCGCTCCTGGTGGACCCGGCCACCGGCGAGACCGTCCGCACGCTGCGTGGACACCAGGACGTCGTCTCGGAGGTGCGGTTCTCTCCCGACGGCACGCTCGTGGGCTCTACCGTCCTTCGACGGCGAGCTCATCGTCTGGGACGCCGCCACTGGCCGGCCACTGGAACGCTGGCACACCCTCGACCCGTGGGGCGTCGGCTTCAGCCCCGACAACGACCTGGTCTACGGCGGCGGCGAGCGACTCGATGCTTCGCACCTGGGACCTGTCCGCGGAGGACACGTATCTGCAGCAGACGACCCAGGTCGGCGACGCCGAGACGTTCGCGGAGGCCGACCTCTCCCCTGACGGGCAACAGGTGGCCTATCGCTGGCTCGACGACACCGGCACGGGGTGGGTCAGTTTCGTCGACACCGCCACTGGAGAACGGACGCCGCCGGCGCCCCTCCCGGCGGTGCATGACCCCTTCTCCTGGGGCACCTGGCACCCCGACGGTGGGCGAGTATGTCGGCTGGTGCGCTGTCGATCCGTGCCAGTCAGGCGGCGTCGTGACAGTCCTCGACCCCACCACGGGCAAGCTCGTCGTGAAGCAGGACGTTGTCGACGTCGAGGGCGAAGAGGTGTGGGGGGTGTCGTACGTCGACGAGGGTCGCAGCCTGCTCGTGGGCGAATGGGATCACACCTTCGTCGTCGACGCCGAGACTCTTCAACCACGGGGGGAGCGGCTCGACATCGGGGGGCACACCGTCACCACGATCGGGAACGGGAGCACCGCGATGGTCCACGAGGTCTCCGTGGACCAGCTGTCCGAGCACTGGCGGGTGATCGACGTCAGCACCGGCGAGGTCCGATCCGAAGGGGATCTGGATGTGATTGCCGCCGCAGCGGTTTCCTCTCCGGACGGCTCGACGGTGGCGATGGCGGGAGGCACTGGCGAGATCGTCACCGTCGACGTCTCGACCGGAGACGAACTGCGGCGATCCGCAGGCCTCCCTGCCCCGGTCTACTGGCTCGACTACTCCGACGACGGAGAGCTCTTGGTCTCCGGCGCCGAAGACGGCGGAGTGAGCCTGTGGGACGCCACGACGCTGGACCTGCTTGGCACCGTGTACCCATCCCACCGGGAGGAACCCGTCCCGGCGGGCGCGCAGTTCATCGGCGACAGCCACGACGTGGCGATCGCGTCGTACGACGGGTCGGTCTACCGCTGGGAGACCGACGTCGACCGGGCCATCGACTTCGCCTGCCAGATGGCCGGGCGGGACCTGACCGAGGAGGAGTGGGAGACGTTCCTGCCCGCCCAGCCCTACCAGTCCGTCTGCCCAGAGGAGTGAGAGCGGCCTGAGTCCCGGCATCGAGCGTTGATCAGGACCGCCACTCCGACGTACATGGGGATTCCGGCTCACGGACTCGGGCCGTACGACTCACCTTGCGGAATTTTCCTGTTGTACGGGCACTCGCCGAGGAAGGCGCTGCATCTATTCGAGAGCGGGACGAGGGAGGCCACCAGGCATGCCAGCCTCCCTCGCGGCGGACGATCACACCGTCGGCTCGCAGTGCGCTGTTGCGATGGATCAACTGATGGATGCCATGAACTCCAGCGCTTCGCCCGAGACGGCCACCAGGTCGCCCACCTCGATGACCGGCACGACGTCCATCTCGAACCAGGTCCCGAAGATGGCCATGTCGTGGGCGACGGCGTTGATATCGTCTGTCGTGACGACTGCGAATCCGCCCCTGGCGTCGGCGCGGCCGAGGAACTGCTCGAACGTGACCTTCTCGGACGGCGCCCACTTGCTGAACACCTGAAGGGAGCGGGCCGCCTCGGCCTCTCCCATGTTTGGCTTGGCTACCCACGAGATGACGTACTTCATGCTGACCTCCGTGCTAGATCGACTGTCGGGTGGAGAAAGCGAGTGTCGGGTCACCGACACCGTTCACCAGAGAACTCCCGGGGGTCGCGTGGCGACGACCTCGCTCACACGACCTTACGCCGGTTTTCGGCCGTTGAGAGAGGTGAGAGTCGGCTCGTGGTTGATAGGGCTAGCGTGCTCAGCGACCGCGCGGACCGTAGGCCGCGTCAGCCTTCTTGAACGCAGCCTCCCGCGCTGCCTTCGTGTTGCGGGCGACGAGGAGGTAGGCCTGCTCGGCGCGCTCGCGCGAGAAGGTACGGCGCGGCGACGCCTGCCAGGTGTCGTTGAACAACCGTTTCGCGGCGGCCAGCGCGTCGGGGGACTTGGTCGCCAGCTCGGTCGCAAGGCGTTGCGCACCGGTCAGGGGATCGTTGTCGAGCTCGGTGACCAGGCCGAGCTCCGCGGCGCGGCTTCCGTCGAAGATCTCCGCGGTCATCGTCAGCAGCTTGGCCTGGTCGATCCCGACCAGCTCGGAGATGCTGCGGATGCCCGACATGTCGGGGATCAGGCCCCACTTGCCCTCGAGCACCGACCAGCGCGAGTCCGGGGTGGCGATGCGGAAGTCGGCGGCCAGCGCGATCTGCAGGCCGCCGCCGAGGCAGTGGCCGTGCACGGCGGCGATGACCGGCACCGGTACCCGCCGCCACGCCCAGCACGCCTCCTGGAAGAGGTTGGTGCCGCGCCACGGCACGGGCACGAAGGCCTTCGCGATGCCGGCCGGGTTGCTCATCACGCTGGTGAAGTCCAAGCCGGCGCAGAATGCGTCGCCCTCCCCGGCGATCACGACCGCGCGCAGGCTCTTGTCCTTGCGCAGCCGGTGCGCCGTGCTCGCGAGGTCCCGCAGGATCGGCAGCGTCAGCGCGTTGAGCTTGTCCGGGCGGTCGAGGCGCACCTGGGCGACGCCGTTGACGATCTCGCAGGTCACGTGGCTCATGTCCGCATACTACCCGCAGGTAACTTACGGGGTCTCGATACGCCCTCGCGCAGAGCGCTCGGGCTACTCGACCACCGGTTGGCCGGTCTCGACCACCGGTTGGCCGGTTACTCGACCACCGGTTGGTTGGCCGGGCTACTCGACCGCCGAGTAGACCTGTTCGCCCCCGACCCAGGTCGACACGACCCTGGTTGCACCGATCGTGGACGGGTCCTGGAACGGGTCGCCGTCCAGGACCACCAGGTCGGCGTCGTACCCCGGGGCCACGCGCCCGGCCCGGTCGAGGTGGTTGATCCATGCCGACCCGGAGGTGTACGCCGCGAACGCGGTCTCGATGTCGAGCGCCTGTGCGGGCAGGAAGGGCTCGCTCCCCGCCCGTCCCGGGGCGCCGTACGCCGTCCGGTGGACCGCCACGTGCAGGGCCGCGAGCGGGTCCGGCGTGCTCACCGGCCAGTCGCTGCCGGCAACGAGTCGAGCGCCCGCCCGGTGGAGGTCGCCGAACGGGTACTGGCGGTCCGCGCGGTCCGGCCCGAGGAACGGGATGGTCAGGTCGACCATCTGGTCGTCGAGGCAGGCCCACAACGCTTGGATGTTCGCGCTGACGCCGAGCCGGCCGAACCGTGGGACGTCGTCCGGGTGCACGAGCTGCAGGTGGGCTATGTGGTGACGGTGGGCGGCATCGGTGCCTTCGAAGGCGTCCAGGGCCTCACGGACGCCGCGGTCGCCGAGGCCGTGCACGTGCACCTGGAAGCCCTGCGAGTCCAGCGTCTGGATAGCGCGGCGCAGATCGGCCGGCTCGACGAACGACGTGCCGGAGTTGGTCGTCGGGTCTCCACAGCGGTCGACGTACGGATCGACCAGAGCCGCTGTCCCGTTCTCCACGACCCCGTCCTGCATCACCTTCACCGCCGTCGCGGCGAATCGACCTGTGCTCAGCTCGGTCGCGGCGGCGGACCAGGTCGTCGACCTGCTCGAGGCCTCTCGCACGGTCCCACCACAGGGCACCGACGACCCGGGCGGTGAGGAGGCCTTCACGGGCGACGGCGGCGTACGTCGGTCCGTTGTCGTCCATGCCTGTGTACGCTCCGACGATCGCGTCCTGCCACGCCGTCACCCCGAGGGAGTGCAGGTAGCGCTGGCCGTCGAGCAGCGCGGCGTCGAGCTCGCTCCGGGTCGTGCGCGGAAGGTGCATGGCAACCAGTCGCATCGCCCCTTCCTGGAGCGTCCCTGTCGGTGCCCCGGTCGAGTCGCGCTCCAGGTGGCCGTCGGCGGGGTCCGGGGTGGAAGGACCGATGCCGGCGAGCCGCATCGCCGCGGTGTTGACCCATGCACCGTGATGGTCGCGGTTGGGGAGGAAGACCGGACGATCCGGGACCACCCGGTCCAGCGCCGCGGCGGCGGGAGTGCCGCCCGGGAACGCGGCCATCGCCCACCCGCCTCCGAGGATCCACTCCTCGCCCGGGTGCTCCGCCGCGTACGAACCGATCCTGGCCAGGTAGTCGTGCTCGTTCTCCAGGTCGCTCAGGTCGCAGCGGACGCGCTCGAGCCCACCCTGGACCGCGTGCACGTGGCCGTCGACGAAGCCGGGGAGCAGCAGTCCGAGGCCGACGTCGACCACGTGCGCGCCGGCTGGGCGGATCGACCTCACCGACTGCGACGATGCGGTCCGCCTCGACGACGACGGTCGTCGGCGGTCCCAGGTGCCGGTGACCATCGAAGACGTGAGCGTTCTGGAAGACGGTCGTCATGAGGCCAGCGTGCCAGCACCAGCCGCTCCGCGCGATCGGGACGCCGGCAACGACTCAGCGGTAGAACGTGACCGTGTCCGTCTCGTCCACGAATGCGACGACGCCGCCGTCGACGCCCCAGATCTCGTCGACCGGCCCTTCGAGCGTGACGTCGTAGGACCCGCCCGGTGCCTCGACGGACAGCACGTTGCCGTCGACGGTGTAGGCCTCGTCGTTGCGCGGGACCGGGATGCCGGCCTCGTCGTCCGCGACCGGGCACCGCTCGTCGTCGGCGTCGCCCTCGCTGACGACCGAGCCGTCCTCGACCGAGACCGTCCAGGACTCGGAGGAGTCGCAGATGAGGACCTGGTCGTCGCCGATCGGGGCCAGCAGAGCGCCGCCGTACCCGCTGTCCTGCCAGGCCACCGAGCCGTCGGGGCGGTAAGCCGTGATCTCGGTGCCCTCGTCGATCTCCCAGCTCGAGGACACGACGACGGTGTCGCCGACGGCGACTGCGTGGGTGGGCGACCAGTCCGCCTCCAGCGTGGCGGACCACGCCAGACCCGCGTCCTCGGCGATCAGTGCCGGCGAGGGGTTGTCCTGGGTCTGGTCGGTCCCCTCGTCCTCGGCCGGTTGACACGCGGCCGCGGCAAGGACGAGCCCGGCGAGGGGGAGCAGAAGGGTGAGTGATCGGTGTGCCATGAACGGACTCTTACCAGCCGCCGCCCCGCCCATGCGGGGAAGCGGCTGGAATCGTCCTCAAGAACGACGGGTCACGCCGCGGCGTCGTAGTCCTGCTTGGCCTTGCGCTCGAGGAGCCGGGTCATGACGCGGCGCTTCCGCTTGTCGGCAGTGGCGATCTTGTAGAGCATCGTCAGCTGGCTCGGGAGGTTGCGCTTGTTGGTGGTCGCGAGCCAGCCGTTGGGGAGCGAGAGCCGGAACACCTTGTGCCACGCGGAGTAGACCTGCGGCACCAACGGACGGGTGCAGTAGTTGAGGTCGTACTGCTCGAAGAGCGCCTTCACCTTCGGCGCCACCTCGGCGTAACGGTTGGACGGCAGGTCCGGGAAGAGGTGGTGCTCGATCTGGTGCGAGAGGTTGCCGCTCATGATGTGCAGCGCCTTCGAGCCCGAGATGTTGGCCGAGCCCAGCATCTGGCGTACGTACCACTCCCCGCGGGACTCGCCGTCGATCGAGTTCTTCTCGAAGGTCTCGACGCCCTCGGGGAAGTGGCCGCACATGATGATCGAGTGGCTCCACAGGTTGCGGACCACGTTGGCGGTGAAGTTCGCCACGAGCGTGGGGAGGAACGAGCCGGTCGGGATCGACAGGGCCGGGTGGACCAGGTAGTCCTTGGTGGCCTGGTTGCGGATCTTCTTCTTGACCTGCTTCACGGCAGCCTGGAACTCCGGGCTGCGCTTGTCCTTGGGGATCTTCAGGTTGCGGCCGAGCTCGAGGTCGTAGGCCGCGATGCCGTACTCGAAGAAGCAGGCGTTGACGAAGTTCCAGAGAGGCTGCACCAGGAAGAAGGGGTGCCACGGCTGGTCCTCGTCGACGCGCATGATGCCGTAGCCCAGGTCGTTGTCCTTGCCCACGACGTTGGTGTAGGTGTGGTGGACCTGGTTGTGCGAGTGCTTCCACTGCTCGGCCGGGGTGGCCATGTCCCACTCCCAGGTGGTCGAGTGGATCTTCGGGTCGCGCATCCAGTCCCACTGGCCGTGCAGGATGTTGTGGCCGATCTCCATGTTCTCGAGGATCTTCGACACGGACAGGCCGACGGTGCCGGCGATGAACGCGGGCGGGAACACGCTGCCGAGGAGCACGGCGCGGCTGCCGAGCTCGAGGTAGCGCTGCGTCTTGATCATCCGGCGGATGTAGGCCGCGTCGGGCTCTCCGCGGTCGTCGAGGATCTCCTGGCGGATCTCGTCGAGGCGGACGCCGATCGCCTCGATGTCCTCGGGGCTGAGGTGGGCGATCGGGTTGTCGGCCTTCTTGGTGACAGCAGTCATGGGCGTTCCTTTCGTCAAGGTCTCGTGAGGTCGCTGAGCGACCGTGTCGGACCTTCGGCGGTTGGCTAGTGGTCGAGGTGGCAGTCGCCGGCGGCGGCGTTGATGCAGGTCTGGATCTTCACGCCGCCGGGGTGGGTCTCGCCGGGCACGGCGACAGTGATCTCGCCGTTGCGGAGGTCGCGGACCGCGCCCTCCTTCATCGGCAGCACGCAGCCCATGCAGATGCCCATCCGGCAGCCGCTGGGCATGATGACGCCGGCCGCTTCGGCGGCGTCGAGGATCGGGGTGGCGCCGTCCGCCTCGACGACGGTGCCGCCGACGAACGACACGCTGCCGCCCTCGCCCGCGTCATCGGGGCTGAGGAGGGCGGGACGGAACCGCTCGGTGCTGAGGGTGAGTCCGCGCTCGTCGTACCAGCCCTCGAGGGCGTCGAGCAGGCCGCTCGGGCCGCAGGCGTACGACGTCCGCAGGCTGATGTCCGGGACGAGCGACTCCAGGCCGGTCAGGTCTATCAGCCCGTCCCGGTCGTCGAAGTGCTCGACGAGGCGGATCCGGCCGGCGGCCGCGTGCGCGCGCAGCTCGTCCTTGAAGATCGAGTCCGGCTCGGCCTGGTTGACGTGGAGCAGGGTGATGTCCGTGGCCGGTCGCTCGGCCTTGGAGAACAGGTTGCGCAGCATGCCGATCACGGGGGTGATGCCGGAGCCGGCGGTCACCATCAGCAGCCGCTCGGGGAGGGGCACCGGGAGCACGAAGTCGCCGGCAGCCTGCTGCAGGTGGATCATCTGGCCGGGTCGCACGCGGTGCACCAGGTGCTGGGAGACCACGCCGCCCGGGATCGCCTTGACGGTGATGCTGATGTGCCCGTCGGGCCGGGGACCGTGGGTCAGCGAGTAGCAGCGCCACAGCCGGACGCCGTCGACGTCGACACCGACCTGGAGGTACTGGCCAGGCGCATGCCCGAACCAGTCGCGGCCGGGCTTGATCACGATCGTCGCCGCGTCGGCGGTCTCGGGCTGGACGGCCACGATCCGGCCGCGCAGGTCGGTGCCCGAGCGCAGCGGGTGGAAGCCGTCGAGGACGTCGTCGAGAGTGAGGGGGGTCACCGCAGCGTCGGCCAGCGCCCGGAGCCGGCGGCGCAGGCCGCCGCGCTGGGACCCCCGGACCAGGAGCGGGGAGGAAAAACTCGAAGAACTCACACCATCAAGAGTCTCCGATCAAGCCGCTAAGGTCATGACTGCACACGGTGAATCCGAGACCGGTTTTTATGCGTTGCGAACAACAAGGACGGGGTATGGCGCGCCGACACACTCCCACTGCTCTCGTGCTGCCACCCGAGGTCGTCGTAGCGATCCGCGCCAGCCTGCCGACCGTCGCCGACGACGTCGTGACCGTCATCATCGAGGAGGTACCGAGCTACACCGACGCCTTCAGCGGGCCGATGGGAGAGACCATCCGCTCGGCCGTTCGGGTGGCGCTCGGAGGCTTCCTGTCCCTGGTGTCGGAGCGACGCGGGGCCGCGCCCCGGACGCCGGCGGCCGCCATCGAGGGTGCCTACCAGCTGGGCCAGGGTGAGGCGCGCAGCGGCCGCAGCTCGGAGGCGCTGCTCTCGGCCTACCGGATCGGTGCTCGGGTCGCCTGGCACCACCTGTCGACCCTCGCCGTCGAGAACCGCGTCGACGCGACGACGCTGGCGGAGTTCGCGCAAGCGGTGTTCTTCTACATCGACGAGCTGTCCGCAGCGAGCGTGTCCGGCCACGGCGACGAGTCGGCGACGGCCGGCCGGGTACGCCAGCGGTTGCTCGACCGGATCGCGCGCCACCTCCTGACCGACGCCCCCGAGAAGACCGTCGTCACCGCCGCCGAGCGCGCCGAGTGGGCGCCACCGAAGACGTTGACGGCTGTCATCGTGCCCGAGGCACAGGTCGGCTCGGTGCTGATGCTGGTCCACCAGAGCACCTTGCAGGCGACCGACCTGCCGGAGCTGGACGCAGCCGTGCTGCTGCTCGTCCCCGACGTGCACGGACGGGGTAGGGCCGCCCTGCTCCGTGCGGTCGAGGGCAGGAACTGCCTGGTCGGACCGTCCCGTCCGTGGCTGGAGGTGCGGTCGTCGTACGACCGGGCCCGACGGGCACAGGAACGCGGCCTGGGTGGGGACACCGAGGAGCACCTGCCCGAGCTGGTGCTGACCGCCGACCCGGACGCGCTTGGCGGACCTCCGGTCAGCCGCCCTCGCCCCGTTGGCCGACCTGCGCCCTGCGAGTGCCACCAAGCTGGCGGAGACGTTGCGCGCGTGGTTGCTGTACCAGGGACGGCGCGACGACATCGCCGCCGCGCTCTTCGTGCACCCGCAGACGGTGCGTTACCGGGTCGCGCAGCTGCGCGAGCTCTTCGGCGACATGCTGGAGGACCCGGAGACCGTGCTCGCGCTGACGATCGCGCTCGGTGTCGATCCGGGTCGATCCGGCTAGCCGCCGTGGGTGACCCGGCCCGCGACGACGGTCAGCGTGACGGGAGGGCGGTTCGCGGTGAGCGGGTCCTCGTCGAGCACGACCAGGTCGCCAGGAGCGCCCGGCCGGAGGGTGAGGCGGCCGTCGACCGAGGCCGCGAGCGCCTCCTGCCGGGTCAGTGCCTGCTCGCCGTGCCAGGCCGGCCGTTCGTCGCCGGTACGGCGGACCGCCGCGTCGATCGCCAGCCAGGGGTCCAGTGGCGAGACCGGGGCGTCGGAGCCGAGAGTCACGGTCACGCCGGCGTCGAGCAGCCAGCGGAGCGCGAAGCACCGGTCGGTGCGGTCGGACCACACCTGCTCGGCGAGGTCGCGGTCGTCGACCAGGTGGTGCGGCTGGACGCTCGCGCGGAGGCCGATCCGCGCGATCCGCGGGACGTCGTGGCGGGCCACCAGCTGCACGTGCTCCAGCGAGCCGCGCGCACCCGAGCGCTCGTACGCCGTCAGCGCGGTGTCCACGGCCGCGTCGCCGATGGCGTGCGTCGCGGTCTCCAGCCCCGCGGTGTGGGCGCGGGAGAGCAGGGTGATCAGCTCGTCGAGCTCGAGGTTCGGGGCGCCGGCGGGATGGTCGGGGTGGGCCTCGCTGACGTAGGGGTGGTGGCACCATGCGGTCCCGGTGTTGAGGGAGCCGTCGCTGATGATCTTCAGCGGACCCATCGTGAGCCGGTCCTCGCCCGGTAGCAGGGGGTCGCCCGAGCGCAGTCCGGCGGCGACGGCCGCGTCGAGCCGGTCTGCATAGACAGCGGTACGGACGCGCAGCAGGTCGGCGCCCGCGCCCCAGCGCTCCCGCCAGCGGTCCGGCTCGTCCCCGAACTCGAGGTCGACGACACCGACGACGCCGAGCGCAGCCGCATCGCTCCTGCGCGGATCGGTAGATCGCGGCCTCGTCGACGTCGACCAGGCCGCCGAGCCGGTCGTACGCCGCGAACCAGTCGTCCTCGCTGGCCCGGTCCTCGCCGACCGGCAGACCGAGCGCCAGCTGCGCTGCCCGGTTGGGCCACGCATGGTGGCCATCGCCGGCGATCAGCACGACGGGCGTCGCGCCACCCACCGCGTCGAGCTCGGCGACCGTGCCCGGCCGGGGCCACGAACCGGGCCGGTGCCCCCATCCGACGACCGGACGGCCGGGGGCCTCGCCGAGCCGGTCGGCGACCAGCGCCACCGCTTCCTCTGCCGATCCGGCTGCGCTCGTGTCCAGCCGGTCCGCGGTGCGGGACCACTGCCCGAGGTGGACGTGGCTGTCCCACAGTCCTGGCATCATCCAGCGGCCGGCCGCGTCGTGCTCCTCGACGCCCGGGGGGCGTCCGAGCGTCGTACCGACCTCGGCGACCCTGCCCCCGAGGACCAGCACGTCGACACGACCGTCCGGCTCGTCGGAACCGCCGGGGACGAGGCGCACCAGCCGCGCGTTGCGGACGAGCAGGTCACTCACGCGCACACCGTAGTTGCCGACCCGTTCACGACTCGGTCCGAGAACGACCTGACGGGTCAGGCTCGCTGGAGGCCGGCGATCGCGTCGGCGATGGCGAGGGTGCGCTCGGCCGACTCGACGTGGAGGTTCTCGACCATCCGGCCGTTGTAGGTCACCACGCCGCTCGTCCCCTGAGAACGCGACCGCCCCTCCTCCCAGGCATCGATCAGGCCGCGGGCGTCCTCGATCGCCTGCTCGGACGGGGAGAAGCCCTCGTTGGCACCCTCGACCTGACCCGGATGGATCAGGGTCTTGCCGTCGAAGCCCATCTGGCGGCCCTGCTCGACCTCGGCGAGGAACCCGTCGAGGTCCTTCACGTCGTTGTAGACGCCGTCGATGATCACGATCCCGGCGGCCCGGGCGGCCAGCAGTGCCAGCCCCAGGCCGGTGACCACGGGCTGGCGGCCGGGCACGTGCTCGGCGTAGAGCTCCTTGACCAGGTCGTTGGTGCCCATCACGAAGCCGGTGAGCCGCTCCGACGCCTGCGCGATCGACAGCGCGTTGAGCATGGCTATCGGGGTCTCGATCATCGCCCACAGCTTGGTCCGGTCCGGCGCGCCGGCCGCGGCGAGCGCGTCGACCAGCTTGCGGACCTCCTCGGCGGAGTTCACCTTCGGCACGAGCACGACGTCCGGACCCGCCGCGGCGGCCGCCTCGAGGTCGTCGTCGTGCCACTGGGTCCCGATGCCGTTGACGCGGATGATCAGCTCGCGGCCGCCGTACTCACCGGAGCGGACCGCTGCCGCTGCGGCGTCGCGGGCAGCGGGCTTGGCGTCCGGGGCAACGGCGTCCTCGAGGTCGAAGATGATCGCATCGGCGGCGATCGTCTTGGCCTTCTCGAGCGCCCGCTCGTTGGAGCCGGGCATGTAGAGGACCGAGCGCAGCGGCTTCAGCGTGCTGGGTCCCGGACGAGTCATGCCTGCGCTCCGTCGGCGTCGATGGCGTCGTACTGCGCCTTCAGGTCGGGGTCGATCTCCGCCAGCTGCTCGGCGAGCTCGACGAGCACGAGGCACTGCTTGAGCGAGGCGTCGTCCTCCATCTTGCCGTCGATCATCACCGCGCCGGTGCCGTCACCCATGGCGGAGACGACCCGACGGGCGTGGGCGATGTCCTCCACGCTGGGGGAGAAGACCTTGTTGGCGATCGCGATCTGCTTGGGGTGCAGCGACCAGGCGCCGACGCAGCCGAGCAGGAACGCGTTGCGGAACTGGTCCTCGCACGCCACCACGTCGGCGATGTCGCCGAACGGACCGTAGTAGGGATAGATGCCGTGCATCGCGCAGGCGTCGACCATCGTGGCGATCGTGTAGTGCCAGAGGTCCTGCTGGTACGTCGCGCGCGGGGCGTCGATCCGCGAGACGCCGAGCTCGTCCCTGGGCGGGTCCTCGCGGACCAGGTAGCCGGGATGGCCGCCACCGACGCGGGTCGTCTTCATCTTGCGGTCGGCCGCGAGGTCGGCGGGACCGAGCGAGAGGCCCTGCATCCGCGGGCTGGCGCCGCAGATCTCCTCGACGTTCGCGACACCGCGGGCGGTCTCGAGGATCGCGTGGACCAGGATCGGCCTGCTGAGCCCAGCCCTGGCCTCGAGCTGGGCGAGCAGCCGGTCGACGTAGTGGATGTCCTCGGCACCCTGCACCTTCGGGACCATGACCACGTCGAGCTTGTCGCCGATCGCGGGGACCAGCGTGGTGAGGTCCTCGAGCACCCACGGACTGTCGAGAGCGTTGATCCGTGTCCACAGCTGGGTCGGGCCGAAGTCGGTGTCCTGCGCGATCTTCACCAGACCCTCGCGCGCGGCTGCCTTGTTGTCGGCCTTGACCGCGTCCTCCAGGTTGCCGAGGAGCACGTCGACCGCGCCGACCATGCCGGGGACCTTGGCCGCCATCTTCTCGTTGCTCGGGTCGAAGAAGTGGATGGCACGGCTCGGACGGGCCGGGATCTCGCGGAGCGGGGCCGGGGCGCCGACGGCAAGCGGGCGGAAGAAGTCCTTGGGGCTCTTGAGGCTCACGTCCCGAGAACTTACCGGCGGGTCCGGGCGCGCCGGTATGACGGATGTCTCGCCGAGACGGGCTGTCGGTGCGGCGTCGTACCCTCGCCGGATGACGCCCGAGGAGGTCGACGCCTACGCACGCTCGCTGCCGGGCTGCAAGCGCAAGGGCACGGCAGCGCGTCCGGCCTGGTACGTCGACGACCGGCTGGTCGCGCGTCTGGTCGATCCAGGGGAGCTCCTGGTCCGCGCGTCCTTCGGGGATCGTGAGCGGCTCGTGGCAGACCACCCGGAGACCTTCGGCGTCCCGCCGCGCTACGAGAAGCACATGAAGGTGCAGGCCCTCCTCAGCGGCGACGCCGCAGCCATCTGCGTCGCGGTCCGGGCGGCGTGGGAGCTGCAGCGGCGGTAGCCGCGCGACGCGCCGCACGGCGCGAGCGCCAGGCCGCGACCGTCTCCTCGACGTCGCGGGGCATCGTGATCAGCGGCGGCCCGTCCACCGGGGTGTAGCGCGCCCGCAACACCCTGGCGTTGAAGTCCTCGACCTGCTTGCGCACCTCGGCCTCGGACGCCGACCGGTCGAGCAGGCCGTCCAGCTCGGCGTCGTCCTTGCGCAGCTGTAGTGCCGGCGGCAGGACCGCGATCCGCTCGCGCTCGATCAGCTGCTTGAGCCACCACTCCGGGTCGTGCTCGGCACCGAGGCCCTCGATCGGCTTGCCCGCACCCGGGAGGTCGTCGAAGTCACCGCGCTCCATCGCCCGCCGGATCTGGATGTCGACCCAGGTCTGCTGCTGGTCGATCCGGGCACGAGCGGCCGCCCGTTCGGCGGCGCGTTCGGCGGCCCGTTCAGCGCCCCGACGGGTGGCGGCATCTCCTCCGAGTCGCTCATCACCCCCAAATAACGCGCCCTCGGGAACGAGTAGTCGAGGCCGGTGGCGGTCGGCACGGAGCTCATGACGCGAGCTCCGTCCGGTCCGAGCCGGGCAGTGCGGCGTACCAAACATCCTGGCCCGGCTCATGCGCGACCGCACCCAGCTCACCCGACTGCCATCCGGGCAGGGCTGATCGAGCCCGAGCAGCCGGCGGACCGACCGCGGACTTCCGCCGTCCGCCATGTACGGCCGCCGATTACGGATTACCTTGAAGCAATGGGGGAACACGGGCTGCCACCGGAGGTGCGCGCACTCAGCCGTCAGCTGCTTCAGGAATCCGACGCCCTCGGCGCGCGGTTGGCCGAGCTGATCACTGCGGCCGTCCCTGAGTATGCCGAGGGCCTTTTCGTCGGGAACGACGAGCTGGTCCAGTCCTGCACGGACAACGTCCGGGCCGTCCTCGAGACGCTCGCCGGCGACCCGCCCGTCCTCGACGGCCGACGCGCCCCCGGCGCGATCCGGGCCGACAGAGGGGTCCCCTACGAGGCGGTGCGGCACGCATCCCGCATCGGCACCCGGCTTGTCTGGGTGCGCCTCGTCGAGCACGCACCGGCACACCAGCGTGACGACCTGCTGAAGGCCGCTCCCGACGTCTGGGCGGTCAGCGACGAGCTGGTGGCGAGCGCGACCGAGGCCTACCGCACCGCGCTGGAGGACCTGGCCCGCCGCGACGGCCAGTGGCGGGGCTGCGCTGTTGAGCGCGATCCTCGACGGCGAGGCCGAGGAGGCGGAGCGCCGCTGGAGCGCGTCCGACGTCCTCGACCTGCACGCCGGCAGCGACTTCGTGGTCGTGGTGGCCGAGGCCCCGAGCCCCGGGGCCGAGGGCGTGCCCGGTGTCGAACGGGTGCTGCGCGGCCTCGACGTCGGATCCGCCTGGCGCCTCCACCACGACCAGCAGGACGGCGTGGTCGCCTTCCGGCCCGGCTTCGGGATCTATGACCTGAGCACCGTCCTCGAGGAGCTGGCAGTCTCCCGGGTCGGGATCAGCTGGCCGTTCGCCCGCCTCACGCAGGCCCACGACGGCCGGCGGCAGGCCCGCGCCGCCTGCGCCGCGGCTCCCCCGGGAACCAAGGAGGTGGTGCGCTTCAGCGAGCGCCCGCTCGGGGTGCTGCTGGCCGGGAGCCCGGAGCCGACCCGATCCATGGCGGACGCGGTCCTCGGCGGGGTGTTCGAGATGGCGGAACCGGACCGCGCTGCACTGCTGGCGACCGCGCGCGCGTGGCTGGCGGCCGGCGGCTCGGCGTCGACTGCGGCGAGGTCGCTTCACGTGCACCGCAACACCGTCCGCTTCCGGATCCGCCGGTTCGAGGAGATCACCGGCCGAAACGTGACCCAGCCGATGGATGCCGTCGAGGTCTACGTCGCGCTCGAGGCTGCGCGGATCCTCGGCCTCGGCTGACCGACCTCACAGCGAGATGTCGGCGCGACGGTCGTCGTACGGCGACCGCGGGCCGCCCGGACGCGAGAACTGCTCGACGTACAGCCGGGCGTAGAGACCGTCGGGATCGTCGAGCAGCTCCTCGTGGGTCCCACGCTCGACGATCCGGCCGTCGGCGAGACCGAAGATCACGTCGGCCGACTGGATCGTGGACAGCCGGTGCGCGATCGCGATCGTGGTGCGTGACCGAGTCGCCCGCTCGAGAGCCTCCTGCACCAGCCGCTCGGTCTCGGTGTCCAGCGCGGAGGTCGCCTCGTCGAGGATCAGGATCGCCGGGTCCTTGAGCAGCACCCGGGCAATGGCGAGCCGCTGCTTCTCCCCGCCGGAGAGCCGGTAGCCGCGCTCGCCGGTGATCGTCTCGTAGCCCTCCGGGAAGCTCATGATCCGGTCGTGGATGTTGGCGTCGCGCGCTGCCTGCTCGATCTCGTGGCCGGTCGCCCCCGGGCACGCGTAGGCGATGTTGTCGCGGATCGTCCCGTGGAACAGGTAGGGCTCCTGGGTCACCATCCCGACCGCGTCGGCGAGCGAGGAGAGGGTCAGGTCGCGGACGTCGTGGCCGTCGATGAGCACGGCGCCCTGGGTCACGTCGTAGAAGCGGGGGACCAGGTAGGTCGCCGTGGTCTTGCCGGCCCCGGACGGGCCGACGATGGCAGCCAGCTGGCCGGGCTCGACCACCAGCGAGATGTCCTCGAGCGCCCAGCCGCTGCTCTCCCGGCGATCCTCGTCCGATCCGATCCGCACGCCGCTGTCGCCGAACCGGTCGCGGTTGACGGTGCCGGAGAGCTCGCGGGGCTCGGGGTAGCGGAACCACACACCCCGCAGCTCGACCCGGCCGCGCATCGTGGCGTGGTCGAGGGCCACGGCTCCCGGCCGCTCGGTGATCGCGGGCTCGAGGTCGAGGTACTCGAAGATCCGGCGGAACAGCGCCAGCGACGTCTGGACGTCGAGGCTGACCCGCATCAGCTGCAACAGCGGCATCTGCAACCGGCCCTGCAACGTCGTGAAGGCGACCAGGGTGCCGGCGGTCAGCGTGTCAGCGCCGATGACCGAGGAGCCGGTGATGATCCAGCCGGCGACGAGGTAGATGAGGGCAGGGGTGATCGCGAAGAACGTCTGCACCACCGCGAAGAACGTGCGCCCTGCCATCGCTTGGTCGACCTGGAGCCTGGTCTGTCGCTGGTTGGCCTCCCGGTAGCGCGCCACCTCCTGCGGTGACCGGTTGAAGACCTTGGCGAGCAGGATCCCGGAGACGCTGAGCGCCTCCTCTGTGATCGCCGTCATCTCCGACAGCGACTCCTGGGTGTGCCGGGCCAACCGCTGCCGACGCCGCCCTACGCGCAGCTGCAGCCACACGAACAGAGGCATCAGGATCAGCGTGAGAATGGTCAGCTGCCAGGACAGCAGCAGCATCGCCACCAGCGCGGCGGTGACCGTCACCGAGTTCTGCACGATCGTCGTCGCCGTGTCCGTCAGCACGGTGCGGACGCCGGCGACGTCGTTGGCGAGACGGCTCTGGATCGCACCTGTCTTGGTCGCGGTGAAGAACGCCAGCTCCATCTTCTGGAGGTGGTCGAAGAGGTCGCCGCGCAGGTCGGCCATCGCAGAGTTCCCGATGGTGGAGGTCAGCCAGTTCTGGCCGATGCCGATCAGCGCGGTGATGATCGGGATCACGCACATGCCGGCCACCAGCCAGCCCAGCAGCTCCAGGTCTGGCGGTCCGCCGTCGAGGGGGAACAGCGCGTCGTCGAACACCGCCCGGACCAGGAAGGGCACCAGCGACGTGAGCGCGGCCGACGCGACCACGGCTACCAGGACCAGTGCGATCTGACGCCGGTAGGGGCGCAGCATCGCGGCGACCCGCGGGATCACCGGGTCCCGCGCGTCGAGCTCCTCGGGAGAGAGGTGGGTGACCACCCGGCTGGGCCGCATCAGGACTTCCAGCCCGCGCCGAAGCGTCCGCGGTGCGCCACCTCGGTCCAGTGAGTACGCCGCCGCCGGGCGGCCGATCCCACGGCGCCGGAGCCGCGCGGAGCGGGATGGCCGATCGTGATGGCACCGATCGGGTGGGGGTCGCCGGCCTCCGGCAGGCCGAGCGCCCGCCGTACCTCCACCTCGCGGTCCGGCACGATACCGAAGAAGCAGGCGCCGAGCCCGGCGTCGGTCACGGTCTGCAGGATCAGCAACGCCGCCATCGCGGTGTCCAGGTCCCAGAACGGCATCGGCCAGCGCCGTGAAGGCCGTCCATCTGCGGAGTCGGTCCAACCCTTGTCGGGCTCGGCGTAGCGCTCGAGGTAGGCGGTCTTGACGCTGCACGGCACGATCAAGACCGGCGCCTTCATCATCCCCGTCAGCCACCGGTCCGGCTCGTCGATCGACTCGGTCGACGCCGCCCAGAAGCGTCGTACGTCTTCCGGACGGTCCAGCACGACGAACGCCCACCCCTGTGAGAACCCGGCGCTCGGGGCCCGGGTGGCGTGCGCAAGTGACTGCTCGACCAGGGCCGGATCCACTGGTTCGCCGGTGTAGTCGCGCACCATCCGGCGGCGGCGTACGACCTCGGAGAACTCCACGTTGCACTATCCCACCTCATGCCCCCAAACCAGGCTCCGGAGCGGCGTCTGAGGTAGCCGCGACGGGGGACCCGGAGGCGTAGGTCACAGCGAATAAGGCACTTGCCCGATGTGAGGCCCTACCTCAGGCGGCGAATCTTTGGGATGTCGTCAATATCAAGGAGCACAGCAATGATTCCCTACCTGATCCAGTCCGAGATGGAGTACCGGAAGGACCGCACCCGCAAGGGCATCGCTGCCCAGCGCAGCGGTCGCTCGCGGTCGACCTGGCTGCGCCGGGTGGCGGCGGCGGACAAGTCGGTCTGAGCAGACCGACCAACCGCCCCGTCATCATGACGCAGACCGAAATCAACGCGCCGTTGTCCGCGTTGGGCACCATGATGGAGCCCGTGGCAGCGCATACCAGTCGCACGCTCGTCGGGCGCGACACCGAGCTCGAGCAGCTTTCTGACCTGCTCGGCATCCGGCAGCGGCTCGACCGTCCCGGCGTCGTGCTGCTGAGCGGCGACGCCGGCGTCGGCAAGACCCGCCTGCTCATGGAGCTGCGCGACCGAGCGCAGGACGAGGGCTGGCGGGTCGTCGCCGGTCACTGCCTCGACTTCGGGGACAGCGCACTGCCCTACCTGCCGTTCAGCGAGCTGCTCGGGCGGTTCGACGCCGAGCTGCACGAGGTCGTGGAGCAGGTCTCCGCGGAGCACCCCGCGATCGGCCGGCTCCAGCCAGGCCGCCGGGTCCGCACCTCGGTCGACGCCCCAAGCGACGCCGAGCCCGGCGCCGACCGCGGCGAGCTCTTCGAGGCCGTGCACGCCCTCATCGACGCCGCCGCAGCGGCCTCGCCGCTCCTCGTCGTCATCGAGGACACCCACTGGGCCGACCAGTCGACCCGTGACCTGCTCGGCTTCCTCTTCACCCGGTCCTTCACGCACCCGGTGGCGCTCGTCGCGTCCTACCGCTCCGACGACCTCCACCGCCGCCACCCGCTGCGCCGTCAGGTCGCCGAGTGGTCCCGGCTGCAGACGGTCGACCGGCTCGCTCTCTCGCCGCTGCCCGACGACGCAGTGCGCAAGCTGATCGCCGAGCTGGCCCCTGGGCTGCTGGGCGAGCGCGAGCTGGCCGAGATCGTCGGCCGGGCCGAGGGCAACGCCTTCTTCGTCGAGGAGCTCGTCGCCTCCGGCGCTGGCGCCTGGGTGCCCGACGACCTCGCCGACCTGCTCCTGGTCCGGCTGGACCGGCTCTCCGACGAGGCCCGCCAGGTGGTGCGGATCGCGAGCGTCGCCGGCCGCAAGGTCGCCCACAGCCTGCTGGAGGCGGCCGCCGGGCTACCGGCCGCAGACCTCGACTCCGGCATCCGCCAAGCCGTCGAGATGAACATCCTCGTCGCCGGCACCAAGACCTACTCCTTCCGCCACGCCCTGCTCGGCGAAGCCGTCTACGACGACCTGCTGCCGGGCGAGCGGGTCCGCCTGCACGGGCAGTACGTCGCTGCCCTCGCCTCCGGCGAGGGTCGCGGGACGGCGGCGGAGATGGCGCGGCACGCCCGACGCGCGATGGACCTCGACCGCGCGGCCACCGCCGGCATCGAAGCCGGTGACGAAGCCATCTCCGTCGGCGGGCCCGACGAGGCGGCGCGGCACTACGAGCACGTGCTCGAGCTGCTCGAGGACACCGACCGCGCCGAGCGGCTCGGCATCGACGTCGCGAAGGTGGTCGTCAAGGCTGCCGACGCCCACAGCGCGGCCGGCGACAGCCAGCGGTCGGCCACCCTGCTCGCCGAGCACCTCGAGCGGCTGCCTGCCGACGCACCCGCTGCCGCACGGGCACAGCTCCTCAGCAACTACGCGCTGGCCCTCTGCATCATCGAGACCCCGATCGACCCGCTCGAGGTCGCCGACCAAGCGCTGGCGCTGGCACCGGAGGGCGAGAGCCCGTTGCGCGCAAAGATCCTCGCGACCCACGCGCGCGTCCTCTCGTCGTACCACGAGCGTCTCGAAGAGGCGGAGAACTCCGCCACCGAGGCGCTGGCGCTCGCCGAGCGGCTGGCAATGCCGGTGCTCGCGTCCGAGGTGGTCACCACGCTGAGCAGCCTCCGGTTCAAGCGCGGTGACGGCACCGACGGCCAGGCCGTGCGCGCCGCACTCCAGGACGCGGTGACCCGCGCGGTGGCGGCCGGTGCGATCTCCGCCGAGCTCCGGGCACTGTTCCTGCTGGGTCGGTCCCACCAGGAGGAGGCCGAGTGGGAAGAGGCGGCCCGGTGGTTCGCGGTGGCCGTCGGCCGCGCTGCCTCCGTCGGCCTGCCGTGGGCGCCGTACTCCATCGAGGCGCGGTGGCAGCTCGGCTGGGTGCGCTACGCCCAGGGCGAGTGGGACCAAGCGCTCGAGGTGGTGGCGATCGCCGACGACGACGGCGGTCCGCTGATCCCGCGGGCGATCATCGAAGCCACCCGGCTGGCGATCCTGTCCGCTCGCGGCACCGACGTGAGCGGTGACCTCCGACGGCTGCGCAAGGTCTGGCCAGACGAGGGCGGGGTCGCCGTCTTCTCCGCAGGTATCGAGATCGAGGCCGCCGCTCATGTCGGAGACGCAGGTGCGGCGGTCGCGGCCTATGACGACGTGGTGGGCGTGCTGACGCGGATCTGGACCGAGCACTTCGCTGGACGAGTGCGGCTCGCGGCGCAGACCCTCGGGGCGATCGCCCGCGCACTGCCCACGGTGAGCAAGGCCGAGCGTGCAGAATTGCTCGAGCGGGCCGATCTGCTGCGTGCCGACGGTGACCTCGTGGCGGAGCGGTTCGCCGGCGGCCAGGCCGCCTGGGGGCCCGAGGGCCGCGCCTGGGCGCTCAGGCTGGCGGCCGAGCACCTGCGGGCTCGCTGGGTCGCCGGCGTCGACGCACCAGACCGTGACCAGCTGTTGTCCGCGTGGGCGGCGACGGTCGACGCCTTCGCCGAGTTCGGCAGCGTGCCCGAGCTGGCGCGGGCCCGGACGACGTACTCCGCGATCCTGCGCCTCCTCGGCGACACCACCGCTGCTCGCGAGCAGGGCGACCTCGCTCGCGAGGCCGCCCACCAGCTGGGGGCAGTGGTGCTCCTCGACGAGCTGCGCGCCTCCGGCAGCACGCCGGCCCGCGCCACGCAGGGCAGCCCGCAGCGACTCACCGCGCGCGAGCGCGAGATCCTGACCCTCGTCGCCGAGGGTCGGAGCAACGGTGAGATCGGCCGGCAGCTCTTCATCAGCACCAAGACCGTGAGCGTCCACGTCTCCAACATCCTCAGCAAGCTCGGCGCGGCGGGGCGGACGGAAGCCGCCGCCATCGCCCGCCGGGACGGGCTGCTGCGCTGATCGGGTCTCGAGACGGTCGCCAGGGCGACCTCCTCGACCACCGGTGGGACGGTCGCCAGGGCGACCTCCTCGACCACCGGTGGGACGGTCGCCAGGGCGACCTCCTCGACCACCGGGGGACGGTCCCAGACCTCCTCGGCCAGAGTGCTGACCGCGACAGGAATCGCCACGGCCCGCGGCGAAGTACGGTCTTAGCGTGACCGCAGAGCTCGCCGACGACGCGATGGTCGACACCCGCCCGCTCACGATGAAGCGCTTCCAGGGAAGCACGCTCATCGGCAACCCGGACCAGCCGCGGATCCCGCGCAGCGCGCTGCCCCCGGGGCCGCGCTGGCCGGCGCTGGCGCAGACGATCGCGTTGATGCGGTTCCGCCACCAGTTCCATCCCTACCTCCACCGCAAGTACGGCGAGGCGTTCACCCTGCGGCTGATCCCCGGCTCGCGCCCGTTGGTGCTGTTCACGAGCCCGCACGTCACCAAGGAGATCTTCGCCGCCGATCCGGCGGTCTTCCACGCAGGCAAGGGCAACGCCGTGCTCGGCCCGATCATGGGCAAGAACTCGCTGTTGCTCCAGGACGGGGACGACCACCACCGGGCCCGCAAGCTGTTGATGCCGGCCTTCCTCGGTCACGCGCTGCGGGGCTACCGGGCGATGGTCGCGGAGGTCGCGTCCGCCGAGATCGATCGCTGGGGTGACGGCGAGGAGTTTGCCTCTCTCGACCGGATGAACGCGCTGACGCTCGAGGTGATCCTGCGGGTCGTCTTCGGTGTGACCGACGAGCAGCGGCTCGCCGAGCTCCGGCCCCGGGTGACTGCGACGGTCGACATCAACCCGGGCATCCTGCTCGGCTGGGCCTATCCGTGGCTGCAGCGTTTCGGTCCCTGGCGGCGGACCGTCGACAACCAGGTCGAGCTCGACCGCCGGATCTACGCCGAGATCGCAGAACGCCGCGCCATGACGGACGTGAAGGACCGCAAGGACGTGCTGTCCCGGCTGATGACGGCCGGCGACGACACCGACCGGCTCGACGACACCGAGCTCCGTGACCAGCTGGTCACCCTCCTGCTGGCCGGTCACGAGACCACCGCGAGCGCGTTGTCGTGGGCGCTCTACGAGCTCGGCCGCGACCCGGGGCTTCTCGCCCGCAGCCAGGACGCGGCGGACGCGCGGCGATGCCGAGGGTCTGGCCTGGCTGGAGGCGGTGCTCAAGGAGTCGATGCGGCTGCACCCGATCATCCCGATGGTGGTGCGCACGCTTCAGGAGCCGGCTCGGGTCGGCGGTCACGATCTCCCAGCCGGCACGACGGTGGGGCCGTCGATCCTGATGAGTCACCAGCAGGAGGAGAACTTCCCCGACCCCGACGACTTCCGGCCCGAGCGGTTCCTTCCCGAGCTGTCAGGCGCGGAGGCTCCGTCGCTGCACGTCTGGATCCCGTTCGGCGGTGGGGTCCGCCGCTGCATCGGCGCCGGCTTCTCACTGATGGAGGGCGCCGAGGTGCTGCACCAGGTCCTGCGGCGCTACGACATCGCCTCGATCGAGGACGACATGCCCCGGGTCCGCAACATCACCAGCGTCCCTCGTAAGGGAGCCCGGGTCCGGGTCGTACGGCGCGCCTGATGGTCCCTCTCAAACCCATCGGCAGGTACTTTGCGCGCCCTGGACGTGCCGATGGCTCCGGGTGCGCGGCTGCTGATCCTCCTGAGCTCTCGGCCCGCAGGGCCGCGAGCTCAGGAGGATCCCGTCACCGGCTCAGCCGGTAGAGATCTCGCAGTTCGCGACTGTGTCGGCTCCCGGACCACCCGTGCAGTTGTCGTTGTTGGTTCCGGGTGGGAACGGCAGCGGGCCCGGCGCTGGGAACGGGTTGTCGCCGTCGATGAAGTCGTCGCCTGGGCCACCGGTGATCCGGTCGCTCCCGTAGTTACCCCACAGCGTGTCGTTGCCCGGTGCACCGGCGATGAAGTCATCGCCCGGGCCGCCGAAGGCCGTGTCGTCGCCGGGGCCGCCCGTGGCGGAGTCGTCGCCACCCATGCCGATCAGCTCGTCGTCGCCCGGTCCGCCGCGCATGTCGTCGTCGCCGCTGAGCCCTGCGATGAGGTCGTCGCCGGGGCCACCGTTCAGCACGTCGTCGTTGTTGCCGTTGGACGGTGCGAACGGGGGAAGGGCTTCGTCGTCGCCGATGAGGACGTCGTCGCCGGGTCCACCTTGGACGACGTCGTTTCCTGCCTGAGCACAGATGATGTCGTTGCCCTTGCCGCCGTCGATGACGTCGACGCCGGCGCTGCCGACGATCACGTCGTCGCCGCTGGTGCCGTTGATCGTTCCGGAACCCACGATCGTGGCCGGCTGCTCGCCCCCGGGCGGCCCGCACAGGACCGGTTCATCGGCCTGCACCGCCGCCACCGGCATACCCATCGATACCGCCAACGCGGCGCAGATGATGCCCAACCTTCTCATCGAGCTGACTCCCTCCTCGGGCGGCCGGAGCAGTCGCCCCCTCTCGCCATCGTGACCGACGGACACCGAGGTGTAAACGCTTCGAATTACTGTTAATGGCACCGCCGGCGCTGAGCGGGAAGACGACCCGGCGAGGGCGACGGGGCACGAGTCTGGCGGGCAGAGCGACCTCCTCGACCGACGGGCGGGTCAGGGCCTCCTCGGCGCCTACGAAGCAAGGCGGGGCAGCACGTCGACCGTGGCCGCGACGTCCTCGAAGAGGTCGCAGTAGGTCGGGTAGTCCTCGCGGGCGACCGTGCAGGTGAGGGTGACGCCGAGAGCGTCGACCAGCCACGCCCATTGGTCGCAGAGGACGTCGGCCGCGCCGAACCGATGGGCGAACCGGCAGTAGGCGACTCGGTGGTCACCGAGGTCGAACTCGTCGGCGTCCTCCAGCGCGAAGTCCGTCAGCTGGGCGCGGAGGTCGAGGAGGGCCCGGCCCCGCCAGGACCTGAGGCCGACATCGACGACGCCGCAACGGACCACGATCTCCGGGCTGATGCCGCTTGGCGGCACGGTTGGCGGGCGCGCCGCGAGCACGATCCCGTGTCCGGGGTTGCGGCGCGTGTGCCAGCTCCGCGGGACGGTCAGCGTGACGTCGTTCTCGGTGATCCTGGGCGTCGCGGTCGGGTCGAAGGCCATGGGGCAGCCTGCGCAGCGAAGGGGGTACGGCGGAACCACGCCCGTCGGTGCCTGTGGATGGCCGCCTGCGGAGGTGAGTGGGTTCCAACGCTCAGACTTCGAACGCGGCCCGCACCTGCTCCTCGGTCAGGCCGTAGTCGGCGAGGTCGTAGCGGTGCGAGGGACGAGCCTGGCCGCTGCGCGACTCGGCGTCGATCCGCGCGACCTCCGCCCGGGCTGCGTCGCTCCAGACGATGCCGAACGCGTCGTAGATGCCGGCGACGGTGCCGACGGGATCGGCCACGAACTCCCGGTAGTCGACGTCGACGAACTGGGCGGCGTCGTACTGGGGCCGGGCCTCGGTGAACGAACGCCACGAACGCTCGAGCATCCCCAGCTGGGTGCGGCCGATGGTCTCGCCGACGAACGTCGTCGACGTGTCGGCCGTGGCCTCGGCCGAAAGCGAGCAGGCGGACGCGATCGAGGTGACCGGGTCGCGTCGGGTGCAGACGATCAGGGCGTCGGGGTAGACCGTCATCAGCGCGTCGAGGGCGACCAGGTGCGAGGGGTTCTTGAGCACCCAGCGCTTCTCCTGGTCGTGCAGGCCGATCAGCTGCAGGTTGCGACGGTGCCGCTGGTAGGCGTCGGTCCAGTCCTGGCCCGCCAGCCACTCGGAGTAGCGCGGCACGTTGGCGAGCGACTCGTAGGAGATCGACTTCCCGGTCTGGCGCAGCAGCCGCCAGCACTCCTCGGGCGACGTCGCATCCATGTAGTGGATGCCCATGAACTCCGGGTTGGTGACGTGGTGCTGCTGGAACGCCTCCTGCATGGCGTTGAAGATCGGGTCGTCCTCCCAGGTCTCCCGCGGCGGTCGCGGCTGGGGGAACTCGGTCAGCCACAGCTCCAGCCCCTGGTGGCCGGGGTCGGCGCAGAGCAGCCGGTGCAGCGCTGTGGTCCCGGTCCGCGGGAGGCCGACGACGAAGATCGGTCGCTCGATCGGCACGTCGGCGTGCTGCGGGAACTCCGCGAACCTCGCCTCCGTCATCAGCCGTCCCACCAGCGCGCTCTTGACCTGCGACCGGTGGAAGTAGTTGCCGACCGGCGTCAGTCCCGCCTCCGGGGAGGCCAGGTCCTCGACCAGCAACCGCAACCCCTCCTCGTGGCCTCGATCACCAGGGCCGCCGAAGTCGGTCAACCCGGTGGTGCGTACGGCGGCCGCGGCGATGTCGTCGTACGAGCCGACGTCCGGCCGCTGGCGGGGCTCACTCGTGGTGGCCGAGGTCATACGTGGAACTCGCCGCAGTCGACGTTGAGCATCACGCCGGTGACCGCGGAAGCCAGGTCGCTCGCGAGGAACAGCGCGGCCTGTGCCACCTCTTCGGGAGTGGCGAGGCGCTTGAGGTCGGTGGGCTCGGCCTTCTCGGCGTACACCTCCTGGTGGGTCCGCCCGGTCTCCTGGGCGATCCAGTCGAAGTAGGCCTTGTTGACGTCCTCGTAGATGTAGGACGGCGCCACGCTGTTGACCCGGATCCCGCGCGGCCCGAGCTCGGTCGCCAGTGACGATGCGAGGTGCTCGAGGGTGCCTTTGGACAACTTGTAGCCGGAGTACTCGGGCTGGCTGCTGTAGACGACACAGGAGTTGAGCATGATGATCGACCCCCTGCTCTCCGCCAAGGAGTCCGCGAACAGCGACGAGAGCCGCAGCGGCGCGAAGACGTTGGTCTCCTGTGCTGCCCGCAGGGCGTCGATCTCGAGGGTCGTGATCGGGTCCATCGGCGGGATCCCGAACGCGTTGTTGATGAGGCAGTCGACCCGGCCGAATTCATCGAGTGCTGCGTCGACCAAACGCCTCCGGGAGTCCTCGTCGGTGATGTCGGTCGGTACGACGAGCGCCCGCCGGCCGTGCTCGCGCACCACCGCGGCCATCTTCTCCAGCCGTCGCTCGGTGCGGCTGACCAGCACCAGGTCGGCCCCCATCAGCGCAGCCTGCTCGCCCAGCGCGCGGCCGAGCCCGGGGCCGACGCCGGAGAGAACGATGACCTTGTCCGTCAACAGAGGAATCACGGGGCAAGACTAGAACGTGTTTCAGTTTTCTGCCACCAGGTGCTCCTGGCGCCACGGCACCGACGGCAATGGTCGCGGTCGTTCGCGGGAGCGCGAGGGGCGGTGCGCCCAGCCCTTCGTGTGTGCGCCGACCCGTCGTGGGTACCGGACCACCGAGCGTGGACGTGGGGGAACGAAGGGGAGAGCAGTGGCGCGTGAGGGAGGTGGCGGCTATCTGGCGCGCCCGGCCCCCAGCGGCCTTGCCGATGTCGTCGAGATCATCCTCGACAAGGGCATCGTCGTGGACGCCTACGCCCGGGTGTCGCTGGTCGGGATCGAGCTCCTGACGATCGACGCCCGGGTGGTCATCGCCAGCGTCGACACCTACCTCAGGTTCGCCGAGGCGACCGCACGGCTCGACCTGCAGGAGAGCGGCGGAAAGGATCTCGGGGAGGTAGTGGGCGAGCTCGGTGGGCAGGCCGTGGAGAAGGTCGCCAGCGGCGTCGCTGAACGCAAGGTTGGCGAGGTGGTCGATAAAACGGTCGGCACCGTGGGAAAGTTCGCGGACAAGGCGGTCGATCTCGTGACACCTGACAGCGCGGACAACACCAATGGGAGGAAGAAGTAGATGATCGACATCAAGGACCGAGTGAAGGGCGTCGCGGACAGGGAGAAGTGGGCCGCTCGCGGGGCCTCGTTCGCCGCCAAGGCAAAGGCGACCAAGGCCGTGTGGTTCCCGCCCGACCCGGCGAAGGCCGGCAAGAGGGCCGCTTCGACGACCAAGAAGGCGACCAAGAGGACGAGCAAGAAGGCCACGGGTGCCGCCAAGAAGGGAACCGGCGCCGCCAAGAAGGGAACCAGCGCCGCCACGAAGGGAACCAGCGCCGCCAAGAAGTGACCTCTCCGGAACCCGCCCGTGCCGATCAGCGCGGGACGTGAGCCATCACCTCGTCGATCATCTGCTCGAACAGCCGGACCTGGATCGACAGGTGGCCCTCGCCCTCCTCGAGGTGGGTGACCACCCCCGGGATGTGGTCAGCGAGCCACTCGCCGTGGTGGAACGGCACCATCAGGTCAGCACTGCCCTGCCAGAGGTACGTCGGAACCCGGATCTCGTCCAGCGCGAAGCCCCAGTCCTGGGTGAACGCGAAGTCGTCGTCCAGCCAGCCGTCGAGCTCCTGCACACCGCCCTGGAGGTTGCGGATCAGGTCCTCCCCGAGCTCGCCGCTGAGCACCGCCCGGTCGACGTCGGGCAGGAGGCTGTCCAGAGTGCGGATCACGCCCTCGGCATCGGCCCCGAGGATCCCTTCCCGTTCCTTCCGGAGGAACGGCAGCAGGGCCTCCTCACCCTGGAGGGCGAGCGAGAACTCCTCGATGTTGTCGGCGCCCATGCCGTCGAGGAAGTCAGGCTGCCCGACGTACGGCTTCACCGCGCAGACCGCGAGCACGGCCAGCACCCGGTCCGGCAGCAGGGCGCCGGTGGCGAGGGCGTGAGGTCCGCCGCCGGACTGCCCGCCGGTCAGGAAGGTGTCGGCGCCGAGGTGGTCCGCGATCGCGGCCATGTCGGCGGCGACGTCCGCGACGGTGCGTCCCTTGTTGCGCGTCGAGCCGGCCGCGCCGGCGCGGGTGTAGGTGGCCAGGCGCAGCCCACGGTCGTGGAGCACCTGTCGCTTCTTCCGCCCCTGGTAGAGACAGCCGGGGGTGCCGTGGTGCCAGATGAAGACGGCGCCGTCGGCCGGGCCGCTCACCTGGACGTCGAGGACCCGGCCGTCGGGAAGGTTCAGAGGGATGCGCTCGGTCATGTCCGGAGCGTACGTCGACCAGGGAATAGCGGTCGGTGGACGGTGTTGGGCCAAGGGTGAGCAGCTCTCGGATCACCCTCAACGACAACACGTCCATCCCGCAGTACGGCCTCGGTGTGTGGCAGGTGCCGGCGGCCGAAGCGGAGCAGGTCGTGAGCGACGCGCTCGAGATCGGCTACCGCCACATCGACACCGCCCAGATGTACGGCAACGAGGACGGGGTCGGCGCAGCGATCGCGAAGTCCGGCCTCGCCCGCGAGGACCTCTACGTCACCACCAAGCTCAACAACAACAGGCACGAGAAGACGGCCGCCAAGGACTCGCTCCGGGTGTCGCTCGACAAGCTCGGTCTCGAGCAGGTCGACCTGTTCCTGATCCACTGGCCGCTGCCGACGCAGTACGGCGGCGACTTCGTCTCCACGTGGGAGGCGATGGTCGACCTCCGCGATGCCGGTCTGACCAGGTCCGTCGGCGTCTCCAACTTCCAGCCCGACCACCTCGACCTCATCGTCGACAAGACCGGGGTGGTGCCGGCCGTCAACCAGATCGAGGTGCACCCGTACTTCGCCAACGAGGCCGCCCGGGCCGCGACCGCCCGCCACGGCGCGCACGTCCAGGCCTGGTCCCCGCTGGGTCAGGGTGGCGGTGAGCTCCGCGACCCGGTGGTCACCACGATCGCGGACGCGCACGGCAAGAGCCCGGCGCAGGTGCTGCTGCGCTGGGCGCTCGACCGCGGCGACATCGTCTTCCCCAAGTCGGTACGCAAGCAGCGGCTGGCGGAGAACTTCGACGTCTTCGACTTCGCCCTCACCGCCGACGAGATCGCGGCGCTCGCTGCGCTCGACAAGGGCGAGCAAGGACGTCAGGGCCCCAACCCCGACACGTTCGACTGGATCCCCTGAACCGAGGCCGTGGGTACGTCGCGGCGTCTCGATACGGCGTCGCTCGTCCCTCGCGACGCCTACTCGACGACCATCCGCTCGTCCCTCGCGACGCCTACTCGACGACCATCCCGCCGGTCGTCGGCGCTCGCGACGCCGCCGCCGGTCGTCGCGACGTACTCGACTACGGCGTCGGCTCGTCGCCTCGCGACGCCTACTCGACGACCATGCTCGCGACGCCTACTCGACGAGCATCAGGCCGCGTTGCGTATCGAGACGCCCCCGGGCGGCGCCGTGGGTCAGCTGATCATCCGGCGGGCCACGGCGCGCTGTCGGGCGGCGATCCGCGCGGCGTACTCCTCGTCGGTCAACGGCAGCAGCTGCGGCAGCAGGGTCGGTACGTCGGCGACGTTGACGACCTGGACGGTCGGGCCGTCGGCGTCGGTGAGGTCGCGCTCGAGGCGCTGCCAGCGAAGCATGATCGGGCCGGTCCGGTGGCCGGTGGTCTCGAGCCAGTTGGCGATCGGCGCTCCACCGAGCGGCGGCCGCTCGGAGATGACGAACCGCATCACGCCGTCGTCGTTGGTGAACGCCTGGGCCTTCGTCAGCGACGTCTGGTGCGTCTCGTAGTCGGTGGAGGCATACCAGTCCGACCCGATCTGGACCGCCTGGTAGGTGCACTCGTCGCACCGCGGAACGGACACGATCATCGCCTCGTCCTCGCCCAGCTCGTAGTGGCCGATCGACGAGAACTGCGAGGCGAGGCCGCCGGGCGTGGCCCTCGGCACGGTCAGCGTGTTGACCGGTTCCTTGTACTGGAAGAACTGGGGGAACGCGAACCAGGTCTGGATCGAGCCGACGAGCGAACGCGCGGCGACGTCGTACTTCTTCTGGAGGAGCTCCCGGGTCATTGGCTTGCGGGGCTTGCCGCGGGTGTCCGGTCGCTCGATGGTGAGCGTCCCGCGCTCCTCACGCTCCCAGTCGTTGAAGACCTCGCGCACGATCATCGTCTTCGCCCCCGGCTCGGCGACGTAGGTGAACTCGAAGGTCCCGTCGTCGGCGATCTCGAGCTCACGGTCGTCGAATGCCATCAGGCTCGTCGCGGCGGAGGTCGCGGTGTAGGCGCCGCCCATCACCTGGAAGGACAGGTCTGCAGAGCTGCCGCGACGACCGCGTACGAGGTACTCGACCCCCTCGCGCAGGTAGGCGTTGAAGTAGACCGCGTCCGGGTTGTCGAGGCCCTGCCGCGAGAACTGGTGGGTCGGGTTCACGAACAGCGGCTGCTCGAGGTCGTAGTCGAACGCGGTCTGGAGCGCCATCCGGATCCGGCCGCTGAGGTAGTCGTAGCCCTCGAGCCGGTCGGCCTCGGACCTGATGAACGGCGCGTTGGCGATCAGCTCCTCGGCCTCCGCGATCGCATCGGACAGGACCTTGGTGAGTCCGAGTGCCTCGCTCATGCGTTGGCCTTGGCGATGACGTTCTCGGCGTACTGCTCGAGGTGCTTGATCTTGGTCTCGAGCGGCTCGGTGTCGGGGCCCTTGATGTAGGGGATCCGGAACCCCACGATGCAGTCGGTGACGCCCTTGTCCTCGAGCCGCTTGACACCGTCGGTGGTGTAGGCGTCGTAGGAGATGACGTGCACCTCGAACTCGGAGGCGTCGCGGGTGTCGCCCTCCTCCTTCCGGATCTCGGCCAGCCGCAGGAGCAGCCGGTCGAGCTCCTCGCCGTCCCCGCCGGCGTGCATCCAACCGTCGCCCTTGCGGACGGCGCGCCGGAGCGCGGCGTCGGAGTGGCCACCGACCAGCAGCGGGATCCTCTTCGTCGGGGCCGGGCACTGCTGGAGCGGGGCGAAGTCGTAGAAGTCGCCGTCGTAGCCGAAGAACGTCGGCTCCGAGCCGGGCTGGGTGAGGCCGCGCAGGATGTCCATGCACTCGTCCATCCGCTTGCCGCGCTTCTCCCACGGCACCCCCAGCGCGGCGAAGTCCTCCGGCCAGGGCGACAGGCCGACGCCGAGCCCGAGCCGATTGCCGGACAGGAACGCCAGTGAGGACGCCTGCTTGGCCACCAGCACCGGCGGTCGCACCGGCAGCTTGAGCACGAACGGCGTCAGCCGCAGCGTCGACGTCACCGCGAACAGGTGCGCGCAGAGGATGAAGGTCTCGATGAACTCCTTGCCGAGCAGGAACTCACGGTCCCCGGTGTCGGTGTAGGGGTACTTCGAGTCCGATTCCTCGGGGTAGATCAGGCTGTCGGCGATGGTCATCGACGTGTAGCCGGCTGCCTCGCAGGCCTGGGCCAGCGGAGCGTAGTAGTCGGCCCGGGTCATGCCCTCGGCGAAGGAGAAGCGCATCCCCCCACACTAGAACGTGTTCTAGAAATCTGCCAGAGTGGGCCCATGCAGTCCTCGAAGGAGAGGCCTCCCGGCCTCGACAAGCCGATCGTCGCCAAGATCATCAAGTACGGCGCCCGCGCCCACGTGCCGGTCTACCGGTTGACGAACGGGCGGATCGGGAGCAAGTGGCGGATCGGCGCCGGTTGGAAGAAGCCGGTGCCCGTGCTCCTGCTCGACCACGTCGGCCGCAAGAGCGGCAAGGAGTTCACGACCCCGCTGCTCTACCTCGAGGACGGCGCACGGCTGGTGGTCGTCGGCTCGCAGGGCGGGCTGCCGAGGAACCCGCAGTGGTTCCACAACCTGGTGGCCAACCCCGAGACGACGGTCGCCCTCAAGGGTGAGCGGAGCCGGGCGGTCCGGGCGCGGGTCGCGGAACCGGACGAGCGCGCCGAGCTGTGGCCGCGGCTCGTCGACCTCTATGCCGACTTCGACAACTACCAGTCGTGGACCGAGCGGGAGATCCCGGTCGTGATCCTCGACCCGGCCCGCTGAGAGAGTGAGGGCATGGATCCCATCGACCCGACCGAGCTGAGCGACCGGACCGCGATCAGCGACGCCCTCATCCGCTACACGATCGCCGTCGACACGGGGGAGTGGGACCGGCTCGACACCGTCTTCACCCCGGACGCCCAGATCGACTACAGCGAGAGCGGCGGCCTGGTCGGAGGCTACGCCGACGTCAAGCCCTGGCTCGCCGAGAACCTGCCGGCCTTCTCGACGAAGCGGATGCACACGCTGGGTCAGGTCGCGTTCTCCTTCGGGAGTCCCCGGGACGAGGCGCGGGTGACGGCGTACTTCCACAACCCGATGCTCATCAGCGACGGAGACGGCGGCGAACGGCTGGTCGAGGTCGGTGGTCTCTACCACCACACCTTCACCCGCACCCAGGCCGGTTGGCGGTCACGGCGACTGCACGAGCAGGTCGTCTGGACGCGCGGCTTCTGAAGCTCGCGGGACGGCTCGTACGTCTCGCCACCGGCGCGCCGGCCGGCGCCGCCCCCCTTGCTCTCCTGGGACCTCGTGCCTCTGCCTGTGCTCGGACGGTTTTGGTCCCGGTTGCGCCGGTCCGTGACAATGGCGGCGTGAGGGAAGAGCAGGAGAAGTCCGTCAACCCGGTCGTGGCCGGTCTCGTCGCCCTGCTCGCAGTCTCCCTCGCGGTCGGACTGCTGCTGGGCGGGGTCGCGCTCTTCGGGTCCCGCGTCCTCGGCATCGACGAGGACTCCTCGGCGTCCACCGGCTCGACCGAGAAGGAGTCCGCCGTCATCCCACGGCCGTCCAGGACGGGCGCCAACGGTCCCCAGGTCACCCTGAACACCCAGTCGGCCGAGACTGACGACACCGAGGTCGACGACCCGAAGCCTGAGAAGACCACCAAGACGGCGAAGCCCGACAAGACGATCTCCCTCCAGGCAGGGCAGACCGCGGTGGGCAGCTTCGAGCGGATCGACCTCAGCGGCGTCTACCCCGGCGGCGAGGGTGCGATCCTCCAGGTCCAGCGGTTCGAGGGCGGCCAGTGGGCCGACTTCAACGCCACCATCCCGGTGAGCAACGAGACCTTCACCACCTACGTGCAGTCGGCCCAGACTGGCGTCAACAAGTTCCGCGTGGTCGACACCGCCTCCGGCGACGAGTCCAACCCGATCACGGTCACCGTCGGCTGAGCCAACGCTCCGCGGCGACGCCGTACCGTGATCGCATGGCGCCGCGGCGGTACGACGTACTCCTGCTGGTCGCGGCGCTCCCGCTGGCTCTCTTCGCCGCGTGTGCCGGCGAGGACGACCCCGTGGAGGGCGGCAGCTCGCCGGCGGCGGGTCCGCCCACCCCTACCAGCACCGACGAGGTGACACCGGACAGCCCGCCCGAGCAGCTCGCTGTGGTCGGGCACGCGACCCGGCCGCAGCTGCGGCTCACCCAGCGCGCGGCTGACCGCCTGTTCACCGGGGACGTCCGGCGCTGGCGGGGCCTCCGAGTCGTGCCGAGCATCGGTGCCGTCGAGAAGGACCCCGAGACGATCGCGGTGGTCCCGGTCACCGACGTGACGCCGACGGTGACGGCCGCGACCGTCGCCGGCAACGACCCGGTGCGTGACCACCCGGACGCGGTCACGGTCACCGTCACGGGCGACGTGATGCTCGTCCGCAACGTGCCCGACGCCGGTGCCGCGCTCGCGCCGATGACGTCGCGGCTGCGGCGGGCCGACCTGACCGTCGGCAACCTCGAGAGCACGTTGTCGACCAACGGGGAGCCGACCCAGGACGACTTCTTCGGTGGCAGCCCTGCGCTGGTGCCGGTGCTCAGGCGGGCCGGCTTCGACGCGCTGTCGCTCGCCAACAACCACACCGGCGACTACGGCCCGGTCGCCCTCGTCGAGACGGTCGCACGCGCTGACGTCGGGCCCGGTCGCGGGCTTCAGTGCCGGGGCGACGCTGCGAGAGGCCAGCCGCCCGCTGATCCTCGAGGCCGGTGGCACCCGGTTCGCGTTCGTCGGCTTCAACGCGATCGGGGAGACCCCGGCCGCCACGGACGACAGCCCCGGTGCGCTGTCGGTGCGGATGCCGCCGCGGACCGGGCCCCTCGTCCGGGCCGACCTGGACCGGGTCACCGGGATCATCCAGCGTGCCTCACGGCAGGCCGACGCGGTCGTCGTGCTCCCGCACTGGGGAGACCAGTACACGCACACGCCGTGGCCGAGCCAGCGAGTGGTCGCGCGGGAGCTGGTCGCGGCCGGCGCGGACCTCGTCGTCGGCGGGCACCCCCACTGGGTGCAGGGAATCGACGCCGTCGACGGGGTGCCGGTGCTGCACTCGCTCGGCAACTTCGTGTTCGACATGTACTGGGAGCCCCAGGTCCTCGAGGGTGTCGTGCTCGAGAGCACCTGGTGGGACGGCGACCTCAAGGCGATCCGGCTGGTGCCCTATGCCATGGACGTGTCGGACTACGCGCCACGCCCGGTGTCCGGCGAGCGCGCAGCCGACATCCTCGCCGACGTGCGGAGCACCTCGACCGGTCCCTACCGCTGAGGGTCCTCAGCGGACCCAGCTGACGACCACCCGTGCAGTCCGCTCGAGCTGGACAGGATCCACGACCGACGCCACGTCGGAGGACGAGTGGTAGGCGGCGTACGACGTACTGCCGAGCCGTACGCCCGGCAGCCCGTCGCGCACGAAGGACCAGTGGTCGCTCGACCGCTGACCGCTCTCGACGACGTACGGCGCTCCTGCCCGCTCGGCCGCGACAACCAGCTCGTCCCGGAGCGGGTCCCCGCCCTCGGCGCTGCCGATCACGACAGCACTGCCGACGCCGACCCGGTCCATCGACACCATCCCGCGCAGCGACCGACGCTGCGCGGCGCCGAGTCGCCCGACGTACGCCCTCGAGCCGTAGTGGTGGTCGTCGTCCGTCGGACCGCGCGGCTCCTCGGCGCCGAACGCGATCAGCACGACCGGCAGCCGGGTGCGGCGCCAGGTGACCGCGCGCGCAACCGCGAGCAGCACGCCGACGCCTGAGGCGTTGTCCTCCGCGCCCGGCGACTGCGGCACCGTGTCGAGGTGCGCGCCGATCGTCAGCCAGGGTGCACCGCGACGGACGTCGCCGCGGTGGGCGATCACGTTCACCGAGTCGCCGGCGTCGACCGGCTCTCCCCACGAGAGGCCGCCGGGCACGGGGAAGCGCTGCCGGCCCACCTGCCAGCCGAGCCGCTCCAGCTGCCCTTCGACCCACGTCGCCGCCCGGAAGTAGGACGGCGCGGTGCCCGGCCGCGGACCCACGACCTCCGCGAGGTGACGGACCGCCGCCATCGCGATACCCGGCTCCACGTCGCCCGGCCGGACGCGCCGACACCCGGCGAGCGTGCCGACCGTCATGGCGACCGCACCGCCGACGAGCTCACGTCGGCTGATCCCGGGCGCGACCACCATCCAACGAGCCTGCCACGCAACCGATCAGCCGCGACAGCGGCGCTGATCGGGGGGCTGACCGGGAAGGGTCAGCAGTCCCGCCGTGCTTCTACCCCGAGACCGGGAACAACCCCGTGTTCCCCTCCGTTGCACCCTGTGTCAGACTTGAGTCAACTCGACTCAACTTATTTGCTGGACGTCTGATCCAGAGTACCCATAGCAACGGAGGAGCAACACCATGGCACGTGCTGTCGGCATCGACCTCGGTACGACGAACAGCGTCGTCGCAGTCCTGGAGGGCGGCGAGCCCAGCGTCATCCCCAACGCGGAGGGGGCGCGCACCACGCCGTCGGTCGTGGCGTTCGCCAAGAACGGTGAGGTCCTGGTCGGTGAGGTCGCCAAGCGGCAGGCCGTCACCAACGTCGACCGGACCATCCGTTCGGTGAAGCGGCACATGGGTGAGTCGTGGTCCACGGAGATCGACGGCAAGTCCTTCACCCCGCAGCAGATCAGCGCCTTCATCCTGCAGAAGCTCAAGCGCGACGCGGAGGCCTACCTCGGCGAGACCGTCACGGAAGCCGTCATCACCGTGCCGGCCTACTTCTCCGACGCGCAGCGGCAGGCCACCAAGGAGGCCGGCGAGATCGCGGGCCTCAAGGTGCAGCGGATCGTCAACGAGCCGACCGCGGCCGCGCTGGCCTACGGTCTCGACAAGGGCGACGACCAGACCATCCTCGTGTTCGACCTCGGCGGCGGCACGTTCGACGTGTCCCTGCTGGAGATCGGCGAGGGCGTCGTCGAGGTGAAGGCCACCAGCGGTGACAACCACCTCGGTGGCGACGACTGGGACAACCGGGTCGTCGAGTGGATGGTCAAGAAGTTCAAGGACAACAACGGCGTCGACCTGGGCGCCGACAAGATCGCCGCGCAGCGCCTCCAGGAGGCCGCCGAGAAGGCGAAGATCGAGCTGTCGTCCTCGAGCGAGACCACGATCCACCTCCCCTACATCACCCACGGCGAGAACGGGCCGCTGCACTTCGAGGAGCGGCTCACCCGTGCGGAGTTCCAGAAGCTGACCTCCGACCTGCTCGACCGCACCAAGAAGCCGTTCCAGTCGGTCCTCAAGGACGCCGGCGTTCCGGTCTCCTCGATCGACCACGTGGTGATGGTCGGCGGCTCCACCCGGATGCCAGCCGTCACCGAGGTCGTCAAGGACCTGCTCGGCGGCAAGGAGCCCAACAAGGGCGTCAACCCCGACGAGGTCGTCGCCGTCGGCGCCGCGCTCCAGGCCGGTGTCCTGGCCGGCGAGGTCAAGGACGTGCTGCTGCTCGACGTGACCCCGCTCAGCCTCGGCATCGAGACCAAGGGCGGTGTCATGACCACCCTCATCGAGCGCAACACCACGATCCCGACCAAGCGCAGCGAGATCTTCACGACCGCCGACGACAACCAGCCGTCGGTCGAGATCAAGGTCGCGCAGGGCGAGCGCCAGATGTGGGCGCAGAACCAGCCGCTCGGCAACTTCGAGCTGACCGGCCTCCCGCCGGCGCCCCGCGGCGTGCCGAAGATCGAGGTCACCTTCGACATCGACGCCAACGGCATCGTGCACGTGTCCGCCAAGGACCAGGCGTCCGGTCGCGAGCAGTCGATGACGATCTCCGGCGGCAGCGCGCTGTCGAAGGACGAGATCGACCGGATGGTCCGCGAGGCCGAGCAGTACGCCGAGGAGGACGCGCAGCGCCGCGCCGCCGTCGAGGTCCGCAACCAGGGCGACCAGCTCGTCTACACGACCGAGAAGTTCCTCGCCGACAACGGCGAGAAGATCCCGGACGACGTCAAGACCGAGGTGACCGCCGACCTCGAGGAGCTCAAGAAGGTCCTCGCGAACGACGACTCCAGTGTCGACGAGCTGAACGCCGCGATCACCAAGCTCGGTGAGTCCAGCCAGAAGATGGGTGCGGCGATGTACGCCGCCGCTGAGGCGGACGCCGCGGCAGCCGGTGGCAGCACCGGCGCGACCGGCGAGGGCGACGACGACGTCGTCGAGGCCGAGATCGTGGACGAGGAGGCCCCGTCGACGGGTGACGAGGACGAGGCCAAGTGACCGACGGCGACCCCACCCCTCGGCACGTCCCGGAGGTCGAGGAGCACTCGGACGGCTCGGTGGTCGAGGAGCAGCCGGCGGCGGAACCCCCGGTGGTCGAGGAGGTCGGTCCGACCGTCTCGAGACCCCCGACGCGGTGGTCGAGGAGTCGGTCACGCCCGTGGCGGAAGCCCCGGTGGTCGAGGAGCAGCCGGCGGACCCGGACCCGGAGGTCGAGGAGGTCGGTCACGACCGTCTCGAGACCCCCGAGCCCACCCCCGAGGCCGACGAGCTCGCGTTGGCCAGGATGGCGCTGGAGGAGCGGACCCTCGACCTCCAGCGGCTCCAGGCCGAGTACGTCAACTACAAGCGCCGGGTCGACCGTGACCGGGAGCTCGTGCGCGAGAACGCGACGTACGCCGCTCTCACGCCGATCATCGACGTGCTCGACACGATCGACCGGGCCCGCGACCATGAGCCGCTCGAGGGCGGGTTCAAGGCGGTGGCGGAGCAGCTCGAGCGGATCGTCACCGGGCTGGGGCTGGTGAAGTTCGGCGCGGTGGGCGACCCCTTCGACCCGACCATCCACGAGGCGCTGTCGCACATCGGCACCGACCCCGAGGTCGAGGTGACGACCTGCAAGGTCGTCGCCAAGGCGGGCTACAAGTTCGGTGACCGGGTCGTGCGTGCGGCGCAGGTCCTCGTGGTGGACCCGGCGGACGACTGATCGAAGGAAGTGACGGTGGAGGAGGTGTGCGATGAGTGACCCCGGCAGTGATGGCGGCATCCGCTCGGACTGGGCGACCAAGGACTTCTATGCCGTGCTCGGTGTCGGCAAGACCGCGTCTGCCGACGAGATCAAGAAGGCCTACCGCAAGCTCGCGCGCGCCAACCACCCCGACTCGCACCCCGACGACTCCGCCAAGCACGAGAAGTTCAAGCAGGTCGCCGAGGCCTACGACGTCATCGGCGACCCCGAGAAGCGCAAGAAGTACGACCAGGCCCGCCAGCTGTTCGCCTCGGGCGGGTTCCCTGCGGGCGGCAGCGGCTACTCCGGCAGCACCATCAACCTGGAGGACCTGCTCCGCGAACGGGCTGGCGGGGGAGGGTTCGGCGACCTGTTCGGCGACTTCCTCGGCTTCGGGGCCGGTCATGGCGGAGGTTCCAGCGGGGGCGGCCGGCGGTCGCAGCCACGGCCCGCCCGCGGTGCCGACCTCGAGACCACGACGACCATCGGCTTCGCCGACGCGCTCGAGGGCATCACCGTCTCGTTGCGGATCGCGTCCGACTCGGCGTGCCCGACCTGCTCGGGCACGGGCGGCAAGCCCGGCACCAGCCCGCACCGGTGCCCCACGTGTGACGGCAGCGGGTTCGTGGTGGCGTCGGTCGGTGGCGCCTTCTCGATGAACGAGACGTGCCCGGGCTGTGGCGGACGGCAGCTGGTCTACGACGAGGCCTGCCCGACCTGCCACGGCAGCGGTCGCGGGCGGTCGGCCCGCACCATCCAGGCGAAGGTCCCCGCCGGCGTCAAGGACGGCCAGCGGATCCGGCTCCGCGGCAAGGGCGCTCCGGGAGAGCGCGGTGGACCCGCCGGGGATCTCTTCGTCACGGTCAAGGTCTCACCCCACCGGGTGTTCGGCCGCAAGGGCGACCACCTGACGATCGACGTACCCATCTCCTTCGCCGAGGCCGCCCTCGGTGCGGCGGTGAAGGTGCCGACCCTCGGCGGGGCGCCGGTGACCCTCAAGATCCCGCCCGGTACGCCCAACGGACGCACCTTCCGGGTGCGCGGCAAGGGTGCGCCCAGACCGGACGGGACCCACGGCGACCTGCTCGCGACGGTCGAGGTGCAGGTGCCCGCGCACCTCGGCGACGACGCGCGCGAGGCGTTGGAGGCGTACGCCGCCGCCACCGCCGACACGAGGTTGCGCGCCGGACTCTTCGAGCGGACGGAGCAGTAGCCGTGGTCACGCGACAGCCCTACGCCGCCGAGCCTCCGTCCCCCGAGGCGGCGGTCTTCGTGATCAGCGTCGCCGCCGAGCTCAGCGGCCTGCACCCGCAGACGCTGCGTACCTACGAGCGGATGGGCCTGATCACGCCCGGGCGTACGCCGGGCGGCGGACGGCGCTACTCCTACCGCGACGTCGAGCACCTGCGCGTCATCGCCGAGCTCACCAGCTCCGGCATCGGCATCGAGGGGGTCCGGCGGATCCTCGAGCTCGAGTCCGCGGTCGCCACCCTGCGTTCCCAGCGTGACCAGCTCCTCGCTGAGCTCGACGCTGCCCACGAGGCACTCCGCCAGGCCCTGGCCACCCGCCCCGCGTCGAGCAGCAGGCTGCCCGCCGTACCACCGCCGACCACCCCTCAGTCGATCGTGGTCTGGCGCCGCCACTGAGCGTCGTTCGTCGAGTAGTCCGAGCGTCGGTTACTCGACGACCAGTACCTGCGACAGTCCGTAGCACGGATGGGACTGCCTGCCCCTGAAGCAGGCACTACCCTCAGGTCTCTCGGTGAACGTTCGGGCCACATGGGGCCGCCCGAACGGCGGACGGGGGTGCATGCGTGGACGCAGTACTGAACTTCTTCCAGGACTGGGCCGACGGCGACCTCACCGGCACCCACGGCGTCGACTGGTTCGCCTTCATCTCGATCCCGTTCTTCACCGGAATCATCGGCTGGCTGATCAACTGGTCCGGCCTCTGGATGCTCTTCAGCCCGGTCAAGTTCTACGGCTTCAAGGTCCCAGGGCTGCGCGAGGTCGCGACCGTGGTCCCGCGCAAGCTCCAGGAAGTGCCCGGTATCCCCTTCGGCCGCATCGGCTGGCAGGGCATCGTCCCGGCCCGGGCAGCGAAGATGGGCAGCATCGCGGTCGACAAGGTCATCGCCAAGCTCGGCACCCCGGCGGAGTTCTACGCCCAGCTCGGGCCGGAGGAGATCGCGGCTCACATCGTGAGGGTCTTCGAGCCGGACCTCCCCCAGGTGGTCGATGACATCATGATGCGCGAGCACCCGCGGCTCTGGCGCGACCTGCCGCCGGCGCTGAAGCAGGGCGTCATCTCGCGGGTCCAGGCCCAGCTTCCGGGCGTCGTCACGACGATCACCGACGAGATCGGCGTGCACATCAACCAGCTGCTCGACCCCAAGATCATGGTGATCGACCACTTCCGCAAGAACCCCGAGCTCGTGGTGAGGGTGTTCCGCGACGTGGGTCAGCGCGAGCTCAACCTGATGGTGCTGTTCGGGTTCATCTTCGGTTTCCTGCTCGGCATCCCGGTCGCGGTCGTCGACCAGACCTGGCACATCTGGTGGCTGCTGCCGCTCCTCGGCGTGATCGTCGGCTGGACTACCAACGCCCTCGGCATGTGGCTGATCTTCGAGCCGCCGGAGCCCCGTCGGGTCCTCGGCATCAAGGTGCAGGGGCTCTTCCTGCGCCGCCAGGACGAGTGCGCCGAGGTCTATGCCGGGATCATCGCCGACGACGTGATCACGCTGGAGCGGATCGGAGACTTCCTCATGGACGGTCCGCGTGGCGACCGGACCCGCCAGATGATCGCCACCGCCATGCGCCCGGCGATCGACAAGGCAGCCGGACCGCTCCGCGGGGCGGCCAAGGTCGTGGTGGGCGCCGAGACGTTCGACCGGATCCGCGAGTCCTTCGCGATGGAGGCGGTCGGTCGCACGATCACCCCGTTCCGCGACCCTGCCTTCAGCAAGCGCCAGTCCGAGAAGATCCGGGTCCTGATCGCCCGCCGCACCAAGGAGCTGCCGCCGAGGGACTTCGTCGAGATGATGCGCTCGGCGATCAAGGAGGACGAGTGGATGCTCTACGCCCACGGCGCGATCATGGGTGCCGCCGGAGGATTCATCCACCTGGGGTTGTTCAACTGGGGCTGGATCCCCGGCTTCCCGCCGTGATCACCGGAAGGCAGTACTTTCGTGACGATGACTGACAACCTGGACGAGGACGGACTCCCGAAGCTGCCCGCGGTCGCGGCCAATGCACAGGTGGTCGACTCCCTGCCGGGCCTGGCGCGGGTTGCGGCCATTGCCGCTGTCAACACGACCGGCTGGGGCCTGCGGACGACGGCGCGCAACTGGCGTCGCGTCGGCCGCGCGACAACCAACCGTGACGAGGCCGCGCAGCTGATCCGCGAGGTCGGGTCGGTGGTCGGGACGGTGGGTGAGATCGCCCGGCAGGTCGCCGACGGCGTGCCGGTCGGCACGGCGCTCCTCAGGGCCGGTGAGCAGCTGGGTGGCGCGGTCTCGAGCACGACGTCGCGCTCGTCGAGCGCCAACGGCAGGGTCGTCGGCGGCGAGGTGACCGCGGTGCGGTCCGCCTCGCTCCGGGACCGCGGCCAAGAGCTGCTCGAGAGGTCCCGTGACGTCTGGGCCACCGACGACCGGCACCCTGCCTTCGACCGGATCCTCGACGACGTCGCACCCGACGAGGCGCGGATCCTCGTGATGCTCCTGAAGAACGGCCCGCAGCCGAGCGTCGACATCCGCACCGGAGGGCCGGTCGGCGTGCTCAGCAGCCAGCTCATCGCGCCCGGACTCAACATGATCGGCGCCCGAGCAGGGCTTCGGCACCTCGACCAGGTCCCGTCCTACCTCAACAACCTGTTCCGGCTCGGCCTGATCTGGTTCTCGCGCGAATCACTGCGCGACCACCACGAGTACCAGGTGCTCGAGGCCCAGCCCGACGTGCTCGAAGCGATGCACTCGGTGAGGTTCCCCAAGGTCGTACGACGCAGCGTGCACCTGACGCCGTTCGGCGAGGAGTTCGTCAAGCAGGCCCTCGTCGACGAGGTCACCGCCACCAGCCCGGAGCTCCCCGAGCACGACGCCCCACCGGCCGTCGACACCGAGTGACAGGCGCTCGACGTCAGTTGCGGCAGTTGGCGCGGAGGGCGTCGTGGACGCGACGACGCTTGCTGGGGGTGAGAGCGTCGAACGCGGCGTACTCCAAGAAGCAGGCCCCCATCGCGACTCCGGCGTTGGCGGCTTCGGTCATCGCGCCGCCGTTGAGGGTGAACTGCCAGCCGTACGCCACGGGAGATCTGTGCAGGCCCGCCATGTAGCAGTACCAGCTCCGGGCGGTCGACCGCGGCTGCCCAGGGGTCCGGCACTTCCGGTCGTCGGGACCGAGGCCGTGGTCCTCTAGCACCAAGTGCTTGCGGTACCTCCCGACGAGGTTGTTGAGCATCTTCCGCTCGGCTCGCCACGATGCCGCTCCGACACCATCGTCGGGGTCGCCGGGTCGGGCGACGATGTACTGCCACCGGGAGTGACCGGCGAGCGACACCCGCGTCCTCGGGAACAGGCGCATCAGCAGCCGGGTCGACCGGCGCAGGCACCGGGCGTGCTTGTGCTTGGTGTACCCGGCGCGCCACAGCCGGTCCACCGACGCGTTGTCGGCGCCGAGGATGAACGGTTCGGCATAGATGGTGGTGCACTGGCTGTTGGCGATCTCGACGACCTGCCAATCGCGCTCGTAGCGCCTGGCGACCGCCTTCATCAGCTTGCGGTAGTCCTCGTGGTACGACCTTCTCCAGAACCGCGCCGCGCAGCCGCTGTCGCCGTTGCGGGAGTCCGGCGTGATCCGGACGCAGCCGCCGGCGTCCTCCTTGACCCATTGCGGTGCGTGGATGCCGGCCATGAAGCGCAACCGGAACCGGACCCGCGGGTGGTTGTCGAGCGCTCTGTCGATCGCGGAGAAGTGGAAGACGCCGGGCCGGGTCTCGATGTCGTTCCACCGTAGCTTCATCGAGGCATACCCGGCGTAACGCACTGTCCGGAGCTTGCGGGGTTCGGTGACGACCAGGCCGCGCAGCGCTGGCTTGAAGCGGCGGGGCCTGGCGGCCGCGGTGGTGCGGGCGGGCGCCGTCTCGGCAGAGCTTGTCTTGTCGGTGTCCTGCGCGTGGACGGGAGCGGCGCCGGTCGCCGGAGCCAGGGCCGTCATCGTCGCGACCGTGGTGAGGGTGGCGAGCGCGCGGGTCATGCCGCGGCGTCGGGGTCGACGGATCGACCGTGTCGTCGTGATCGCCCGGGCCATGTCACGTTCCTTCGCTGTCTTTGTCGCCTTCGTTGTCGCTGTGGCCCGTCGGTGAAGGATGCCTTCCGGTCGAGCACGGCCCACCTCTAGGTCAGCAGAATTCCCGAGGTTCTCCCAATCGGCGGGTTAGGTAGACGGCCCGGGGGTAAGATCTCGAAAATCGGCCAGACAACAGCTGAGGACGAGCGCTGGGCAGCGCCGCAAGTAATTTCAGGGTTGAGTGGAACAGACTCAACTTTCGCGACGTTGAGATGATCAGACCAACCAACGTCACAGGAGCTGCCACCCATGAGTCAGTTCGGGGCCGACAAGTTCACCACCCGGAGCCGGGAGGCGGTCGAGGCCGCCCAGATCGCCGCGACCACTGCCGGCAACAGCAACATCGAGCCGATCCACCTGCTCGTCGCGCTGCTGCTGCAGGAGGGCGGCACCGCAGCGTCGATGATCGCCAAGGCCGGCGCCGACCCGTCGGGCCTGGCGCAGGCAGCGGTCGCGCAGCGCGACGCCCTGCCCTCCGCCAGCGGGGCGACCGTGCGGCAGCCGGCCGGCTCGGCCGCGATGACGCGCGTGCTCGCCCAGGCGCTCGACCTGGCAACCTCGATGAAGGACGAGTACGTCGCGACGGAGCACCTCCTGATCGCGCTCGCGACGGTCGAGAGCAGCGCCCGGCAGGTGCTGATCGATGCCGGTCTCAACGAGGCCGGGCTGCGCGACGTGCTCGCGACAGTGAGGGGCAACCGGCGGGTCACCTCGCCGGAGGCGGAGTCCACCTACGAGGCGCTCGAGAAGTACTCGGTCGACCTCACCGCCGCGGCGGAGGAGGGCCGGCTCGACCCGGTCATCGGGCGGGATGCCGAGATCCGCCGGGTGGTGCAGGTGCTCTCGCGTCGTACCAAGAACAACCCGGTGCTCATCGGCGAGCCCGGCGTGGGCAAGACCGCCGTCGTCGAGGGCCTCGCGCAGCGGGTCGTGGCCGGCGACGTGCCCGACTCCCTGAAGGGTCGCCGGGTGCTGTCGCTCGACCTGGCCGCGATGGTCGCAGGGGCGAAGTACCGCGGCGAGTTCGAGGAGCGGCTCAAGGCGGTCCTGGAGGACATCAAGGACGCCGGTGGCCAAGTCATCACGTTCATCGACGAGCTGCACACGGTCGTGGGTGCGGGCGCGGGTGGCGACTCCGCCATGGACGCCGGCAACATGCTCAAGCCGATGCTGGCCCGCGGCGAGCTGCACATGATCGGTGCCACCACGCTCGACGAGTACCGCGAGCGGATCGAGAAGGACCCCGCCCTGGAGCGGCGGTTCCAGCAGGTCTTCGTCGGCGAGCCTTCGGTCGAGGACACCATCCAGATCCTGCGCGGCATCCAGGAGAAGTACGAAGCCCACCACGGCGTCCGGATCACCGACGCCGCGCTGGTGGCGGCGGCCACCCTCAGCGACCGCTACATCACTGGGCGACAGCTGCCGGACAAGGCGATCGACCTCGTGGACGAGGCCGCGTCCCGGCTGCGGATGGAGATCGAGTCGTCCCCCGAGGAGATCGACCAGCTCCGCCGTCTGGTCGACCGGATGAAGATGGAGGAGTTCGCACTCGCGAAGGAGAGTGACGACGCCTCTGTGGAGCGGCTGGAGGCACTGCGCGCCGACCTCGCCGACAAGCAGGAGTCGCTGCGCGGGCTCGAGGCCCGCTGGGAGCGGGAGAAGACGTCCCTCGAGGGCGAGGGTGAGCTGCGCCGGCAGCTCGACCAGCTCCGCGTCGAGGCAGACAAGCTGCAGCGCGAGCAGCAGTACGAGCAGGCGAGCGAGATCCTCTACGGCCGGATCCCCGAGCTGGAGCGGCAGATCGAGGCCGCCGCGGCCGCCGCCGATGCCATGGAGGAGACCGACAAGCTCGTCGGCGAGGAGGTCGGGGCCGAGCAGGTCGCCGAGGTGGTCGAGGCTTGGACCGGAATCCCCACCGGCCGGATGCTGCAGGGGGAGACCGCCAAGCTTCTCGAGATGGAGTCCGTCATCGGCAGACGCCTGATCGGCCAGGCCGACGCGGTGCGCGCGGTCAGCGACGCCGTACGACGGTCGCGCGCCGGCATCGCGGACCCGAACCGGCCGACCGGCTCGTTCCTGTTCCTCGGCCCCACCGGGGTCGGCAAGACCGAGCTCGCCAAGTCGCTCGCGGACTTCCTGTTCGACGACGAGCGCGCGATCGTCCGGATCGACATGAGCGAGTACTCCGAGAAGCACGCGGTGGCGCGGCTGGTCGGGGCGCCTCCGGGCTACGTCGGCTACGAAGAAGGTGGTCAGCTCACCGAAGCGGTGCGGCGGCGGCCCTACTCCGTCGTGCTCCTCGACGAGGTGGAGAAGGCCCACCCCGAGGTGTTCAACATCCTGCTGCAGGTCCTCGACGACGGCCGGCTGACCGACGGCCAGGGGCGCACCGTCGACTTCCGCAACACGATCCTGATCCTCACGTCCAATCTCGGCTCGCACTACCTGGTCGACCCGACCCTGGACCCGGACAAGGCACGGGAGTCGGTGCTGGCGCTGGTACGGCAGAGCTTCAAGCCCGAGTTCCTCAACCGCCTCGACGAGATCGTCACCTTCGACGCGCTGTCCCAGAGCGACCTGGCTCGGATCGTCGACATCCAGCTCGGCCTGCTGGAGCAGCGGCTCGCGGTGCGGCGGATCACCATCGACGTCACCGACGACGCGCGGCAGTGGCTGACCGCCACCGGTTACGACCCGGCGTACGGCGCCCGACCGCTGCGCCGCCTGATCCAGTCCGCGATCGGCGACCGACTGGCCAAGGCGATCCTCGCCGGCACCGTCACCGACGGCGGCAAGGTCGTGGTCGACCGAGCCGAGGACGGGCTGGAGCTGCGGCTGGGCTGACCGGCGCGGTCGCGTCGGGGGGCGTCTGGTGGAATGGAGACATGCCCGAGAAAGCCGCCCGACCTGGTCAGGCCACGTTCGCCGCGTGGCTGATCATCGGTGGGTCGGTGATCCTCGTGGCCACGGCGTGGCAGCGGATCTCGACCCTGCACACCCTCGAGGTTCAGGAGGAGCTCCAGCGGGTGCTCTCGGAGCCGCCCCTGTCGGGCACCGGGCTGGGGCTCGACGGGCTGCAGACCACGATCCGGGTGATGTGCATGGTGGCCGCGGCGGCAGCGACCGCGTCGGCCATCCTGGGCGTGCAGGCGCTACGCCGCTCGACCGGTGCCAGGCTCGGCGCTCACCCTGGTGGCACCGCTGGTGCTCATCGGCGGCTTCGCGACCGCGAGCTTCTTCGCGCCGCTGGTCGTCGCCGGCGTCTGCATGCTGTGGTTGCGCCCGACGCGGGACTGGTTCGCCGGCCGGCCTTGGGCGGCCTCGACCTCGGCGCTGGCGCACCGGCGCCCCGATCCGTTCGCACCGCAGGCTCGGCCGGACACCGACCACCACGCCCCGCCCGCCCAGGGACCACGGTCACCGGCCCCGCCACCGGCGTCGGCAGAGCCGGGCCCGTTCAGGGGCGAGTACGGCGCTCCGCTGCCGGAGCCGGGCCCGCCTTCGTCGCCCTACGACGTCCGCGGGAGGCGACCCGGCGCACTGGTCGCGGCCTGCGTCATCGTGTGGGCGTCCAGCGTCATCGTCTCCGGCTTCATGCTGCTCATCTCGTTGGTCATGGCCGTTGCGCGCGACCAGCTCTTCGACGAGGTCGAGCGCCAGCAGCCCGACTTCGACATGCAGGGGCTGTCCCAGGCGGAGCTGGCGACCGGCACCTACGTCGCGACGGCGTTCGTCGTGCTGTGGTGCGCAGCCGCGTTCGTGCTGGCGGTGCTGGCCTTCCGCGGACTGTCGTGGGCGCGGATCGCACTCGTGGTCTGCACCGGGACCGCCGGCCTGGTCCTGCTCGGCGCGACCTTCCTCAACCCACTGCTCGTCGTGCTGCTGGCGGCAGACCTGGCGACCATCTGGCTGTTGCTGCGATCCGACGTGACTGCGTGGTTCACGCGCGGAGGTCCGCGCTAGCGAGCCGGCGGAGCGCCTCGTCGATGACCTCGGTCTCCTTGCAGAAGGCGAACCGGACCAGGTGCCGGCCGGCCCCTGCGGCGTCGGGGTCGTCATAGAAGACCTCCATCGGCACGGCGACGACGCCCGCCCGCTCCGGGAGCGCCCAGCAGAATTCCCGGCTGCTGGCCCAACCGAGCTGGGAGATGTCGGTGCTCGCGAAGTACGTCCCCTGGGGGACGTAGGGCGCCAGCCCGGCCGCCTCGAGTCCGGCCACCAGCCGGTCGCGCCGTTCCTGGAGGCTCCTCCCGAGCTCGGCGGGGAAGTCGGGACACTCGTCGAGGGCGGTCGCGACCGCCGGCTGAAGGGGTGCGCCGGAGGTGAAGGTGAGCCACTGCTTCGCGGCGAACAGGGCCCCGACCAGTGCCGCCGGTCCCGTCGCCCACCCGACCTTCCAGCCCGTGAACGAGTAGGACTTGCCGGCACTTGACAGCGTGAGGGTCCGCTCCCACATGCCCGGCAGCGTCGCGAGCGGGATGTGCTCGTGGTCGTCGAAGACCAGGTGCTCGTAGACCTCGTCGGTCACCACGACCAGGTCGTGCTCACGCGCAACGGCGGCGACGTCCTCGAGCTCGGCACGGGTGAGGACGGTGCCGGTCGGGTTGTGCGGACTGTTGAGCAGGAGCAACCTCGTGCGCGGACCGACCGCGGCGCGCAGTGAGTCGGGGTCGAGGCGGAAGTCAGGGGCGCGGAGCGTGACCGGGCGTCGTACTCCTCCGGCCATGGCGATCATCGCAGTGTAGGAGTCGTAGTAGGGCTCGAGCACCACCACCTCGTCGCCGGGGTCGACCAGACCCAGCAGCGCGGCGGCGATGCCCTCGGTGCAGCCGGTGGTCACAACGACCTCCGAGTCCGGGTCGAGCGTGATGCCGTAATGCCGTCGCTGGTGGCCCGCGATCGCCTGCCGCAGGGCCGGGACTCCGGGTCCGGGGGCGTACTGGTTGGCGCCATTCTGCAACGCCGTCACGGCCCGCGCGATCACCTCCGGCGGCCCGTCCCGGTCGGGAAAGCCCTGACCGAGGTTGACCGCACCGGTGCGGACCGCGAGGGCTGACATCTCGGTGAAGATCGTCGTGGCGAAGCCGTCGAGACGGCGGGCTCTGCGAAGAGTCACGCATTCATCCAAGCGCACGAAGCGAATCGGCCCCAGGATCCCTAGAATCGTTCGGGCGCACCGTGCGCCCGGACACACTCGGGAGACCTGCGTTGACCGAGCCGTACATCGAGATCCGCGAGGTGGGCAGGCCGCCTCGCGTCGTGGTGATCGACCACGCGCTGGAGATCGGCCGCGAGGGGTCAGGCGTGCCGGTCGCCGACGAAGGGGTGTCCCGTCGCCACCTAAAGCTGCTGCCGAGCCCGCTCGGCCTCTCGGTCGTCGACCTCAGCAGTCGCAACGGCACGCTTCTCAACGGCGTCCCGGTTGTCAACCGGACCCGCCTGGCGGACGGTGACGTGCTGCGGGTCGGCCGCACAGACCTCGTCGTCCGGCTGCCGGAGGCCGCTGCTGGGCCGGTGCCTGTGGGTCCGCGGTTGCGCTCCCTCGACTCGATCGGCGCGGTGCCGCCGCCACCGGCACCAGTCGCGCCGCCCCCGGGCGCCGCTCGAACGCTGGCCCGGCGCGTGCTTAGCGGCCCGCACGACCCGGCCTTCCCCACCTTCACCGAGCTACCCAACCGGATCCCGCCGCGGGTCTGGCGTGCGGTGCGGGTCGTCAGCGTGGCGACCTACCTGTCCCTCGCCGCCGTTCTCCTGATCTGGCCTGAGACCGGCCTGCGGATCTTCTTCGGGGTCGTGATCCCAGTACTCCCGGCGTTGTTCTTCCTCGCGCCCGGCGTCTGGCGCAACGTCTGTCCACTCTCGTCGGCCAATCAGTCCGCACGGGTCCTCGGCTTCACCCGCGGTCGAACGGCGCCGAGGTGGGTGAGCGAGCGTGGCTACCTCCTGGCGATGACGCTGTTCTTCGGAATCGCAGGTGCTCGGCTGACGGTCTTCAACGACAGCGGTACGGCGACCGCCGTACTCCTGCTCTGCGTGATCGCCTCCGCGTTCGCCGGTGGCGTGCTGTTCAAGGGCAAGAGCGGGTGGTGCAGCAGCATCTGCCCGCTGCTGCCGCTGCAGCGGCTCTACGGCCAGACGCCATTGGTGCTCTCGCCCAACAGCCACTGCCGGCCGTGCCTGGCTTGCACCCGCAACTGCTACGACTTCCAGCCTCAGCCTGCGCAGCAGTCCGACCTACATGACCCGGACCCCCGGTGGTACCAGCCGCGCCGCCTCTTCGCGAGCGCACTGCCCGGATTCGTTCTCGGCTTCTTCCTGCTTCTGGACCAGCCGGCCCTCAGCACGGCCGAGACCTACGCCAGGCTGACGCTTTTCGCTGCCTGCAGCGTTGGCGCGTTCGTCGTCCTCGAGACCTTCCTCGGCATCTCGGCAGGCATGGTCACCGCGTTGTGGGGAGCGGTGGCGCTCAACCTCTTCTACTGGTACGGCACGCCGCGCGCCGGCGACGCTGTCTCGGCCTTGGTGGGCGTCGGCGACCTGTCGTGGCTGCGCTGGCCGATCATGACCGTGCTGCTGCCGCTCACCCTGCTCTGGCTGGTGCGAACCTCGTTGGTCGAGCGGCGCTACCTTGCCGACACGAGTGTCGACGAGGTGACCGACCTCGGGATGCCCACGATGCCGGCCCCCGGGTCGGCAGCCGCGCCCGCCGCGACAGCACCGGACGCCCTGGTCGCGTTCGCCGCCGGCCCCACCGTGCCGGCCAGCCGTGGCGAGAGCGTGCTCGAGGTCGCCGAGGGCTGCGGGCTCGCCATTGAGGCGGGCTGCCGGATGGGCGTGTGCGGGTCGGACCCGATCGCCGTCGTGGAAGGCGCCGACCGCCTCAGCCCGGCGGAGGAGGACGAGCTGGGCACCCTGCGCCGGCTCGGTCTGGCCTCGAACACCCGGATGGCCTGCTGCGCGCGTGTCACTGACGGTGACGTCACGATCAGCCTGTCCCCGGAGAAGGGCGCGCCGACCGTCGACGATCCGCCCGTGGCCTACGACCGGACGATCACCAGCGTGGTCATCGTCGGCACCGGCGTCGCCGGCGTCACGACCGCTGACTTCGTCCGCCGCGGACACCCGGACTGCGAGATCCACCTGATCGGGGCCGAGCCACACCTGCTCTACAACCGGATGGGAATCTCCCGCGTCGTCTACGGCCGGTCGGCGATGGCAGGTCTCTCGCTCCTCGACGAACAGTGGTACGACGACAACCAGATCACCACGTGGCAGAACACCCTGGTGACGGAGCTGGACCTGGAACGCCGTCTCGTCGGCCTCGGCACCGGCCAGCGGCTGTTCTTCGATCGACTGGTGATTGCCACGGGGTCGCGCGCGACCAGTCCGCCGCTCCGAGGTTTCGGCGGCGCCGGGACGTTCGTTCTCCGCACCGCCGAGGACGCCTCCGGGATCCGGGCCTACGTCCAGCAGCACGGGGTGCGCACGGCGGTCGTGGCCGGCGGCGGTCTCCTCGGACTGGAGGCTGCGCACGCACTCGGCGAGCTCGGCCTGGCGGTGACCGTCCTGGAGCGGGCTGACCGGCTGCTCGCCCGGAACATCGATCGGCGCGCCAGCCAGCTCGTGCACCAACATTTCATCCGCGCCGGCGTGGAGGTCCGCTTCGGCGGCTCCGCCGCCGCTCTGGAGGGCGGGCGTGCCCTCCAGCAGGTACGGCTCGACGACGGCTCCGTGCTCCCTGCGGGCATCTTCCTGGCCGCCATCGGCATCACCCCGAACGCCGAGCTGGCTGCAGCGGCCGGCATCGCCGTGGAGCGTGGCGTCGTGGTCGACGACCGGATGCGCACCAGCGCGCCGGGCGTGTACGCAGTGGGCGACGCGGCGCAGCACGGCGGCACCGTGCTGGGCTTGTGGCCGGTTGCGACGAAGCAGGCCGAAGTCGCTGCCGCCAACCTGCTCGGCGTGGACGCAACCCTCGCCGTGGACCTGCCGGCAATGATCCTCAAGGGCGTCGACCTGGACCTGGCTGCGATCGGTCGGGTGGAGCCGAGGCCTCGCGACGAGGTGTTCACCGAGGACCTGCCGGCGCTTCCGTCGTACCGCAAGCTCCTGGTGGAGGACGGAGTGGTGGTCGGGGTCCTGGTGCTCGGAGCCCTCCCTGAGTTCCTTGCGGCCGCAACCACCGCGGTCAAGCACGGCCTGCGGCTGGATGAGGCTGCGCTCGCCCGGCTCCGGGCGGGGGACTGGATGGCATTGAAGAACGCCGGAGGAGGCTGGCTAGCGCTCGGCCGGGACGTGGGTGTAGACCCGGAGCCCGATCCGCAGGCTGTGCCCGACCGGGACCGGCACCGGTTCGGGCCCGATCCGCGTCCACCGGGTCTCGGCGGGTGCCGCGATGAAGGTTCCGTTCGCCGAGCCGGCGTCGCGCAAAGTCACGGTTCCGCCGGCTACCGAGAGCCGGGCATGGACGCGGGAGATGAGATGCTCACCGTCGTCGACCTTGATCGGCGACGCCGTTCCCCGAACCACGTCCGGGTCCTGGCGCGGGTCACGGCCGAAGACGTAGTCGCGGTCGAGCGGCACCCGACTGCCGTCGTCGGCGTGGAGCGCCGCGATCTTGTCGGTGATGTGGACGGTCTCGATGGGGACTGCCTTGATCGCGGTGCGCACCTCCTCCGCGGTCGGCGGCCGCGGCGTCGCGATCCGCCCGCGGGCGGCTGGCGGAGGGAGCGGCGGAGGGAGCGGCGGAGGGAGCGGCGTGAAGACGGACGTGCCGCCCGGGCGCAGGGGCGCGGCGGGCGGGGACGCTGCGGGGGTCGGCACGTCCGGAGCGGGAGGCGCGGCCTCCCTCTCCAGTACCAGCGCGATCCCGCTGAGCACGCCGTCGCGAAGGTCGCTGCGGGGCGCCGGGGTCACCGGACCGTCCGCCACTGTCAAGGTCGCGCTGTCGTGCGCGCCGAAGACCCGCTCGCGCCAGGTCCACATCCCGGCCCCATCGACCTCCTCCCCATCGACGACCGCCCGCGCAGTCCCGTGCACGATGATCCGACGCGACTCCGGTCCGCCGATCGCGAGCGCGAAGTCCGGCACGCGGGGCTGGTGGGCGGCCACGAGCCCGGTCACTTGCCAGACCAGGCGGCGCGGGTCGTCGTACACGACGGAGACCAGGTGGACGAGCCCGTCGGTGAACGCGTCGCTGCCGGACGCGACCACCACGGCCACCGCGCCGTACCTCGCCACCACGCCGTCGCCGGGCTGGACACCGGCACGGAACCGACCGTCTACCATGTCACCATCCTCGCTCACCGGAACGATTCCACTGCCGGCAACTAACCTGATGCCCGTGACGACCACCGATCCTGAGCTCGCCGCCGACATCGACGCCACCTGTCGCCTGACCGGGGAGTTCACGCTCCGCAGCGGGCAGGTCAGCAACGAGTACTTCGACAAGTACCTCTTCGAGGCCGACCCGCTGCTGCTGGCGCGGGTCGTCCGCGAGATGGCGCAGCTGCTGCCCGTGGAGACCGAGCTGCTCGGCGGCCTGGAGATGGGTGGCATCCCGATCGCCACCGCGCTGAGCGGGATGCTCGGGATGCCGGCACTGTTCGTGCGCAAGGAGGCCAAGACCTACGGCACCTGCAAGCTCGCCGAGGGACCGGCGTACGACGGCCGGCGGGTCACCCTCGTCGAGGACGTGATCACGACCGGTGGCGCCGTACGTGATGCCACCAACGCGCTGCGGGCCGGCGGCGCGATCGTCGACACCGTCGTCTGTGCGATCGACCGGAGCCCGGGGGACGCCAACCCGTTGGCCGACGTCGGCCTGACCGTGCGTGCGGTCCTGACGAAGGCCGAGCTCGACGCTGCGCGGGCAGCCGCGACCGCGTGACCTGCCGGATGCGCTCGTTCTCGAGGATGAACGGACTCGTTCCCGAGAACGATTGAGAGGCCGGACCGGCGTTCGCGGCGCCATCGAGGGGATTCACTTTGCATCGCAGATCGTCCCCAGATGGAGTCCACAACGATGTCCAAGTCCACGTCCCACCCCTCACCCTCGCGCCGCGTCGCGCGTCGCCTGAGCCCGGTGCTGCTGGTCGTCGCCATGGTGACGGCGGTGCTCGGGTTCGCGGCCCCGCCCGCCCAGGCGGCGGCGAAGTGGAACTCCGGGTCCACCAAGTACACGACGATCACGAACTGCCCGTCGATCATCTGGGGCAACCCCTACCAGGAGTTCGGCATCGGCGCGTTCGTCTCCTACTGGGGAGACCAGACCTCCAACCCGGTCACCCCGGCGGTGGGTGAGACGACCTACCTCGACACCTTCGCCATGCGCGTCGGCTCGCACTGCAGCACGCCGATCATCTATCCCCGGTTCGTGCTGCCCGGCGGCGTGGAGTTCGACAAGACCCAGGCGATCAAGTGCTACTACACCCCGCCGGGCCAGGCCCAGCGCCAGGTCACCCACGCCGGCGAGTGCCCGCAGTGGCAGAACATCTCCGCCAACGGCTACTACTCCAACTCGGTGGGCGGCTGGGGTGGCGGCTGGCCGCTGCCGTCGAACAACGGCGACAACGGCTCGGCCTGGGAGTTCCTGGTGCCGGTCAAGGCAACCTCGCAGGTGTGGGGCGCGCAGCTGACCACCGAGCTCGGCATCGCCGACGGCAACGCCGGCCCGACGCTGAACCTGACCGTTCCGCTCTACACCGCGGCACCGCCGGTGACGGCGCCCGGTGCCCCGACGAACGTGGCCGCCAACGCCACCTCGCCGACCTCGGCCCAGGTCTCGTTCAACCCGCCGGCGAACAACGGCGGCTCGGCCGTCACCGGCTACACGGCGCGGTGCGAGAGCCCGAGCGGCGGAGTGACCCAGACGGCATCCGGCAACGCGAGCCCGATCAGCGTGACCGGGCTGACCCCCAACCAGACCTACGCGTGCGACGTGCGGGCGACCAACGGCGTCGGCAGCGGCGCCTGGTCGAACAAGACCGGCAACTTCATCACGCCGCAGGTCAAGACCGCGCCCGGAGCGCCGACCGCGGTGACCACCACCGTGCTGTCGGCCAAGAGTGCCCGGGTCGCGTTCAACCCGCCGGCCGACAACGGTGGCTCCGCGATCACGTCGTACCGCGCGCAGTGCACCTCGCCGAACGGTGGGACCTCGAGGACCGTTGACGGCGCGGCGTCGCCGATCACGTTCACGAACCTGTCACCCGGCAAGGACTACCGGTGCCACGTCAAGGCGACCAACGCGATCGGCACCAGCAGCTACTCGACGTACTCCTCCACCGTCACGCTGCCCGCGACGCGGCCGGACCGGCCGACGAACGTCAGGGCGACCGCCTCGACGCGGACCAGCGCCAAGGTGACGTTCGCCGCGCCGGCCTACAACGGCGGTGCCGCGATCACGTCGTACCGGGTGCAGTGCGCCTCGTCCAACGGCGGCACGACCAGGTCGGCCGACGGCAACGCCTCGCCGATCACGGCGACCCGGTTGACGCCGGGCAAGACCTACCGCTGCCGGGTGAAGGCGAGGAACGCGGCAGGGGACAGCGCCTACTCGGCGTACAGCACGTCCTTCCGGCTACCCGCATAGCCGGGTGCTCTAGTCGCTGGGGGTCGCGTCCAGCCCGAGGATGTCGCGATCCGGGCGGCCGTCGCCGTCGTTGTCGTCAGCCTCCTTGGCCGACGTGCGGCGGTGCCGCCACCACTCCCAGAGGAGCGGGATCGCGGAGAACGCCAGGATGGCGATGGTGACGTAGTCGATGTTCTCGCCGAGGGCGGGGACCGCCTCGCCGAGGAAGTAGCCGAGGAGGGTGATCGAGACGACCCACAGGACGGCTCCGATCGCGCTCCAGATGACGAACCGTCGCCGATCCATCAACGTGACGCCGGCGACGACGGTGACGTAGGTCCTGACGAACGGCACGAACCGGCCGATGACCAGCGCCTTGTTGCCGTGCTTGTCGAAGAACACGCCGGTCTTGTCGAAGTACTGCTTCTTCAGGATCCGGCCGTCCCGCTCGTAGAGAGGTGGCCCGATCTTGCGGCCGATCTCGTAGCCCGCGACGTTGCCGGCGAACGCCGCGACGATCAGCAACGACATCGCGATGAGGAGCTGGGCCGGCTCGTTGGCGATGCCGAGCACGGTGTAGCCGGTCGAGTTGCTCCCGGCGATGAAGAGCCCCAGCGCGAACAGCAACGTGTCACCGGGCAGGAACGGGAAGAAGAGGCCGCACTCCACGAACACGATGGCCACGGAGATCCAGATGAACGCTGCGCCGTACTCGCTCTGCAGCCACGCCGGGTCGAGCCACTTGATGCCGAACAGCATGGGGACCACGGCCGGGGTGGCGACCAGCGAGTTCACGCGGCCACGCTACCGGCCATTCCCTAACTATGCGGCGGTTAGGGTGCCGATCGTGGGACAGGATCCGGGCGAGCGGGCGCCGTACGACCCGATGCCGCACGGGCCGGCAGAGGTCGGGGTCGGACCGTGGCAGGGACCGTGGCCCGAGGGCGAGCAGTACGACGCCGCGCTGCTCGCCGACGGCGACCGCCGCAACGTTGTCGACCGCTACCGCTACTGGACCGTCGATGCGATCGTCGCCGACCTCGACCGACGTCGGCACTCGTTCCACGTCGCCATCGAGAACTGGCAGCACGACTTCAACATCGGGACCATCGTCCGCTCCGCGAACGCGTTCCTCGCGCAGGAGGTGCACATCGTCGGCAACCGTCGGTGGAACCGGCGCGGGGCGATGGTGACCGACCGCTACCAGCACGTGCGGCACCACCCGACCGTCGCGGACCTCCACAGCTACCTCGCCGGGCTCGCGGGGCCCGCCGGGGACCCAGTGCCGCTGCTCGGCATCGACAACCTCCCCGGTTCAGCGCACCTGGAGACGATGGAGATCCCGCGGCGGGTCTGCTTCCTCTTCGGTCAGGAGGGTCCGGGTCTGTCCGACGCCGCCCGCGAGGCCTGCGACGGGACGTTCTCGATCGCCCAGTTCGGCTCCACCCGGTCGATCAACGCGTCGGCCGCCGCCGCGATCGCGATGCACGCCTGGGTGCGGTCCCACGCCGACGAGGCCACCTGGCGCGGGTCGTCCGACTCAGAGTGACCTGGGGGTCACGCTGGCACGGACGACCTCGCTGCGGCCGGACGTCGTCCCAGGGAGAGCCTCCGCCCGCCGCCCGTCCCAGGGAACGCACTAGGGTGGGAAGCGACTTTCAGACCTCGTGAGCAGGAGCAGTGCAGCAATGCCCATCGCCACCCCCGAGAAGTACGCCGAGATGCTCGACGCCGCGAAGGCCGGAGCCTTCGCGTTCCCCGCGATCAACGTGTCTTCCTCCCAGACCCTCAACGCCGCGCTCAAGGGATTCGCAGACGCGGGCGCGGACGGCATCATCCAGGTCTCGACCGGCGGGGCGGAGTACCTCTCCGGCCCCACCGTGAAGAACATGGTGTCAGGATCGGTGGCCTTCGCCGCCTACGCCGCGGAGGTCGCGAAGAACTACCCGGTCAACATCGCCCTCCACACCGACCACTGCCCGAAGGACAAGCTCGACGGCTTCGTCCGACCGCTGCTCGACATCTCGGCCGAGCGGGTCGGCCGCGGGGAGGCCCCGCTGTTCCAGTCGCACATGTGGGACGGCTCCGCCGTACCCCTCGACGAGAACCTCGAGATCGCCGAGGAGCTCCTCGCCAAGGCCAAGGCGGCGCACATCATCCTCGAGATCGAGGTCGGTGTCGTCGGCGGTGAGGAGGACGGCGTCGAGGGCGCGATCGACGACAAGCTCTACACGACTCCCGAGGATGCGCTGGCCACGGTGCGCGCGCTCGGCGCCGGCGAGAACGGCCGTTACCTGACCGCGCTCACGTTCGGCAACGTGCACGGGGTCTACAAGCCGGGCAACGTCAAGCTGCGCCCGGAGATCCTCAAGTCCGCTCAGGAGGCCGTGGCCGAGAAGCTCGGCCTGCGCCCCCGGCTCGAAGCCGTTCGACCTGGTGTTCCACGGCGGCTCGGGCTCGACGGCCGAGGAGATCGGCGCGGCCGTCGACTACGGCGTCGTCAAGATGAACGTCGACACCGACACCCAGTACGCGTTCACGCGTCCGGTCGCGGCGCACATGTTCAGCAACTACGACGGCGTGCTCAAGGTCGACGGCGAGGTCGGCAGCAAGAAGGCCTACGACCCGCGCGCCTGGGGCAAGGCGGCCGAGGCCGGCATGGCAGCACGTGTCGTCGAGGCCTGCGAGAACCTGCGCTCGGCCGGTACGTCGATCGGCTGACCGGCTCGACCGGCTGACCGGCTGAGGTGTCAGTGCGAGATCAGAAGGTCTTGCACTGGTCCTCCTTGTTGCCGCCGACCCGGTTTCGGTCGCCCACCGGTCGGGGTGCGTTCGACTTGCACTGCAGGTTGCCGTCGATGGCGTTGTTGTAGATCGCCCAGCGCGCGTCGTTGGAGAACACCTGGATGTCGGCCTTGACGACGGTACGCCGTACCTCTCCGCCACCGCCCTGCTTCACCTGGATGCTGCCGCCGATCCTGGAGCGCTGCACGACGCCGTCCACGGTGCGCGGGGTGACCTCGACGCGGCGGAAGTTCTCGGCCTGGACGTTGCCGTTCACCTTGACACCTTTGGCGTGCAGGGTGGCGTCGCGGTAGACCTTGACGCTTCCATCGACGCGGGTGCCGACGAGCTTGCAGGTGGCACCCTGCGGTACGACGACGTCCCCGTCGATCGCGACTGCTCGGATGGTGCCGGTGCAGCGACGCTCCTCCGCATGGGCAGGGCTGCCGAGCGCGACGGTCACACCCGCTGCCACGGCGATCGTCGCGAGGGGGGCGGCCAGCGCCTTCGTGAACTTCTTCTTCATGGAGTGCTCCTGAGTCGTGGAGGTCGGAAGCCCCACCGTCGCGGGCGCACGTGAGGCCGTGGTGAGCACTTGATGAGAAGAGCCTCATCCTGGGCACCGGCCCGGTCCGGGCGTCGGGCACAATCGCGACATGACTCACCAGGACCTGATGGCTGGACCGCCGCCGACCCACCTGCCCGAGGACGACGCGGCGGAGGCCCTCGCCGCGGGTGAGCCGCCCGCGTCCGTCGTACGCCGCTTCCCGGCATCGCCCCTCGCCTGGGCGACCCTCGCTGGTGCCACGAAGTCGTCCGGCGAGGCCGGCAGCATCGACTGGGTGACCGTCTATGCCTACTCCAGGGTCGGCTACCACCGCTCCCTCGACCTGCTCCGGCGCAACGGCTGGAAGGGCCACGGCCCGGTGCCCTGGGAGCACGAGCCGAACCGCGGCTTCCTCACCTCCCTCGCGATCCTCGCCGAGGCCGCCCGCGCCATCGGTGAGACCGACGAGTGGGAGCGCTGCTCAGCCTTCCTCCGCGACTCCAGCCCCACGGCCTACGCCGAGCTGCTGCCGATCGTGGAGTAGCCCAGCGCATCACCCCGGTCGTCGATCAGCCCAGCGCCGCTGGTCGTCGAGTAGCCCGAGCGGATCACCGTCGGTCGTCGAGTAGCCCGAGCGCATCACGCCGGTCGTCGAGTAGCCCGAGCGCCCTGGCGCGAGGGCGTATCGAGACGCCTGGAGGTTTGGTTCGGCCGTTCCCCACCGCTGGTGGGCATCGCGCCTGGAGGTTTGGTTCGGCCGTTCCCCACCGGTTTGTGGGCACCGCGCTGCGTCTCGATACGCCGTCGCTCGTTCCTCGCGACGGCTACTCGACGAACGGCGAGCTCGCGACGGCTACTCGACGACCGGCAGTCGACGACCGGGCCTGGTCGGGACCGCACCCGGGCAGGCCTTGGTTCGGTCGCCGGGGGCGGACGCCCTAGCCTGTCAACCGTGAACGACACCCCTGCGACCGCGCCGGAGCCGGACCTCAACGAGCAGATGAAGGTCCGTCGCGCCAAGCGGGCAGCGTTGCTCGAGAGCGGCCGCGAGGCCTACCCGATCACGGTCGCGCGCACCCACACCCTCGCCGAGGTCCGTGAGCAGTGGGGGCATCTGGAGACCGGTGAGGAGACCGAGGACGTCGTCGGCGTCGCCGGGCGTGTGATCTTCGTCCGCAACACGGGCAAGCTCTGCTTCGCGACCCTCCAGGAAGGCATCGGCACCCGCCTGCAGGTCATGCTGAGCCTGGCTGAGATCGGCGAGGAGTCGCTCGCCGACTGGAAGTCTCTGGTCGACCTCGGCGACCACGTCTTCGTGGAGGGCCGAGTGATCTCGTCGCGCCGCGGGGAGCTCTCGGTGATGGCGACCCGCTGGGAGATGGCGTCCAAGGCGCTCCGTCCGATGCCGGTGCTCCACAAGGACCTGTCGGAGGAGGTGCGTGTCCGACAGCGGTACGCCGACCTCATCGTCCGGCAGGAGGCACGCGACATGGTGCGCGTCCGCGCCGGGATCCTCCGGGCTGTCCGCCGTACGCTCGAGGACGAGGGCTACCTCGAGATCGAGACGCCGGTGCTCCAGCTCATCCACGGCGGCGCGAAGGCCCGGCCGTTCCGCACGCACATCAACGCCTTCGACCAGGAGATGACGCTCCGCATCGCCCTCGAGCTCAACCTCAAGAAGGCGGTCGTCGGCGGCGTCGACCGGGTCTTCGAGATCGGGCGGATCTTCCGCAACGAGGGCGTCGACTCGACGCACAGCCCCGAGTTCACGATGCTCGAGGCCTACCAGGCCTACGGCGACCAGTTCACGATGGCCGAGCTCACGAAGCGGCTCGTCCTCGCGGCCGCCGACGAGGTGGGCACCCGGCAGGTCGAGACGCCGAACGGCGTGGTCGACCTCGACGGCGAGTGGCGCTGGCTGCCGGTCTACACCGGCATCAGCGAGGCCGTCGACGAAGAGGTCACCCCCGACACCGATGTCGACACCCTGCGCAAGATCGCCGCCCGCCACGGTGTCGAGGTCGATCCGGCCTGGACCGCCTCGCACATCGCGATGGAGCTGGTCGGCGCGCTCGTCGAGCCCGGTCTGCTGCAGCCGACCTTCCTGTGCGACTACCCGCCGTCAGCGCAGCCGCTGGCCCGGCGTCACCGCGAGGACCCGCGCCTGATCGAGGCGTGGGACCTGATCATCGCGGGGGTCGAGCGGGGCACGGCGTTCAGCGAGCTGATCGACCCGGTGGTGCAGCGCGAGGTCCTGACCGAGCAGTCGCTGCTGGCCGCGGGTGGTGACCCCGAGGCGATGCAGCTCGACGAGGACTTCCTCCGCGCGCTGGAGTACGGCGCCCCACCCATGGGCGGCCTCGGACTCGGCATGGACCGCCTGATCATGCTGTTCACGGGCGTCGGGATCCGCGAGACGATCCTGTTCCCGCACGTGAAGCCCGAGGCCTAGTCAGCGGTCGGATCCTCGGTCGGCACGATCATCGAGTACGCCGCCGGCTCGAGCCGCCAGCTCCGGTGCCGCTCGGGTCCGTACAGCTCCCCGTCGGCGCTGCACCAGAACTCGGTGCCGGTCACCGTCACCGTCGATGCGCGCAGGGCGATCACGTCCTGGTGGGTGGCGTGCGTCCCGATCCCCAGCCGGGCGACGTACGCGAGCCGACCCAGGGTGCCCTTGGGGCGCGCGATCATCACGTCGATCCGGCCGTCACCCGGGTCGGCATCAGGGGTGAGCTCCGAGGCCGCCGCCGACCGTGGCCCCGTTGCCGAGCGCGACCATGAGCACCGGGTGGTCGACGTCGGAGACGACCTCGCCGTCGACCTCGACGCGAAGCCGCAGCACGGGCGGGTCGATCGACGACAACATGGCGCCGATCGGGTAGCCCAGCCGACCGAGGTTGACCGGTCCGACACCGATCGCGCCGAGCCGCTCCTTCCAGGGCGCGCCGCGCCTGCCGGCCTCTGCGCCGGCACCGAGGTGCACCTGGTTGACCACGATCTGCCCGACCTCGTCGACCAGCAGGTCCATCGCCCGGACGGTTCCGTCGAGGAGGGTCTGCGCCGCCTCGATCGGGTCGAGGGGGATCCCGAGCGTGCGCGCGAAGTCGTTGCCGGTGCCGAGCGGCAAGAGCCCCAGCACCCGGTCGACCCCGAGCTCGTGGCGCCGGTGCAGCGCGGACACCACCGCATGCAGGCTGCCGTCGCCACCGGCGACCACCACCCGTCGCGAACCGGCTCGGTGCAGGGCGCCGTCGAGCTCGCCGGGTGCTGCCGTGCGGCACACCTCGACCGACGTCGACTCGCGCAACACCCCGAGCGCCGCATCGAGGGCGGCGTCGTCGGCAGTACCGGCGTCACTGTTGGTGATCACCAGGAGGGGTTCGGTTGCGGGCACCGACCCACCCTACGGGCGGCCCCGCGACGGTCACCGCGCGACCTGCTCGATCAACGCGTGGTCGGATTTCGGCGCAGGGGTGAGACGTCGCTGCACCGGCGGCGGAGCGGATCGCAGCCGCCGTACGACGTGCCACCACCCCGGCATCCAGTCCTCGCCCAGTATCGTCCACCGTCCCTGGGTCTCGAGACAGTCGCCAGAGCGACTTCCTCGACCAGCGGTCGTCATGACAGTCGCCAGAGCGCCGTCCTCGACCAGCGTCGACATTTGGTAGCGTTGCGTCGCAAGAGCCCGGTCTTGCGACCGGGCTCCTCGCTTTTTCAGAAGGAGCAGACCGATGCCAGCGATCGTGATCGTCGGCGCCCAGTGGGGCGACGAGGGCAAGGGCAAGGCGACCGACCACCTGGGCAGCCGGGTGGACTACGTCGTCAAGTTCAACGGCGGCAACAACGCGGGACACACAGTCGTCATCGGCGACGAGAAGTACGCCCTCCACCTGCTCCCGAGCGGCATCCTCACGCCGGGATGCACCCCCGTCATCGGCAACGGTGTCGTCGTCGACCTCGACGTGCTCTTCCACGAGATCGACGGCCTCGAAGCCCGCGGCACCGACACGAGCCGGCTCAAGGTCAGCGCCAACGCGCACGTGATCGCCGACTACAACCGCACCCTCGACAAGGTCGCCGAGCGGTTCCTGGGCAGCCGAAAGATCGGCACGACCGGCCGCGGCATCGGACCGACGTACGCCGACAAGATGAACCGGATCGGCATCCGGGTCCAGGACCTCTTCGACGAGAAGATCCTCGCGCAGAAGGTCGAGGGTGCCCTCGAGCTCAAGAGCCAGATCCTGACCAAGGTCTACAACCGGCGGGCGCCCTCGGTCGACCAGACCGTCGAGGAGCTGCTGGCGCACGCCGACCGGCTGGCGCCGTACGTCTGCGACACGACGCTGCTCCTCGGCGAGGCGCTGGACCGCGGTGAGACCGTGCTCCTCGAGGCCGGCCAGGCCACGCTGCTCGACGTCGACCACGGGACCTACCCGTTCGTGACGTCCAGCAGCGCCACCGCGGGCGGTGCCTGCACCGGCTCCGGCATCCCGCCGACCCGGATCGACCAGGTGATCGCGATCGTCAAGGCCTACACGACCCGAGTCGGCGAGGGCCCGTTCCCGACCGAGCTGCACGACGAGTCCGGCGACTTCCTGCGCAACACCGGTGCGGAGTTCGGTACGACGACGGGCCGACCCCGCCGCTGCGGCTGGTACGACGCGGTGATCGCCCGCTACGCCGCCCGGGTCAACGGCGTCACCGACTTCGTGCTCACCAAGCTCGACGTGCTGACCGGCCTCGAGCAGGTCCCGGTGTGCGTGGCCTACGACGTCGACGGCGAGCGGTACGACGAGATGCCCGCCAACCAGAGCGCGTTCCACCACGCGGTGCCGGTCTACGAGTACTTCCCTGGATGGTCGGAGGACATCAGCGGCGCGCGCGCCCTCGCGGACCTTCCTGCCAACGCGCGGGCCTACGTGCAGGCGCTGGAGGAGATCTCCGGGGCGCGGATGTCGGTCGTCGGCGTGGGGCCGGAGCGCGAGCAGGCGGTCGTGCTGCACCCGCTGCGCTGAAGCCCTACGCTCGCCCCGTGCCGCGCCCCCTCGCATACGTCGTCCTGCTCGTTGCCGGGATCCTCAGCCTCCCCGTCGCTGCCGCGTTCTTCGACGGCGAGGGCTCCGAGAACTGGATCCTGCCCGTCCAGCTCGGCGGTATGGCCGTGATCGGCGCGCTCGTGGGTCTCGCCACACCGGGTCTCGCCGGCGACGGTCGGTCGATGCGACGCCGCCTCGTGGTCGGCGCCCTCGCCGGCCTGGCTGCGGCCCTCATCGGCGTCGTGCTGTTCTTCCTGCTGCTGAACGGGTTCGACGGGGCCTGAGCGTCGCTCGGGGCCGGTGACTGTCGGTCGTCGAGTAGCCCGAGCGCCCTGGCGCGAGGGGGTATCGAGACGCCTGCACGAACGCGAATCTGCAGGCCGCATGTCGTCTCACCGCGTCTCGATACGCCGTCGCTCGTCCCTCGCGACGGCTACTCGACGACCGGGTGCGGTAGGCGGGCTGTCTGCTGGTGGTCGACTAGCCCGAGCATCGGGTGCGGTAGGCGGGCTGCTGCTGGTGGTCGAGTAGCCGGAGCGCCGGGTGCGGTAGGTGGGTTTGTGCCGGTCGTCGAGTAGCCCGAGCGCGCTGGCGCGAGGGTGTATCGAGACGCCTGGAGGTTTGGTTCGGCCGTCCCACGGCTGGTGGGCACCGCGCTGCGTCTCGATACGCCGTCGCTGGTCCCTCGCGACGGCTGCTCGACGACCAGGCGCGCTCGGGAGCCCACGTTGTACGACGACCACCGGGCACCAGCCGCGGAGGGCGTATCGAGATTCCTACTCCGCGACGATCGGGGGCCACCGCTTGATCGCGACGGCGGCCCCGAGCGCGAGGGCGAGGGCGGCGAGCAGGTAGGCGTTGCCGACCAGGTGGTCGAGCGCACTCCAGTCGTACTCCCTGTCCTCCCCCCACGGCGGCCAGAGCACGGGGCGGGCCACGAAGACTGCGGTCCAGGCGACAGCCGCCCACCGGGACCGTTCCCACAGCACGACCGCCACTGGAAGGGCCCACACCCAGTGGTGCGACCACGAGATCGGCGACGCGACCAGCATCGCCATTGCCGCCAGGCAGATGCCCAGCAGCGGGTCCCCTCGCCGCCAGCACGCGACGCCGACGCCGAGCACGGCGAGCGCGAGCGGACCGGCGACGCACAGCCAGAGCAGGGTCGACGGCGGGCCCTCGAGCAGCCGTGCCAACGCTCCCGAGACCGACTGGTTGTGAGCCAGCTCCGGCGGACCGACCCGACGAGCGTCGAGCAGTCTGTCGGTCCAGTACGACGTCGACGCCCCCGGCATCGCCGCGTACCCGATCGCGATGGTGGCGGCGAACGCCAGCAGGGCCCGGCCTGCCGCCGACCGGCGGCCGACGAGGAACAGCAGCGCGACGAACACGAGCGGGGTGAGCTTCAGTCCCGCGACGACCCCGACCAGGATGCCGGACAGTCGGCGGTCCGGACGGACGAGGTCGACCAGGAGGAGCAGCATCAGCAGCGCGTTGACCTGACCGAATGCCAGGTTCTGCCACACCGGCTCGAGAGCGATCGCCGCGAGCGGCCACGATCCCCACCAGCCAACCAGGTGCCGTCCGTCCGTCGGCGTGGCGCACGACCACGACCGCAGCCGCGACGCACGCTGCGCTGGCTCCGGTCCACAGCGCTGCCGCGAGCCACGCGGGCACCAGCGCCAACGGCACCATCACGACGGCGGCGAACGGCGGATAGGTGAAGGGCAGGCCGGTGACCGGGTCGTCCGCGTCGTACACCTGCGCGCCGTCGAGCACAGCCTGCCCGGCGTACCTGTAGACGTGCAGGTCGGTGAAGCCGCCGACGACCCCTCCGACCACGGCAGCAGCGAGCGCCAGCAGGAGGATCCAAGCAACGTAGGATCGGCGCTCGTGTCCAGCGAACTGAGCGTCCTCGTGGTCGGCACCGGCGGGCGGGAGCACGCCCTCGCGCTTGCCCTCGCGCAGGATCCCGCGGTCACCGCGCTGCATGCGGCGCCCGGCAATCCCGGCATGGCGGCCGTCGCGACCGTGCATGAGGTCGACCCTATGTCCGCCACGGCGGTCGCGGACCTCGCGGAGCGGATCGGCGCGGGCCTGGTGGTGATCGGTCCGGAGGCCCCCCTCGTCGCGGGCGTCGCGGACGCCGTCCGCGGGCGCGGGATCGCGGTGTTCGGCCCTTCGGGAGCCGCCGCTCGGCTCGAGGGATCGAAGGCCTTCTCCAAGGAGGTCATGGCCGCCGCCGGCGTGCCGACGGCAGCCTCCCGCGTCTGTGCCACCGAGGACGAGGTCGCCGCAGCCCTGGACGAGCTCGGCAGTCCGTACGTCGTCAAGGACGACGCCCTCGCCGCCGGCAAGGGTGTGGTCGTCACCCGCGACCGCGCGGAGGCGCTCGCCCATGGCGCGGCTTGTGGTCGGGTGGTGGTCGAGGAGTTCCTCGACGGCCCCGAGGTGTCGCTGTTCGCGGTGTGCGACGGGACCACGGCGTACCCCCTCCAGCCCGCCCAGGACTTCAAGCGGATCTTCGACGGCGGCCGCGGCCCCAACACCGGGGGCATGGGCTCCTACACCCCGCTGACGTGGGCGCAGCCCGACCTGGCGCAGGTCGTCATCGACACGGTGGTGCAGCCGACGCTCGACGAGATGGCCCGTCGTGGTGCGCCTTTCGTCGGCTGCCTGTACGTCGGTCTCGCGCTGACCGAGGCCGGACCGAGGGTGATCGAGTTCAACTGCCGGTTCGGCGATCCCGACATCCAGCCGGTGCTCGCGGTGCTCGAGTCGCCGCTCGGGGTGCTGCTCCACGCGGCGGCCGAGGGTCGTCTCGACACCGTGCCGGCGCCGCGGTTCCGCGCTGCCGCAGCCGTGTCCGTCGTACTCGCCTCCGCCGGCTATCCGGCCTCCTCGTCCAAGGACGACCTGATCATCGGAGTCGACGCCGCCGATGGACTCGACGGGGTCGACGTCATCCACGCCGGCACCGCGACCAGGGACGGCGCCCTGGTCACCGCCGGAGGCCGGGTGCTCGCGGTCCGTGCGGTCGGCTCGGACGTGGCCGACGCCCGCGCCCGCGCGTACGACGCCGCCCGTCGCATCACCTTCGACGGGGTGCAGCTCCGCTCGGACATCGCCGCCGAACCGCTCGGGGTCGTCGAGGGCGCCTCCCTCAAGGACGCCTGATCGGGGTGCTCCCGCTCGTGGCGTCGTCGTCCGATCGGCTGCGGGTTGCTGGCGCGGGTTCATCACGGTATGCAGCCGAGCATCCGCTCCCCTCGTCGAATTGGACGTGGGAAGTGACGGTTGCGCTGCATACCTTGATGAACCCGCCCCGCCACGGACGGTGACCCGGCCCGAGCCCCGGCCCGTGGGAGGATGAGGGGCGTGACCGTGCCCAACGTCCTCGCCACCCGGTACGCCGGCGCCGACCTCGCTGAGATCTGGTCACCGGAGCACAAGATCGTGCTCGAGCGGCGACTCTGGATCGCCGTGCTCAAGGCGCAGCGCGACCTCGGGATCGACGTGCCCGATCGTGTGGTCGAGGCCTACGAGGACGTCGTCGAGAAGGTCGACCTGGCGTCGATAGCGGCCCGGGAGCGGATCACCCGGCACGACGTGAAGGCGCGGATCGAGGAGTTCTCGGCGCTCGCCGGGCACGAGCACATCCACAAGGGCATGACGTCGCGCGACCTCACCGAGAACGTCGAGCAGCTGCAGGTCAAGCAGTCCCTCGAGCTGCTGCGCGACCGTACCGTCGCCACCCTCGCCCGGCTCGCGCGGCTCGCGGCCGAGCACGAGCTGACCGTGATGGCCGGGCGCTCCCACAACGTCGCGGCGCAGGCGACAACGCTCGGCAAGCGGTTCGCGACCGTCGCCGACGAGCTGCTGATCGCGCTCGACCGGGTCGAAGGGCTGCTGGCCCGCTACCCCTTGCGCGGGATCAAAGGCCCGATGGGCACCGCGCAAGACATGCTCGACCTGCTCGGCGGTGACGAGGACAAGCTGCTCGACCTCGAGCAACGCGTGGCCTCCCACCTCGGTTTCGAGCGGGTGCTCACCAGCGTCGGCCAGGTCTATCCGCGGAGCCTCGACTTCGACGTGTTGTCGGCGCTGGTCCAGCTGACCGCCGCGCCGTCCAACCTCGCGACCACCATCCGGCTGATGGCCGGCAACGAGCTGGTCACCGAGGGTTTCCAGGAGGGCCAGGTCGGCTCGTCCGCGATGCCGCACAAGATGAACACCCGCTCCTGCGAGCGGGTCAACGGGCTCGCGGTGGTGACCCGCGGCTACCTGTCGATGGTGGGCGAGCTCGCAGGCGACCAGTGGAACGAGGGCGACGTCTCGTGCTCCGTCGTACGACGCGTGGCCCTTCCGGACGCGTTCTTCGCGGTCGACGGCCTGTTCCAGACCTTCCTCACGGTGCTCGACGAGTTCGGGGCCTTCCCCGCCGTGATCCAGCGCGAGCTCGACCGCTACCTGCCGTTCCTCGCCACCACCAAGGTGCTGATGGCCGCCGTACGCAACGGCGTCGGCCGGGAGACCGCGCACGAGGCGATCAAGGAGGCTGCGGTCGGCACCGCGCTCGCCATGCGCAAGGGCCAGGCCGCCAACGACGTCTTCGCAAAGCTCGCCTCCGACGAGCGGCTCGGCCTCACCGCCGAGCAGCTCACCACTCTGGTGGCCGACCCGATCACGTTCACCGGCGCCGCGGTCGCCCAGACCCAGGCGGTCTGCCGGCACGTCGCTGCCGTCGTCGAGCGGCATCCGGCCGCCGCGTCGTACTCACCCGGCGCGATCCTCTAGGAGCGCCGGGCGATCGAGCGCCCCGCCGGGCTCAGCCCCCAGGCTTGACGTCCAGCACGACCTCGAACTCCAGCAGGTCGGCGCCGGTGGACACCGGTTTCTTGTCCTCGTCGCCGGGCTTGGTGGCGTGGGCCGCCTTCCCTTCGCCCGCGCGCCAGGCGTCGAACGACTCCTGGTCCTCCCAGTGGGTCACCACGAAGTAGCGGTCGTCGCCGGCGACCGGTCGCAGCAGCTGGAAGCCGAGGAAGCCCGGCGAGCCCTCGACCGCACCGGCCCGGGCGGCGAACCGCTCCTCGAGGTGCGGTCCGGCTTCGGCGGGCACGTGGATGGCGTTGATCTTCACGACGGACATGCAGCCGAGCCTAGGGTGCCCGGTCGACGGGACCGACCGGTGGTCAGGCCCGGGCGTCGCCGCCCCAGTTCGACAACTTCGCGGCGACCGTGTGCAGGTCGGCCCGCCAGACGTCCTCCGCGCCGGGAGGGATGATGTCGTTCCAGTCGGCGGCGGGGGATCCGAGCACCGGCATCAGGCCCTTCGTCCGGGCGAAGAACCACACGTGGAAGTGGGCACCCCCGTCACCCCAGCGGCTGACGTGCACGCGCCCGATGTTGGGCAGGTTCTCGACGATCCGCACCAACCGGTTGCTGATCCGTCCGTACTGGGACGCGATCTCGTCGTCGAGCTGCCCGAAGTCCTCGTGCTCGCGGGTGTGCAGCATCAGCACGAGAGGCAGCCCGGTCGGCCTGCCGGGATGGGTGAGCAACCAGTGCTCGTCCTCCCAGACGATCCGCTCGCGGTCGATCCCGATGCACTCGGGACAGGACGTCGCGGTGCCCTCGCCCCGCCGTCCGGGCTCGTCGCCCGGCCGGATCACCTTCGGCGCGAGGGCTCCGTCGACGACGTCCCACGGGAAGATGTCCCATCCGACCGAGGGCGGTGTCGGCAGGCGGCCCCCGTCGCTCGTGCTGGCAACGATCCGCTTGAAGACCTCATCGGCAGACTCCGGCATGGCGACACTGTGCCAGCACAGGGATCGAGCCGGAGCGCCCACCCCCGGAGCCGGCGCGGTCGCAGCTGGACGACATCGAAACTATAGTAATCCAATGTAGTAACATTGGTTGACATGACGATCCTGCTCCCTGCGCTTCCGACGTACGACGACGCCGAGGTCGTGGTCCCGGCGCCGGATGACGGTCCGGGCAACTGGGCGGGGGCCGCCAGCGCGGTGCTCGTCGACGGCACCTTCTGGCTCACCTATCGCGTGCGCCGCCCGCTGACGGACGGACGTGGCGTCGCGGTGGTCGTCGCGCACAGCCAGGACGGAGTCCGGTTCGAGCCGGTCTGCGAGGTGCCGAGAGAGGCTTTCGCGTGCGAGTCGTTCGAGCGACCCGCGCTCGTGCCGCTGCCCAGCGGTGACTGGCGGTTGTACCTCTCCTGCGCGACGCGGAACTCCAAGCACTGGTGGGTCGACAGCCTGACCGCTCCGACGCCCGAGGCACTGCCCCAGGGTCGTCGTCAGACCGGTCCACGGCGGCGGGCTCAGCGTCGGTGTCAAGGACCCGGTGATCGTGCCGACCGCGGACGGGTGGGAGATGTGGTTGTGCCACCACCCGCTGTCCCCGGCCGGCCACGAGGACCGCATGTCCACGCATCGACTGGTCTCCAGGGACGGCTTGCACTGGACGGACCTCGGCGAGGTCCTGGTCGGGCGACCCGGCCGGTGGGACGCGCGCGGCGCGCGGGTGACGACCGTGTTGCCGGGTGAGGCCGGGGCGTCGGTGACCGTGCTGTACGACGGCCGGCCGGACGCAGCATCGAACTGGTTCGAGACGACCGGGGTCGCCCGGTGGCGTGGGGGCCGACTGGTCGCCGAGGACGCCGAACCGATCCGCTCGCCGCACTCCGACGGCGCGTGGCGCTATGCCAGCGCGGTCGCGTTGCCCGACGGTCGCACGCGCCTCTACGTCGAGGCCGCCCGGCCCGACGGCGCGCACGACCTCGTGACCTGCGTCCTCGACGACTCGGTTCCGGCGGCCTGACGGAGCACGAACGGCGCCTGGGTCTCGGCCCCGGGCGCTACCCGCACCGGGCAAAAGACCCCCGGAGGCCGCCCCCGACGTCAGCTGGCGAGCTCGGAGCGCCGCTGGGCGAACGAGCCGCGGTCGGCTGTCGAGTACCAGTCCGAGAAGTCCTCGCCGGTGACCCGGGAGAGCAGCTCGATGTCCCGGGCGAAGGCGGGCAGCAGCCGGCTTCTCTGCTCGCTGGTGAGCGAGGGGCGCAGCCCCGGGTGCGGGCCCGCGAGGAGCCCGAGCAGTGGTTCGCTCGCGCGCCGCCAGATCCTCGGGGGGACGAACTGACCGACGCGGGCACCTGTGCGCACGACAGGACCGAGCACCGTTGGCCGCCAGCCCGGCGTGACGAACGGCTTGGAGTTGTCGCGGGGGATCTCGGCCACGTGGGCCTGGTGGATGCCGAGGAACCGGCACACGCGGTCGACCGTCGCCCCGGGCTGATCGACGACGTCGCGGTACCGCACGACGAGCACCCGCTGCGGGTCCACGTAGCTGTAGAGGTGCTCGAGCTGCTCGCCGTACCGGCCGAGCTCGCGGTAGCGCCAGAACGGCGCCCAGCCGGCGTGGATCCGGTCGTCCTCGAGCGCGAAGGCCTGCTCGAAGTCCCCGACGGGCTCGAGCCCGTCGGACCAGAGGTGCATCCAGTTGCTGTAGGCGCGGTCGATGGGGTCGCGCACCACCGCTACCAGCTTGACGTCCGGCAATCCTTCCGCAATCCGACGGTGCGCGCCCTTGCTCCACAGGTAGAACGGCGTCGATTCGCCTCGCAGCTGGTCAGGGCGGGCGTTTCGGAAGAGGTCGGCGTACTCCTCGGGTCGCCACACCCACTCCCGTTGCGAGTGACGGTCGCCGGGCCCGCGCCAGTGCGGGGGCGGTGCGCTGTCGCAGAGCCAGAACTTGGGCTCCTTCGGTGTCGTCACGAACACGTCCGGGTGCAACGAGAGCGCGGCATGGAGCGCGGTCGTGCCGGCCTTGGGAGCGCCGACGAGAAGGAAGTCGGGCTGTGGGGTGCGCATCATGCTGCCTCCGGTCCGGATAAGTCGTGTGATCCAGTATAGAAACACTAGATAACTCGTCAACGGGATCCGCGGCCGGGAAACGGGTCTCATAAGGTGACGCCGTGACTCTCGCGAACATCCCACCCGCCCCGGCGCTGCCGGGCGCCCGCCACCTCCACTCGGGCAAGGTGCGCGACCTCTACGAGCTGACCGAGGGTCCGACATGCGGGCAAGCTGCTGATGGTGGCGAGCGACCGGCTGTCGATCTTCGACTTCGTGCTCGAGACGACGATCCCTGACAAGGGCGAGATCCTGACCCGGACGTCGCTGTGGTGGTTCGACCGGCTGGCCGACCTGGTGCCCCACCACATCGTGAGCACCGACGTCCCGGCCGCGGTCGCCGGTCGCGCGGTCATCTGCGACAACCTCGCGATGTATCCCGTCGAGTGCGTCGCCCGCGGCTACCTCACGGGGTCCGGCCTGCTCGACTACAACGCCTCGGGCCCGGACCACCAGGTGTGCGGGATCGCCCTGCCGTCGGGCCTGGTCGACGGCAGTCGGCTGCCCGAGCCGATCTTCACCCCGGCGACCAAGGCCGAGCTCGGCGACCACGACGAGAACGTCTCCTACGCAGCCGTCGTGTCCACGGTCGGGGACGAGCGGGCCGCCGAGCTGCGGGACCTGACCCTGGCCGTCTACCGGAGGGCCGAGGAGGTAGCCCGCGAACGGGGGATCATCCTGGCCGACACCAAGCTCGAGTTCGGCGACCGCGACGGGACCACCGTGCTCGCCGACGAGGTGCTCACTCCCGACTCCTCCCGCTACTGGCCCGCCGACGAGTGGCAGCCCGGCCGCGCGCAGCCGTCGTACGACAAGCAGATCGTGCGCAACTGGGCGCTCTCGGCCGAGTCCGGTTGGGACAGGACCACCGGTCAGGCGCCGCCGCCGCTGCCGCCCGAGGTCATCGAGCGGACCCGCAGCCGCTACGTCGAGGCCTATGAGCTGCTGACGGGAGAGACCTTCTAGACTTCGGGCGTGGCCCGAGTCGTCGTAGCCGTCATGCCGAAGCCGGAGATCCTCGACCCGCAGGGGAAGGCGGTCCTCGGGGCGCTCCCGCGACTCGGGTTCGCCGGCGTCACCGACGTCCGCCAGGGCAAGCGGTTCGAGCTCGAGCTCGAGGGCGAGGTCACGCCCGACGTGCTCGCCGAGGTCGAGAAGATGGCAGGGACGCTGCTCTCCAACCCGGTCATCGAGAACTACGTCGTGAGCGTGGAGCAGTGAGGGTCGGGGTCGTCACCTTCCCCGGGTCCCTCGACGACGTCGACGCCCGGCGCGCGGTCCGGATCGGCGGCAACGAGGCGGTCGCGCTGTGGCACGCCGACGCCGACCTCAAGGGCGTCGACGCGGTGGTCCTCCCGGGTGGATTCTCGTACGGCGACTACCTCCGCTGCGGCGCGATCTCGCGCTTCGCGCCGGTGATGTCGGAGGTGGTGCGCGCCGCGGACAACGGGCTGCCTGTGCTCGGCATCTGCAACGGCTTCCAGATCCTCTGCGAGTCCCACCTGCTGCCCGGCGCGCTGATCCGCAACGACCACCGCAAGTTCGTCTGCCGAGACCAGAAGCTGCGGATCGAGAACAACCGCACCGCCTGGACGTCGGCCTACGAGCAGGACGCGGAGATCACGATCGCCCTCAAGAACGGCGAGGGCGGCTTCGTCGCCGACCCCGACACGCTGGCCCGGATCGAGGGGGAGGGGCAGGTCGTCGCCCGCTACCTCGAGGTCAATCCCAACGGCTCGCTCAACGACATCGCCGGCATCACCAACGAGCGCGGCAACGTGGTCGGCCTGATGCCACACCCCGAGCACGCCGTCGAGGAGCTCACCGGTACCGGCACCGACGGGCTCGGCTTCTTCACCAGCCTCGCCGCCGCCGTGCTCTCGTGACCACCCCGAGCGATTCCTCGCTCTCCCGCCTCGGTCCGTCGCGAACAGTCGCGCGGGGACGCCGATGACGCCGCGCAACGTCTTCCGTGCGCTCGCGGTCACCGAGGCGTTCACCTGGGCCTGCCTGCTGGCCGGCATGTTCGTGAAGTACGTCGTCGGCACGACCGAGGTCGGCGTCCAGGTCGCGGGTCCGGCCCACGGCGTCGCGTTCATCGGCTACTGCCTGGTGGCTGTCGTCGTGGGGATCGACCAGCAGTGGTCACGCGGGCGTCTCCTGCTGGGCCTGGCCTCGGCGCTGCCGCCACTGATGACGGTCTGGTTCGACCGCTACGTCGAGAAGCGCGGCGGGCTCGACGACCGCTGGCACTCCCGGCCCGACGGCGACACCGCCGCCGAGCGAGCGGTCTGCTGGTTGCTCCGGCACCACCGGCAGGCGATCGTCGGGTTCGTCGTCGCTGTGGCTGCGCTCACCGGCATCGCGCTGGTCGTCGGCCCGCCGGTCGGCTAGCGCCCGCGGGTCCGCGCGGACCGTCAGCCGCGGCCGGCGCGCAGCCTCGCCCAGGTGCGCTCGTTGACGATGCCGGTGGCGCGGAGGCCGACGCGGCGTTGGTACGCCCGGACGTCTGCTGCCGTCGTACGCCGGAAGATGCCGTTGACCTGACGCCGCAACGTCGGGTCGGCGGCGTTGAGTGCTCGTTGCACCCGGCGGACGTGCCAACCCGCAGAGCCGACTTTCTGCGCGTAGTCCCTGCCCTGGGCGAACGCCCCGACCCAGTTGGCGGGGCTCCAGGTCGTTCTCACGGCGAACCCGCGACTCGCCTGCCACTCCCGGACCGCCGCGACCGTCCCCGCGTTGTAGGACCCGGACAGCTTGCCGCCGTAGAACCCGCGCTCCTGCAGCAGGCACTGCAAGGCCCTCACCTTCTTGACCGGCGGTGCGTAGTCGCCGTTCGGCACCCGCAGCGCAGGGAAGCGGCGGAAGCTCAGGTTCACGCCTCCGCAGTGCTCCTCGGGCGCCGCGAAGCTGCCGCGGCCCACGTTGAGGAAGTTGCGGTCGATGTTGATGGTGACGCCGCCCCAGGTCTCGTCGTGGCCGCCCTCGTACTGCTTCACCCGGCCGCCGGGCCGCCAGCCGTCGTTGCGGATGTACGACGTCGACGTGTTCGCCTTGCCGTCCCAGCGCGCGATCCAGATCATGTCCGGCAGCGTGAAGGCACCCGACCGCTGGACCCGGGCGTCGTCGAGCACCTTGATCCCCGAGCCGGCGCTCGAGTACACACCGGACACGTACTTGAGGTCGTGCAGCTTGTTGGTCCACGCGCTGAGGAAGTACAGCGCGGACTCGCGGCAGCGCCGGTTGGTGTGGTCGAACGCCTCGAGGTCGTACCAGAGGGTGCTCCGCGGCACGATGCCGAGCGCCTTGGCCGCCTCGACCGCCTTCGCCGCCTCCGCCCGCCCCTGGCGCCGGGCCGCCGGGAACCGACCGTTGGGCCCGGGACGGTCGATGATGACGGGATCGTCGCCGTACCTCGGGAACCGGTCGCTGCACGACGCCTGCGGGCCGAGCGTGATCGGCAGCAACCGCCAACCCTTGCGGAGCTGGGTGCTGATCCAGCGCGGTGTCAGGTTGGGCTGGCTGCGGCAGGCCCGGGAGTTCCCGGAGATGTAGATGCCGACCGACAGGAACGGCGAGTGGTTGAGCCAGGTGTCCATCGCCCGCTGGGTCGGCGCCAGGCACTGGTCGAAGCCGAAGCCGCGGAAGTTGCCGGGGGTGACCGGGTTGGGCTCGGCGGCGGCCGGGCGGAACGGGACGAGGGCTGTCGCGAGCACCAGGACGGCGACAGCGGCGGCGGACCGGGCAGACATCTCAACTCCAGTGGTTCAGCGCTCGGACGAGGCGGGCGAGTCACGATAACCTCATCCGTCACACTGGTAACAGGGAACCCGATGAACTACACACGTGTAGTTCGCAACGTGCGCACTAGGCTGCGCGTCCATAGGGGTGCGTGGCCGTGCCAGACGGTGATCGAGGGGAGGCGGCCCGACGATGAACTGTCCCGGTTGTGGAACCGCGTCCGCCCGTCCCGACCAGCGCTTCTGCGTGAAGTGCGGCACCAACCTCGCGCCCGTCGAGCCCCCGTCGGCCTACGGGCAGGGGACGCGGATCACCGGGCCGCTGTTCGCCGATGACGTCCGACCTCCGTTGCCCCCGCCTCCGGCGGCACCCACCCATGCCGTTGCCCCGGAACCGTACCGGCCTGTCGCCCCGCCCCCGCCGTACGACGACCGGGGGCGGCGACGGCGTACCTCGATCGTGCTCCTGGTAGCCGCGGCCGTGGTCGCCGCGCTGATCGGTGCCGGCGGCGTGGTGCTGCTGTTCGGTGGCGACGACTCCCCGGCGGACACGTCGGCGGGGGACCGATCGGACGACGGCGACCTGATGGGTGCGGGCGAGGCAGACCCGAGGACCGACGCCGGGTCGTCCGCCCCGCCCAGCCCGAGGCCGACGAAGACCTCGAAGCCTGCGAGGTTCCGTTGCTGGGACGGCGGGGCCGTGGTCCGCCTGTCGGCCTGCGTCCCGCCGAGCGGCGCGTTGGGGATGGCCTGGGTGTTCCCGTCGTCGACCGGATCCACCTGCTCGACCGAAGCAGGCGTCGAACGCGCATCGGAGGCGGAGTGCGCCCCTGCGGTGGGCGACGATCCCGTTCGCTTCCACTACAGCGAGTGGCGGTCCCGGTCGGGGCTGGAGACCTACTACGGCGGCAACACGCTCGAGACGATCGCGGCGCCGGGAGGCCGGGACGACCTCGCTGCGGCGCAGGTCGTGTCGCGGGACCCATCGGTGGGCTACAAGGTGGCTGTCTACTACGCCGACCCGGCCGCGTTGTGGTCGGTGACGATCTATGCAGCCGATCAGGCGCAGTACGAGGCTGCGGTCGAGGTCCTTGCGATGCGCCCGTTCGGGCTGCTCCGCGGCGAGCGGGACTGACTGCTCTCAGTCGACGTCGAGGTCGCGCTCGACGCCGAGCAGGCTCCGCGGCACGGGGTCGAGGCCGAGCAGCTCGGTCACGACGTTTGCGACGTCGCCGTTGCGGACCGGCTGCGGCCCCCTGTACCTGGGGCGGCCGTCGCCGGGGTCCCGGTAGTCAGGGTTGAGCGCGTAGAGGTCACCCCGGGTGATTCCCGGACCCCAGACCGCGAACGGGATCGTGTAGTTCTCGAAGCGCTGTCGGTCGCCGTGCTCCTGCAGGCCCGGCACGCCGCCGTGGTCGGCGGTCAGCACCACGACCACCTCCCCGGAAAGCCGGGGGTCGTCGACGACAGCGGACACGATCCGGTCGATGTCGGCATCGGCCCGTGCCACCGCCTCCAGGTAGTCGTCGCTGCCCCAGCCTGACTCGTGGCCGGCAAGGTCCGGCCCGGACAGGTGCACGAAGACCAGGTCGTGGTCGTCCTCACGCAGGTCGGCGATCGCAGTGTCCACCAGGTCGGTCTGGTCCGCGAGGATGTCGAAGTCGTCGATCGTGCCCGGCCAGGCCCGACCCCACATCTCGAACTTCTCCTTGCCGACGAAGACGGCGCTGGTGCCGCCGGCGCCGGCGATCGTGGAGAAGACCGACTCGGTCCCGCGCGCCACCGAACGGGTCGACGTGTCGTTCCACGTGACCCCGTGCCCGCCGAACGCCCGCCTGACGCGGTCACCGGTGACCATGCCGGTGTGGTTGGGCAGGGTCACCGTCTTCTCCACCGCGGTGCGGGCGTTGAGGGTGCCGGCCCCTTGCTCGACGAGATCGGCCAGGGTCGGCGTCGTCGTCTCGCTGACCCACAGCGACCCGAGGCCGTCGACGGAGATCACGACGACCTTCGGCTCGTCCGGGAAGTCCTGCGCGGCGATCTCCTCCGCGCTCTCACCGAGCCCGGGATCGGCGTCCGACCCGTCGCCGCGGCCGCCATCACCGGAGCCACTCGCACCGCCGGTGTCGTCGTCCCCGGACCGTCCGCCCTCGTCTGCGGTGGCTTCGGCGGGCGACTCCGACCCGCTCCCGTCGTCCTGGCCCCGTAGCCACCACAGCCCCCCGACGGCGAGCGCCACGATGAGGACGATCAGGACCAGCGTCCCTGCGGCGGCGCCCGGTTTGCGCGGCGACGGGGTCGGTGGCATGGGCAAACCTTAGGGGCGCGGGAGCCGTCCCGCGTGGTGGGACGACCGCCCTGCGTCGCTGACGAGGACCCTCCTCGGTCGAGCACGGCCGGGTCCGCGTTGCGATCACGTGACGAGCCGTATCGGTCGGGGCGCGGGCGGCCTAGTCTGGCTCCGTCAGCGCAGCTCGCTCGAACGATCGGAACGCGATGGACCTACACGTGGCCGTTCGTGACGTCGTCGACCTGGTGGGCGCTGGAGTGCTCGACGATGCCGACAACTTCCGCGGCGTTCTCGACGACGTGCTCGACGAGTCGGCCGCCGGTGCAGGCGAGGTCAACCTGCTGGTCGACGCGGTCCGTTTCGGCGCGGTCGACCAGCTGGTCCGACTGCTCGACTCGGACGCTGAACCGGCGCTCGCAGTTGCCACGGTCGGTGCCGGCATCGCCCGGCAGCGGGGCGGTGCCGACCCGCGGGCGGCCAGCTGGGCATGCGCCGTGCTGGGCTTCGCCGTCCGCCGGGTGCCCGAGGATGTCGTGCGGGACCTCGCGTCCGAAGATCCCCCAGCCGATCTCGTCGCGACGCGGCCGCAACCCACGCCAGTGGCCAGCCGACCGGTCCCGGACCCGGCACCCACCCCGGTGCCGACTGCGGTCTCGCCCACGCCGACGTTGATCGCCGAGGAAGCGGGGTCCCGACCCCGCTCGAGGCGCCGGCTCGCCGTGCTGCTGGGCGTCGCCGCCGTCAGCGTCGTGGTGTCGGGCCTCGTGGTGTTCCTCGCGATGGACGGACGGACGCCACCCGGCGCGGCGGTCGACGACGGCGCGGGAGCTAGCAACGGTGTGTCCGGCCAGGGGACAGCACAGTGCTGGAACGGCGAGCAGGCTGCGGTCGTGACCGAGTGCTCGGCTCCCACCGACGTCGCTGGGCTCGCGTGGGTCTTCCCGGCGTCGGACTACGGGACGTGCGAGCCCGGGGGCCCTGGACAGACGACAAAGGTCGTGCACCTGTCCTGTCCGATGGCACTGGCAGACGGGGGTGACGTGGAGCTCCACTACTCGCAGTGGCGCGCCCATGACTGGATGGTGGACTTCTACGAAGCGGTGCGGGTCGGGAAGGACTTGGAGGTGGGGCGCCCGGACCTGGTCGCGTTCCCTGTGGAAGGGCCGAACCAGCTGCAGAAGGTCGTCCTGTTCTACCGCGGCGCGGACGGACCGTTCTCGGTAACGGTGTACGCCGACTCTCAGGCCGACCTGTACGCCGCCGTGGGTCGCTTGATCATCAGGCCCTACGACCAGCTGCGCGGGCTCGGACCCGGCGAGGACGAGGTGCCCGCCTCGTTCGCGGTGACCGCCCCTCCCGTGTCGGGCTGAGCCGTGGCACCGGGCGCAGGTCCGGCGCGCCGGCACCGATAGCCTGAGACCGTGGCCGACACCTCCCCCGCCGACCCACCGACTCCGCACGCCGCACGACGCACCGGGCTCGACACCGTCGCCGCTGCCGCGTCCGACCCGCACCGCGACCAGCCGTGGGCCGACCTGGGGCTCAAGCCGGACGAGTACGACCGGATCCGCGAGATCCTCGGCCGGCGGCCGACCAGCTCCGAGCTGGCGATGTACTCCGTGATGTGGAGCGAGCACTGCTCCTACAAGTCGTCCAAGGTGCATCTCAAGCAGTTCGGTGACATTCCCCAAGAGACCCCCGTCGGCAAGATGCTGGCCGGCATCGGCGAGAACGCCGGCGTGATCGACGTCGGCCAGGGCTACGCGGTGACCTTCAAGGTCGAGTCCCACAACCACCCGTCGTACGTCGAGCCCTACCAGGGCGCAGCGACCGGGGTCGGTGGCATCGTCCGCGACATCCTCGCCATGGGCGCCCGGCCGGTGGCGGTGATGGACCCGCTGCGGTTCGGGCCGCTCGACGCCGACGACACGCACCGGGTGCTGCCGGGGATCGTGGCCGGCGTCGGTGGCTACGGCAACTGCCTCGGCCTCCCCAACATCGGTGGTGAGGCGGTCTTCGACCCGACCTACCTCGGCAACCCCTTGGTCAATGCGCTCTGCGTGGGCGTGCTGCGGCACGAGGACCTGCACCTGGCCAAGGCGTCCGGCACGGGCAACCAGGTGATCCTCTACGGCGCCCGCACCGGCGGCGACGGCATCGGCGGGGTCTCGGTGCTGGCGAGCGAGACCTTCGACGCGGACGGCCCGGCCAAGCGGCCGAGCGTCCAGGTCGGCGACCCGTTCATGGAGAAGCTGCTGATCGAGTGCACGCTGGAGCTGTTCCACGCCGGCGTGGTCGCCGGCATCCAGGACCTCGGCGGCGCCGGGCTCTCGTGCGCCACGTCCGAGCTCGCGTCCGCAGGCGACGGCGGCATGACCGTCGAGCTCGACCGGGTGCCGCTGCGTGACTCCACCCTCGCTCCCGAGGAGATCCTCATGAGCGAGAGCCAGGAGCGGATGATGGCCGTCGTCGAGCCCGGTGACGTCGAGGCGCTTCATGGCGATCTGCCAGAAGTGGGACGTCGAGGCCGTCGTCATCGGCGAGGTCACCGACAGCGGGCGGCTCGAGATCACCTGGCATGGCGAGGTCGTCGTCGACGTACCCCCGCGGACGGTCGCCCACGACGGCCCGGTCTACGAGCGGCCCTTCGCCCGGCCGGACTGGCAGGACGCGCTGCAGGCCGACGCCGCCGAGGCGCTGCCGCGGCCCAGCAACGGCGACGACCTCCGCACGACCTTGCTGCAGCTCGTCGCCAGCCCCAACCTCTGCGACAAGTCGTGGATCACCGACCAGTACGACCGCTACGTGCAGGGCAACACCGTGCTCGCCCAGCCGGCCGACAGCGGCATGGTCCGGGTCGACGAGGAGACCCACCTCGGCGTCTCGGTCGCCACCGACTGCAACGGCCGCTTCGCGAAGCTCGATCCCTACACCGGCGCCCAGCTCGCGCTGGCCGAGGCCTACCGCAACGTCGCCACCGGGGGCGCCCGGCCGCTCGCGGTCAGCGACTGCCTCAACTTCGGCTCGCCCGAGGACACCGGCGTGATGTGGCAGTTCGCCGAGGCCTGCCGCGGCCTCAAGGACGCCTGCGTCACGCTCGGCATCCCGGTCACCGGCGGCAACGTCAGCCTCTACAACCAGACCGGCGAGACCGCGATCCTGCCGACGCCGGTGGTCGCGGTGCTGGGAGTGATCGACGACGTACGACGACGCACTCCCTCGTCGTTCCAGGCACCTGGACGAGCAGGTCGTGCTGCTCGGCGAGACGCGTGAGGAGCTGTCGGGCGGTGAGTGGGCGCACGTCGTCCACCAGCACCTCGGCGGCACGCCGCCGGTGGTCGACCTGCTCGCGGAGCGGGCGCTGGCGCGGCTGCTCGCCGACCTGGTCGGCCTCGCCTCCAGCGCACACGACCTCTCCGACGGCGGGCTGGCGCAAGCGCTGGCCGAGGCCTGCCTGGTCGGCGGCGTCGGCGCCACGGTCTCGCTCGGCGCAGTGGCCGACACGACCTTCGTCGCCCTGTTCTCCGAGTCCGCGGCCCGCGCGATCGTGACCGTCCCGGCCGACGGGATCGACGAGCTCCGCGCGCTCTGTGCGCGCCACGACGTGCCGATGACCCAGATCGGCACCACCGGGGGCGAAGCGCTGGTCGTGGAGGGCGCGTTCGACCTCCCCCTGGACGAGCTGCGCACCGCGTGGACGTCGACCCTTCCGGCCGCGCTGGGCGCCTGAGCCCCGCGTGAACGGGTGAGCGCCGCCGCCGGCGGGGGTCCGCGGCGGCGTACGGTGCTGGCCGCAGCGGTCGCGCTGACGGCGACTGCCTGCGGGAAGGAGCAGCGGATGGAGACACCTGCGTCCGAGGACGGGGTCGGCACGAGGTACGGCGACGACCCGAGCCAGTTCGGTGAGCTGCTGGTGCCCGACGGTCCTGCGCACGGAGTGGTCGTCGTGATCCACGGTGGTTTCTGGCGGGCGGCGTACGACCTCTCCCTCGGGAGCCCGCTCGCCCGTGACCTCACCGAGCGGGGCTGGGTGACCTGGAACGTCGAGTACCGCAGGGTCGGCACCGGAGCAGGCGGGGGCGGCGGTGTCCCGCAGACCCTCGACGACGTCGCCGCCGGCATCGACCACCTCGCCGCGATGGCGGCCGAGGGGCTTCTGCCCGAGGACAGCCTGCGCCGGGTCGTGACGGTGGGGCACTCGGCGGGCGGCCACCTCGCGACCTGGGCGGCCGGTCGCAGGGCGCCCGACGTACCGGTCACCCACGTGGTCTCCCAGGCCGGGGTGCTCGACCTCGTCGCGGCTTCGCGGGACGGGCTGGGCGGCGGCGCGGTCGAGGCGTTCGTCGGCCACCCCCCGGGCCCCGACGACGCCGACGCGGACCCGGCCCAGCAGGTCCCGCTCGACGTCCCCGTGTGGTGCGTGCACGCCCCCGACGACGACATCGTCCCGATCTCGCAGTCCCGCGGTTATGTCCACCGTGCGACCTCTGCCGGCGCCACCGCCCAGCTGGTCGAGGTCACCGGCGGACATTTCGGGGTGATCGAGGTGGGCAACCCGGCGTGGGACCGGATCCGCGGGGTGCTCGACGGCCTGCGCTGAGCGTCGCGACCCTCGGGGTTACGGTGGGCGGGTGACGATCGAGGAGGGCTACCGGCCGCTGGAGCCCGGGGTGCACACGGACTTCACCGCGAAGCTCGACTACGCCGGTTACCTCGACCTCGACACGCTGCTCTCCGCGCAGCACGTGCGCAGCGACCCGCCGCACCCCGACGAGCTGCTGTTCGTCATCCAGCACCAGACCACGGAGCTGTGGCTGAAGCTGATGGTCCACGAGCTGGTCGGCGCGCGCGGCTACCTCGACGCCGACGACCTCTCCCGGGCCCGCAAGAGCCTGGCCCGGGTCAAGCACATCCTGCGCACCGTCACCGAGCAGTGGTCGGTGCTCGCGACGCTCACCCCGAGCGAGTACGCCGAGTTCCGCGACGTGCTCGGGCCTGCGTCCGGGTTCCAGTCGGTGCAGTACCGGGCGGTCGAGTTCCTGCTCGGCAACAAGAACGCCCAGATGCTGAAGGTGTTCGTCGACAACCCGCCCGCGCACGGGTTCCTCTCCGACGCGCTGGAGAGCCACACCGTGTACGACGCCTTCCTGCGGCTCGTCGCGCGCCGCGGCCTGCTCCGTGCCGGCGGCGGTCCTCGAGCGCGACGTGACCCTGCCCTGGGTCGAGCAGCCCGGGCTGGTGTCGGTGTTCCGTGAGGTCTACGAGGACACCACCCGGTACTGGGACCTCTACGAGACCTCAGAAGACCTCGTCGACCTCGAGGATGCCTTCCAGCTCTGGCGGTTCCGGCACCTGCGGACCGTGCAGCGCACCATCGGGTTCAAGCGCGGCACGGGTGGCTCGTCGGGTGTCGCCTTCCTGCGGCGTGCGCTCGACCTCACGTTCTTCCCCGAGCTGATCACGGTGCGGACCGAGATCGGGACGCAGTGACGGCCGAGCTGAGGGCTCGGGCGGCGGAGCTCGATGCGACCGACCCGTTGGCGCCGTACCGTGCCGCCTTCGTCACGACGGACGGCGTGCTCGCCTACCTCGACGGCAACTCGCTGGGCCGCCCGCTGCGCGCCACCCGCGACCGGCTCGCAGCGTTCGTCGACGGGCCGTGGGGCGACCGGCTGATCCGGGCCTGGGACGAGGACTGGATGGCAGCGCCGACCGAGCTCGGCGACACGATCGCGCGGGTGTGCCTCGGCGCGGCTCCGGGCCAGACCGTGGTCGCCGACTCCACGACGGTGCTGCTCTACAAGCTGGTGCGGGCGGCGGTCGATGCCCGGCCGGACCGGACCGAGATCGTGGTCGACACCGACAACTTCCCGACCGACCGGTTCGTGGTCGAGGGGATAGCCGCCGAGCGCGGCGTGCAGCTGAGGTGGATCAGCCCCGAGCGCGGACGCCACCGTGACCCCCGATCAGGTGCGGGCGGTGGTCTCGGGACGGACGGCGCTGGTGCTGCTCAGCCACGTCGCCTACAAGTCCGGGCAGGTCGCCGACCTGCCCGCGATCACGGAGATCGCCCATCGAGCGGGGGCGCTGGCGCTATGGGACCTGTCCCACTCCGTCGGTTCGGTCGAGATCGCCCTCGACGAGCACCAGGTCGACCTGGCCGTCGGCTGCACCTACAAGTACCTCAACGGTGGCCCCGGCGCTCCGGCGTTCGCCTACCTGGCCGGCCGTCATCAGGGCACCGTCCGCCAGCCCATCCAGGGCTGGATGGGCGCGGCCGACGTCTTCGCGATGGCCGATCGCTACCAGCCCGCCGAGGGTGTCCGGCAGCTGATCAGCGGCACGCCTCCGATCGTCGGGATGCTGCCGATGCGGGACATGCTGGCCCTCATCGACGAGGTCGGCATGCCCGCCGTACGACGGAAGTCGGTCGCCCTGACCGCCTTCGCGGTCGAGGTCGCCGACATCCTGCTGGCGCCGTACGGCGTCCGTCTCGCCTCGCCGCGCGACCCGGCTGTCCGCGGCAGCCACGTCATGCTCGACCATCCGGACTTCCGCCGGGTCACCGCCGACCTGTGGGAGCGAGGAGTGGTCCCGGACTTCCGCCCGCCGCACGGCTTGCGGGTCGGGCTGTCACCGCTCAGCACCTCCTTCGCGGAGGTCGAAGCCGGGCTGTCCGTCGTGGCCGAGCTGCTCAGTCCTCCCGGAGACTGAGCGTCTCTGCCGCCCCGGCCTTTTCCGCTTCTCCGGGTGATGACCGCCCCAGGTGACCGACGCCCCCTTTGTAGGCTCGCCCCGTGCCCTCCCGTCTCAGACCCGCCGACCCGGACCTGGTCGCGGAAGCACTCGGCCGCGTCGCCGGGGGCACGCCGGACCGGGCCGACCTGCGGCTCCTGACCAAGCACTTCCTCGCCGTGCTCGAGGAGCGGGCGCCGGGACGGTCGGTCGAGGTCCGGGTCCCGCCGTTCGCGGCCGTGCAGGTCATCGAGGGGGTACGGCACACCCGCGGCACACCGCCCGCGGTGATCGAGACCGACGCCGAGACCTGGGTCGCGCTCGCCACCGGCGGGATCGAGTGGGCGGACGCTCTCGAGAGCGGCCGTGCGCAGGCCAGCGGCGAGCGCACCGACCTCACGTCGTACCTCCCGCTCGCAGCCGCTGGCTGAGGACGGTGCCGCCCCGACCGGGTCTCGCCGCACGAGAGCGATCTGCCGGCGCGCACCTCCCACACCTCCCGCGCTGCCGGTTGCCGGCCGGTTAACGTGACGTCATGACGATGGCGAGTGACGACATCAGGACCCGGGTCGCCGGCGCGCTCCCGGGCGTCCGCAAGGACCTCGAGGACCTGGTCCGCATCCAGTCCGTGAGCGCGGATCCTCAGCGACTGACCGAGGTGGAGCGGAGCGCGGAGGCGACGGCAGCGCTGTTCCGGGCCGAGGGCGTGGACGCCCGCATCGTCCGCGCGTACGACGGCGCACCACCTGCCGTGATCGGCGAGAAGCGCGGCCCCGAGGGTGCGCCCGTCGTACTCCTCTATGCGCACCACGACGTCCAGCCCGAGAACGACCCCGGTGAGTGGGACAGCCCGCCCTGGGAGCCGACCGAGCGCGACGGGCGGCTCTACGGCCGCGGCGCCGCGGACGACAAGGCCGGCATCATGGCCCATGTCGCCGCCCTCCGCGTGTTCGGCGACGACCTCCCGGTCACCGTGCGGCTCTTCATCGAGGGCGAGGAGGAGGTTGCCAGCGCGACCCTCTCGCAGCTGCTCGAGCAGCACCTCGACGACCTGCGCGCCGATGTCATCGTCATCGCCGACTCGGGCAACTGGGACATCGGCGTCCCGGCGCTGACCACCAGCCTGCGTGGGCTGGTCCGGGTCAACGTCGAGGTCCGTACCCTCACCCACGCCGTCCACCAGGGCATGTGGGGCGGGCTCGTGCCGGACGCTGTGATGACCCTGTCCCGGCTGATCGCGTCGCTCCACGACGACGACGGCAACCTCCGGGTCGAGGGTCTCGTGAGCGGTCCGGCGGCCGACGTCGACTACCCGGAGGACCGGCTGCGCGCCGAGTCCGGTGTGGGTCCCGGCGTCGACTGGATCGGCTCGGGCCCGAAGGTGGAGCGGCTCTGGACCCAGCCCGCGCTGTCCGTGATCGGGCTCGACGCCCCCAAGGTCGACGGGTCGTCCAACACGCTCATCCCGGCGGCCCGCGCCAGGCTCGCATTGCGCACCGCGCCGGGAGAGACCTCGGCGAACGCCGCCGCCTGCCTGCGCGAGCACCTGGAGAAGCACGTCCCCTGGGGCGCCCAGCTCTCGATCGAGGTCGTCGACACCGGCGAGCCGATCGCCCTCGACGTCTCGGGCCCCGCCTACGACGCTGCCCGCTCGGCCTTCACCGAGGCCTGGGACGGCACCGAGCCGGTCGACATGGGCGTCGGCGGGTCGATCCCGTTCATCGCCGAGTTCCTGGACGCGATGCCGAGCGCCAGCGTCCTGGTCACCGGCGTCGAGGACCCCGACACCCGCGCCCACGGCGCCAACGAGGGCCTCCACCTCGCCGAGTTCGAGAAGGTCCTCCTCGCCGAGGCCCTCATGCTCCGCAACCTGGGCGCCGAAGCAGCCGCCGGCACCCTGTAGGCCCGCACCGCACTCGAGTCAAACCGCTCGTCGAGTAGCCCGACCCAGCCCGCTCGTCGAATCGGCGTCGGCCAACCGCTCGTCGAAGAGCCCAACCCACTCGGTCGTCGAGTAGGCCGAGCGCCCTGGCGCGAGGGCGTATCGAGACGCCTGCACCCGGGTGTCGAGGTCGGGGCCGGCGGGCATCGCACTGCGTCTCGATATGCCGCCGCTCGTTCCTCGCGGCGGCTACTCGACGAGCGTGGCTCGTCGCGCCCCGGCCTGTCGCCGTCTCGGTCGTCGAGTAGGCCGAGCGCCCTGGCGCGAGGGCGTATCGAGACGCCTGCACCCGGGTGCCGAGGTCTGGGCCGGCGGGCATCGCACTGCGTCTCGATATGCCGCCGCTCGTTCCTCGCGGCGGCTACTCGACGAGCGTGGCTCGTCCTGCCCCGACCTGTCGCCTCCCGGTCGTCGAGTAGGCCGAGCGCCCTGGCGCGAGGGCGTATCGAGACGCCTGCACCTGGATGCCGACGTCGGGGCCGGCGGGCATCGCACTGCGTCTCGATACGCCGCCGCTCGTTCCTCGCGGCGGCTACTCGACGAGCGTGTGGCTCGTTCCTCGCGGCGGCTACTCGACGAGCGTGTGGCTCGTTCCTCGCGGCGGCTACTCGACGAGCGTGGTGCGCTCCAACTGCAGCGAGAGGGTCGGCCCACGTCGCGTCGAAGCGGGATTGGGATGGGTACGCCGATAGACTCACGCACGTGTGCGGCGTATTCGGGGTCTGGGCCCCCGGTGAGGACGTTGCGAAGCTCACCTACTTCGGGCTCTACGCGCTCCAGCACCGCGGCCAGGAGTCGGCCGGGATCTCGGTCAGCAACGGTCGTCAGATCCTGGTCTACAAGGACATGGGCCTGGTGTCGCAGGTCTTCGACGAGACCACGCTGGACTCGTTCCAGGGCCACCTCGCCGTCGGCCACTGCCGCTACTCGACCACCGGCGCGAGCACCTGGCAGAACGCGCAGCCGACGTTCCGTCCGACCGCTCACGGCTCGATCGCACTGGGCCACAACGGCAACCTGATCAACACCGCCGAGATCGCCGAGATGGTCCGCGACCTGCCGAGCGACGAGGACGAGCTCGACATCCACGCCCGCGACCTCGAGGCATCGACCAACGACACCGGGCTGGTCACCGCACTGCTCGCGCACCACCCGGACCAGTCGCTCGAGGCACGCGCGGTCGAGCTGCTCCCGAAGGTGAAGGGCGCTTTCTGCTTCGTCTTCATGAACGAGGACTCCCTCTATGCCGCGCGCGACCCGGAGGGCCTCCGCCCGCTGGTCCTGGGCCGCCTCGACCGGGGCTGGGTCGTCGCGAGCGAGAGTGCCGCGCTTGCCACGATCGGCGCCAGCGTGGTCCGTGAGGTGGAGCCTGGTGAGCTGATCGTCATCGACGAGGGCGGCCTGCGCTCCCACAAGTTCGCCGAGCCCCGGCGCAAGGGCTGCGTGTTCGAGTACGTCTACCTCGCCCGCCCCGACGCGCACATCGCCGGCCGCAGCGTGCACGAGGCACGGGTCGAGATGGGCCGAGAGCTGGCGCGCCAGTTCCCGGTCGAGGCAGACCTGGTGATCCCGGTGCCGGAGTCCGGCACCCCCGCTGCCTCCGGCTACGCGCTGGAGAGCGGCATCCCGTTCGGGCAGGGCTTCGTCAAGAACGCGTACGTCGGCCGCACCTTCATCCAGCCCAGCCAGACGCTGCGCCAGCTCGGCATCCGGCTCAAGCTCAACGCGCTCGACCACATGATCCGCGGCAAGCGGATCGTGGTCGTCGACGACTCGATCGTGCGTGGCAACACCCAGCGCGCGCAGATCCGGATGCTACGGGAGGCAGGCGCGACCGAGGTCCACGTGCGGATCTCGAGCCCGCCCGTGAAGTGGCCGTGCTTCTACGGCATCGACTTCGCGACCCGCGCCGAGCTGATCGCCAACGGGCTCGACGGCGACGAGATCGCGTCGAGCGTGGGCGCCGACAGCCTGGGCTACATCTCGCTCGAGGGGATGGTCGAGGCGACCGGCCAGCCGCGGGAGAACCTGTGCACCGCGTGCTTCACCGGCGACTACCCCATCCCGCTGCCCGACGAGAGCCTGCTCGGAAAGCACCTCCTGGAGGCGACGCTCACGTCGCCGATCCACGGTGAGCTCCCCGTGTTCAACAACCCGTGAGGACCCGCGTGCCCGAGCCAGCCGAGACCGACGACCAGTCCACCCCCGGCGCCTACGCCCGCGCCGGCGTCGACATCCACGCCGCCGACAAGGCGGTCGACCTGATGAAGGCCTGGGTCGAGAAGGCCCGACGACCGGAGATGGTGGGTGGGCTCGGCGGGTTCGCCGGCCTGTTCGACGCGAGCGCGCTGACGTCGTACAAGCGGCCGCTGCTGGCGACCTCCACCGACGGCGTCGGCACCAAGGTCGCGGTGGCCCAGATGATGGACAAGCACGACACCATCGGCTTCGACCTGGTCGGCATGGTCGTCGACGACCTCGTCGTCTGCGGTGCCGAACCGCTCTTCATGACCGACTACATCGCGACCGGCAAGGTCGTGCCCGAGCGGATCGCGGCGATCGTCAAAGGCATCGCCGAGGCCTGCGTCGAGGCCGGATGCGCACTGGTCGGCGGTGAGACTGCCGAGCACCCCGGACTCCTCGCGCCCGACGAGTACGACGTCGCCGGCGCGACCACCGGCGTGGTCGAGGCCGACGCACTGCTCGGACCCGGACGGGTGCGGCCGGGCGACGTGGTGATCGCGATGGCGTCCAGCGGTCTGCACTCCAACGGCTACTCCCTGGCGCGGCACGTGTTCTTCACCGAGGCCGGTTGGACCGTCGACCGGCACGTCGACGAGCTCGGCCGGACGCTCGGCGAGGAGCTGCTCGAACCCACCCGGATCTACACCAAGGCGGGCCTGGCGCTGGCCCGGGAGACCCGCACCCACGCGATGGCCCATGTCACCGGCGGCGGGTTGGCCAGCAACCTCGCTCGGGTGATGCCGGTCGAGCTGCGGGCGACCCTGGACCGGGAGACGTGGCAGCCGGGAGCCGTCTTCGACGTGGTCCGCACCCTGGGTGACGTCAGCCAGCCCGACCTCGAGGCCACGCTGAACTGTGGGGTCGGCATGGTCGCGCTGACACACCCCGACTCCGTCGACGCGGCGCTCGCGCGGCTCGCCGACCTCGGGATCCGCTCCTGGGCGGCGGGCGAGGTCGACGTCGACCCGGACCAGAAGGGGACCGTCCGCCTCGTCGGCCAGCACGCCGGTTGGTGATTTGTGCCGCTATCGGCATTCCGGTGTGCGGGAACACCCATCGAGCAGGTAGCGTTGCACCCACGAGACTATGTATCAGTAGTCCGGGGCGCCTGGTCGCCCCGGCCAAGTGTGCGAGGGGGCTGGACCCTATGGGCCGCGGCCGAGCGAAAGCCAAGCAGACGAAGGTCGCGCGCGACCTGAAGTACCGCACTCACGAGACTGACCTCAGTGCCCTGGCGCGAGAGCTCCATGGTGACGAGGGCGAGTCCGAAGCGGTGGACGTCGAAGAGCTCGAGAAGTGGTCGGACTACACCGGCCCCCAGCGCGACTAGCCTTCTAGCCGTCATCTGCGCGAGCGTGTCGCGGACGGTGCTTGCCGCCCGGCGCCTCGCAAGCTCGGGCCGCGGGCGCGGCACCGTGCGGCTACGCCGCGACGCGCCACGCTGCCGCGCGCGCAGTTGACGCGGTCAGGGCTTGCGGTCCGTCGGCGGCGTACGGCGGCTCGTCAGGAGTAGCCGCCGAGCAACCACGTGGCCTGCGCGACCCCGGCTGCCGGTCAGGGGAGCCAGATCTCGCGCATCCGGCCGACCTCGCGCATCCGCTGCTCGGCCATCCGGTCGGCGGCGGTGGCGGTGGGAACGCCCTCGGCTCTTGGCGCGCTCCAGCACCGTGCGGGTCGTCTCGTAGATGCGGGCTGCCCGCAGCCGGGCACGCTCGAAGTTGAAGCCCTCCAGCTCGTCGGCGACCTGGACCAGACCGCCGGCATTGACGACGTAGTCAGGCGCATAGACGATGCCGCGGTCGTCGACCAGCTTCTCGACCCCGGGGTGGTCGAGCTGGTTGTTGGCCGCTCCACAGACGATCCGCGCGGTCAGGCCGCGCACGACCGAGTCGGTCAGCGCCCCGCCCAGCGCGCACGGGGCGTAGACGTCGAGCTGGGAGGCGACCAAGGCCTCCGTGGACTCCACGACGCGGACACCGGGGTGCTCGTCGCGAACCCGGTCGATCGCGCCGGGGAAGACGTCGGTGATCACGACGTCGGCCCCGGCTTCGACCAGGTGGCCGACCAGGTGACGTCCGACCTTGCCCACGCCGGCCACGCCGACGGTCCGTCCGGCGAGGACGGCGGAGGGGTCGGCGTCGCCCCAGACCGACTCGGCTGCGGCGCGCAGGCCGCAGAAGACGCCGTACGCCGTCAGCACGCTGCTGTCACCCGCACCGCCGTGAGCCTCGGTCCGGCCGGTGACGTGCGCGGACTCGCGCGCGACGATGTCCATGTCCTCGCTGTAGGTGCCGACGTCGCATGCGGTGAGGTAGCGGCCGGCGAGGGACTCCACGAACCGTCCGTAGGCGCGCAGCAGGGCCTCGGACTTCTGGGTCGCCGGGTCGCCGATGATGACCGCCTTGCCGCCGCCGAGGTCGAGTCCGGTGACGGCGGCCTTGTAGGACATGCCGCGGGAGAGCGCCAGTACGTCGGCCAGCGCGGCTGCGGTCGAGGCGTACGGGTGGAAGCGAGTGCCGCCGAGCGAGGGTCCGAGGGCCGTGGAGTGGATCGCGATGATCGCGCGGAGTCCGCTGGCCGGGTCGTTGGCGAAGACGACCTGCTCGTGCTCGAGATCGTGCTCGAGGAGATCGGTGGCGGGGACGTCGGGCACGTGCGGGGTGGTGCTGCGCTCGGACATGAGGATGCCGCTTTCTAGGTCAGCCACGGGGGTGGTGTGGCGCTGAAGGTGCCGACGCGCGGGGGTGGTGCTCGCCGGTGTGTCCAACGATAGGACCTACGCGCGGGTACGCCCATGTTCTGGCGGCGGCGGGCAACCGAACGGCACCCCTCGCGCGTCATACAGGCATGCTGACATTCGTCGCCGCCGCCTCCGGCGCGTTGATCGTCGCCGCGCTCGTCGTCGGTGTCGTCCGCGAGCGCCGTCAGGCGCGAGCGACGGTCAGCTGACTTCCATGTCGGCGTTGCTCCAGAAGGCCCGCATGCTCGTGATCCGGCCCTCGTCGTCGAACGTCATCACGTCGATCGGGGCCAACGTGTAGGTCTGGTCGCCCACCCGCGTCACGAGCTCGAACAGGAACGCCGCCTGGCCGTCGGCGACCCGTGCCGACACCAGCCGGCTCTCCTGCTCGAGCGGCTCGATGGCCGCGTAGAACTCCCGGATCGCCTCACGGGTGGTCCGCACCTCCGTGCCGACCGGGTCCTCGACGGTCGCGTCCTCGGCGTACAGGCCGAGGATCTCGTCGGCGGTGCCCTTGCCGACGAGGTCGACGTAGCTCTGGATGGTCTCGAGGATCCGGTCCCGGTCGGCGGCCATGTGCGCCACCCTAGTCAAATCGGATCAGCGGGGACGATCCGCGCGGCGGTGCCGTCCATGCCCGCTCCGCACCTAGGTTGGGCGCTCCCGTGTCCCCATCACAGGAGTCGTGTCATGACTCTCCTGCCCGCTCACTCAGCCCCGACCCGCCGTCGGGGCAAACCGGTCGTGACCTACTCGGAGCGGCAGGGCTCGTCAGTGCTCCCCGCCGCTGACCGGCACCTGGTCAAGCGATTCAGCTGGGGTCTCACGCCGGCTCTGGCCGCGCAGGTGAGGGCGGCCGGCGGTGGCCGGGCGTGGTTCGCGCGGCAGCTGGACCCAGCCAAGGTCGCCGACGCACCCGGCGGGGCGGTCAGGGCCTGGTTTCCGAGCCTGCGCTTCACACCGAAGCAGATCTTCGACAACCAGGCCAACGACGTCCAGGGCTCGTGGGAGGTGGCCGGTGACCTGAGCCGCTGGACGGTCGCCCGCCGGATCGTCAGCAACCGGCAGCTGCACGAGGTGATGGTCGACTTCTGGTCGAACCTGCTCAACGTCTCCCTCTTCCACGACGATGCGATCTTCTGGCGGATGGACTACGACCGGGTGATCCGCGCCCACGCGCTGACGACGTTCGAGACGTTGCTGCGGGCCACCATCACGCACCCGGCGATGGGTCTCTACCTGGACAACGCGTACTCGTCGAAGGAGTCGCCGAACGAGAACCTCGGCCGCGAGCTGCTCGAGCTCCACACGGTGGGGGTCGACGCGGGCTACACCGAGGACGACGTGAAGGCGTCGGCGCGGATGCTCACCGGCTACCGGGTCGACCTCTGGTGGCCCTCGTTCCGAGCGTTCTACGACACCGGCTGGCACGACACCCAGCCGGTGAAGGTGATGGGGTTCAGCCACCGCAACGGATCGGCCGACGGCCGCGCGGCGACCCTTGCCTACCTGTCCTACCTGGCCAAGCACCCGGCGACGGCGAACCGGCTAGCGCACCGGTTGTGCGTCAAGTTCGTCTCGGACCAGCCGACGGCGGCAATGGTGAGGGCCGTCGCCCGCGCCTACCTCGCCAGCGGCACCAGCATCAAGGCGACGCTCCGGGCTCTCGTCAACCACCCGGACTTCGCGGCCAGTGCGGGCAAGAAGGTGCGCACGCCCACTGAGGACTACGTCGCCACCGTCCGCGCCCTCGGCATCCGCCCGCAGCCGCCGACGACCGGCGACTCCTTCGCCAACGCCATGCTGTGGCAGTACGGCTCGGCCGGCCAGGCGCCGTACGAATGGCCCGCGCCGAACGGCTACCCCGAGGCCGACGGGGCCTGGGCGAGCGCGGGACGCGTGCTCACCAGCTTTGCCATCCACCGCGACCTGGCGGCCCGCTGGTGGCCCACCGAGCAGGCGCGGTTCCCGTCGTACGAGTCGCTGCTGCCGCCGATGCCGGCCACCCTCGCACAGGTCATCGACCACCAGGCGGTGCGGATGCTCGGGCAGAAGCCCAATGACGCCGTACGAAATGGGATCGCGCAGCTGCTGGGCATCCCGCTCGGCCGACGGCTCAGCCAGGACGAGGCGCTCCAGTACTGGACACTGCGCGGCATCCTCTCCTCCCTGCTCGACTCGCCGCTGCACCTGCACCGCTAGCCGGACCGACCAAGGAAGCTGTCACCGATGTCCTCCAACGACACCCCGCGTCACGACTGCGGTTGTCCCGACTTCGCACGGGCGCGGATGTCCCGTCGCCGGTTGCTCGGCACCGCGGCCGCCGGCGCCGGCGCCCTGGTGGGGGCACGGATGGTCGGCGACGCCTACTTCCAGGTCGCGTACGGCGCTGAGCCCGGCGGCAACGTCGTCGTCGTCCTCAGCCTGCGTGGAGGAGCCGACGGACTCTCGATGGTCGTGCCGCGCGGCGCGGACCACGACCACCTGGCGTCGTACCGCCCGTCGATCGTGGTGCCCGAGAGCACGCTCCTCGGCGCCGACCCGCGTTTCGGCCTGCACCCTGCGCTCGGCGACCTGCTGCCGATGTGGGACGCCGGGACGTTCGGTGCCGTGCACGCCGTCGGTCTCCCGGCGCCGAACCGCAGCCACTTCGAGGCGATGGAGGTGGTCGAGGACGCCGACCCGGGCTCGCACGCACGCGTGGGCTGGATCAACAGGCTGATCGGCATCGACCCCGCCGCTTCACCACAGACCGCCGTCTCGCTGGGCTCGACGCTGCTGCCGACGGCGATGGTGGGACCCGCGCCTGCCCTGGGCGCCTACCAGGTCGCCGACCTCTCGGTGGCCGACCTCGGCACGCCCGCCGGCGTACGGCGCGGCTCGCTCAGCACCATGTGGTCGCGGGACCAGTCGGTCCTCGGCGCCGGCGTCCGGCTCGCGGTGCAGTCGACGACGACGCTGGCGCCACTGGTCGACAGCGCACCCGACGCCGTGCACGTCGCTGCCTACCCGCCGGGTCCGCTCGCCGAGGTGCTGGCCAACGCGTCCGCGCTCATCCGGGCCGATCTCGGCACTCAGGTCGTCGCCGTCGACTACGGCGACTGGGACATGCACGAGGGCGTGGGCCAGGTGGACGGTGGCTGGATGTTCGACCACCTCAGCCACTTCGGCGCTGCTCTCAAGGCGTTCTTCGCCGACCTCGGGTCTTCTGCCTCCCGGGTCACGGTGGTCACCATCAGCGAGTTCGGCCGGCGGCTGGAGGAGAACGGCGACGGCGGTCTCGACCACGGCTACGGCAACGCCATGCTGCTGCTGGGCGCAGGGGTCTCCGGTGGCGCGGTGCACGGTGCCTGGCCGGGGCTGGCCGACGCCGACCTCCAGGACGGTGACCTCGCCATGCGACAGGACTTCCGCAGCGTGCTCTGGGAGGTCATGGCGCACCGCTTCCCGACCATCAGCGGCAGCCGCGCCGAGCTGTTTCCCGGCTTCACGCCGGACCACCTCGGGGTCATGGCCTGACCCCGCCGGTGGCTCGCCCGGCGCCGGCGCGGGTCAGCCGATCCTGCGCTCGCAGGAAAAGCGCTGCGTGTCGGCCCGGTCGTGGTCAGCGCCCACCCGGTCGCCGGGCGGCGACCCGCAGCTGCGCTGGTGACCCCTCGGGTACCTTCGGCCCATCAACCGACCACGATCCAGGAGTCGTCGATGACCGAGGTGCGATCCCGGCGCAGTGTCCTGCGCAGCGTGCCGAACGCGTTCGGACGGGGCCGGGACCGGCTCAGCGGCGTGTTCCAGCACCGCTACCCGACCGTGGCGGTCACCGGCATGACGGGGGTCGGGAAGAGCGAGCTGGTCGAGCACCTCAGCCGCGGGGCGCGTCCCGGCGGGGTGCCCGAGGCGGGCTCGGCCGTGATGGAGCGGCGGGTACGCCGGGACGCGCGGCTGCGGGGCTTCCGGTTCCGGGTGGTGCCGGGCGAGAACGCCGCCACCCGGCTCGGCGCGCTCGACGAGGTGTTCCACGACAACCCTGTCGACGGCGTTCTGCACGTGGTGGCCAACGGCTACGCCACCGGCCGTCGCCCGGCGGGCACGACCGGAAATGTCGAGGCAGACCGCGCCGAGCAGCTTGAGCGCGAGCTGGAGGACTGGACCGTCACCGCTCACCGGATCGCGTCGATGGCGGTCCGCCGTGCCCATCCGACGTGGCTGGTCGTCGTCGTGACCAAGGTCGACCTCTACCCGGACGACATCGACGCGGTCGTGCGGTCCTACTCACCGGGGAGCGGCACGCCGTTCGGTGACCGCCTCGACGAGCTGCGTGCCCTCGCGGGTGGCGCCAAGCTCTCGGTCGACGTGCTGCCGGCGTGCAGCCACCTCGCGGAAGGAAGCGCGGTCAAGCCGAAGCAGCGCGACGGCTACCTCGCCGCGCTCGAGGCGCGGATGGGCCAGCTCGCCGGTCACGTCTGAGCCTCGTCCTGCGGGTCGGGGCGGGGGAGTTGCGAGCGGACTTCGTCAGGGCAGCTGGGCGCCGGGGATGAGGGCCGCGACGAAGAGCACGCCCGAGGTGACCAGGCACGCACCGAGCATGCCGTCGACCTGCTTTCGCACCTTGACCCGCACCGAGAGCCGCCACGCTGTCAGGCCGATCGCCACCGCCATCACCAGAGCGGTGTAGATCACCAGGTCACTTGCCTCGTTCATCGTGCCTCCTGGTCGCTCGGGCGGTCGTTGTCCTTGCTAACGACGGGGAGAACGTCGGGAAACGGCGAGCGGCCTGCGGCGGTAGCAACGGAGCAAGACGATCGTAGGCCGCCTAGGGCGGTGCCGCGCTACCCGTTGGGTACCGGTTGTGGTATGAGGAAATCGATGATGCTCGCGCCGCTGGCAGCTCTTGGCGCGGTGGCCGCGCGCGACCTGTTCCAGCGGGACCACGCGATCCTGCGCAACTTCCCCGTGATTGGGCATGCCCGCTTCATGTTGGAGGCGGTCGGACCGGAGCTGCGGCAGTACATCGTGGCTGGTAACGACGAGGAGCGCCCGTTCAGCCGCGACCAACGCCGCTGGGTCTACGCGTCGTCGAAGCTGCAGAACAACTACTTCGGCTTCGGCACCGACAACGACTTCGAGCGCTCGGCCGGCAATGTCATCGTCCACCACCGGACCTTCAGCGACGAGTACCCGACGCACGGCACCGTCGGCCAGGAAGCCTGGCTGCCCTCGGCGAAGGTGCTCGGAGGCCCACGCCGCAGGCGCCACCGGTTCCGGCCGGACTCCGTCGTCAACATCTCCGCGATGAGCTTCGGGTCGCTGTCCGGGCAGGCGATCGAGGCGATCAACCGGGGAGCAGCCGACGCAGGCTGTCTCCACAACACCGGCGAGGGCGCGGTGTCGCCGTACCACCGCCAGGGCGGCGACCTGATCTTCCAGATCGGTACGGCGTACTTCGGCTGCCGTGACGAGAAGGGCCGGTTCAGCCTCCCGCGGCTGAAGGAGCTGGTCGACAGTGCACCCATCCGGGCGCTGGAGATCAAGCTCAGCCAGGGCGCGAAGCCCGGCCTCGGCGGGGTGTTGCCGGCAGCGAAGGTCTCGCGAGAGATCTCCGAGACGCGCGGCGTGCCGATGGGCCAGGACTGCCTCAGTCCCTCGCGACACGCGGCCTTCGGGGACGTCGACTCGATGCTCGACTTCGTCGAGATGCTCGCTGCGGAGACGGGCCTGCCGGTGGGGATCAAGTCTGCGGTCGGCGACCTGACCTTCTGGCAGATGCTGACCGACGTGATGGAACGCGAGGACCGCGGCGTCGACTTCGTCACCATCGACGGCGGCGAGGGGGGCACCGGCGCTTCCCCGTTGATCTTCACCGACTCGGTGTCGCTGCCGTTCCGGGTGGGATTCGCGCGTGCGTACGCCGAGTTCGCGCGCCGTGGGCTCCACGAGGACGTGACCTTCATCGGCGCCGGCAAGCTCGGGCTCCCCGACAACGCGGTGGTGGCCTTCGCCCTCGGCGTCGACATGGTCAACGTCGGCCGTGAGGCGATGCTCGCGGCCGGTTGCATCCAGGCCCAGAAGTGCCACACCGGTGGCTGTCCGACCGGCGTCGCCACCCAGCACCCGTGGTTGACCCGTGGCCTGGATCCGGTGACGAAGGGCGAGCGGGTCGGCAACTACGTGCAGACGTTGCGCCGCGACCTGCTCAAGGTCGCCGAGACCTGCGGGGTCCCGCACCCGAGCCTTATCGGGCCGCGGTCGGTCGAGGTCGTCGACTCGCTCACCGAGGGCCGGGTGCTGGAGGAGATCTACGGGTACCAGCCGGGCTGGGGCTACCCGTCCTCGGAGGACTGCAAGCGGATCGCGGAGATCATGGCGACGACCGACGAGCCCGAGGCCGAGACGGAGGGCCCTCCGGAGACCTCCGAGGAGGGTCCCCCGAGCGACGAGATGGAGGGTGACATCGAGGAGACCGGCGACTGAGTCCGGCTACTGCCGCGATCGGGCGGCGTCCACGCGACCGTCACCTTCGATGATCGGGGACAACCGGGTCAGGGACGATTCCTGCGAGGCGCGCTTGAGCATTGCGTTCCGCAGCGCGGCCATCATCGGGCTGCGGGCGTGCGCGACCTTGGACATCCGTCGTGACTGGGTCACCGCCAGCGCGGCCACGGGCCGGCGGCGGTCGCTGTAGAGGCGGAGGCCGGATGCTGGATCGGGTGCCTGCGCGAGGGCATCTGCGACCGCCTCGCCGTCCGCGACCGCCTGACACGCGCCTTGGCCGAGGCTCGGGACCATCGGGTGGGCGGCGTCCCCGACCAGCGCCACGCGTCCGAATGCCAGGCTGTCCGGCACTCGACGGTCGTAGAGGTCGTTGCAGAGGATCGGCCCGTCCGTCGCCTCGATGAGCGCCGGCACGGGGTCGGCCCATGACCTGAAGAGCCGGAGCAGGTCGGTCCGCGCTGTCTCGGCCTCGTCCTCGGACCCGGAGCCGGCGCTCGCGGCGTACCAGTAGAACTCGTCCCCGCCGAGACTCTGCACGCCGAACAGGGATCCGTGGCCCCAGTACTCGCCGGCAGCGACCTGCGCGGCCAGTCCACCGTCGACCGACGCCACCGCCCGCCATGCCCGCAGCCCCGAGTGGCGGGGAGCGCCGTCCCTCACGGTGCCCGCTCTCATCACGGAGTGCAGCCCGTCGGCTCCGATGGCGACGTCGCACTGCTCGACGCCGTCGGCGAGCTGGAGACGCACGCCGTCGGCGTCCTGCTCGAACGAGAGGCACGGCGTGCCGAGGCGGAGGAACTCCTCGCCGAGCGATTCCCGCAGGACGCTGTGCAGCGTCGCCCGCCGGATCATGACCAACGGCGCGCCGAACCTGATCTCCACGAGCTCGGATGACGACCGGTGCAACGGCCGCCCCTGCCAGTCTCCGATCACGGTGTCGCCGACCGGCGTCCCCGCGGCCTCGACGGCCTCGCCGACTCCAAGGCGCCTGAAGGCGTTGATCGCGTTCGGCCACAACGAGATACCGGCTCCGACCTCGCGCAGCTCGGGCGCCCGTTCGAGAACCACCGCATCTATCCCTGACCGTCGCAGCGCGATGGCAGCGGTGAGTCCGCCGATCCCTGCTCCGACGATCACGACACGCATGACGCCTTCTTCCCGGCGTGGCTCCTGATGCTGGTCGACATGGCTTCTCCATTCGTAGGGTGGCGGCTGATCACGAGGTCTCGGCCTCGTGGACGTCGCTCTCGGTGGGACGTACGGCGTCCTCGGTGGTCCGGCTGCTCTCGTTGACGGAGACCAGCTCGATGGCGAGGTTGCGGAGGTGTTCGAGCAGTCCGTAGAACTGGCTCAGGTCCAACGGCTCGGTGTCGATCCGGGTCTCGTCGTGGCCTGCCTCTGCGGTGATCCCGGGGAACGCGCTGGCAAAGCGCTGGCTGAGCCGGCCGCGTACGACGATGGTGTACCTCACCGGTCGCATCTGCTACCTCCTCGGTCCTGTCGATCTCGAGTGCAGACTGTTCGACCTAGGTAGGTGACCTGTCATCACCCAGACGGCTCTCACCCTGGGTGAAACAGGCGAGCAACGGTGCGAGACGCGCGCAGCCCTCAGCCCAGGTCAGAGCAGGTCAGAACGGATCAGAGCGGATCAGAGCAAGTCGAGCCCGCGCGCACGATCGACCGCCTCGCGGCGGGTCCCCACGCCGAGCTTGCGGTAGAGGCTCTTCGAGTGCGACTTCACGGTGTTGAACGAGATGAAGAGCGCGTCGCCGATCTCTCGCTGCGACAGCTCGCTCCCGAGCAGCCGCAGCACGTCGAGCTCACGCTCACTGAACGCCTCGACGACGGGAGCCAGGGACCCGGCGGCGCGACGGGGGATCGACAGCTTGTCCTCGGCGTTCCGGACGAGCAACGACACCACCGGTCCAGGATCGGCGCAGGACATCAGGGTCGACCTCGCCTCGGCCACGAACGCCCGCGCGGCGACGCGGTCCCGCTCGGCCTCGGCCAGGCCGCGAGCGACCAGCGCGTGGATCATCTCGACCGGGCCGCTGCCACGCCGTCCCACTTCGAGCGCCCGGTCCAGCGCGACGCGGGCCTCGTGGGCACGCCCTGAGCGGCTGAGGAGGCCGGCCCGCGCGGTGTGCGCCGCCGTGTTGACCCAGTACTCACCCAGTCCTGCGCCTAACGAGTGCTCGAGGGCAGCCTCGGACCGCTCGCGGGCCCGATCGGCCTCGCCCTGCGCCAGGTGCACGAGCGCGAGCATTCCGAGACACGCGACGAGGGTGGCTCCTCCGGCTCGGACGGCACCGGGTTGGCCGGCGACCGGAGGCACGGTCGCTGACCGACAGCGATCGAGTGCGAACTCCAGCCGTTCGAGTCCTCCGTCGCTGTCCCCTAGCCAGTAGGTCGCGGCTCCGAGCCAGGTGTGGGTGAACGGGTCCCACGGTGAGGTCTCGCCTGCGCTGATCGCCGTCAGCGCGGATTCTCGGCAGGCGCCAAGGTCGCCGGTCAGCCAGTAGTTCACGCTACGAAGACAGGGCGCTGCGGCGACGCCCGACGAGAATCCGTCGTGGAACGGCCCGGCTGCGGGCGCGCGCTCCGCTCGGTCGATCCACGGCCCGACCTCGTCGAGGTGCCCCATGCCGATCGCTGTGACGGCACTGGCGACACACAGGCGTGCGTCGCCGCGATGGACCTCCGGCGGCAGAGCTTCCAGCCAGGACCGGATCGTCTGGTGCGCTGCGATGTAGGAGTACGGACGCCACGCTGCCGCCACCATCTCGACCCCCTCGGCGACATCTCCGGCCGCGATCGTGTGCAGGATCGCCTCCGAAGTGTCTCCGTGGTCGCGCGTCCATGCGGCTGCGCGACGGTGAGCCGTCACCTTCCGGTCGGGATCGGTGACGTCCAGCTCGTGGAGCAGCAGATCTCGGAAGAGGTGGTGGTAGCGGTACCAGTGCCTCTTGTCGTCCAGCGCGATGACGAACGAGTTCGAGTCCTCCATCTGTCGCAGCAGGGCGGCCGATCCGCTCGTACCCGTCACGGCATCACAGAGATCCGGGCACAGCCGGTCGAGGACGGAGGTGGACAGGAGGAAGTCGTGGACCGCGGGGGGCTGCCCGTTCAGGACCTCCGTCGTCAGGTAGTCGACGACATTGCGGTCGTCCCCGGCGAAGGTGGCGATGAAGGCGTGCGCGTCGTCGCGGCCTCGCAACGAGAGGGCGGCCATGTAGAGACCGGCCGCCCATCCCTCGGTCCGCTCCACGAGGCGGGCGACGTCGATGGGGTCGAGGTCCAGACCGTGCTGGTCGTTGAGCAAGTCGGTCGCCTCGGCGACCGAGAAGCTGAGGTCCGCGACGGCGATCTCGCGCAGTTCGCCCCTGGCACGGTGCCGCGCGACCTCGAGGGGCGGCTCGGTCCGTGTGGAGATGACCAGCTCGAACCCGGCCGGCGCCCGGTCCAGCAGGAAGGACACCGCCTCGTGGACCTCGGCGCTCGCGATCAGGTGGTAGTCGTCGATGACCAACGTGGATCCACCAGGCAACGAGACCATCTCGTTGATGAGCTCTGGGAGCACTTCCTCGACCAGGTTCATCCCTGGAGTGACGAGCAGTACCCGGGATCGCTCGCCGATCGCGGGAGAGAGGGTCCGCAGCGCCTCGATCACGTACAGGAAGAACCGAACGGGGTCGTTGTCGCTGCGGTCCAGCGAGACCCAAGCGAACGGTCGGTCCGCTGCGTCCGCAGCGGCCCAGGCCGACACGAGGCTCGACTTGCCCCAACCCGCAGGAGCGCGGACGAGGGTCAGGCGCCGCGGAGAAGCGCTGCGCAGGTAGCCGAGGACGCTGTGGCGCGGGACGAGCTCACGCGGCGCGGGAGCGTGCAGCTTGGTCCGGATCAGCGTTCCGGTCGCTGCCGTCGCCTGCGTCACCGAACCACGGTACTGCCACGTGGATCCCGCCGGGCGGCGTCGGGTCGCCGCCGACGAACCACCCAGGGTGATCGACCGCTGGGTGAAGACATCTCACCCAGCCCGGTCGAACTGTGGTGTCGGCCGACCCACCCGCCGACAGCCCACCTCACCACCACCCGACCCTCAGGAGGTCCGACATGCACACCGCTACGCAGGAAGAACGAGGTACGCACATCCACCGAGCGACGCTGCCGGTCATCATGCTGGCGCTGGCCACCGTGGTGTCGGCCGTGGCTTCCCTCAACGTCGCCATCCCGTCGATCGCGCGGGACACGCATGCGACCCAGACGCAGCTGGCGTGGATCATCGACGCCTACGCGCTGGTGTTCGCCGCGCTGCTTCTCCTGGGCGGTGCGATCGGAGACCGGTACGGCCGGCGTCGCGCCCTCATCGCCGGGCTGGTGATCTTCGGTGGCGCGTCGATCGCGGCAATGACCGTCACTGAGCCCGAGGCGCTGATCGCCATGCGAGGGCTCCTCGGCGTCGGAGCCGCATTGGTGATGCCGGCGACGCTGTCCACGATCACCAGCACCTTCCCCGCCGAGCAGAGAGCGCGCGCGGTCGGCGCCTGGGCGGGGGTCGCGGGCGCGAGCGCCATTCTCGGCCTGCTGATGTCAGGCCTGCTGCTCGAAGTGTGGGCGTGGCAGTCGGTCTTCGGGCTGAACGTCGTACTGGCGCTCGTCGCGATCATCGGTGCCGCACGTTTCATCCCGGAGTCCGCGGAGCCGGGCGCCCCCCGCCTCGACCTGGTGGGAGCCGCCCTCACCGTCGCGGGGCTGGGAGTGCTCGTCTACTCGGTGATCGAAGCCCCGACGCACGGCTGGGACAGTGCGGAGACCCTCGGGGGGATCGGGATCGGGCTGCTGATCATGGTCGGGTTCGTCGGGTGGGAGGCCAGTCGGGCCAACCCGTTGCTCGACCCCAGACTGTTCCGGCACCGCGCGTTCACGGCAGCCACGTTGTCCATCACCGTGCAGTTCTTCGCATTCTTCGGCCTCGTGTTCCTGTTGCTGCAGTACCTCCAGCTGGTCCGTGGTGACACGCCCTTGGTCGCAGCGCTGAGCATGATCCCGATGGCGCTCGCCATGATGCCGAGCGCACGCGGCATCGCACCCCGGATGTCTCACCACATCGGGGCGATGCGGGTCTGCGTCGTGGGCCTCGTCCTGATCGCCGGCGCCCTGGTCGTCCTCTCGCGCCTCGACGAGGAGAGCTCGTACTGGTTGCTGCTGACCGGCCTGATCCCGCTCGGCGCGGGCATGGGTCTGGCGATGACCCCGGCAACCACGGCCATCACCGACGCACTGCCGGCCGCCAAGCAGGGGGTGGGCTCCGCGATGAACGACCTCGCGCGTGAGCTGGGCGGGGCTCTTGGCATCGCCGTCCTCGGCAGCATCCTCCAGTCCACCTATCGTGACCAGCTGGACGTGGGAGGGCTGGCGGGACCGGCCGCTGAGCAGGCCCGGTCTTCCCTCGCGTCGGCTGCACGGCTCGGGCCGGTGGTCCAGCAGGAGGCGCAGGCGGCGTTCGCCGACGGCATGCAGCTGGCGTTCCTGTGCGCCGCGGTCGTGGTCGCGATGACAGCGGTTGTGGTGGTCGCCCTCTGGAAAGGCGCGGCGGCGCCCGAACCTGTGGGGGTCGACGCCGACAGAGAAGCCGTGAGCTGACCGGACGCTGCCCGACGTACCACCCGCTGGCCCTCGGCACTCCTCGATCCGGAGAGCCGGGGGCCGCCGGGAGCTACACTCCCCGACATGCCGACCACGACGGGGGTCGGGGAGGTCGGGAGCCCTGGTCGCCCGATCATCCGAGCAAAGCTGGAAGCCCCCGTCCCGCGCCCCCGGGTCTCGCGCCGCGACCTGCTGGAGCACTGCGCGAGGTCGCCGCGCAAGCTGACGCTGATCCGGGCCCCGGCGGGCTGGGGGAAGTCGACCCTGCTCGCGGACTGGCACGAGCTCGACAGCGAGGAGCGACCGTTCGCCTGGGTCGCGCTCGACGGCGGCGACAGCGACCCGGTCCGTTTCTGGACCTACCTCATCCACGCCCTCCGCACGCTGGACGCGGCGGCGGGCGAGGTGTCGCTCCCGTTGCTGCGTGCTCCGCGGGCCAACGTGATCGACGACGTGCTGCCGTCGCTGTTCAACGAGCTCACCGCGTTGCCGCACCCGGCGGTGCTGGTGCTCGACGACTACCACCGGGTGACGAGCCCGGACATCGACGAGGGACTCTCCCACTTCCTCGACCTCCTGCCCCACACGATCTCTCTCGTCATCTCGAGCCGGTCCGAGCCGGCGCTCCCGCTCGCCCGCTTGCGCGCCCGCGGTGAGCTGACGGAGATCGACGCGCAGCAGCTGCGGTTCTCGGAGGACGACGCCGCCCTCTTCCTCAACCGGCTGCACGGACTCACGCTCGATCGGGACGACATCGTCCGGCTCCGCGAGCTGACCGAGGGTTGGCCGGCAGGTCTCTACCTGGCGACCCTCGCGATCCGCGAGCAGGCGGACGCGCACGAGTTCGTCGAAGCTTTTGCAGGCGACCATCGCCACGTCGTGGACTACCTGAGCTCGGAGGTCCTCGCGGGGCTGCCGGAGGAGACCAGGACCTTCCTGCTCGAGACCTCCGTGCTCGAGCGGCTGTCCGCACCGGTCTGCGACGCCGTGACCGGCCGACCCGGTTCGGTGTCGATGCTGCGCGAGCTGGAGCGCTCCAACGCTTTCCTCATCCCTCTCGACATGCGGCGTGAGTGGTACTCCTACCACCACCTGTTCCGGGAGCTGCTCCGCCACGAGCTCGCGATCGACGACCCCGAGCGCGCCCGCGACCTGCACCGTCGTGCCAGCGCCTGGCACCGCGATCACGACGACCCCTCGGAGGCGATCCACCACGCCACCGCCGCAGGGGAGACCGCGGAGGCGACCGAGCTGATCCTGCGTCACTGGATCGACTTCCGGAACGACGCGCGCCTCGAGACACTGCTCGCCTGGGTCGACGCACTCCCGCCCGACAGCGTTGCGACCGATCCGCGACTGTGCCTGGTCAGGGCCTCCACGCTGCAGGAGGTGGGCCGGATCAACGAGGCGGAGCACTGGCTCGAGACAGCCGCCCGAGGCGCGGACGACGACGTCCTGCAGGCCGGGCCGGCCTCGCTGGCCTCCGGGGTCGCCGCGTCGCAGTCGATCAACCACTACTTCCTCGGCGACGTGCGGGGGGTGGCCGAGACGGCCCGGCCGGCGCTCCACCGCCAGGAGACCGGATCCGGGTACTGGCGCTGTGCGCTCCTCACCACGTTCGGAGTCGCCGAGTTCCTGAGCGGCCAGACACGCAGCGCCGCGAGCCTGCTCGACGATGCAGTCATCCTGAGCGAGCAGTCCCACCACTCCCTGGCGCTGGTCCACGCCCTCGGCTGGTGCTCACTCGTCAATGCGGAGGTCGGTGAGCCGGCCCGGGCCGACCGGGCCCTGGCCGAGGCCGACGCGTTGCAGCGGAGGGAACCCGGCCTGGCCAACTACTTCGGCATGTCGATGACGCACGTCGCCCGAGGTGAGCGGTTGCAGCGGCAGGGACGGTTCGCCGAGGCTGACGACGAGCTGACCCGCGGCGCCGAGCTGGCCCGCGGAGGCAACGCGAAGCTCGACCTCTCCTACGCCCTGCTCATCCATGCCGGGGTGAAGGCGCGGCTCGGCGACCGGGACGCGGCGGAGGCCCTGCTCGGCACTGCCCGCGAGGTGGCAAGCACGTGTGTGGACCCCGGCAGGCTGACGGAGCTGGTGGCTCGGGCCGAGGCGAGGCTCCGGCTCCGTCCGGGTCCGGCGACCGCCGCGCCGTACGACGAGGAGCTGAGCGACCGCGAGGTGGCCGTGCTCCGACTACTGAGGACCGATCTCAACCAGCGCGAGATCGGTGAGGCTCTCTTCGTCTCGTTCAACACCGTCAAGACCCACGTGAAGAGCATCTACCGCAAGCTCGACGTGGCCACGCGCACAGACGCTGTGGCGCGGGCGCGGGAGCTCGACCTGCTGTAGCCGCCGGCAGTCGGGTCACCTCCGATCAGCGGTGACGGCTCGCGGCCACGCCCGGAGGCGCCGATGCACACCGGCTCGGCCTACGAGCCCGGACCACGAGCCGCAGCCGGCTTCTCGGCGTTGCGGCGGCGCGTCGCCCAGGCCTTCTTCGCCGCGCGGCTCCGCTTGCGGCGCAGCCGCTCGGCCTCGGCAGCGCGACGCTCGAGTGCCCGCTGCTGACGACGGACCTCGTTCTCGGCACGGCGCGCCTCGGCGGCGACGACGGCAGGGGACCGGACCGGCCAGACGTACGGCAGGTCCTCCGGGACTGCCGGGAACAGGGGGCGGTAGTGGTCGGGGTCCTTCCGCACCAGCGCCGACCGGTGGCTGCGGTGCAGCTCCTCGTTGCCGAGCCACGGCGGCAGCGCTGCCGCCGCGGCGAGCTCCTCCTGCGTCCGCACGGATCCGATCCCGGCCGTCCGCAGGTCGGTGGCGATCGTGAGCTCGCAGGTGTCGCCGAACCCGAGCTCGGCCCACACCGCGCAGCACGTGAACCCGTAGCGACCGAGCGCCTCCTCGAAGCCCTTCCACATCAGCACGGCCGGGTGGTTCGCCCACCCGTACCCCGGACGGGTCAGTGCCCGGACCACCTGGATGGTCTCGACCCGCTGCTTGCCGAGCCGCTTCGTGTCCAGGGCGCGCGCTGACTGCTCGAAGTCGGCGTACGGGAGGAAGGTCTGCACGTCTCCAGCCTGCGGTAGCGCTCAAGTGTGCGGAGAACGACGAAGGGCCCCGCCGTCGCCGGCGAGGCCCTTCGGCTCGGTGGGCAGGGGCGGGGTCGAACCGCCGACCTTCCACTTTTCAGGCGGACGCTCGTACCAACTGAGCTACCTGCCCGAGCAGTGGCACACCATACCGGAGGGCTGCGCGCCGTACGAAAGCGGCGACGGCGGTTAGGTCCCTGCGGTACCCCCGCGACTATGCTGTCGGCGCTGCGCCGGCCTCGTCCGGCGTGGCGGGCCCCCGTCGTCTAGCGGCCCAGGACCCCGCCCTTTCACGGCGGTAGCGCCGGTTCGAATCCGGTCGGGGGTGCGGTGCCGAAATTTGGCTCTGAACAGCGAAGACGCGAATCGGGCACTAGGCACTAGGGGCCTTGGTCCTCTGGCCGTTGGGCCACGCTGGGGCAAACGAGGGAGCGGGACCGACGCTCCACCTGCCGTGACGCACGCCACCTTTGACTTCAAGTACTTGAAGTTCCTACCGTCGTAGAAGTGACGACGCGAACCACCCAGCACACCTACACGATCAAGGAAGCCGCCACGCTGACCGGGCTCCCTGCGAGCACGCTGCGCTACTACGAGTCGATCGGCGTGATCACGCCGATCAGCAGGGGCGCGAGCAGCAAGCACCGGGTGTACGACGAGGACGACCTCGACCAGCTGATGTGGATCGCGTGTCTCGCCGCTACCGGAATGTCCGTGAGCGACATGAAGCAGTACGTCGCCAACAACAAGCTGGGGCCGTCGGCCGCCGGGGAGCAGGTTGCTCTCCTGGTGGCGCAGGAGCGGCGACTGGCGGTCGAGGCAGAGCAGATCGTCCTGCGTCAGCGGTACGTCCGGCTGAAGATCAGCTACTGGCAGGCGGTCGATGCCGGTGATGACGAGCGAGCAGACCGGTTGGCCCAGGAGGCCGGCGCCTTGGCCAGCGAGCTCAAGCAGACCAAGAAGCACTAGCCAGCGGCGCTCGACGGCGGACCCGAGTCGGTCCGCAATCCAGCTGCGCCCTGACCAACAACCGAAGGAGAACACCCATGCGCGTGAACGCCTACGCTGCCCCCGCTGCCGGCGAGCCGCTGGCACCGACCACGGTCGAACGACGTGAGGTCGGACCGAACGACGTACTCATCGAGATCGAGTACGCCGGCATCTGCCACTCCGACATCCACACCGTTCGGGGTGACTGGGGACCGCAGCCGTTCCCCGTCGTACCGGGCCACGAGATCGTCGGCATCGTCACCGAGGTCGGCGACGAGGTCAGCAAGCACCAGGTCGGCGACCGCGTCGGAGTCGGCTGCATGGTGAACTCATGTGGGACGTGCACCAACTGCCGCAACGGCGACGAGCAGTACTGCCTCGACGGCATGGTTCCGACGTACGCCGGGACCGACCGCGACGGCACCACCACCCAGGGTGGCTACTCGACGCACGTCGTCGTCGACACCGACTACGTGCTGTCCGTCCCTGACGGTCTCGACCCAGCCGCTGCGGCGCCGCTGCTGTGCGCCGGCATCACCACCTACGCACCACTCCGGCGCTGGGGCGCCGGTCCCGGCAAGAAGGTCGCGATCGTCGGCCTCGGTGGTCTCGGGCACATGGCGGTCAAGATCGCGCACGCCCTCGGCGCAGAGGTCACGGTGCTGTCGCAGTCGCTGAAGAAGCAGGAGGACGGGCTGCGGCTCGGCGCGGACCACTACTTCGCCACCTCCGACCCCGGCACCTTCGAGGAGCTCGCCGGCCGGTTCGACCTCATCGTCAACACCGTGAGCGCCGGGATCGACCTCAACGCCTACCTCGGCCTGCTCGCCGTCGACGGCACGCTTGTGAACGTCGGCGCCCCGGCGGAGCCCCTCAGCGTCCACGTCATGTCGCTCATCGGAGGACGCCGCTCGTTCGCCGGCTCCATGATCGGCGGCATCGCGCTCACCCAGGAGATGCTCGACTTCTGCGCGCAGCACGACATCGGCGCCGATGTCGAGGTCATCTCCGTCGACCAGGTCAACGAGGCGTACGAGCGAGTCCTCGCGTCCGACGTGCGCTACCGGTTCGTGATCGACACCGCAACGCTCGCCTGAGTCCCCTGGTCGTCGAGTAGGCCGAGCGCCCTGGCGCGAGGGCGTATCGAGACGCCTGCACCCGAGTGCCGAGGTCGGGCGGGGGCAACGCACTGCGTCTCGATACGCCGCCGCTCGTTCCTCGCGGCGGCTACTCGACGAGCCTGCTCGCCCGGCTACACCTGTAGCCCCTGGTCGTCGAGTAGGCCGAGCGCCCTGGCGCGAGGGCGTATCGAGACGCCTGCACCCGAGTGCCGAGGTCTCGGCCGGCGGGCAACGCACTGGCGTCTCGATACGCCGCCGCTCGTTCCTCGCGGCGGCTACTCGACGAGCATGGTGCGCACCAGCTGTCGCCTTCCGGTCGTCGAGTAGGCCGAGCGCCCTGGCGCGAGGGCGTATCGAGACGCCTGCAGTGGTGGTGCGGGGGTGGCCCTCGATTGGGTCGGCCCCGGCACGATGGGTTATAGTTCCACCGCTTCACATGGCCCCGTAGCGCAGTTGGTTAGCGCGCCGCCCTGTCACGGCGGAGGCCGCGGGTTCGAGTCCCGTCGGGGTCGCTGGCAAGCCCGGATCGTTGATCCGGGCTTCTGCCTTTTTCGGACCGGCACAATGGTCCGGTGCCGGTCGTGATGGATCCTGAACGCTTCGACGCCCTTGTCAGCGAGGCGCTCGACGCGATCCCCGACGAGATCGCCGTCCTGGTCCGCAACGTGGTCGTCCTCGTCGAGGACGAACCGCCGGACGACGAGCCGGACGACCTGCTCGGCCTGTACGACGGGGTGGCGCTCACCGAGCGCGACAGCTCCTGGCTGCCCGAGCTACCCGACCGGATCTTCCTGTTCCGCGGCCCGCTCCTCGACATGTGCGACGACGAGGCGGACCTGATCGACGAGATCCGGATCACCGTGGTGCACGAGGTCGCCCACCACTTCGGCATCGACGACGACCGGCTGCACGATCTGGGCTACGCCTGATCCCGGGTCGACCGCGCAGACCCGGCGACCTCAACCAGCGAGCCGGTACCCGAGCGCGGCAGCGGCGAGTCCGAGGCCGAGCGTGAGCAGGGCGTACGTCGTACCCCTGCCGCGGCCGAGCTCCCGGGTCTGCACGGCGAACGCGGAGTACGTCGACAACCCTCCGCAGAACCCGTCGCCGACCAGGGCGAGCGCGGCGCCATCGACGGACCAGCCGACGCACAGCCCCAGCAGGAGCGACGCCGCCACGTTGACGGCGAGCGTGCCCCAGGGCAGGACAGCGTCGAACCGGCAGCCGAGCGCGAAGCGCAGCGGGGCGCCGACGGCCGCGCCGAGGGCGACCCAGAGCGCGTCGCTCACCTCGTTTCCTCGCTTGTGAGAGGCGGTGCGAGCCGCCCGACCACGGTGACCGCGACCAGACAGGCCGCGAGCGTGCCGAAGAGGTAACCGCCGGCCAGCACCGGGTCTCCGGCCGCGAGCAGCGACCTGCCCTGCTCGCTGGTCGCGGAGAGCGTCGTGAAGCCGCCGAGCAGGCCGGGCCCGATGCCGGCAGCCCAGGTCTCCGACCGTCGGGCGAGCGGTAGCAACTCGAGGCCGGCCAGGAGGGCGCAGCCGACGACGTTGATGGCGAACGTGGTCCACGGGAAGCCCGCGCCGTCCGGCGCGACCTCGCCGAGCAGGAACCGGAGCACGGCGCCCGCCGCGCCGCCGACCGCCACCGCGAGCAAGAGCGGTGACGGGGGACGCACGGGCTAGATGCTAGGACTCGTGGTCGAGGTGCCTGACCATGGCTGCGGCGCGGCGCCTCCGGCCTGACGGCGGAACTCGCTGAGGAACCAGATCTGGAACGACCGCTGCTCGGGAAGGCGCGGAGCGGTGAGCAGCCGCTCGGCACGGCTGAAGTCGTCGGCGGCGTCGAGCAGATCGATCAGCTCGCCGATCTGGCGCGCGACCTGCGGGGTCATCCGGAGCCGTAGGTCGGTCAGGTCATTGCCGGCTTCGATCGCGCCGTCGACCTGCTCACGGCCCATGTTGGCCCGAAGCGGGGCCTCCAGCGCGTTGAAGTGCTCGGAGAGCACCTTGGCCAACGGGTAGTCGTCCTCGTGAGCGAGGGCGAGCAGCCGGATCTCTCGGCGCAGGTCGCGGTAGTGGCGCTGGAACCGGGAGAAGGCGTGCACAGGCACGCCCTTGATCTGGATCGCCATCTCACCCATCCGGGTGTGCTGCTCGCCGTCGTCCGGTGGTGCCATCAGCTGGAAGTCCGGGCCGGCGTCATCGGAGAACTGGGCGGCAGGCTCGAACCACACGGTCTTTCCGTCCTCCTCGACGACCGCACCCCAGGCGGCGGACGCTCGGCCGACGATGTCGAGGCCACGGCCGAACCCGCTCAGCTCGGTGACGTCGATGTCGCCGGCGGCTCCGGAGTCGAAGGCGTCGAGGTCGAAGGCGTCGATATCGATGCCGCCGCCGCGCGACGAGGGCTGCGGTGCGACGACGGAAGCGTCGGAGACCTCGATCCGCGGATGCTCGGCGGTGCCGCGCAGCTGCAGGCGGACGGGCGGGTCGGCGTGGAGCAGGGCATTGGTCACCAGCTCGGAGACGCCCAGTTCGGCGCACTCGATGAGGTCGTCCCGCTCGATCCCCTGGCAGGTCCGAACCGCCCACCGCCGCGCTTCCTGCACGCTGCGGGGGCCGGAGGTCAGGGTGAGGACCTGCCGGTGCGGCAATATGAACCCCTTCCGAATGCCCTTGCAGACTGCGTTTCGCTCTGCCCTTGCGGACAGGTCCAGCGCCCGAGACGGTGTGGGTGGGTCGATCGTCCCAGGGATCCAAGGTCATCTACCCGGCGTTCCAGAGGTCAAACATTTCGATCCTCCGGCAGATTGTGGCGCTTTCCGGGGCCGGGATGGGTACCAGCCCCACCGGCCGACGGCAACTCCGTACGTTCGCCCCCTGTGACGGAGCAGACAGCCGGGACAGGGCCGACTTTTTGGGTGCGACCGCCGATGGCGGGAGGATAGGAACAGCCGCGACGAAGCCGTCACGGCGCACCGGCTCCGAGCACGCCACCCGGATCACAGGAGGCTCACGATGACCGAAGAGACCCAGGCACCCGAACGCGCACTCATGCGCCGGTCGGAGCGGCACCAGGTCGTGGTCATCGGGTCCGGCTTCGGTGGTCTGTTCGGCACGAAGGCTCTCAAGGGTGCCGACGTCGATGTGACGATGATCGCGAAGACCACCCACCACTTGTTCCAGCCGCTGCTCTACCAGGTCGCGACCGGCATCTTGTCCGAGGGTGAGATCGCGCCGCCGACCCGCGAGGTGTTGGCGCGGCAGAAGAACGCCCAGGTGCTGCTGGGTGAGGTCACCGACGTCGACCTGGAGGCCAGGACGGTCACCTCCCAGGTGCTGGGCCGTGAGCTGACCACGCCTTATGACTCGCTGGTCGTGGCTGCCGGGGCAGGTCAGTCCTACTTCGGCAACGACCAGTTCGCCGAGTTCGCCCCGGGGATGAAGAGCATCGACGACGCCCTGGAGCTGCGGGGCCGGATCTTCGGGGCGTTCGAGATGGCCGAGCTCGGTGCGGCCCGTGGGGAGAACGTCGACCACCTGCTGACCTTCGTGGTGGTCGGGGCGGGACCGACCGGTGTGGAGATGGCCGGTCAGATCGCCGAGCTCGCCCACCGCACCCTGACCCGTGACTTCCGGGCGATCAGCAGCCACCACGCCCGGGTGATCCTGGTCGACGCCGCGCCCCAGGTGCTGCCGCCCTTCGGCGCCAAGCTAGGCGCCTGGACGGAGAAGAAGCTCGCCGACCTCGGTGTCGAGGTGATGCTCGGTGCGCTGGTCTCCGGGGTCGACGAGCGTGGCCTGGTGGTGAAGTACAAGGATGGCACCGAGAAGCGGATCGACGCCGTGACCAAGGTGTGGGCCGCCGGGGTCCAGGCCAGCCCGATCGGCAAGACCTTGTCGGACCAGACCGGCGCGCCGCTGGACCGGGCCGGTCGGATCGCGGTCAACCCCGACCTCACGCTGCCCGGCTACCCCGAGGTCTTCGTCGTCGGTGACATGATCAGCCTCGACAACCTGCCCGGGGTGGCCCAGGTGGCGATCCAGGGCGCGAAGTACGCCGCCAAGGAGATCGACGGCCGGCTCAAGGGCAAGGCACCGCAGAAGCCGTTCAAGTACTTCGACAAGGGCTCGATGGCGATCGTGAGCCGGTTCCGCGCGGTGGCGATGGTCGGCAAGCTGCGGCTGACCGGGTTCGTCGCCTGGTTGATGTGGCTCGCGTGCACCTGTTCTACATCACCGGGTTCAAGAACCGGCTGACCGCGGTCCTGCACTGGCTGGTGTCCTTCCTGGGCCGCGGCCGCTCCGAGCGCACCTCGACCGAGCAGCAGATCTTCGCCCGCGTCGCCCTCCAGCGGCTGCAGGGCGGTGCCGCCGACCTGGTCTCCCAACCAGGAGAGTACGACGCCGAGGCCGAGCGTCAGCGACGTGAGGAGCTCGAGCGCCAGGCCCTGGAGGAGGTCCGGCTCACCGACGAGCAGGCGCGTGGGGTGAAGTCGACGACGGTCGGCTCCTCCATCTGAACCACGACGCCTGGCTCAGCAGCTAGTCGAGCTCGATGCCGGACTCCGTCGCCTCGGCGGCGGCGCGGAAGCGGTCGAGGTCACGAGCCCACTTGGGCAGGATGAACACGCCCTCGGCCTCAGCCGTCACCTCGCCGTCCGGGTCGAGCATCCTGCCCTTGCCCCAGGTCTTGATGCCCTCCCGGCGGTCCACCCAGGCCTCGCATCGCAGGTCGCCGAGCGGCGTGCCCTGGCGGTAGACGATGGTCAGCGTGCCGGTCATGCCGGGCCGACCGCTGGTGCTGACCGCGTGCCCGAGCACCTGGTCGAGCATCAGCGAGATGACGCCGCCGTGGACGAGCCCGGGCGGACCTTCGTAGGCCGCGCCGAGGTGGAAGTCGCTCCACGCGTGCCCGGCGCCGTCGCTCCGGATGTCGAGCGGTGGCGCGGTCGCGTTGCGGAGGCCCGTGACCGCGTTGCCCCAGTTGCGTCCTCGCTTGCCGTCGGGCCGGAACCGGACGCCGTACGCCCCGTCCAGCTGCTTGCGGCGGAGCCGTTCGACGATCGCCTCGACCTCGGCCTGGGCCGCGCGGATCTCGTCGTCGCCGACCTCGGTCCGGATGGTCACGTCCACCAGATCGCGGACGGCCGCGGTGAAGGGCGCGAAGAGGGCCGCCTCCTGGGCGATCTCCTCCTCCGTGGCGTGCTCCATCTCGAACCGACTCATGCGGCCACACTAGAACACGTTCTCGTCCTGGACCGGTTCGGAGCGACCCCGCCGACACTCGACGGGCGAAAAGCACGTGCGAGGGGCGCCCCCGATTGATGGAATCGGCTCATGACCGCGCTCGTCCTGCCCGACCTCCGATGGTTCCCGAGCTGGGCCGCGACCGTGACCGACTTCGGCGAGGAGTTCATGCACGGGTCGGGATCGTGGAACCTCGACCACCCGCTCGGGCCGACCGAGGCGTGCTGCAAGGAGTTCATCGAGGTCCTCGCTGAGCGGAGCGCAGCCGACCCGGACTCGGAGGTGGTCCCGGGAAGCTCGCGGGTCGCGTCGACGTACTACTGGATCACAGCAGGGGACGGCGGCCCCGGTGACGAGGTGATCGGATTCCTCAACCTCCGACACGAGCTCAATGCGTGGTTGCTCGAGGAGGGGGGCCACGTCGGCTACTCGGTGCGCCCCGCGCGTCGTCGGCAGGGCCACGCGACCCGAGCCCTCCTGCTCTCCGTACGACGAGCGGGAGAGCTCGGCATCGAGCGGGTCCTGGTCACCTGCGACACCGACAACCAGCCGTCGGCGCGCACGATCGAGTCTGCCGGCGGAGTCTTCGAGGACGTCCGCAACGGCAAGCGTCGCTACTGGATCACTGGGTCGGCGTCGCCCCGGGCCGGAGGTCCGGGCGCACCCGGTGGAGGACCGCGGTGAACCGGTGCGGGTCGACCATGCTCGCGTCGATCACCATGAGCGGCTGGTCGTGTCGTTCGATGAGCACTCTCCAACCGCGGTGCCCGGGCTTCCCCTCGACGGCGACCGGGGTGTAGACGCTGGCCAGGTCGATCACCTCGAACTTGCCGTTACGGATGATCTCCAGCTGGCCGCGGATCACTGCCATCTCCGTGACGCTCGTTGTCGCGCGGGCGGCCCAGATCACCGTCGTGAGCACGACCAGGAGCACCGTGAGTCCGTAGTTGACCGTCGTGCCCTCCTCATATGCCCGGTAGCCCATGGCGACGGTCATCACGGCGCTCGCGACCAGGACCAACGTGGTCAGACGGCGCGCCCCCAGGCGCGGCTTGAAGACAGCGTTGGTCGAGCGGCTCGAGATCAGCTCTTCCTCGTGCTCCGGGGTCGAGGCGTACGGCGAACCCTGGCCCAGTGTCGTTCCCGTCCGAGGTGGCGGAGTGGGGTGGCCCTTGGCCGCGGGGTCGGTCTCGGTGTCGGCGTTCGGGTCCTGGACCCGTTTGTACAGAGTGGGCCAGCGCGTCGCGACCGGCGGCTCGGGCACCACCAGCGCGTCGAGCACGTCCTGGCCGGCGTCCCGCGCGTTGAGCACGCTCAGGCGCTGCGGGTCGACAGTTCCCGGCAGGTCGACACGGTGCTTCCCGCCGTCGGCGGGGTCCTCGACGTCCTCGGCGTACGTCGCTCGTTTGGCCAGCCACCTGCGAATCGCGTCGGTGTCCGCGCCGAAGTCCATCCCATCAAGATCTCCCACGACGAGGCCTCCCTTCCTCCAGGGCGGAAATCTACGCCTGTTCCGGTGGTCGCGTGACCGGTTCGGGAGGGTCCGGCGGTAGATTGAGATCGAGTCTCAACCACTGAGGAGGCGCGGATGTCCGAGACCTCGACGCTGCGACCGACGCGTCAGCGGCGCGCGATCACCGAGGCCTTGGCGGATGCGTCCGACTTCCAGAGCGCCCAGGACATCCACGACTCGTTGCGTCAGGCGGGCGACAAGGTCGGGCTGGCCACGGTCTACCGGGCCCTCCAGGCGATGGCGGAGGCCGGCGAGGTCGACGTGCTCCAGGGGGCCGGTGGGGAATCGGTCTATCGACGCTGCAGCACCCACCATCACCATCACCTGGTCTGCCGGTCGTGCGGTCGCACGGTCGAGGTGACCGGCCCAGCGGTCGAGAAGTGGGCCGACGCGGTCGCCAGTGAGCACGACTTCGCCGAGGTCAGCCACAGCCTCGAGCTGTTCGGCATCTGCGCGGACTGCCGCGGCTGACGCTGGCGCTCAGCACCAGCGGTGCACGCCGCGCGGTGTGAGCGCGAGGTCCCGGAGCACGACCGGCCACGCCCGGCCGAACGCGTCGCAGGTGCGCCGGAAGTCGCGGCGCCGGTACTCGATGGCGAGCACGCGGTCGCCGTACGACTCCCGGTAGCTTTCGCACTCGCGCCACCGACCGCACTCCTCGGCGACCGCGAAGTCGAACACGTGCGAGCCGTCCCACTCGGCCCAGTTCTTCTGCCCGGCCGGCAGCCCGGCGGCATGCGCACGGCTGGCGAGCAGTCGGGCGAACGATCTCGCTTGGCGGCGCGTGACCAGGCGGTGGCTCCTGCTGAAGGAGTCGAGGTTGTCGTACTCGACCGCGTCGAACCCGTCATCCGCGCAACGTTCGGTCCATCGGCCGACGATCCGGGCCAGCGCCCGCCGCTTGTCGCGGGTACCGATGTCGAGGATCCACTCACCCCAGACCGAGTCGACCACCGGCCGGCCGTCGTCCTTCAGCACGAGGCGCCAGTGGTGCTCACGCCAGAACCGTCGGTCGTCGGGCTGGGTCTGGAACCCGTTGACGTAGCAGATGTTGTAACGCCCGGCGAGCGGCTCGGCCTTGCGGTCGCGGACCACGGTCCCGACCCGGTCCGGCACCCGGTCCCACACGCCCCCGAGCTGGTAGTCGACGTCGGTGCTCGGTTCGAAGAGTGGCCCGGGCTCGGCCGCGGCCGGGCCGCCGGCGATCATCGAAGCAGTCACGGCAAGAGCGGCAACGCACCTACGCATGGTGCGAGGGTAGGTGGCGCGGTAGGCCCGGTGGGACTCGAGCCCGGCACCTTCGGCGGATCACAGTCGGTCACCGCGATGAGAACTCCGGGTCCACGCGGCGTTCTCCTTGATGTCGCTGGGTGATCACGACCTTGCCGCTGGCCTTGCCGTGCTCGACGTACGCCATGGCAGTTCCTCTTCTTCAACCGCGACGCCACCGGCAAGGCCGCCGCGAACGGCTACGCCTGCGACTCCTGGCGGTTGCCGGTCGAGTGATCACCACCGGCCGACGCCGAATCCTGAGGCTATCCGGGCGATGGCCCTGGGCCGACCTCGTCGTTGGCGGCCACACGAGACTCGCAGCGATCACCTGACACGCCACCCAGCCCCTACGATCAAGGACCCGGAGAACCGGCGCACAACGCCGGCAGACCAGCACGTCCACGGCGACCGGGTCCCGAATCACTACCCCGAGCCGGCAATCACCACAGGCTCACGAAAGATCGAGGCTAAGGGGACCGATTTGGCGGATCACCGCGGGTCCTGCGTAGGACTTCAAGACGTCGACCTCTCAGCCCGGGTAGGCCACCCGTCCCTCACCGATGCGCACAGGGTCGTAGACGACCTGCGAGGCACCGGTCGCGCCGTTCGGCGACTCCAGCTGCGCCTAGCGCTCGGCCTTCCGGTGTTGCTCGGCGAGTTCGTAGAGCCGTCGGTCGATGCCTTGCATCGCGTTCGGGTCAGTGGTGTCGAACGGCACCTCGGCGGAGGGGGGAATGCCCGGGCTTGGTGCCTCGGTGTCGGTGTCCCCGGTCACGCCGATGATCAGAGCGGTGACGCTGGCGCCGATGCCCAAGGTCACGACGGCTCCGATGGCTGCCAGGCCGAGGTAGTGCTTGGGCTGGGTCGCGGTGGACGCGTCGGGCCGGGTCGTTTCGTCGGCGTTGTGTTCGGCCGTCCGGGGCTGGGTGGTCATGATGTTCTCCTCGGGATGTGCCGGGCACTGGTTGCCCGTTCGACTCCGAGGCTGATCCCGGGGCGTGGCCGATCCGGGCCAGCGCTGTGGCAGTCCCGTGGCAGCCGTGGCAAGTGCATGGCGCGGGACCGAAGTCATGCCCCGGGGCAGGTGTCGGTGTGGAGGTACTGCCGGCACTCTGCGTCCGTCAGGCCTCGCGTCACCCGCTCCCCGGCGAGGTCGACGAGCTCGTCGAGGTCGAGGGTCCAGACCCGCGTGACGCCATCGGCCCACGTGGTGACGAGCCGTTGGCCGTCCGGGCTGAACTCGACGGTGCTCGCGCCCAGCGGGACCGCCAGCCGCAGGGTCACCTGGAGCTCCCCTGCACGGGGATCCCACACTCGGACACTGCCGTCGTTACTGGCCGTGGCCAGCCGCTCGCCGTCCGCGTCGAAGGCCAGGTCGGTGACGATCCCGGTGTGCCCTTCCAGGGTGGACACCCGGCTGCCGGTCCCGGAGTCCCAGACGTCCAATACGCCCTCGATGAGCCGGGTGCTGGCCAGCAGCGCGCCGGAGGGGTCGAACTCGACACCGATGGTGTTCCCCTCGATCCGACGCACGAGCCGGTCACGTCGCCAGTCCCACAACCGAATCTCGCGCCTGTCCGGATCCTCACGAGGCGGGTGGCCCGTGGTGGCGACCAGGTCGCCGTCGTTGCGGAAGTCGAGGTAGGGAATCACCACGCGGGGCTCACCGGAGATCCGGCCGACCTCGGCTCCGGTGCGGTCCAGGATCCGGACGTGCGACTCGGGGCCGCCGGGCCGGTCATACGTGACCGAGACCGCGAGCCGCTCGCCGGATCCGTCCCAGTCGACCGAGAAGGAGCCGGTCCACTCCCGACCACCGCGCGCGACGAACGCGACCTTGCCCGTCTGCGTGTCCCAGACCGGGAACGGGAACTCCCAGGTCGGCGTGGCCAGCAGAGCCCCGTCGGGACTCAGCGCGAGACACAGGGACGACGCACCGGACCGTGGTGCGGGCAGACGCTGTTGGCGGCGCCCCGTCGCCAGGTCGTGGCGCCCGATGCTGCCGTCGCTCTCGACCACCCACACGGATCGTCCGTCCGGAGTGATGGCCGCCCCGCACTCGGCGTCGGGCGATCCCGGGATGTTCACGACTTCCGGTGCCGCCTGGTCGGACACGTCCCAGACCTTCACCGAGGTGACCGCCCAGTCGCTGGTCATCAGCTCGTTGCCGTCCGGGGAGAAGGCCACCGAGCGGACGCCGTTGCGCATGTCGAGCGCGGACAGCCGGACCACCTCGGTGGCGGCGCGCCCGTCGACGACGTAGACGCGTGCGGTGCCGTCATCGCTGGCGGTGGCGAGCCGGTACGAGCGACCCCCGCCTCCCTCGCCCGGCTCGACAATTGGGCTCCAGGCCACGCCGTTCACTCGACCGGTGTGACCCGAGGCCACGACCAGCAGCCGACCGGTCCGTGCGTCGAGAACGACGGCGTCGGGGCCGGCAGTGGCCACCGCGATCCGGCGGCCGTCCGGGCTCCAGGCGATGTCGAGGAGCCCGTCGGGGTGGACGAGGTCGAGCACCTCGCGATGGGAGGCCACGTCATAGACATGAACCTCCCCTCCGTCGCTGGATACGGCAAACCGCTTCCCGTCCGGGCTGAACGCCGTGTCCGCCGGTGCATCGATCGGGAGCACCCAGGGGTCGCCGCCCGTCGCCGGGAACACGCGCACCTTTTCGGCCGTGATCCACGACCCGGCGGCCAGCCGCCCGTCGGGGCTGACCGACGCCCCGAACACTGCGCCGTCCCCCCTGACGGTGAGGTCGCCCAGCTTCCGGCCGGTGGCGATGTCCCAGACCCGGAGTGCGCCCTCGTCGCTGGCGGTGACGACCCGCTCGCCGTCCCGGCTGAGCACCGCGTCGTTGATGTCGAGCCGGTCGCCGCGGAACAGCTGCACGCTCTCGCCGGTGACCGCGTCGCGGATGTCGACGATGCCGCTCTCCTCGGCGCCCTCGGTGACGAAAAGCCTGCCGTCGGCGCTCCAGTCCATGGTGCCGCCGACCCCGGGGAAGGAGCGCAGGATGCGGGCCGAGGCCACCCCGCGGTGCAGTGCCTCGAGGGCCTCCGGCAGCACCGGCTCGTCGTACCGCCGGGTCGCGTCCACGGCGGCCAGGGCCAGCAGGATGCTGCGCTCAGGGTCGTCGAGGATGTTGGAGTCGGCGGCGGCCGCCAGCTCGCGGGCCACGGCGATGTGCTCCTCACGGACCGCCTGTTCACGTTGGTCCAGCGCGACCAGGCCACCAACGAGGGCGACCACCAGCGCGACCCCGATGCCGACCAGCTGCAGGCGGAGTCGGCGGTTGGTCCGGCCCTGGCGGCGGATCATGTCGACCTGCTCGGCCTGCTCGGCATCGCGCGCGCGCCTGCTCGCCTCGACGTACTCGTCCTCCGGCAGGCCCCAGGCGGATCGCCTGCTCGTGACCTCGAGCGCCGCCTCGAGCACGGCGCCGCGCAGCAGCGCCGACGGGTCCCGGCCGAGCTCCGTCCAGGTGGCGGCCGACTCGCGGATCCGGCCGAGCACGATCAGCTCGTTGCGGTCGTCCTCGATCCACTGCCGCAGTCGGGGCCACTCCCGGACCAGCGCCTCGTGGGCAACTTCGACGGTCGGCACTCTCGTCTGTGGGTGGACGTCGAGGGTGAGAAGTCGCGCGGCGGCCCACCGGTCAACGACCTCAGCCGAGCCCTGCAGCTCCTCGCGGAACACTCGGCGCCGGGTCGGCTCGCCCTCGGCGCCCACCACGACCAGGCGCTCGAAGAGCTCGCGTACCTGCCCTCGATCGGCGTCGTCGAGGGAGCGGTAGAGCTCCTCGGCGCGGGACGCGATCGCCCCCTCGATCCCGCCCAGCGCACGGTAGGCGGCGAGCGACAGCGTCACGTCCGGGCTGTGCTCGGCGAGCTCGAAGAGGACGAACTGCAGCGCCGGCAACGCGGCAGGCTCGGTCGCGAGAGCGGCGACCAGCTCGGCGGCCAGGGCGCGCTCGACGCGTCGGTCGGCCCGCCGCGCCGGCTCGACCACCGCCGCCTCGATCTCGGCCGGGAGCATCGCGGGGATGGTCACGGTGGCGTCCTGGACGAGCGACCCGAAGGGTTGGACCGCCAGCGGGCGGTCGTAGTAGTCGGCCCGCAGCGTCGCCACCACACGGAGCCGGCTGTCGGGAACCGTCAGCGCGTGCGTGATCCCCTCCAGGAACGCCCGCTGCTCCTCCTCCGGCGACAGGGTGAACAGCTCCTCGAACTGGTCGACCACCAGCAGCAGCTCACCACCCTCGGGGACCACGCTTCTCAGGGCGCGGTCGATCCCCTCGACCCCCGTGAGCTCCGAGGCGAGGCCGGCGGTGTCGCCCACCGCGATCGTGCGCAGGCTCTCCGCCAGCTCCTTGTACGGCGCTCCGCCGGGCAGCATGGCCGCGACGAACCAGCTCTCCGACCCGGTAGCCCCGCCGGCACGCAAGCGCGGAAGCAGGCCGGCCCGTACCGCACTCGACTTGCCCGTGCCGGACGCCCCGACCAGCAGCACCAGCCGGCTGCTCAGCCCGGAGCCCGACAACCGGCCCGTCACCTCGTCGATCAGCGCGGCGCGGCCGAAGTAGTCCTCGGCGTCAGCCTCGTCGAACGCTCTCAGGCCCCGATAGGGGTTGCGACCCCGGGTCGCCGCAGGAGAGTGAGCGCCGAGCGCGGGCAGCAGCGCCGCAGTCAGCTCCTCGACCGTCATCCCGTCCGGTGACCTGAGGAGGCCGGTGACCTCTGGGGAGATGTCACTCCCGGCCAGAGTCTGGGTGACCAGCGCCGCGAAGGCGCGTACGTCGTCCTGGGGTGCGGGGACAGGCTGCCCGCCGAGCCAGAAGTCGGTGAGGACCGGCTCGCCCGAGACGTCGTACAGCACGTTGTCGGCCGTGACCCTGCCATGCACGAGCCCGTGCGCGGCCGCGAACGTGAGCGCCCCGCCGACGCGCTCGACCAGCGTGACGACCTCGCGGTGCCCGAGCGGGGAGCGCTGAAGTCGGTCCTGCAGCGTCATGCCGGGCAGGCGGGGCATCACCACGTACGCGGCGCCGGGTTCCCGCCACCAGTCGTGCAGCGGTACGACGGCCGGGTGGCGTAGCGACGCCACCCGGTGCGCGGTGGCCTCGAAGGTGCGGATGAACTCCGGGTCGTCGGCGATCTGGGGCCGCAGCGTCTTGAGGACGAGGTCGCGGTCGACGCCGGGCAGTCGGGCGGCATGCACGGTGCCGTCGAGCCCGGTGCCGAGCCGCTCGCCGAGGCGGTAGCCGCGTAGGGGCTCGCCCCCGGCCACCGCGCTGAGCAGGTCGGGCTCCTGGGCGAGGATCCTCTCCTCGAGCTCGACGAGCGCTGGCGACGGGTCGATGCCGAGCTCCTCGGAGAGCTCGGTTCGGAAGCCGCGGAGAACCGCGAGGGCATCGGCCTGCCTGCCCGCGCGGTAGTAGGCGGTCATCAGCTGGCCTCGGAATGCTTCTCGAAGCGGGTGCTCTCGGCACAGCGCCTCGAGGGCCGGGATCACCTGCGCGGCATGGCCGCGCGCGAGCTCGGCTTCGATCAGGAGCTCCTCTGCCGTCAGCCTCATCTCCGCCAGTCGCTGCGACTCGGGGTAGGCCCAGGGCTCGTCGGCGAACTCGGCGTACGCGTCACCGCGCCAGAGCGCCAGCGCGGTGTTCAATCGCTCGACGGCGCCCGCCGGATCCTGCCGCTGGAGCGCCGCACGGCCAGCCTGGACGCCTTCCTCGAAGTCGACGACATCGATGGCCAGCCCCGCCGTGTCGAGCTGGTACCCCGGTGACCTGGTGACGACGGCGTTTCCGAGCGTGCGGCGCAGTCGGGCCACGTAGCTGCGGAGAGTGGTGGCCGCTGCGTCGGTCGGGTTGCCTTCAAAGACCACCTCCGCGACCCGGTCGACCGAGACGACCGTGTCGCGGTGGATGAGCAAGACGGCGAGGAGGCGCCGCTGCCGGCCGCCGCCAACCTTCTGCTCGACGTCGTCGCGGCTCACCCGCACCGCGCCCAAGGCTTGGATGCCCAGCGCTGACGTGGTCGCCGTCGTCTGACCATGGAGTCCGTCCACGACCTTCACCTCCTCGGTGTCCCCGATTTGCAGGGTGCAGCCCGAGTGCCGGTTGCCACGCTCTCCGCCAGGTGTGGCAGTTCCGTGGCACCTACCATCCCACCGAGCCCCGGCGCCTGCACGGAAGACGCGGGCAGCCGACCGTCACCGGCCGATGTCGGCGGGCCACCGCCGACGCCACGGAGTATGAGAGTTCCGCCCGACGCGAGATACACCGTCCACGTCCACCGTCGGCCAACGTCCGCAGATCCGCTAGCCCGTTTGAGGTGGCGCGACCGGTTCGGCCGCCGTACAACCAGAAGTGCCGGGCGGTATCGGTGCAGGTATCGACGTTGGAAAGGTCGTCCCCTTCGTCGGGATCGCGGCGTAAGTTCCGGAACGTGCGCACTCATCGTGCCGGCCTAGCGGCGATCAGCGGTGGGCTGCTGGCAGCCGCCGCGATCGCCACCGTCAGCGCGCCCATCACTGATGCGGCGCCTGTCACCGATGTGGCGGCATCCGCTGCTGCGGTGACGACGACAACCTTCACCCCGGTCGCCGACACCTTCGTGGCTGAGTACAACAACGGCGGAATTTCGGCGCTCGCACGCACCTTCGCCGTCGACGCATCCGCGATCCAGCGCGCCTTCGTCAAGTTCTCCGTCGCCGGTCTCACCGAGCCGGTCGCCAGCGCCAAGCTGCGCCTTCACGTCGCTGACGTGGCCGGCTCTGCCAGCGACATCGGTGGCAGCTGGTCATTGATGTCGAACACGACCTGGTCCGAGTCCGCGGTCACATTCAACAACCAGCCAGCGATCGACGGCGCCCTGCTGGGGGCCGTCGGCCGTGTCGTCCGCAACACCTGGGTCGAGATCGACGTCACCGGCCTGATCACGGGCAACGGCACCTACAGCATCGGTGGCACCTCGACCAGCTCGGACGGCGCGGAGTACGACTCGAGGGAGGCCGGTGCGACCGCCCCGCAGCTGGTCATCACGACCGGGACGGCGCCCCCGTCGTCCGACCCCGTGATCGTGGGTGCGGGTGACATCGCCAACACCACCTCTGGGAAGTTCGAGACGGCTGCTCTGATCGAGGCCCTCCCCGACGCAACGGTCTACACGACGGGTGACA
>CAVRUB010000009.1:0-45508 GCA_963724275.1 uncultured Actinomycetota bacterium | reverse complement strand
GCACTGCGCCGGCTCAGGACCGAGGTGCAGATGGTCCTGCAGGACGCGAACGGCTCTCTCAACCCGCGGCAGACCGTCTATGAGTCCGTGGCCGAGGGCATCCGGTTGCATCGGCGTGTGGCCGGCGACCCCGAGGGCCGTTCCGAGCCGGAGCTGGTGGCCGCCGCGCTTGCCGAGGCGGGCCTCCGCCCGCCCGAGCGGATCTTCCTGCGCTACCCGCACGAGCTGTCCGGAGGGCAGAAGCAACGGGTGCTGATCGCCGGTGCCCTGGCGCTCCGGCCGCGACTGCTGGTCGCCGACGAGCCGGTCTCGTCGCTGGACGCCTCGATCCGTGGCGAGATCCTGGCGCTGCTGCTGGGACTCCGCGAGTCGCTCGGGCTCGGGATCGTCGTGGTCACCCACGACGTGGGCCTGGCGTGGAACATCGCTGACCGGATCGCCGTGATGTACCTCGGCCGGGTCGTGGAGTGCGGCACGACCGAGGAGGTCCTCGAGTCGCCGCGGCACCCCTACACCCGGGCCCTCCTGTCGGTCGTGCCGGAGATCGAGGAGCTCACACCCGTGGTGCTGAAGGGCGAGGTGCCCGACCCCACCCGGATACCGAGCGGCTGCCGGTTCCACCCGCGATGCCCGGCCTTCGCCGACGGCACCGCGGCAGCGGCAGGGATCGCGGACAGTTGCCGGACTACGTCGCCCCTTGTGCTGACCGCGACAGGGGAGCACCGGGTGGCGTGCCACCTGGCGACCGACCACGTCTCGTGAGACAATCCCACTACTGACTCGTGGATCAGTAACGACGCGCAAGGAGGTGCCGCTCGTGAAGGAGGCGCTGCCCAGGGAGATGTACGTCGACGAAGCCACCTGGTGCCGTGAGCGCGACGCCGTGCTGTTCGGTGAGTGGTTCTGCATCGGCCGGTGAGCGCCCTCGGGCTGGCCGTCCCGTCGCGGGTCGTGGCGGTCGACGTCGTCGGCGAGTCCGTCCTCGTGACCAGTGACGAGGAGGGGTCCTGCACGCGGCGTACAACGTCTGCCGGCACCGGGGCAGCCAGATCCTTCCCGCCACGTCGGCGAACCCTCCCTCCGCGTGCCAGGCTTCCGCTCTGCGTTGTCCCTACCACTCCTGGACCTATGGGCTCGACGGCAGGCTGCTCAAGGCCCCGCACGCCGAGCTCGACGGCCCGGAAGGTGCCTCGGCGTTCGCGCTGCACCCGGTCGGTGTCGAGACCTGGGGCGGCTTCGTCTTCGTGCACCTCTCGCCGGAGCGGGCGCGCCCGCTCGCGGAGTCGGTGGCGCACGCGGCTACCACCCTCGCCAACTACGGCCTGGCCGACCTCGTGGTGGGTGCCAGCTTCACCTATGACGTGGCGGCCAACTACAAGGTCGTCCTCGAGAACTACAACGAGTGCTACCACTGCGGTCCGGTGCATCCCGAGCTGTGCCGACTGGTGCCGTCGTTCGCCGGCGGCGGTGACGACCTCGACTGGGAGAGCGGCATCCCGCACCGCGACGGAGCCTGGACCTTCACGACCACCGGCACCACGACGCGCGCTCCGCTGCCCGGGCTCGACGCCGACGAGCGCACCCGGCACAAGGGAGACCTCGTCTACCCGAACCTCATGATCTCGGCTTCGGCCGACCACGTCGCGGCGTTCGTGCTCCTGCCGCACGCACCGAACCGCACGACGATCGAGTGCTCCCTCCTCTTCACCGAGACCGCCGTCGAGGCCGCCGACTTCGACCCGAGTGACGCCGGCGAGCTGTGGGACCTCGTCAACCAGCAGGACTGGGCGATCTGCGAGTCGGTGCAGCGTGGCATGACGTCGCGCAGCTACCAGCACGGCTGGTTCGCGCCGATGGAGGACGACAGCCTGGACATCCGTCGCTGGCTGCTGCCCCGGTTGCAGCCGGCGAAGGGCTGAGCACCGTGTCCATGCAGGTCGACTACGTCGTCGCCGGGCTGGGAGCGCTCGGCTCGGCGGCCGCCTACGAGCTGGCGAGCCGTGGTCACAGCGTCGTGGGCTTGGAGCGGTTCGAGCTCGGGCACACCAACGGCGCCAGCCACGACACCAGTCGGATCCTGCGACACAGCTACCACACCCCGGCGTACGTGCGACTGACCCAGGACGCCTACGCCGACTGGGCTCGGCTGGAGCGCACGAGCGGTCGTCGCCTGGTCACCAAGGTCGGCGGCCTCGACCTGTTCCCGCCGCAGGCCGCGATTCCGCCGGTCGACTACCTCGACTCGCTCACCGAGGTCGGCATCCGGCACGACGTGCTCGATGCCTCCGAAGTGGTGGCGCGGTGGCCGCAGTTCCACCTGGCGAGCGACGTGATGGCGCTCTACCAACGCGACGCTGCCGTTGTCCCGGCGGCCTTGGGCACCCGGACGTTGCAGGAACAGGCGATGAGGCACGGCGCCGAGCTCCGGCCGCACAGCCCCGTCACCGGCGTGCACGACCTGGGTGAGCGCGGCATCGAGGTCATGACCCGGTCGGGCGCCATCCGCTGTCGGGGGCTCGTCGTGTGCGCTGACGCGTGGGTCAACGATGTCGTCGGACACCTGGGGGTGAAGGTGCCGGTAGAGGTCACCCTCGAGCAGGTCACCTACTTCGAGCCCGCGGAGCCCGCGCGTTTCGCGCCGGAGCGGATGCCGCTGTGGATCTGGATGGACGACCCGTCCTACTACGGCTTCCCCAGCTACGGTGAGGCGACGATCAAGGCCGCGCAGGACTGCGGCGGACCGGCCGTCGACCCCGAGGCGCGCACGTCGGAGCGCGACCCGGCGATGGAGGACCGCCTCGCCGCGTTCGTGTCCGAGCTGCTCCCGGGCAGCGGCCGACCGGTTCGGTCGTCGCGCTGCCAGTACACGCTGACCCCCGACCGCGACTTCGTGATCGCGCCGGTGCCGGGGCACCCCTGCATCGTGGTGGGCCTCGGCGCCGCACACGGGTTCAAGTTCGCGCCGACCTTCGGACGGTTGCTCGCCGACCTGGTCGCCGAGGGCAGCACCGACACCGATCTGGGGGACTTCCGGCTGGACCGGCCGGCCCTGACCGATCCCGACTACGCCGCCCACTGGCTGGTGTGACGTGACCGACGTGACCAGAGCCTCATCCGAGCCCCACGTGGTCGATGCCGAGCTCGCGCGCGACCGTCTCCGCCACCCAGTCGCGGAGCTGGGCGCGGGTGACGGTGCGGTAGACCAGCGCGGCCACGCAGAGACCGTCGATGAGGGCCGAGACCCGGGCCACGGTGGCGTCCGGGTCGTCGCACCTGAACGACCCGTCGGCGACCCCCTCCTCGATGATCCTGAGCAGCACCACGCACCAGCGGTCCTCCATCCGACGCAGCACCTTGCGGATGACCGGCTCGCGCTGCGCGAGCGCCCACGCGTCGATCCAGATCCGCCAGCCCTTCGCCGGTCCGGTCGGCCCGTAGGAGCGCAGCGCCCGCCGCAGCTGATCCACCGGGTCCGTGCCGGCGGCGGTGGCCTTGTCGAGCCGAGCGAGGTCGCGCTCGACGGCGTAGGCGAACGCCTCCGCGACCAGTGCGTCCTTGGTGCCGAAGTGGTAGAAGATCAGCGCCGTGCTGACGTTCAGCGTCTTCGCGACGTCAGTCACCCGCGTCGCCTCGAGGCCGATCCGGTCGACAGTCTTCGTGGTCGACTCGAGGATCTCGTCGCGCCGCAGCTCGACACTGCGCCGACTGCGGGGCCGGCTCCCGGTCACGCTCCACCGCTCGGGCATGGCCTCATGGACCGCAGCATAGGACCCGCATCATTGAAGGAGGCATCATGACCGCCGAACCCGTCGTCGGCTCCATGGATATCGTGCGTCAGGCCGCACCCGTGGACGGGGAGCCGGTGCTCATGATGCCGGCCGAGGCCTACACCTCACCGGAGGTGCTCGACTGGGAGCTGCGGCACCTCTTCGCCGGCAGCTGGTCGTGCCTGGGCCGGGTCGCCGACCTGTTCCCCGCGGGCGATACTCCGGTGCGCCAGCGGGCCGTGCGGGTCGGTGGAGTCCCGAGCGTGGTGGTGCGCGACGGCGACACCGTGCGCATGTACGCCAACACCTGTCGGCACAGGGGTCACGAGCTGCTGCCTGACGGGGGCACGTCGGACCGTCGCAAGCTGGTCTGCCCCTACCACGCCTGGACCTACGACCTCGGCGGTCGGCTGGTCAGCGCTCACGGGTTCCGCGACGACGAGCGCTTCGACTTCGAAGCGCACGGTCTGGTGGAGCTGCCGGTGCGGGTCTGGCAGGGCTGGGTCTTCGGACACGCACTGCACCCGCTGGGGTCGCCGGAGGTGCCGTCCTTCGAGGAGCACGTGGGCGCCCTCGACGCGGTGCTGGCGCCGTACGCCCCGGGGACGCTCGTCGTCGGCGGCCGGCACACCTACGAGGTAGCGGCCAACTGGAAGGTGATCTCGGAGAACTACCACGAGTGCTACCACTGCCCGCTCATCCATCCGGAGCTGTGCCAGGTCAGCCCGCCGACGTCGGGTGACAACTACGACCTGCCGGGCGGCTGGGTGGGCGGTTCCATGGAACTCCGCGACGGCATGCGCACCATGTCGCTGACCGGTGAGCTCGCCGCGACGCCGTTGCCCGGTGCGCCGCCGACGACGGTGGAGTACCTGCACCTGCTGCCCAACCTGCTGGTCTCGGCCCATCCTGACTACGTGATGACCCACCGGATGGTGCCGCTGGCGCCCGACCGCACCTGGGTGGAGTGCTCCTGGCTGGTGCTCCCCGGGGCCGACGGCTCGGTGCCCGACGCGGCCGGCGCGGTGGAGTTCTGGGACCTCACCAACAAGCAGGACTGGGCCGCGTGCGAGTCGGTGCAGCGGGGCCTGGCCAGCCCGCACTTCGCGCCCGGTCCCTTCGCGCCTGCCGAGGACGCCGTCGCACAGCTGGTGTCGATGATCGGTCGGGCCTACCGGACCGGCCGGCTGGAGCCGACACCCGGGTAAGCCGCGTCTGTCGCTCGTCGAGTAGCCCGAGCGCTCTGGCGCGAGGGCGTATCGAGACGCCCGCACGTAGCCGCCCGTAGCCGCGGGTATCTCACCGCGTCTCGATACGCCGCCGCTCGTTCCTCGCGGCGGCTACTCGACGACCGGGTAAGCATCAGCGGGGGACGTGCTCGGACCACTCCCGGTGCGACACCCGCTCGTCGCCGTCGTACGCCGTCACGTCGATCGCCACCTCGTAGCCTTCGGCGCTGACGTCGATGCGGAACCCGGACTCGACCCGCACGTCGATGTCCGGGCCACACGAGGCGGTAGGTGCACGAGGCCGTGGCGTGCTGGGCGAAGGTGACGTTGTCGACGACGACGTCACCGGCGTACTCCTCCGTGGCGGTGCCCTCGTGGGGGACGTCGTACGTCGACCCGTGTCGCACCGAGCAGGTCGTGGTCTGCCGCAGGACGTCGCGGGTGGTGGTCCAGGAGACGCCGGCCGGATCCTCCGAGGAGGTCTCTGCTCCCGGCGCGAAGCCTGGCTGCCAGATTGCACCTTCGTAGCGCGGCAGCTCGAGCACGCCGTCGTGGACGGTCAGTGTCAGCGGTGCCGGTGGGGCAATGGTGTTGGGCCAGTCGGCGCCCGCGACCGAGAGGCGGATGGTCTGGCCGGGCTCGAAGGCGTAGGCACAGGCGTCGAGGTCGACGACCACCTCGTAGACCTGTCCTGGCTCGAGCGGGTCCGGCTCGGCCGGGGCGTGGAGGCCGTTCGCGGTACGTGAGGTCAAGGCTGCCGCGCGTCACCAGGGCCGAGGCCCCGTCGGGGAACACGTCGCAGAGCTTGACCGAGAGCGATGCGAGCGGAGCGTCGGCGCTGACCCGTAGTCGCGCCACCGGATGTCCGACCAGCACCTCGCCGGCCGCCGGCCACTCGTAGGTCAAGGAGTGGGCGTCGTCCTCGCGCTGGTCGCCGGACAGACCCCACGGCAGGTGGCCGGCGCAGTCGATCCACGCCGACGTGCCGACGTCCGGCTTCACCGCGAGCGTGCGAGGACCGGCAATGGTCCGCGTCTCGGTCGACGACCCCGGTGACGGCCAGGTGTCGCGCACCCAGTAGCCCTCGTGCTGGTCGAGGAACGCGGCCGGTCGGGTCGCCGTGCGCACGAAGATCTCGACCCGGTCGTCATGCGGTGCGCCGGTGTGGTCCGGCCCGCGCAGCCAGTGGTCGAACCAGGCCACCATCTCGACGTCGAGGTCGATCCGCGGGCCCGGGTAGGCGGTGGTCGGGTCGGCGTGCACCCACGGGCCGGCAAGCAGCCGGTACGGCACCCGTGCCTCGCCCAGTGCCGCGACGGTGCGGAAGGAGTTGTTGCGGTAGCCGTCGGCCCAGCCGGCGACCAACATGACGGCCGCCCCGATCCGGTCGTAGCCGTTGCCGTCGCCGTCGGAGCGCAGCGAGCCGTGCCGCCAGTAGGGGCCGTCACGGTTCTCGCGCAGCCAGGTGAGCATCCACGGCTCCACCGTCTCGAGCCGGCGACGCCACTCGGCGCGCCAGTCGGCGCCCCACACCGCAGGCACGGGAGGCAGCACCGCCATCGGCGTCATGTAGTGGTCGTAGTCGACGAGGTCGACCAGCCGCAGCGCACCGCCGCGCCAGTGCACGTCGTCGGTCCACCGGTCGTCGCTGGAGTAGATCGCGCAGACGGCCTTGAGCGCCGGGGGCCGCTCCGCGGCGATCTGGAGGGAGTTGAAGCCGGAGTAGGACGTGCCCCACATGCCGACGTTGCCGTCGCACCAGGGCTGGTCGGCCAGCCAGGCGATCACCTCCACCAGGTCGGACTGCTCGGCCTCGGGGTACTCGTCGGTGGGGTCGCCGGCCGACGAGCCGGTGCCGCGGACGTCGACCCGGCACACGGCGTACCCGAACTCGTCGCGCAGCCGCCGGTAGTTCTCGGCGTACGACGAGGTGAGGTCGTCCTTGCGGTAGGGCAGCGCCTCGAGCAGGCACGGCTGCGGGCCGCGGTCGTCGTCGGGGAGGTAGAGGGTGACCGCCAGCTCGATCCCGTCAGCCATCGGCACGCGGACGTCGGTCTCAGTTGCCACGACCGTGCTCTCCCATCAGACGGCTCACCGTCGCCGGGTCCAGGCCTTCGCTGAGGTTGCCGTCCCTGCCCCTGGTCGTCGGCGCGGTCAGGATCGAGTTGAGCACCGCCTCCTCGGAGGCGTCGACGACTCCCTCGAACAGGTCGTCGAGGGCTCGACCCGCGACCGTGGGACCGTCCTCGCGCCGCCCGTCTCGGTCGGTGCGGCTGGTCGTCGAGACGGCCAGGAAGATCTCGCCGCTGCCGTGGTGCGCCGTCGAACCGGTGCGGGCCAGGCCCGAGCCCGATCCGCCGGGCGAGCCGGGCGCAGTCGGCGCCGACGACCGGGGCGTCGGTCACGACGACGCCGATGCACGAACCGGCCGTCCCGGGCGGGTCGACCTGCTGCGGCAGAGACCTTCCCACTGGCACGCCGTCGACGGTCAGCCGTTTCCGCTCGCCGAAGTTGGTGAGCAGGAGCACGGCCACGGTGTGTCCCTCGGGGGTGATGCGGGACGCGGTACCGATGCCGCCCTTGAAGCCCAGGCACGACATCCCGGTGCCGGCCCCGACGGCCCCCTCGGCAGGCGCACTGGCGCCGCCGCGGGAGGCAAGGGCAGCCGCGTGGGCGGCCACCACGTCGTCGTGCTCGACCTGCATCCGGCGGCAGTCGTTGAGGAAGGAGTCGTCACACTCCCCGACCACTGGGATCACCACGTCGTCGGCGACCCGGTCGTCGCGCTCCAGCTCGATCCGGCAGGCGGCGTCGTAGACCCTGCCGAGCTGCATCGTCGACGTGAGGTAGATCGGCGTCTCGAGCACGCCCCACTCACCGCCGGTGAGGAACCCGGTGCACTCGCCGGCGCCGTTGAGGACGGCGCCCCCCGTGGACAGCGGGCGTTGGTACGCGTCGTCAGCGACGACCAGCGCGGTCACCCCGGTGCGCGCGATCCCGCGTCCTTGCGGTGGCGGCTCCTCGTCGCGGTGGAGCGTGGTGTGTCCGAGGCCCACGCCCGGCACGTCGATGACGGAGTTCGTCGGCCCGGTCGGGAGGACGCCGATCTCGATCCCGATCTCACGTGAGCGAGGCATGACCACATCCTCGCGGGACCAGTGGTTCGGACGCCATACTGCTGACTCATGAATCAGTACCGGATGCCCGTCGTGTGGTCACCGACCACCCGCGACCATGACCCGCGGAACGAGGTGTGGGTGGGGGTCGCCACGATCGGCACCGAGGTGGCGGCACGGGTCGACACGATCCTGGCAGCGGTCACCGAGGCGGAGCACCCTTTGATCGAGGCCACGCCTCGTCCCGACAGCATGCTCGCCCGCGTCCACGACCCGGCGATGCTGACCTTCCTCGCCGGGGCCGCCGAGCGCTGGCGACAAGGCCCGTACGCCGACCTGGTCGGCCAGACGCGGGTCGTGCCGTATCTCTTCCCGACGCCGGCGATGACCGCCGGCCTGCCTGCCCGGCGGGCCGTGGCGATCCACGCCGAGGCCGGCAGCTTCGCCTACGACACGATGACGCTGGTGGGAGCCGGCACCTGGGAGGCCGCCCGCGCGGCCGTCGACTGCGCGATCACTGCCGCCGACCTGGTGCTCGCGGGCGAGCGCGCGGCGTACGCGCTGTGCCGGCCGCCCGGACACCACGCGACCCCGGCCGGCTTCGGCGGCTCCTGCTACCTCAACAACGCCGCAGTTGCCGCTGAAGCGCTGCGCGCCGGTGGGCACGGCCGGGTGGCGGTGATCGACATCGACGCGCACCAGGGCAACGGCACGGCCGCGATCTTCTACGACCGGGCGGACGTGCTCTACGGGTCGGTCCACGTCGACCCCGGCGCCGGCTGGTTCCCGCACGTGGTGGGCTACGCCGACGAGACCGGCACGGCGGCCGGCGAGGGTGCCACCCGCAACGTGCCGCTGCCCGAGGGGGCCGGCGACGCACCCTGGCTGGAGGCGGTCGGCGGACTGGCCGAGTGGGTGGTCGCCGAGGGGTGCTCGGCCCTGGTGGTCTCGTTGGGAGTCGACGCCGCGGCCGACGACCCCGAGAGCCCGCTCGTGGTGACCGCGGACGGCTATCGCACTGCCGGCGCGCTCCTCGGCAGTACCGGGTTGCCGGCGACCATCGTGCAGGAGGGCGGCTACCACCTGCCGACCCTCGGTGGGCTGGTAGCGGCGTACCTGGACGGGCACGGCGGTTGAGTCCGGATCACCCGGCGTCGTGGCTTCTCGCCTGCCCGTCCACCGACCGAGCCGCACGAGGCCCTGGTCGGGGGTCAGCTCAACCGGATGAAGCCGGTCCGGTAGGCCTCGACGACGAGCTGGATCCGGTCCCGCACCTCGACCTTCATGATCAGCCGTGCGATGTGGCTCTTCACGGTGGCCGTCGAGATGAACAGCGTCTGCGCGATCTCTGTGGTGGACAGGCCGGCGGCGATGCAATGGAGCACCTCGACCTCGCGGTTGGAGAGGCGCTGGGCCCAGGTGGGAGGCGTCACCGGGTCCTTCACAGGAGCGGGCTCGACGGGAGTCGGCGCGGCCGGGTGCACGACCTGGAGGTGGCGCCGGGGCGCGCTGTTCGTCGCCATGGTGTCCTGCAGGGATTCGCTCATCGGTCGTCTCCTCGAGAGGTGTGCCACCGAAACTACGGAGGAAGTTCGGGCCGCGAATCAGGGGAAACCCCCTACTTCGCGGGGCCGGAGTGGTGGGCGGCTTCTGCTGTGCGCGGAATCGCTTGTCCGTCCCGGGGCGGTCGGCCGAGGGTGGGCGCATGAGACTGCTCGTGCTCGGCGGCACCGTGTTCCTGTCCCGCGAGGTGGCGGCCGAGGCGCTCCGGCGGGGACACGACGTGACCTGTGCCTGTCGTGGGGTGTCCGGCGACGTACCCGAAGGGGCGGCGCTGCTGACCTGGGACCGGGCGGACGAGCCACCCGCGGGGCTCGCGGCTGAGTACGACGCCGTGGTCGACGTGTCCCGGCGTCCGTCGCACGTACGGCGAGCGGTCGGCGCCGTCTCGGACGCGCACTGGGTGTTCGTGTCGACCATCAACGTCTACGCCGACGATGCGATGCCCGGTGGCCCCGGCACGGTTCCCCTGCGTGAGCCGATCAGCGACGACGTCGACCTCGCCACCGACCCCGAGGCCTACGGCCCGATGAAGGTCGCGTGCGAGCAGATCGTGCGCGACGGCGCGGCCTCGGCAACCATCGTGCGTCCCGGTCTGATCGTCGGTCCGGGCGACCCCACAGGTCGTTTCACCTACTGGCCCGCGCGGCTCGCCGAGGGCGGGGAGGTGCTCGCACCCGGCGCGCCCTCCGACGTCGTGCAGGTCATCGACGTCCGCGATCTCGCGGCCTGGATCGTCACCCTCGCCGAGCAGCGCACCGAGGGCGACTACGACGGGGTGGGAGTCCCGGTCCCGATCGGCGAGCTGCTCGCCGCGTGCGCCCCGGACGGCACGTTCACCTGGCTCGACCAGGCATTCCTCACCGAGCAGGGTGTGGAGCCGTGGATGGGGCCGGACGCCGTGCCCCTCTGGCTGCCCCGCCCGGACTACGACGGGATGATGCACCACTTCGTCGAGCGCTCGTTGGAGGCCGGGCTCACCCTCCGCCCCGTTGCGGAGTCGTCTCGCGACACGCTCGAGTGGCTCCGTGACCACCCCGAGGCGGCGGTCACCGGCATCGGCCGCGACCGGGAGCGTGAGCTGTTGTCCGCCTGGCACGCTCGCGCCTGACCGACGGAGGCGAGGGCCCGCCGTACGCTCCCCGTGTGATCAAGTACCTCGGCTCCAAGCGCACCTTGGTGCCGGTGCTGGGGGAGCTCGCGGTGGCAACGGGCGCCCGCACCGCCCTCGACCTCTTCACCGGCACCACCCGGGTGGCGCAGGAGCTGAAGCGTCGGGGGATCGAGGTCACGGCGAGCGACCTCGCGACGTACTCCGCAGTGCTCAGCGACTGCTTCGTCGCCACCGACGCGACGACGGTCGACGAGGGCGCGCTCGCCTCCGCGCTCGACCGGCTCGACGCGCTGCCGGGCGTCCCCGGCTACTTCACCGAGACGTTCTGCGAGCGGTCGCGCTTCTTCCAGCCGCGCAACGGCGCCCGCGTCGACGCGATCCGCGACGCCATCGATCGCGAGCACCCTCCCGGCGACCCCCTCCGGCCGATCCTGCTGACCAGCCTGATGCTCGCGGCTGACCGGGTCGACTCCACGACGGGGGTGCAGATGGCCTACCTCAAGCAGTGGGCGCCGCGGTCGCACCGTGAGCTCCGGCTCGAGCGACCCGGGCTGCTGCCGGGATCGGGGAGCACCATCCACGGCGACGCCGGTCGCGTCGTCGACGAGGTCGGACCGGTCGACCTGGCCTACGTCGACCCGCCCTACAACCAGCACCGCTACTTCACGAACTACCACATCTGGGAGACCCTGATCCGCTGGGACGCCCCGGAGCACTACGGCGTCGCCTGCAAGCGGGTCGACAGCCGCGACGACCAGACACGGAGCGTCTTCAACAGCCGCCGGACGATGCCCGCGGCACTCGGCGACCTGCTCAGCAGGGTGCGGGCCGAGGTGGTCGTCGTGTCCTACAACGACGAGTCGTGGATCACTGCGGACCAGATGACCGGGATGCTGCACGACGCCGGCCATGACCGCGTCCGGCTGCTCGGCTTCGACCGCAAGCGGTACGTCGGCGCCTTGATCGGGATCCACAACCCCGCGGGTCAGCGGGTCGGCGAGGTCGGGCGTCGACGCAACGTCGAGTACGTCTTTGTCGCGGGTCCGGCCGACCGGGTCGACGCGGCCGTCGCATCGGTCCGCGAGTCGTCGGTCGAGGCGCTCGCGCCCCGACCGTCACGAGGTCCTCAGTAGGGGGATCCGAGCGGGGCGGTGCCGGCGCGGCGTGCTTCGGCGGCGGACACGCTCCGCACGGACAACAGCTCCTCGCGGGCGTCGGTCTCGACGTCGACGGTGAGCACCACTCCCACGTCGCGGGCGTAGAACTTGTGCTCGAGCACGTCGGGCTCGAGCGCGTTGGTGTCGGCGGTCTGCACCAGGTCTTCGTAGGACCCGGCGGGCACGGTCGCCGTAGCGTCCAGCGCGAGCACCTCGCCGTTGTCCTCGGCAACACCTGCGTAGTACTCCTGGCGGTAGGACTGCCCGACAGCGGGATCGGCGGGCATGATCACACCGGCCAGCGCATCGTCGACCCCCGCTTCGAACGAGCCCTCGTGCGACGTGAGGTCGCCGTCCTCGAACTCGGCGGTGTCCTCGCCCAGGTACCAGACCGTGCCGGCGGTGTCCTGGGCATACCAGTCCAGCGTGTCCTCGATGACCTCCCCGTCGAGGGTCACGGTGTCGCGCACGACCCGCGCCTCGACGCCGTTCGCGATCCTCCGCGTCTCGGACGTGGCGGTGACGACGACCTCCAGCACCTCGCCCTCCTCGTCCACCTCGCGGTAGATCCAGCGAGTGCCGGGCTCCAAGGGGAACCACGGGTTGGTGACGTCCGGGCCGAGCTCGGCCGGGTCGAGCTGGAACGGTTCGTCAGACTTGGGGAGCTCGATCGCGGACTCGGACGGGTCGGCGGCCTTGTCGTCCGCCGCGCCGCCATCGGATCCGCAGCCGACCAGCGCGCCAGACAGGAGCGCGGCGGCGAGACCTGCCGCGCCAGGGTTCATGGTCGATCCTCAGTCGTCGTCGCCGGACTCGTCGTCGGGGCCGTCGTTCTCGGAGGAGACCACGTTGAAATCCTCGTCGAGCTGGACATCGACCTGGGTGCCGTCGTCGAGGGTGATCTCGACCTCGTACTTGCTCTCCTCGTCGTCGACCTCGGTCTCGGTGACGGTGCCGCCGCCGGTCTCCGCGAGAGCGGCCTCCTCGGCCTGCTCGCGGTCCGCGGCCGGGATCGGCCCCTGGGTGTCGTCGTCGTCCCCGCTGGAGAGGGCGTACGCGGTGCCACCGCCGGCGATCGCGGCGAGTCCGAGCACTGCACCGGCCGCGAGGACGGCCTTGCGGGGGATCTTTCGTGTGTTCATGCCCTCGACGCTACGACTCCTCGATGAGGGCGGCATGAGGCTCTCATTCACTTCTCATTCCCGTCCCTAGAGTGGTCTCGTGCGCGTGTTGTTGGTGGAGGACGAGGCGAAGCTCGCCCGGTTGGTCGCTCGTGGCCTGACCGAGCGCGGCGACCTCGTGACGATCGTCGGGACGGGCGGGGAGGCCCTCGACGCCGCCTCCGGCGAGGAGGGGTACGACGTGATCCTCCTCGACGTACGCCTCCCCGACATGGAGGGGTTCGAGGTCTGTCGCCGGCTGCGCCGCTCCCGGGTGTGGACGCCGGTCCTCATGCTCACCGCGCGCAACGCCGTCGCCGACCGGATCACCGGTCTCGACAGCGGCGCCGACGACTACCTCGGCAAGCCGTTCGCCTTCGACGAGCTGCTCGCCCGGATGCGTGCGCTCGCGAGACGGGGCCCGGTCCCGCGGCCGACCCTCCTCGAGGTCGGCGACCTCCGACTGGACCCCGCGTCGCGTCGGGTGTGGCGTGGCGAGGTCGAGATCGAGCTGTCGGCCCGCGAGCTCGCCCTGCTCGAGGCCATGATGCGCCGTCCCGAGCAGACCCTGAGCCGTGACCAGCTGCTGACCCACGCGTGGGGGGACACGCACGAGACCTCGTCCAACGTCGTCGACGTCTACGTCCGCTATCTCCGCGAGAAGATCGACCGACCGTTCGATGCCGACTCGCTCCGCACCGTTCGCGGTCTCGGTTACCGGCTGACCGGGACCCCCGGTGCCTGAAGGCGGCCGCGGCTTCGGCTGGTCGCTCCGGGCGCGCGTCGCGGTCGCGTTCATGCTGACCACCGCGTTGGCGATGCTCGCGCTCGGGTTCTTCGTGCAGCTCCGGGTGGAGGAGACCCTCGAGCAGGGGCTTCGCGATCAGCTCGAGGGTGCGATGAGCGGGCTCGACGGCTTGTCGCCGGACGAGCGGGCACGCGCGGTGGAGCAGCTCTCGGGCGACATCCACGGTCAGGTCTTGTCGGCGGACGGGAAGGTCGTGGCGTCGTCGGCGGCGGTGATCGAGCAGCTGGTCGACCCAGCCGGTGATGGCTACGACGACGCCCGGATCCAGGTCGTCGACGACCTGGGCGAGACGGGCGAGAACGTCGAGATCGACGACGAGCAGGTGGTCGCCCTCACGAGGACGTTCGACGACGAGGTCGCGGTCCTCGCCGTCGAACGGGAGGACACCGACGACGCTGTTGCAGCGGTGCGCAGACAGCTGCTCATCAGCGGACCGGTGGCGCTCGTGCTGGCGGGTGCGCTCGGTTATGCGGTGGCCGGGTTCGGGCTGCGGCCCGTCGAGCGGATGCGAGCCCGGGCTGCGAGCATCTCGTCGCGGAGCGCGGGTGAACGCCTGCCCGTCCCCGCCGCGACCGAGCTGAGACGACTTGCTGTCACGCTCAACGCGATGCTCGACCGGCTCGACGAGGGTCTCGAGCGCGAACGACAGTTCGTCGCAGACGCGAGCCACGAGCTGCGGACCCCGCTCGCGCTGCTGCGCACCGAGGTCGAGCTGGCGCTCTCCGGCACCCGCTCGCCCGACGAGCTCCGCGACGCCCTCCGATCTGCCGAGGAGGAGGTACGCCGCCTGATCGCGCTCAGCGAGGACCTGCTGGCGCTCGCGGGTGCGGACGCCGGCCGCCTCGAGCTGCAGACCGCCGCGGTCGACGTCGCGGAGCTCGCCGCCGACGTCGTACGCCGTTTCGGAGCGACCGCCGAGGCCGCGTCGCGATCTGTGGCGGTCGTCGGCGACCCTTCCGCGCAGGTGGTCGGCGACCGTGACCGGTTGGACCGGGTGCTGTCCAACCTCGTCGACAACGCCCTGCGGCATGGCGCGGGCGACGTGGAGGTGCGGGTCGTCGCAGGTCCGCAGGTCGTGGTCGAGGTGAGCGACGCCGGGCCGGGCTTCGCGGAGGAGCGGCCCTTCGACCGGTTCGCAGGAAGCCACGGCTCGTCCGGACTCGGACTGGCGATCGCCGACGAGATCGTCCGCGCGCACGGGGGCCGGATCGAGATCGCCCGGGAGCGCGGGCGCACGGTCGTCCGGATGGATCTCCCGGCTCAGGCCGCTCGGCTGACCCGGTCCGGGTCAGCCGCTGGTCGCGTCGTCGATCAGCAGCTGGTCGCCGTCCTGCACCAGGAAGAGGGTCACGCGTTCCGTCTGGCTGCCTGAGCCGGCGATGTCGTACTTGTACGTGTAGGTGACCGTCAGCTGTTCGGGGTCGGCCTTGACGTTGAGGATCTCGGGGTTGCTCACCGAGCCCCAGAAGTCGGCGTACTCCGGGCTGCGCTCCTGGTAGGCCGGCGTCAGCAACGCATAGCCGGCATCCGGGTCGCTGGCTGCCGTGGAGACGTACGACGACGCGAACGACTCGAGCTCCTCGGCCGTCGGCGCCGCCGCGTCTCCGGTCTCACCGGTCTCACCGGCCTCGGTGTCGTCGGTCGCCGAGCTGCGGTCGGCGCGCGAGCTCGGATCCGTCGTCGTGTTCGGCAGCGCCGCCTCCACGGGCGGATCGTCTTCCCCGCCGAGCAGCAGGATGGCTCCGACCACGGCGATCAGGATCACGGCGGCGGCGCTGACGAGGGCGATCGCATCGCCTGGACGACCGCGCTTCGGTAGGAGCGGGACGAGCAGAGGTCGGAGTCGGGTCGTCCAGCGCCGTAGGCGGGTCCGCCACCGCCACCGGAGCGGCTCGGGGGAGGGCCTGAGGGAGGACCGGGGCGAGGACCTGGGTGCCGTCGGCGGCTACCGCCGGCAGATCGGGCGGTCGACCCGACTGGAGGCCGGACTGGACGTAGGCCACGACGTCATCCATCGCGGGCCGAGCGTCGGGATCGGGGTCCATCGTCGCCTCGAGCAGCGGTGCGAGCCAGCCGCCGTCCGGCAGCCGCGGCGGTGGTTCGTGCGCGACCCGGTAGAGCACGCCGAGTACCGCGTTCTCGCCTCCCGTGGCTTCGTAGGGCGGATTTCCCGCGAGGGTGTGGTAGACCGTCGCGCCGAACGACCACACATCGCTGGCGGTCGTCGCCGACGCCCCGGTCGCAATTTCGGGTGCGATGTAGGCCGGGGATCCGGTCACCAGCCCGGTCTGGGTGAGCGAGGCGTCCGCGACCGCTCGCGCGATGCCGAAGTCCGCGAGCTTCGCGGTGCCGTCGAGCCCGATCAGGATGTTGGACGGCTTGACGTCGCGGTGGACGATCGACAGCCGGTGCGCGGCACACAGCGCTTCGGCGATCTGGAGCAGCAGCGGGGCTGCTTCCTCCGGGGTCAGCCGTCCGCGGTCACGGACCAGCTGCGCGAGCGTCGTGCCCTCGACGTACTCGGTCACCAGCCAGGTGTGATCGCCGTCGTTGACGAAGTCGAACACGGCGACCACGTTGGCGTGGTTGACCTGCGCGGAGATCCGGGCTTCGCGCTCGGCGCGCGAGACGTCGTACGTCGAAGCGCCCGGCGGGAGGCCGACCCGTTTGATCGCAACGGACCTGCCCAGGACCTCGTCACGGGCCAACCAGACAGCACCCGACCCGCCGCGCCCTATCTCGCGGTCGAGCGCATACCGGTCTGCCACCCTCATGTTGCTCATCTCGTTGGGAGGGTACCCAGCCGCGCGCTGTTGACCGGCACTGATCGCGGGGTCGTTCCACCCGTTGGGCAGCTCGGGGTCCCATACGGCAGGCTTGGAGTGCGGTGCGCGCGTCCACGGCACCCGTCAGCAGCCCGAAGGAAAGGACCACCGTGTCCGTCGACCCGAACCTCTTCGACGACCTGGAGTGGCGCGGCCTGCTCGCCCACACCACGGATCGCGACGCCCTGCGCGCCGCGCTGGCCGAGGCCAGTGTCCGGTTCTACGTCGGCTTCGACCCGACCGCGCCCAGCCTCCACATGGGCAACCTGGTCCAGCTGGTCACCGCCCGTCGCCTCCAGAACGCCGGGCACACTCCGTTCGCGCTGGTCGGTGGCGCCACGGGGATGATCGGTGACCCCAAGGAGTCCGGTGAGCGCTCCCTCAACTCGCTCGACACGGTGAAGGACTGGACGGAGCGGGTCCGCGCGCAGGTCGAGCCGTTCCTCAGCTTCGAGGGTGACAACGCGGCGACCATGGTCAACAACCACGACTGGACGTCGACCCTCTCGACGATCGACTTCCTGCGCGACATCGGCAAGCACTTCCCGGTCAACCGGATGCTCGCGCGTGACGTCGTGAGGTCGAGGCTCGAGGCCGGCATCAGCTACACCGAGTTCAGCTACGTGCTGCTGCAGTCGATGGACTTCCTCCAGCTGTTCCGTCAGCACGGCGTGACGTTGCAGTTCGGCGGTTCCGACCAGTGGGGCAACCTGACCGGCGGCGTCGAGCTGATCCGGCGCGCCGACGGCGGCAAGGCGCACGCCTTCGCGACGCCGCTGATCACCAAGGCCGACGGCACGAAGTACGGCAAGACCGAGGGCGGAGCCCTGTGGCTGGATCCGGCGATGCTCTCGCCGTACTCGTTCCACCAGTTCTGGCTCAACGCCGAGGACGAGAAGGTGGGCGAGCTGCTGCGCACCTTCACCTTCCTGCCGCGCGACGAGATCGAGGCGCTCGAGGCCCGACACGCCGAGAAGCCGTTCCTGCGGGAGGCGCAGAAGGTGCTCGCCGACGAGGTGACCACGCTCGTCCACGGCGCCGAGGAGACCAGGCAGGCGAAGGCCGCCGCCGAGGCGCTGTTCGGCGGGGGTGACATCACGACCTTGTCCAGCGCGACCCTGGCGGCCGCGCTGGCCGAGGCCGGCGCGGTCGACGTGGACCCCGCAGGAGGCATCCCCGGCGTCGTCGACCTGCTCACGCTCACGGGCCTGGCTGCCAGCAAGGGTGAGGCCCGGCGGACGGTGTCCGAGGGCGGCGTCTACGTCAACAACGTGCGGGTGGAGGACGTCGACCACGTGCCCTCGACCAGTGACCTCATCGCCGGCTCCTGGCTGGTCCTGAGGCGCGGGAAGAAGCGGTTCGCAGGCGTCCGCCTGGGGTGAACGAGCCCGGCCCGGGCCGTGTGGCGCGGGCAACAGGACCGCGATTTGTGTGGGCCCGGAGAGGTCTGTAATGTTCTCCGGGTCGCCAGGGCGCGGCGGGGAGCAAGACAGCTTCGATCCGACAGGGTCGAGTCGGGCTTCCGGCCCCGAGGCGGCCGCCCACTCTCACCACGCTCGGTGACGACGGACAAGCCAACGGCGGGTTCGAAGTTCTCCGGGTCCGGCTGTGCGTGTGGTGACCATCGAAGCTCAGGTACGACTCCGCGAGGAGCGACCTGGTGCGTGTGATGTTTGAGAACTCAACAGTGTGTCATGCAATTTATGTCGTTGTGATTTGTTTTGTGCAGCGCTTCGCATGTGTTTTGGTGTGTGGGGTGTTGTGGTTTTTTGGCAAGTCGAATGATTCTGGCGAATGCTGGTTTTGTTTTGTTTGTCAGGTTGGATTCTTTTATGGAGAGTTTGATCCTGGCTCAGGACGAACGCTGGCGGCGTGCTTAACACATGCAAGTCGAGCGGTAAGGCCTCTTCGGGGGTACACGAGCGGCGAACGGGTGAGTAACACGTGAGTAATCTGCCCCTGGCTCTGGGATAAGCACTCGAAAGGGTGTCTAATACCGGATATGACGCGTCCCTGCATGGGGGTGTGTGGAAAGTTTTTTCGGCTGGGGATGTGCTCGCGGCCTATCAGCTTGTTGGTGGGGTAATGGCCTACCAAGGCTTTGACGGGTAGCCGGCCTGAGAGGGTGACCGGTCACACTGGGACTGAGACACGGCCCAGACTCCTACGGGAGGCAGCAGTGGGGAATATTGGACAATGGGCGGAAGCCTGATCCAGCAACGCCGCGTGAGGGATGACGGCCTTCGGGTTGTAAACCTCTTTCAGTACCGACGAAGCTGTTCCTTTTGGGGTGGTGACGGTAGGTACAGAAGAAGCACCGGCCAACTACGTGCCAGCAGCCGCGGTAATACGTAGGGTGCGAGCGTTGTCCGGAATTATTGGGCGTAAAGGGCTCGTAGGCGGTTTGTCGCGTCGGGAGTGAAAACATCGGGCTTAACTCGATGCTTGCTTTCGATACGGGCAGACTTGAGGTATGCAGGGGAGAATGGAATTCCTGGTGTAGCGGTGAAATGCGCAGATATCAGGAGGAACACCGGTGGCGAAGGCGGTTCTCTGGGCATTACCTGACGCTGAGGAGCGAAAGTGTGGGGAGCGAACAGGATTAGATACCCTGGTAGTCCACACCGTAAACGTTGGGCGCTAGGTGTGGGACCTATTCCATGGGTTCCGTGCCGTAGCTAACGCATTAAGCGCCCCGCCTGGGGAGTACGGCCGCAAGGCTAAAACTCAAAGGAATTGACGGGGGCCCGCACAAGCGGCGGAGCATGCGGATTAATTCGATGCAACGCGAAGAACCTTACCTGGGTTTGACATACGCCGGAAGCCTTTAGAGATAGAGGTCTCTTTGATACCGGTGTACAGGTGGTGCATGGCTGTCGTCAGCTCGTGTCGTGAGATGTTGGGTTAAGTCCCGCAACGAGCGCAACCCTCGTTCCATGTTGCCAGCAGCACCTTCGGGTGGCTGGGGACTCATGGGAGACTGCCGGGGTCAACTCGGAGGAAGGTGGGGATGACGTCAAGTCATCATGCCCCTTATGTCCAGGGCTTCACGCATGCTACAATGGCCGGTACAAAGGGCTGCGATCCCGTGAGGGGGAGCGAATCCCAAAAAGCCGGTCTCAGTTCGGATTGGGGTCTGCAACTCGACCCCATGAAGTCGGAGTCGCTAGTAATCGCAGATCAGCAACGCTGCGGTGAATACGTTCCCGGGCCTTGTACACACCGCCCGTCACGTCACGAAAGTCGGCAACACCCGAAGCCGGTGGCCCAACCCTTGTGGGGGGAGCCGTCGAAGGTGGGGCTGGCGATTGGGACGAAGTCGTAACAAGGTAGCCGTACCGGAAGGTGCGGCTGGATCACCTCCTTTCTAAGGAGCACACCCCGTGACGACCCTCGTTCGTAGGGTTGCGGTTGGGGGTGTTCACTAGTGGAACACGACGACAGCCATCCTGGCTTTCTGTTGGTTGCGGCTCGTTGAGCTGTGGCTTGGGGGGTTGGGGAGTGGTGAGTGGGTTGCGTGATGCGCTGTTGGGTGTCTGAGGCATCAGACGTCGGCTGCCCCGGATTGGGTGGTGGGTCGCTGGTAGGGCTCTTGTTGTTTGATTCTTGGATAGTGGACGCGAGCATCACACACCGTGCTGTGCTCGGCCGGCTGGTGCACTCCCCGTTTGTTGGGTGGGTGTGGGTCGGTTCGGGTATTTGTTGACGTGGTGTGTGTGTTTGTAGTGTTGTATATCGTTTTGTGTCTTGATCATTTTGTGTCCACGGACTGCCGCGCGCGCAGGTTGTTTTGTTGTGTGTGTTGGTGGTTTGTGTGGCAAGTTGGTAAGGGCGCATGGTGGATGCCTTGGCATCGAGAGCCGATGAAGGACGTGGGAGCCTGCGATATGCCCTGGGGAGTTGGCAACCGAGCGTTGATCCGGGGATGTCCGAATGGGGAAACCCAGCTGGAGTTATGTCCAGTTACCTGCACCTGAATGAAATAGGGTGTGTGGAGGGAACGCCGGGAAGTGAAACATCTCAGTACCGGCAGGAAGAGAAAACAATAGTGATTCCGAGAGTAGTGGCGAGCGAAATCGGATCAGGCTAAACCTCACTTGTGTGATACCTGGCAGGGGTTGCAGGTGGGGGGTTGTGGGAGCACTCGTGCATCAGCTGCTGGTGGTGTGCGGAGTTAGAAATCATCATTGAGGTCGAAGTCCGTTGGAAAGCGGTGCCGGAGCGGGTGATAGCCCCGTAGACGTAAGGTGGTGACTCCGTGAGGTGTTTCCCAAGTAACATGCCACTCCTGGAATGGTGTGTGAATCTGGCGGGACCACCCGTTAAGCCTAAATACTTCTCGATGACCGATAGCGGACCAGTACCGTGAGGGAAAGGTGAAAAGTACCCCTGGCGGGGAGTGAAATAGTACCTGAAACCATGCGCCTACAATCCGTCAGAGCCTGGCAACTTGTTTGCCGGTGATGGCGTGCCTTTTGAAGAATGAGCCTGCGAGTTAGCGGTGTGTGGCGAGGTTAACCCGTGTGGGGTAGCCGTAGCGAAAGCGAGTCCTAACAGGGCGTACCGTCTCAGCCTTTTGGTTGTTTGGGTAGTCGCATGCTCTAGACCCGAAGCGGAGTGATCTATCCATGGGCAGGTTGAAGCGCCGGTAAGACGGCGTGGAGGACCGAACCCACTTCAGTTGAAAATGGAGGGGATGACCTGTGGATAGGGGTGAAAGGCCAATCAAACTCCGTGATAGCTGGTTCTCCCCGAAATGCATTTAGGTGCAGCGTTGCGTGTTTCTTGCCGGAGGTAGAGCACTGGATAGCCGATGGGCCCGACCAGGTTACTGACGTTAGCCAAACTCCGAATGCCGGTAAGTGAGAGCGTGGCAGTGAGACTGCGGGCGATAAGGTTCGTAGTCGAGAGGGAAACAGCCCAGACCATCGGCTAAGGCCCCTAAGGGGCGGCTAAGTGGAAAAGGATGTGGAGTCGCAGTGACAACCAGGAGGTTGGCTTGGAAGCAGCCACCCTTGAAAGAGTGCGTAATAGCTCACTGGTCAAGTGATTCCGCGCCGACAATGTAGCGGGGCTCAAGCCGTCCGCCGAAGCCATGGCACTCACATCCTGTTCAGTCAGGACCTCAGCCGGCGCCTTGTGTGCTTGGTTCAGGGGTGTGGGTGGGTAGGGGAGCGTCGTGTCAGGGGTGAAGCCGCGGAGTGATCCAGCGGTGGACCTGACACGAGTGAGAATGCAGGCATGAGTAGCGAATCACGGGTGAGAAACCCGTGCGCCGAATGATCAAGGGTTCCAGGGTCAAGCTAATCTGCCCTGGGTAAGTCGGGACCTAAGGCGAGGCCGACAGGCGTAGTCGATGGACAACGGGTTGATATTCCCGTACCGGCGAAGTGGCGTCCATGACGAGTCCGGTGATGCTAACCACCCGAAACGCCGGTGACCGATCCCTTCGGGGTGAGGCGCCGGCGCGGAGCGTGGGACCCGATCCGGTAGTAGTCAAGCGATGGGGTGACACAGGAAGGTAGCCCAACCACGCCGATGGTAGAGCGTGGGTAAGCAGGTAGGACGCGGCCCAGGCAAATCCGGGTCGCAGCCGCGAGGCGAGTCTGAGATGTGATGCCGACCCCTGATGGGGGAAGTGGGTGATCCTATGCTGTCGAGAAAACCTCTAGCGAGCCACGAGCCGCCCGTACCCCAAACCGACTCAGGTGATCAGGTAGAGAATACCAAGGCGATCGAGACAACCATGGTTAAGGAACTCGGCAAAATGCCCCCGTAACTTCGGGAGAAGGGGGACCCGAACCGTCAGCCCACCAGCTGGGTGAAGCGGGGAGGGTCGCAGAGACCAGGCCCAAGCGACTGTTTACTAAAAACACAGGTCCGTGCGAAGTCGTAAGACGATGTATACGGACTGACTCCTGCCCGGTGCTGGAAGGTTAAGAGGACCGGTTAGCCGCAAGGCGAAGCTGAGAATTTAAGCCCCAGTAAACGGCGGTGGTAACTATAACCATCCTAAGGTAGCGAAATTCCTTGTCGGGTAAGTTCCGACCTGCACGAATGGAGTAACGACTTGGGCGCTGTCTCAACCATGGACTCGGCGAAATTGCACTACGAGTAAAGATGCTCGTTACGCGCGGCAGGACGGAAAGACCCCGGGACCTTTACTATAGTTTGGCATTGGTGTTTGGTTCGGCTTGTGTAGGATAGGTGGGAGACTGTGAAGCAGCCACGCCAGTGGCTGTGGAGTCAACGTTGAAATACCACTCTGGTCGTACTAGATGTCTAACCTAGGGCCATGATCTGGTTCAGGAACAGTGCCTGATGGGTAGTTTAACTGGGGCGGTTGCCTCCTAAAATGTAACGGAGGCGCTCAAAGGTTCCCTCAGCCTGGTTGGCAATCAGGTGACGAGTGTAAGTGCACAAGGGAGCTTGACTGTGAGACAGACATGTCGAGCAGGGACGAAAGTCGGAACTAGTGATCCGGCACCACCATGTGGAAGGGGTGTCGCTCAACGGATAAAAGGTACCCCGGGGATAACAGGCTGATCTTCCCCAAGAGTCCATATCGACGGGATGGTTTGGCACCTCGATGTCGGCTCGTCGCATCCTGGGGCTGGAGTAGGTCCCAAGGGTTGGGCTGTTCGCCCATTAAAGCGGCACGCGAGCTGGGTTTAGAACGTCGTGAGACAGTTCGGTCCCTATCCGCCGCGCGCGTAGGAAACTTGAGAAAGGCTGTCCCTAGTACGAGAGGACCGGGATGGACGAACCTCTGGTGTGCCAGTTGTACCGCCAGGTGCAGGGCTGGTTAGCTACGTTCGGAAGTGATAACCGCTGAACGCATCTAAGCGGGAAGCACGTTTCAAGATGAGGTTTCCCCACCCCTCGAGGGTGTAAGGCCCCCAACAGACTATTGGGTTGATAGGCCGGAGGTGTACAGCAGCAATGCCCAGCCGACCGGTACTAATAGGCCGAACACTTGCCACACAAACCCCCAACACAACCAACAAACAATTGGCTGACCGGGGCAAGCAAGACACAACCGGCAAGACACAACACCGTCACCGCAAACACACAACGCGTCCACACAATCCAACCCCACCACCACCCACCCCCCCAACAGGGGGCGACAGGGCAACGGTACAAAACGGGGTTCATAAAGTTACGGCGGCCACAGCGACAGGGAAACACCCGGACCCATCCCGAACCCGGAAGTTAAGCCTGCCAGCGCCGATGGTACTGCAACCGAGAGGCTGTGGGAGAGTAGGACGCCGCCGGACATACATTCACGTAGAGGCCATCCTTCGGGGTGGCCTCTACGCCTTTTCGACTACGCTGCGCGTGACGGTTTGAAGCCGGGTGACGGCGGTGGTCGCGAGTTCCCATCTGAAGAGAGTGAGTGGTCGTGGCAGACCAGCGACGGAGCAAGCCGGGCGCGTCCGGATCAGGACGCGCCGGCGGACAGCGCCGTACCGGTAGCGGAGGGTCCGGCCGCAAGCCGGCGCGGTCGAGCCGGAGCACCGGTGACGAGAAGCGCCGTGACGGCCGCTCCGGCGGTCAGCGTCGCCCCGACCGCGCGAAGAGTGGCGGTCCGAAGGCGAAGGACGACCGGTCGAAGGTGTCGCAGGAAGAGCGGACCGCGGCCCAGCAGGTCTACGACGGCCCGCCGCTCCCGGACGACATCACGGGCAAGGAGCTTGCCCCCGAGGTCCGTGCGCAGCTCCGGACCCTGCCCGAGAAGCTCGCCCTGCGGGTGGCTCGCCACCTCGCGGCTGCCGGCGCCGTGATCGACGACGACCCGGAGACGGCCTACCAGCACTCGTTGGCCGCGCGGAGCCGGGCGCCTCGGCTCGCGGTCGTGCGGGAGGCGACCGGTGAGGCGGCGTACGCCGCTGGTCACTACTCCGAAGCGCTGGCCGAGCTGCGCGCAGCGAAGCGGATGAACGGCGCCACCGCCTATCTCCCGATCATGGCGGACTGCCACCGGGCGCTCGGCAACGCCAAGCGGGCCCTCGAGCTGGCCAAGAGCCCGTCGGTCAAGGGGTTCCCGGCCGCGTCCAAGGCGGAGATGACGATCGTCGAAGCCGGCGCCCGGCGCGACCTCGGGCAGTTCGACGCCGCGCTGCGCACGCTGGAGCTGGCTCCGATCAACAGCAAGAGCCGCGAGTCCTGGGTGGTCCGGCTCCGCTATGCCTACGCCGACACGCTCGAACAGGCCGGCCGGGAACGCGACGCGCTCAGCTGGTTCCACCGGACCAACGCGATCGACGCTGACGAGATCACCGACGCAGCCGATCGGGCTGCTGCGCTGGAGAAGCTGCTCGGCGACTGAGCACCGCCCGGCGGGTCAGGACCGGTCCGACGTCGGCAGGTCGCCGGGTGTCCGGAGGAACCAGACCAGCCAGCCGACGGCAACCGCGATCGTGGCGAGGATGACGACGATCCGTCCCAGCCCGGAGCGCTTCTCGGAGTGTTGGCGGCGGGGCGCCTCCAGCGAGCTGGACGACATGGTCGAACGATAGGACACCGCCGGCCCGGCCCGAGCGGCATGTCACACTCAGCGGCATGTTGCACCGCGAGCAGCCTCGGCGGCCGACCCTCGAGGGCAACGTAGCCGTCCGCGACGGACGTCGGCTCAGCTTTGCCGAGTATGGTTCGCACACCGGTCCCGCCATCGTGTGGATGCACGGGACGCCGGGCGCGCGACGGCAGATCCCTCTCGACGCGCGGGCCTACGCCGAGGAGCACGCCCTGCGGATCATCGGCATCGACCGGCCAGGCATCGGCTCTTCGACGTCGTACCTCTATCCCGACCTCCTGGACTGGACGAGGGACCTGGCTCTGCTGCTCGACGCGTTGGGCATCGATGAGGTGAGGGTGATCGGGCTGTCCGGCGGAGGTCCCTACGCGCTCGCCGCCGGCGCGGGGTTGCCCGAACGGGTCCGGGGTGTGGGCGTGCTCGGTGGCGTCGCCCCGACGAGGGGCGCGGACGCCGTCGCCGGGGGATTGGTCCAGCTCGCGGTCCGGTTCGCGCCATTGCTCTCCGCGGGCCGGGTCCCGCTCGGCGTGGCGCTGACGACGGCGATCCGGACGGTCCGGCCGCTCGCGGGAGCCGGGCTCGACCTCTACGCGATGGTGCAGCCGGTGGGTGACAAGAACCTCTTGGCGCGGCCGGAGTTCAAGGCGATGTTCCTCGACGACCTCCTCAACGGCAGTCGCTTCCAGACCTCCGCCCCGTTGGCCGACCTGGTCCTGTTCACCCGGGACTGGGGCTTCGACCTCGCAGACGTGCGGGTGCCGGTCCGGTGGTGGCACGGCGACGCCGACCACATCGTCCCGTTCCGGCACGGCCAGCACATGGTCGACCGGCTGCCGGACGCCACGATGTCGGTGATCGACGGCGAGAGCCACCTGGGAGGGTTGGGCATCGCCGCCGCTGTGCTGAGCGAGCTGATGTCGCTCGACGCGAGGTGAATTGCGATCTTCCGCGGCGATTGCTGGTGCGCAGGCGCCTCATGGGTCACAATAGGTGTCACAACCACACATATGTCACTTCGATGCTCACGGATCGACCTGACCTCCGAAGCGAGACCGCTGGGGAAGGCGTAGCTCACGCCGGAGGTAAGGCAGATCGAGGAGAGTCGTGGTGACCACGAGCAACAGTGCAACCAGAGGCGTGTTCTACGTCCACTCTGCGCCGTCCGCGTTGTGCCCGCACGTCGAGTGGGCCGTGGGCGGCGTCCTCGGCGTCCCCGTCAGCCCTAGCTGGACGCCCCAGCCGGCACAGTCGGGGACCTACCGCTGCGAGTTCTCCTGGTCGGGTCCGGCCGGGTCGGCTGCTGCCATGGCGTCAGCCCTGCGGGGCTGGCTGCACCTGCGGTTCGAGGTGACCGAGGAGCCGACTACCGGCACCGAGGGAGCCCGTTTCTCCTCCACGCCCGACTTGGGCGTCTTCCACGCCGTGACTGGCATCCACGGCGACATCATGATCCCCGAGGACCGGCTGAAGGCTGCCGTCGTCAGGGCGGCCCTCGGCGAGACCACGCTCGAGAACGAGATCGACAAGCTGCTCGGCAAGCCCTGGGACGACGAGCTCGAGACGTTCCGGCACGCCGGCGACGGCGCTCCGGTGCGCTGGCTGCATCAGGTTGTGTAGGCCAGCGACCGAGCGAGGGACGAGCTCGGTCGTGTCGGCCTACCAGGTCGAGTAGCCGCCGCGGCTGAGAACAACCGCGACGCGCATCGAGACCCGGAGCGCGACGCGGCGTATCGAGACCCGCGACGGGCGTACCAAGGGCGGGACGGCCACAGTCGAAGTTGCGGGGTCTCGATACGCCGTCGCTCGTCCCTCGCGACGGCTACTCGACCACCGAAGCTCGGGCTGCTCGACCACCGGAGGTTCGGGCTGCTCGACGACCGGGTCGTCAGAGGGGGATGTTGCCGTGGTGGCCGCGGCGTACGCCTTCGGTCTGCACGGCTTCGGCGATCGCGCGGGCGATGGCCGACCGGGTGGCGGCCGGCTCCACGACCTCGTCGACGACGCCGATCTCGACGGCCTTGTCGACGCCGCCGGCGATCCGCTCGTGCTCGGCGGCCAGCTCGGCCTCTACCCGGGGCCGGAGGTCGACCGACACCTCCGCGAGCCTGCGCCGGTGGAGGATGCGGACGGCGGCGAGGGCGCCCATCACGGCGACCTCGGCGCCCGGCCAGGCGAACACCTTGGTCGCGCCGATCGACCGGGAGTTCATGGCGATGTAGGCGCCGCCGTAGGTCTTGCGCGTCACCAGGGTCACCCGCGGGACGACGCACTCGCCGAAGGCGTGGAGCAGCTTGGCGCCGCGTCGGACGACGCCGTCCCACTCCTGACCGACGCCCGGGAGGTAGCCCGGCACGTCGACGACCACCACGAGCGGCACGCCGAACGCGTCACACATGCGGACGAATCGCGAGGCCTTCTCTGCCGAGAGCGAGTCGAGGCAGCCGCCGAGACGCAACGGGTTGTTGGCGACGACGCCGACCGTCCGCCCGCCGAGGCGACCGAACGCGGTGACGATGTTGGGCGCCCAGCGCGCGTGCAGCTCGAGCATCGTGTCGTCGTCGAGGAGCGCCTCCAGCAACGGGTGCACGTCGTAGGCCCGCTTGGTGCTCTCGGGGAGGTGGTGCTCGAGGTCACGGTCCTCGACGGACCCGACCAGCATGCTGCCCTGCGAGCCGAGCAGCGCGGCGAGGGTCCGGGCACGATCGAGCGCCTCCGCCTCGGACTCGGTGACCACGTGCACCACACCGGACCGGCGTCCGTGCGGTTCGGGACCGCCGAGGCGCAGCATGTCGACGTCCTCACCGGTCACCGAACGGACCACCTCTGGCCCGGTCACGAAGATCCGGCCCTCGGGGCCGAGGATCACGACGTCGGTGAGGGCAGGGCCGTAGGCGGCCCCGCCGGCAGCCGGACCGAGCACCACGGAGATCTGCGGGATGACGCCCGAGGCCTGGGTCATCACCTGGAAGATCCGACCGACCGCATGCAACGAGAGCACGCCCTCGGCCAGGCGGGCGCCGCCGGAGTGCCAGAGCCCGACGATCGGGACCCGGTCGGTCAGCGCGCGATGGTAGGCATCGACGACGACCCGGCAGCCCGCGTCCCCCATCGCGCCGCCCATGACGGTCGCGTCGGAGCAGAACGCCACGACGGGGGTGCCGTCGACGGTACCGACGGCGGCCAGCATCCCGGAGTCGTCGTCGAGGCTGATCAGCTCGATCGAGCCCTCGTCGAGAAGCGCCGTCAGCCGGTGGACCGGGTTGCGCGGGTCCTCCGAACGCGGCAGCTTGGCGGGCTTCGCCGGGGCCACCGGGCGGTTGTCGAGCGCGGTCACCAGTGTCCTAGCTGACCGAACCGAAGGCGACGGCGACGTTCGCGCCGCCGAACCCGAAGGAGTTGTTGAGCCCGACGATGTCGCCGTGCGCCAGGTCGCGCGGCTTGGTGGCGATGTCGAGCTCGACCGCCGGGTCGAGGTCGTCGAGGTTGATCGTCGGGGGCGAGAGCCGGTGGTGGATCGCCAGGATCGTCGCCACCGCCTCGAGCGCACCGGCGCCGCCGAGCAGGTGCCCGGTCATGGACTTGGTGCTGGTGACGACGACCTCGTTGGCGTGCGAGCCGAGCGTCGCGTGCAGCATCAGCGCCTCCGCGACGTCGCCCTGAGGCGTGGACGTCGCGTGCGCGTTGACGTGGGCCACGTTGGCGGGGTCGATGTCGCCGTCCTGCAGCGCGCGCAGGATGGCGCGGGTGCCGCCCTTGCCGGCCGGGTCGGGCTGTGCGATGTCGTGGGAGTCGGCGGTGATGCCGGTGCCGAGGACCTCGGCGTAGATCCGCGCACCGCGGGCGAGTGCGTGCTCCTCGGACTCCAGCACCAGCGCGCCGGCGCCCTCGCCGAGCACGAAGCCGTCACGGCCGGTATCCCAGGGACGCGACACGGTGGCAGGGTCGTCGGGGTTCTTCGAGAGCGCCATCATGTTGGCGAACGCGGCGATCGGCAGCGGGTGGATCGCGGCCTCGGTGCCGCCGGCCAGTACGACGTCAGCCCGGCCGAGCCGGATCTGGTCGGCCGCGAGCGCGATCGCCTCGTTGCCGGAGGCGCACGCGGAGACCGGGGTGTTGACCGCCGCGCGGGCGCCGATCTCGAGGCTGATGGTCGCCGCGGGGGCGTTGGCCATCAGCATCGGCACCGAGATCGGGGAGACGCGACGCGGGCCCTTGGCCAGCAGTGCGTCGTAGTTGGTCAGCAGGGTCTGGACGCCGCCGATGCCCGAAGCCATCGCGACGCCGATCCGGTCGCCGTCGAGCTCACCGCCCTGCTGGGGCACGTCGAGCCCGGAGTCCTTCCAGGCCTCCTGGGCGGCGATCAGGGCGAACTGAGACGACCGGTCCAGTCGGCGGGCGCGAACCCGCTCGAGCACGTCGGTGGGCTCCACCGCAGCCGTGCCACCGATACCCACGGGCAGGTCCTTGGCCAGGCCGGACTCGATGAAGGCCGCGAAACCTGGTGAGTCGGCGAGCGGCCGGACGCCGGAGCGTCCGGCGACCATGCCGTCCCAGGTGTCGGCCACGTTGCCGCCAAGCGGATTCGTCGTACCGAGGCCGGTGACGACGACGCGCGTCCTGTTCGACTGTCCGGTCATCGCAGTTGAGGTCACGCGGACTGCGCGGACTCGATGTAGGAGACGGCGTCGCCGACGGTCTTCAGGTTCTTGACCTGGTCGTCGGGGATCGTGACGCCGAACTTCTCCTCGGCCTCGACGACGACCTCGACCATCGACAGCGAGTCGACGTCGAGGTCGTCCACGAAGGACTTGTCCATCTGGACGTCGTCGGCGTCCACGCCGGCGACCTCGTTGACGATCTCGGCAAGGGCGGCGCGGATCTCTTCGGTGCTCATCTGTTCTCCTGCTTCGTTTACTTGGATGGTAGTTGGGGCTTAAGGGAGGGTAACGACCTGAGCTGCATAGGACAGGCCGGCACCGAACGCGATCAACAGGGCGACGTCGCCCGACTTGGCCTCGCCCTCACGGATCATCCGCTCGAGTGCGAGCGGGACGGAAGCCGCCGAGGTGTTGCCCGAGTCCACGATGTCGCGGGCGATCCGGACGGTGGGCGGGAGCTTCATCGACCGCGCCATGGCGTCGGTGATCCGGTTGTTGGCCTGGTGCGGCACGAAGCAGTCGAGCTCGTCGACGCTGACACCGGCCCGGTCGAGGGCCTGGAGGGCGACCTTGGCCATCGCGAACGAGGCCCAGCGGAAGACCTCGTTGCCCTGCATGGTGAGGTGCGGCATCTCGGGCTCGTCGGAGGCGATCACGTCGCGCCAGTCCTCGCGCTGCCGGATCAGGTCGTACTGCTCGCCGTCGGAGCCCCACACCACCGGGCCGATGGCGGGTGCGTCGGACGGACCCACCACCACCGCACCCGCGCCGTCGGCGAAGATGAACGCCGTGCCGCGGTCGGTCTTGCTGGTGATGTCGGAGAGCCGCTCCACGCCGATCACGAGGACGTGGCGAGCGCTCCCGGCTCGCACCATGTCGGACGCGAGCGAGATGCCGTGGCAGAAGCCGGCGCACGCCGCGGAGATGTCGAACGCGGCGGCACCGTCGGTGCCGAGCTCGTGGGCGACAGCGGTGGCTGCCGACGGGGTCTGGAGCAGGTGGCTCACGGTGGCGACGACGACGCAGTCGACCTGACGGGCGTCGATACCGGCCTGGACGAGCGCGTCACGGGACGCGGAGACTGACATCGCGACGACTGTCTCGGAGTCGTCGGCGATGCGCCGGGTCTTGATGCCGGACCGCTGCTGGATCCACTCGTCACTGGAGTCGATCGCCTCGACGATCTCGGAGTTGGGCACCAGCCGGGCGGGCCGGTAGGCGCCCACCCCGAGGATGCCGGCGTACGACGTGCCCTGGTCGGTCACCAGAGGCTCGGCGCTCATGCCGGGCCGCCCGCGGGGTGGAGGCGGACCAGCGGCTGGCCGGGGGCCACGAGGTCGCCGTCCTCGACGAGCCACTCGACGACCTGGCCGCCGTGCGACGAGGTCACCGCGATCCGGTCGCGCAGGCTGGCCACGTCACCGATGGTGACACCCGGAGCCAACAGGCCGGCGTCGGCCGCCTGCTCGTCGCGGTGGAAGACGCCCTTGACGGGGGAGACGACCATCCGCCAGGTCGGGCTGGTCTCGATCGGGGAGGCCTCGCCGTGCTTGTCGCAGAAGTCGTGGGCGGCGTCGAGCTGGTCAGGAGTGTTGAGCGAGAAGGTCTCGACGTTCATGTCGCGGCCGCGGAAGTAGCGCTTCGCGATCCCGGAGAGGGTGCCGGCCGGCGGCATCTCGAGGATGCCGGTCACGCCGAGGTCGGCCATCGTCTCGAGGCACAGGTCCCAGCGCACCGGCCGGGCGATCTGGCCGACGATCCGGCTCAGCACGTCGGGGCCGACGTGGACGACGCTGCCGTCGCGGTTGGAGATGAACCGGGTGCGCGGGTCGTGGACCGACACGGACCGGGCCAGGCCGGCCACGTGGTCCACGGCGGAAGCCATGTGCGGGGTGTGGAAGGCACCCGCGACCGCGAGCGGACGCAGCTTCGCCTTGGCGGGGGGGTCGGCCACGAGGGCCTCGAGCTGCTCCAGCGTGCCGGCCGCGACCACCTGGCCGGGACCGTTGTCGTTGGCGGCCACCAGGCCGTGGCGCTCGATCGTGGCGAGCACCTCCTCGCGGTCGCCACCGAGGACAGCGGTCATGCCGGTCGGGGTGGCTGCGGCGGCTTCGGCCATCGCCTTGCCGCGCTCGCGCACGAGGACCATCGCCTGCTCGGCGCTGATGACCCGGGCGCCGGTCGCAGCAGCGATCTCACCCACGCTGTGCCCGGCGACCGCGCCGAGCTTGGTGTAGGCGTCCGCCGGGTGCGGGAACAGGGTCAGTGCCGTGACCAGGGTCGAGGCGACCAGGAGCGGCTGGGCGATCTGGGTCTCGCGGATCGCGTCCTCGTCGGCGTCGGAGCCGTAGTGGGCCAGATCGATTCCTGCGACGGTCGACAGCCAGTCGAGACGCGCGGCGAACGTCGGTTCCGCCAACCAGGGTCGGAGGAAGCCGGGGGTCTGTGCCCCCTGACCGGGAGCCACGATGACGAGCACGTGTCCAGCCTGCCCCGCCGGCAGGCCGCGGCGCGCCTCCGGCCCTGACGAACTCACCGTCGGCTGTTTGTGGAGACCCTACAAACGGCCGAGAGCCAGTGCGAGCTGCAGGGTGAGCGCGTCCCGGGGACGGGAGGGGGTGAGACCGGTGAGATCGGCGACCTGGCCGAGCCGGTAGCGCACCGTGTTGGGGTGGACGAACAGCGCTCGAGCAGTCGGTTCGATCGAGGCGCCGTGGGCAAAGTACGCCGACAGCGTCTCGACCAGGGTGCCGCGGGCCTGCGCCAGCGGTTCGTAGACCTGGTCGATCGCCTCCACCCGGGCCCACTCGTCGCCGGCCAGGATCCGCTCCGGGAGCAGGTCCTCGCTCAACACCGGTCTTGGTGCATCCGGCCATCCCACGGCCGCGCGCAGACCTGCGGTCGCCGACTGGGCCGACAGGTAGGCGTGACCCAGGTCGCCCGCGACCGGGCCGACCACGACGGGCCCCTCGCCGTAGAGGTCGACGACCGCCCGGGCGGCCTTCTCCGGGTCGGTCACGCCACCCAGGATCACCACCAGCCGGTGGCCCTGCACGGCGCCGAGCGCGTCCATGCCCGCGGCGCGGGCCGCGCGTCGTACGGCGTCGACCACGCCGGCCTCGGTGTGCCCGGCGGGTACGGCGCCGAGCACCACGGCCACGTCACCGCGCCCACCCCAGCCGACGGCACTGGCACGCGAGAGCACGGCGTCGTCGGTCTCGTCGCGCAGCACGGCATCGACGACGAGAGCCTCGAGGCGGGCGTCCCAGGCGCCGCGCACCTCCGCCGCCCGGGCATAGACCTCGGCCGTGGCGAACGCGGCCTCGCGAGCGTAGTGCAGCACCGCGTCGTGGGTGTCGCTGACGTCCTCGGGATCGAGGATGCTCTCGAGGCTCTGCTCCACGACTTCGATGCTGAGCCGGATCAGGTCGACGGTCTGGTGAAGGGGGATGGTGCCGGCCAGTGCCGGCGGCGCGACGCCGAAGAGGTTCGCCTCCGGCGCCTGGCCGAAGCTCGGCCCGGCGCTGTCCTGCTTGAACCAGTCGATGAAGTCCCGGATGCCGGCCTGGACGATCAGCCCGACCCAGGAACGCTCGTCTGCGCTGAGTTCGGCGAACCAGGGGAGGTCGGACTCCATCCGCCTCGTCGCGTCCGTGCTGAGCCGCCCGGACGCGCTGCGGAGCTTCTTGACCGCGCGCGCCCGCGGGTTGGGGGGTCGGGACACCCCTGCAGCCTACGGAGCGCGAGGGGTGGCCGGGGGATGTGACGAGGGAAATGCGGAAGGTGGGTGTCTCGGCCGGCGGTACGCGTGGTTGAATCCGGCACCAAAGGTTGGGCGAGCGGGGGAGGAAGCGATGCGGAGCAAGCAGCCAGCGCCCACCGAGGTGGAGTTCGTCACCGTCCACGGCAAGCGGCGCGCGTTCGTGCGGACCGGCTCCGGTCCGGCGCTGCTCCTCCTGCACGGTCTCGCCTGCGATCGGACCACCTGGGACCGGGTTGTCCCACTCCTGGCCAAGAAGTACACGGTGATCGCGCCCGACCTGCTCGGGCACGGACTGTCCGACAAGCCGCGCGCCGACTACACGCTCGGCGGTTACGCCAACGGGATGCGCGACCTGCTCACGGTGCTGGGCATCGACAAGGTGACAGTGGTCGGGCACAGCTTCGGCGGCGGGATCGCGATGCAGTTCGCCTACCAGTTCCCCGAGCGCACCCAGCGGGTGATGCTGGTGTCGAGCGGTGGCCTCGGACCCGAGGTGACGCCGCTGATCAAGCTGGTCCAGGCGCCGGGCTGGGAGGCGGCCATGCGGGTGCTGACCATGCCCGGCATCCGGCACCTCGAGACCACAGCACTCCGTGCGTTGTCGTCGTACGGCGGGCCGTTGCGCAAGTACACCCGCGACCTCGACGAGGCAGCCGACATCGTCGAGTCGTGGCGCGACCGGCACACCCGCTTCGCCGTACGCCATCTGGTGCGCGCGGTCATCGACTGGCGCGGCCAGATCGTCACCATGTCCGATCGTGCCTATCTCACCGAGAACATGCCGATGGCGGTCGTGTGGGGGAGGGAGGACCAGGTCCTCCCGGTCCGGCACTCGAGCAACGTGGCAGCACTGGCGCCGGAGGCGACGGTGACCGTCCTGCCCGACACCGGTCACTTCCCGCACCGGGACCACCCGGAGGAGTTCGTCCGGCTGCTCGACCAGTTCGTGAACACGACGGCGCCGTCGGTCTACAACCGCGCGAGGTTCCGCCGGATGCTGCGCCGCGGCACCGCCGAGGCCCCTGCGGCCCTCGTCGCTGCCGACACCGCCTGAGGCCGACGCGCTGGCGAGCTCGCCCGAACCTGCGGTGAGGTGCCCGATGACCTACCGCTGGTCGAGGAGGTCGCCCTGGCGACCGTCTCGAGACCGAGTCGACGTCTCAGGGGTCTCGAGACGCTCGCTGCGCGAGCTCCTCGACCGCCGACGCCCGCTGGTCGAGGAGGTCGCCCTGGCGACCGTCTCGAGACCGAGTCGACGCCTCAGGGGTCTCGAGACGCTCGCTGCGCGAGCTCCTCGACCGCCACGGCGGGAGGTCGCCCTGGCGACCGTCTCGAGACCAATGACCTGCCGCTGGTCGAGGAGGTCGCCCTGGCGACCGTCTCGAGACCAATGACCTGCCGCTGGTCGAGGAGGTCGCCCTGGCGACCGTCTCGAGACCGATGACCTGCCGCTGGTCGAGGAGGTCGCCCTGGCGACCGTCTCGAGACCAAGGAGACGTCAGGCGTCGCCGCCCTCCTGGAGGACGCCGGAGACCGCCGTCGGGTCGTCGATGCGGTACTGGGTGAACGCCTTCTCGACCACGTTCGGGTCGATCTCGCCGGCGTCGGCCAGCGCTTGCAGCGCCTGGACGACGACGGACTGTGCGTCGATGTGGAAGAACCGCCGCGCTGCCGGCCGGGTGTCGGCGAAGCCGAACCCTTCAGCACCCAGCACCCGGTAGTCCTCCGGCACCCAGCGCGCGATCTGCAACGGCACCGCCCGCATGTAGTCCGAGACCGCGACCACAGGACCGTCCGAGCCGGTCAGCTTCTCGGTGACGAACGGCGTCCGGCGGTCTCCGACGGGTGGAGCAGGCTCCACTCCTCGGCTGCCACGGCGTCGCGCGCGAGCTCGTTCCACGAGGTGACCGACCAGGTGTCGGCGGCCACGCCCCAGTCCTCGCGCAGCATCCGGGCAGCGTCCTCGATCCACGGCACCGCGACACCGGACGCGAGCAGCCGCACCCGCGGGCCGTCGCCGTCGGCGACGCCGATCCGGTGCATCCCGCGCAGGATGCCGTCGACGTCCACGTCCTCGGGCTCGGCCGGCTGGCTCACCGGCTCGTTGTAGACCGTGATGTAGAAGATGACGTTCTCGCCCTGCTGGTCGGGACCTCCGTTGCCATACATCCGCTCGAGCCCGCTGCGCATGATGTGCGAGATCTCGTAGGCGAACCCGGGGTCGTAGTGCACGACTGCGGGGTTGGTCGCCGCGATCAGCGGCGAGTGCCCGTCGGCGTGCTGGAGACCCTCGCCGGTCAATGTGGTGCGGCCGGCGGTGGCACCGATCAGGAAGCCGCGGGCGAGCTGGTCGGCCATCGCCCAGATCGAGTCCCCGGTCCGCTGGAAGCCGAACATCGAGTAGAAGATGTAGAACGGGATCATGTGCTCGCCGTGGGTCGAGTACGCCGACCCGGCGGCGGTCGCCGACGCCACGGCGCCGGCCTCGGAGATGCCCTCGTGCAGCATCTGGCCCTGCGGCGACATCTTGTAGGCGAGCAGCAGCTTGCGGTCGACCGACTCGTAGGTCTGTCCGGCCGGGTCGTAGACCTTGGCGCGACGGGAACATCGAGTCCATGCCGAACGTGCGGTACTCGTCAGGAGCGATCGGCACGAACCGCTTGCCGATCTCCGGGTCCTTCATCCAGTCCTTGAGCAGCCGGACGACGGCCATCGTCGTGGCGATCTTGTTCTTGCCCGACCCCTGCTTGAGCTCGGCGTACATCTTGTCGCCGGGCAGCTGAAGCGGCGTGCTCCGAACGACGCGGCGAGGGAGCGAGCCGCCGAGCGAGCGGCGGCGCTCGAGCATGTACTCGATCTCCGGCGACTCGTTGCCGGGGTGGAAGAACGGCGCGGTGCCCGTGTCCTCGTACGTCGTCTGCAGGTCGCGGTCGGAGATGGGCAGGTAGAGCCGGTCGCGGAACTTCTTGAGGTCCGCCATCGTGAGCTTCTTCATCTGGTGGGTGGCGTTCCGGCCCTCCAGCGCGTCGATCGTCCAGCCCTTGATGGTGTGCGCCAGGATCACGGTCGGTTGCCCCGTGTGCTTGGTGGCGGCGTCGAAGGCGGCGTAGACCTTGCGGTAGTCGTGGCCGCCGCGCGGCAGCTTCTCGATCTGCCGGTCGGTCATGTGCTCGACCATCTTGCGCAGCCGCGGGTCGGGACCGAAGAAGTGCTCCCGGTTGTAGGCGCCGTCCTCGACGGAGAACGTCTGGAACTGGCCATCGGGCGTGCTGTTCATCTGGTTGACGAGCACGCCGTCGACGTCGCGGGCGAGCAGCTCGTCCCACTCGCGGCCCCAGATCACCTTGATCACGTTCCACCCGGCACCACGGAAGTTGGCCTCGAGCTCCTGGATGATCTTGCCGTTGCCGGTGACCGGCCCGTCCAGCTGCTGCAGGTTGCAGTTGATCACCCAGACCAGGTTGTCGAGCTCCTCACGCGCCGCGATCCGGATGGCACCCAGCGACTCGGGCTCGGCCATCTCGCCGTCGCCGAGGAACGCCCACACGTTCTGCTCGCTGGTGTCCTTGATCCCGCGGTTCTGGAGGTATCGGTTGAACCGTGCCTGGTAGATCGAGTTGATGGCGGTCAGGCCCATCGACACCGTCGGGAACTCCCAGAAGTCCGGCATCAGCCGGGGGTGGGGGTACGACGGCAGTCCCGCTCCTACGCCGTGCTGGACCTCCTGCCGGAACCGCGAGAGCTGCTGCTCGTTGAGCCGGCCCTCGAGGAACGCACGGGCGTAGATGCCGGGGGATCCGTGGCCCTGGATGTAGATCTGGTCGCCGCCGCCCGGGTGGTCCTTGCCGCGGAAGAAGTGGTTGAACCCGACCTCGTAGAGGCTCGCGGAGGACTGGTACGTCGCGATGTGGCCGCCCACCTCGAGACCCTTGCGGTTGGCGCTCGACACCATGACTGCGGCGTTCCACCGGATGAAGGCGCGGATCCGCCTCTCGATCTCCTCGTCGCCGGGGAACCAGGGCTCCCGCTCCGGGGGGATGGAGTTGATGTAGTCGGTGCTGCGCAGCGCTGGCACGCCGACCTGCTTCTGACGCGCCCGCTCGAGCAGCCGCAGCATGATGTAGCGGGCCCGTTCCCGGCCGCGCTCGTCGAGCAGCGCGTCGAAGGAGGAGATCCAGTCCTGGGTCTCGTCGGGGTCGATGTCGGGGAGCTGGGTCGGCAAGCCCTCGTGGATCACCGCTGGAGCGGGGGCGTTGCGGGCGTTCTCAGCGGGGTCTGCGTCTCCGGTCACCCAGCCATCGTGACACTCATCAGGCTGCCGCAAAATCTACCCAGCGGTAGCCGACACGCCCGGGGGCTCCGCCCGACGCGGCGCCGTGGACCCCCGACCGTTCTTGGACGATGGTTGCGCGGTCGCGTCAACTCCGCTGGACTACTCCCCACACCGCGGGGATCAGACCCCGAATCACGCTCGGGGGCCCCGCCCCCGACTACTGAAACTGACTGGAGGAACCCGTGAGCGCGACCGCGGACGGCGGGACCGATTCGAGCGGACCCGCCAACCGGCTCGGATTCAAGGCGGGCATGGTCGTCCAAGAGCTCGGGTGGGACCAGGACACCGACGACCAGCTGCGAATCGCCATCGAGGACGCCATCGACGGCGACATGGTCGACAGCGACTACGGCAACGTGGTCGAGGCCGTCGTGCTGTGGTGGCGCGACGACGACGGTGACCTCGTCGACGGGCTCTTCGACTCCATCACCGACCTCGTCGGTGGCGGCGTGATCTGGCTGCTGACGCCCAAGATAGGCCGCCCGAACGCGGTCGACCCGTCCGACATCGCCGAGGCCGCGCCGATCGCCGGCCTGGCGCTGACGACGACTGCGGCGGTCAGCAACGACTGGGTCGCCACCAAGCTGATCGCCCCGCGAACCGTGTCCTGAGTGGCGGCGACGACGTTGTAGCGTCGCCCCATGGGATCGAAGTCCTCGCGGGCGCGAGACGCAGCCTTCAGTCTGAAGACGCTCGTCGAGTCCGGGATCGTGCGGCCGTACGGCCCGCGCAAGCTGGCCGGCATCGTGACGTCGCTCAGCAGGTGGGGCACGACCCCGGCCGGCGGCTTCCGGGCGTTGGCGGTGCGCAACCCCGACGGGATCGCGATCATCGATGAGCGCGGCAAGGTCACTTTCGCAGAGCTGCACGAGCGCTCCAACGCGCTGGCGCGATCCCTCCGCGACCGCGGCGTCAATGAGGGCGACGGCGTCGCGATCATGTGTCGCAACCACCGTGGTTTCGTCGAGGCGTCTATCGCGGTCAACAAGCTCGGCGCCGACGTCCTCTACCTCAACACGGCGTTCGCCGGTCCTCAGCTCGCCGAGGTGGTGGAGCGCGAAGAGCCCCGGGTCGTGGTCTACGACGAGGAGTTCGCCGGTCTGTTCGAGGGCGTGGACATCGCCGAGCGGGTGATCGGCTGGACCGACGGGGACGCCGGACCGGACACCGTCGAGGGGATGATCCAGGCCGCGGGCCCGACCGCCGACCTGACCCCGCCTGAGCACACCTCGCGGACGATCATCCTCACCTCGGGCACCACCGGCACGCCCAAGGGCGCCCCGCGGCCGCAGGGCGGCATCCCTGCCGCGGTCTCCCTGCTCTCGCGGATGCCGCTGAAGGCGGACTGGACCTGCCACATCGCCGCCCCTCTCTTCCACACGTGGGGCTTCGCCCACTATCAGCTTGCGATGCTGCTCGGCACCACGATGGTCCTGACCCGCAAGTTCGATCCCGAGACCGCGCTGGAGCTCCTGGCTGACAACGAGTGCGACTCTCTCGTCGTGATCCCGGTGATGCTGCAACGGATCCTGGCGCTCCCTGAGGAGAGGCTCGACAAGCACCCGCTCCCGCGGCTCAAGGCGGTCGCTTCGTCCGGGTCCGCCCTGCCCGGCGACCTGCCCACCCGGTGGATGGACCGCTTCGGCGACAACCTGTACTCGATCTACGGCTCGACCGAGGTCGCCTGGGCGAGCATCGCGACCCCGCAGGACCTCCGCGAGGCGCCCGGCACCGCCGGTGGCATCCCGCACGCAACTGTCGTGAAGATCCTCGACCCGGACGGCAAGGAGCAGCCGGCCGGGGAGTCCGGCCGGATCTTCGTCGCCAACGACCTCCAGTTCGAGGGCTACACCGGAGGCGGTCACAAGGAGATGGTCGACGACCTGATGTCGACCGGTGACATGGGGAGGTTCGACGAGGACGGTCGGCTCTACGTGGAGGGCCGCGACGACGAGATGATCGTCTCCGGAGGTGAGAACGTCTTCCCCAAGGAGGTCGAGGACTGCATCGCGACGCTCGACGGCATCGCCGAGGTCGCCGCGATCGGCGTGGACGACGACGACTACGGGAAGCGGCTGCGTGCGTTCGTGGTCTGCACCGACGGGGCCAGCGTGTCCGAGGACGACGTCAAGGGCTGGGTCAAGTCCAACCTCGCCCGCTACAAGGTGCCGCGCGAGGTGGTCTTCCTGGAGGAGCTGCCGCGCAACGCGACCGGCAAGGTCCTCAAGCGCGAGCTCGTCGAGGCGGACAGCTCGTGACCGACGCCGGTCTGTCACTCGGTGGCCCCGCACCCGACTTCACGCTGCGCGACCAGTTCGGCCAGGACATCACGCTCTCGTCGTACCGCGGGACGAAGGCGGTGCTCATCCTCTTCTACCCGTTCGCCTTCAGCGGCGTGTGCACGGGTGAGATGAGCGCGATCCGCACCCGGCTCGAGGAGTTCCTCACCTTCGACACCGAGGTGCTCGCGATCTCCTGCGACCCGATGTTCGCGTTGCGGGCCTGGGCTGATGCCGACGGGCTGAACTTCCCGTTGCTCAGCGACTTCTGGCCGCACGGCGAGGTCACCCGCGCGTACGGCGTCTTCGACGAGCGCCGGGGCAGCCCAATGCGCTCGTCGTACGTCGTCGACCGGGACGGCAACGTCGCCTGGGCCGTGCACCATGCCTACGCCGACGGGCGCGACCTCGACGAGCACGTCAAGCAGCTGCACGCCGCTGTCGACTGATAGCCCGGACGGACCAGGTGCATAGTCCTTTCGGATGATTTTCTGGAAGATTCGCCAGATTTTCTTGGACCCGAGAGCCCTCGGTCGCTAGAGTCGAGGCGTTGAACCGCTGGTGACCCGAGACGCCAGCGGTTCGACTTTTTTTGCGACTTTTTGGCTCGGCCGTGCGACGCCCAGCCGCCCCCGCGAGCGGGTCAGTGATCGGTGATGGCGGGTAGGCTCACGCCGCTGAATCCGGGCGCATAGCTCAGCGGTAGAGCTCCTGCCTTACAAGCAGGCGGTCACAGGTTCGATCCCTGTTGCGCCCACCGACCTTCAGACGGGGCGGTCTGGCAGACGTCTCACCCAGGTCCACGCTCGCCTACGTGCGATGCGCCGGATGGGCAGGACGAACGACCCCCAGCCCGTGAGCACCGGGTCGGGGGTCGCACTCGCTGAGCATTGAAGCGGCCCCGTGGCGGACTTGTTGAACCAGCGGGGCCTCGCCAGAGGACGTAGGCGCCTACGAGAACTGTCGTGTCATCGACGGTACGCCTTGTTCGTCGATCTGTCGCCAGGACCCGACGCCGTATTTGGGAGCGAGGGACCTCCGGCCGCGATGGGGGCACGGCCGGAGGTCTGTTCCATTCTGACCCCAACGGGTCGAGATGGGTACCTCATCGCCAGAACGTCGGAGCCGCCCTGCCGCCGGATCCGGCGGCAGCCCCACCGCCGGAGGCCTGCCTGCGCATCGAGGAGACACTCGCTCGGCGACTGCAGGGATCAGACGGGCACGACCCCGACCCGGGATCTAGGGGTCGGGGTCGTCGCACACATGGTGCCACTTCAAGAGCCGCAGGGGCCATCACCCAAGCGCCAGGGCTGGCGCGCGCCGATGATGCGGACTACGTTGCGTATCGCATCCTGGTCTCCAGAACCGAGGCCGCTCCGGGTGCATCGCACAGAAGGTTCGCCCCCGATGGACGACGTCGATGAGGGACTGACCCGGTTGGCCATCCGACGAGCGCTGGTGCAGCACGGCTACTACTTCGAGACGATCGACCGCAACGACGGCTCTCGCGCCGAGCAGCTCGGCCGGCTCGGTCGGGCGGCTGCGGACGACCTCGGTGTGGGCGTCAGCATGGCCTTGAAGCCGCGGCGTGACGGCGGAGTCCAGGTCTGCATGACCGTGGTCCGATCGACGCTCACGCCAGAGCCTGCATAGGCGGATAGCGACTCACTCGTCGGGTAGTTCTCGCGCAGCCGCCCGAGTCGCCGCGGCATCTCGGGACGGCTAGGCCCCGCCGGTTCAGACCCTTGTGCCGGCGGGACCGCCATTTGTGCAGGTGACGGCCGCCGCCTCGCCACTCAGCAGTCGAACTGAGCCATCAGGTCGCGCACGAACGCCGCTACCTGCCGGCCTTCGCGTCGAGTGTCGACCTTGGCGATGATGGCCCGCTTGACCGCCCTCACGTCGGTCTTCAGCTGTCGGATGTCACGCCCCGAGACGCGGTCCTGTCGTTTCTGCTCCTGCAGGGCGTGGATCTCAGCGATCAGCGCCGTGCGCTCGACCCCCGACCCGCGTACAGCCGCCCGGGCATCCGTGGATCCGACAGCGTCCCGAGGGCCGTGACGAACGTCGCAACCTGTTGGCGAACCTCTGCACCTGACACACAGCGCGCCGCCTCGGCTTTTTTTTTTTTTTTTTTTTTGGGGTTTGTTCTGGATCGAACCGCGAAGATCGCACCGGAGCCGGAAGTGCGCATTCCGATGACGCGACCTCTGCGTGGCACGGCCGAGGTACCGATGGGCGGCACATCAGTCGAGCGGCGTCTGCACTATGCGTTTGTGGGTACAGCGGGTACATGGTGCGGAACCGGCACTGGTGCGGATGCTCCGCGCTGGGCGCGACGAAGGCCGTGATCTTGAGGAAGCACTGGAGCTCTTGGCCCGAATCTTCGGTCGCCCCGCTACAGCGGAGCGTGTGGGCCCACACTTCACCTGCGTCGAGGCGAACCACATCGCTTGGGTGCTGGTTGCGAGCCGGCACGCCGATGCAGCGATCGTGTGGCTGGACGAGCATGCGGCCAGCGATACCGAGGAGGACCTGCACGGGGATGCCGGCTTCGACGCGGCCCGATACATCACCGGCAGGGGCTGAGACCGTCCGTGGCGTGCCCGGAGCCACTGCCGGGTGAGGACCGCTCTCGCAGATGGGAGCTCGTTGACCCACCCGTCCTGGATAGGCCCTGAGGTGCACTGACGCGGACCGGCGCCGCGTCGGATGCACACGCGCGAAGCCGAACGCAACCACATGCTCCCTGGCCTCTCTCTTGGTAGTACGTGCCCTACAAAGCAATGACAGGAGCAGACCCATGAGACGAGTTACTTCTGCTTGCGACCGGGAGGAGTGCGAGCGGGTGCGCTGCCGGGGTATGCGGCTCGACTGGCGACCGGTCGCCAACGTGTTCGTCATCTCGACGCGCCAGGACTGCTTCCCGCGGCCCCGCCGGATCCTGCAGCGCCGCCGCCCTCGGTAGGCCGGTTCTTCGCAACCGGCGAGTTCGCCGGCGACAGCGACTCCACCGACGGACCGCTGTCCGTCCGCCGGGGGTGACCGTGTCGGCTCACCAGCCGTGACGGCCCAGCCCTCGGCAAGGCCACGCCCCGGCACCGGGCGTGGCCTTGCCGCTGCTCGTGGCGACAGCCGCGTGTCCACGTCGATGAGAGACCTCTCACCGACGACTCATAGCGGGCTCACGCGCGCCGGGTTTGCTCTTCCTCATCGCCGACAACGACAAGGAAGGGCGAACACGATGAAGATCAATCCGCTACGGATCATGACCCTGGGCCTCGCCGGTCTCGTGGCCTCGGGCCTGATGGCTTTCCAATCGAGCGCCACCGCTGGTGTCGAACAGCCCGCCCTCAAGCGGGACGAGGACTCCGCCGACGTGGTCCTGACCGACGACGACGATGACTACTTCTCCAACCGGCTGGCTCGGGAGACCAACACCGACACCCGCTCCCGGTCCGGGAACAGCAGGGACGCGAGCCGCACCGGTGACCGCAGTGGCCGTGACGACAGCCGCAGCGGCCGGCGGGTGAAGGACTGGACCGGGGACAACACCAACACGCGCAAGCGTGACTGGTCGCAGAACCGGACCAACGACCGCTCTCGCCACAACACCCGATGACCGCGACCGTCGCCGCGGCCGACACGAGCTGGCAGCTGCACGAAGGCGACGCGATCACCCCCGAGCTGACCGCCCTGCGGCTGCTCGGGGGTGGCTCCGCGTACGAGGCCTTCCTGGCGTTCGACGAGATCACCTACGGCCCGGTCGTGGTCAAGGTGGTCCGGCCGACCGAGGTCCCACGACCCGGAGACGCTCCACGGGCTGGAGAGGGAGGCGACCGCCCTCGACGTCGCGCACCACCCGGTGGTGGTCCGCGGGCTCCGGCACAGCGTCGACGGGCCCAGGCCGCACCTCGTGCTCGAGCACGTGGAGGGACCGCGCCTGTCGACGTTGATCCGGAGGTACGGACGGCTATCCGAGCAGCAGTATGTCCCGCTCGCCATCGACATCGCGTCGGCGCTGCACTACTTCCGGTACGTCGACGTCTGTCACCTCGACATCAAGCCCAGCAACGTGATCATGGGCTCGCCGGCCCGGCTGATCGACCTGTCGGTGGCTCGCTCCTCGGCAGCTGCCGCCGCGATCAACGGGATCATCGGGACCGATGCCTACCTGGCACCGGAGCAGGCCGACCCCGGAGCCGCGGGGAGCGTGCCGGGCTTCGCCAGCGACGTCTGGGGGCTCGGCGCGACGCTCTTCCACGCGATCGCGGGGGAGCGGCCGTTCGCCGATGGCGACCGGGACAGTCGGACGCCGGCCGAGCGGCATCCTCAGGTCGCCGGGCCGCCGCGGCAGCTCCCGTCCGGCGTGGCGCCGGAGGTCGCCGAGGTCGTGCACGCCGCGCTCGCACCGCGCCCCGCCGACCGGCCGCTGCCGCACGAAGTCGCCGAGGCTCTCGAGCCGGTGCTCGCGCGCCAGCCGAAGGCCCGGCTCACCTTCAAGGTCAACGCCCGGCCCGTGTGACCCCGAATCAGACCTTCTGGTACGTCGAATCCGACCTTCTGGTACGTCGAATCCGGCCTTTCGGTACGTCGAAGCGGCCGTGCTGGTGCGTCGTCGTACGGCGTGCCGGCTCGGCGCACCATCAAGTCCGATTCGGCGCACCAGAAGGTCTGATTCGGCGCAACGAGAGGTCTGATTCGGCGCACCAGAAGGTCTGATTCGCGATCAACCGTTGAACCGATAGCCCATCCCGCGGATGGTCGCGATGGTGTGAGGACCGAACTTCTTGCGCAGGTAGCCAACGTAGACGTCGACCACGTTGGATCCGGCGTCGAAGTCGAAGCCCCAGACGTGGTCGAGCAGCTGCTCACGGGAGAGCACGTGCCCGCGGTTGAGCATGAAGACCTCGGCCAGCGCGAACTCCCGTGCCGAGAGATCGATCTCGTTGCCGCCGACCGTGGCCCGCCGGGTCCGCAGGTCCAGCCGCACCCCGCCCGCCTCGACGGCGCCCAGCGAACCCTCCGCGTCAGTGGCGTGCACCTGTCGCAACCGCAGCCGGACCCGCGCGAGCAGCTCGGCGAACCGAAACGGCTTGGACATGTAGTCGTCGGCCCCGCCCTCCAGAGCCGTCACCGTGTCGGTCACCGAGTCGCGAGCCGTCAGCACGATCACCGGCATCCGCGACCCCTGCAACCGGAG
>CAVRUB010000008.1:0-145058 GCA_963724275.1 uncultured Actinomycetota bacterium | reverse complement strand
TCACGATCGCTACGTCCGGCGAGGTTGCAGTGGAAGTCGTCATTGACGAGGACGGGTTCGTTCGCCGCCTGGAATCGCTAACGGGTGGCGAACGGCGACGCGCTACGGAGGCTTTCGCAGCTCGACGGTAGATCGACCGGACCTACACCACGGCGAGGTGTCGCGGGGTCGCCACGGGCACGAGCCGTCATCGGGTGACCAGTCGTTGTCGGTGGCGTGGTGCACAGTGTGCTGGAACGACGACGAAACCTGTCTGGAGGAGGCCGCAGCTCCATGAGTGCGCCGTACGTGTCAATCAAGCGTCTCGCCGACAACTCGCTCTCGGCGATGCTGTCGGCGGTGGAGGTCTACAACAAGCCGCAGATGACTTACCGCGACGAGGTCACCGTGATGCTCGGTCGTCGAGCCTGAACTCGACATGGTGTGTACCTACGCAGCTTCAGGGAGCACCTCCGAGGTCAGCCGACGGTCCGAGTCCGCCTTCAATAGGCTTCAAGGCTTGGGCTGGCACGTAGCCAAGCTTCAGTCGACAGCGAATGGCTCGCGACTGCCGACGAGGCGCTTGTCGTCGACAGCACCAGACCACGGTCTTGCGTTGTTGTGTCATGAACCGGAACATCTTGCGGTGGCTGAGGAATTTCGTCCACGCTCGTCGACGCCCTTGCGCCGAGCGGGTCATGACCCCTGAATCCTCTTGTACTTGGAGAAGGTGGTCTGATGTGAGGCGGTGATCGCGAGGAAGGTCGCGAGGTGTCGCCGGCCGATTCTCCCTAGCTCCGATCGCTTCTCGTCTGCTGCCGACTTCTTCCCCGAAGGGACGTCGCCAGCGAACCGCGACCTTGACGTGGTGCGGGCCCGGGGACTGCGCTTCCACACTCAGGCGATCCTCGGCAAGCGCCACGGCCAGAAGTCACTCAGTCGTGTTCGGCGCCTTCCAAGTCATGTAACCCCGGGGTCATCCTCGCCGTCATCTCGTGGCGCGCGCTCGGCCACCCAGTCGGCCAGGCGTTCGGCGAGCTCGGTCATGGCCGGAGCGCTGACCCTTCGGGTGTCCCAAGCAGCGACGAGCTGGATGGTGAGGGTCGCGTTGTGATGGTCGATGGCGATCGGGACGAGCCCGTAACGGGGGTCGTCGGAGACGACGGCGACGCCGCGGCCGGCGGCAGCGAGTGCCTGCGCGATGGTGCCGTTCGCCGCCTCGATGAACTCGGTGAAGGAGCCCCCGGTGGTCGACACCGCGGCCTCGAGCGCCTCGCGAGCGGTGAACGAGGCGGGAACGCCGATGACGGTGCGGCCGAGCAGCTCCGCGACGCTGACGCGTGAACGCTCTGCTCCAGGGGTCGTCGCGGCGTACGTAGGCCCACATCGGAAGGGCGGCGAGGTCGCGCGAGGCGTACGGCGGCTGCGGCCGGCGGGTGCCGATCGCGAGGTCGGCTCCGTTCGCCAGCATCTCGGTGGGAGCGAGGCCGTCTGCGGGGCGGACGTCGACGACCGGGTCGTCAGGGCTCATCGTGGCCACGAACGGGGAGACGATGTCGGTGAGGGTCACGGTCGGTGCGGCGATGGTCAGCCGGCGGACCCCGCCCTCGGCGTGGAAGCCTGCGCTCTCGCGGAGGGCTTGGGTTGCCGCGAGCACGTCGCGGACCAGTGGGAGCAGCTCGTGTCCGGTGCGGTTCAGGGTCAGGCGCTGGTTCGCGCGGTCGAACAGCTCGACGCCGAGGTCCTTCTCGAGCTGCCGGAGCTGGCGGGACAGACCGGGTTGCGTGATGTGGAGCCGCTCGGCGGCGCCGCTGACGGTCCCGGCCTCGACGGTCGCCAGCAGGTAGCGCAGCTGCCGCAGCTCCATCATGCTCCCTGGGCATCAAGTAGGTGAGAAACAGGTATTGGACAGCATAATCGTCGGGCACCGAAACTGGCTGCATGACCTCTGCCGTCCTCGCTGCGCCGCCCGTCGAGCAGCACCGCCTGCTGGTGACCGAGCTCCCCGGGCCGCGGTCCCGCGAGCTGATGGAGCGCAAGAACGCTGCCGTCGCGGCGGGAGTCGGTACGACGATGCCGGTCTTCGCCGCCCGCGCCGGTGGCGGGATCGTCGTCGATGTCGACGGCAACCACCTGATCGACCTCGGCTCGGGGATCGCGGTGACCACCGTCGGCAGCAGTGCGCCGCGGGTGGTCGAGGCGGTCCAGGACCAGGTGGCGGCGTTCACCCACACCTGCTTCATGGTGACGCCGTACGAGGGGTACGTCGCGGTCGCCGAGGCGCTCAACCGGCTCACGCCGGGCGCCCACGAGAAGCGAACCGCGCTGTTCAACTCCGGTGCCGAGGCCGTCGAGAACGCGGTCAAGGTCGCCAGGGTGCACACCGGTCGCCAGGCGGTCGTGGTCTTCGACCACGCCTACCACGGGCGGACGAACCTCACCATGGCGATGACGGCGAAGAACATGCCGTACAAGCACGGCTTCGGACCGTTCGCGAGCGAGGTCTACCGCGCGCCCCTGTCGTACCCGTTCCGCGACGGCGGCGTCGGCGGACCGGCTGCCGCGCTCCGGGCGATCGACACGATCGAGAAGCAGGTCGGCGCCGCCAACCTCGCCGCGATCGTGATCGAACCGATCCAGGGCGAGGGCGGCTTCATCGAGCCCGGCTCCCGGCTTCCTGCCGGCGCTCGCGCAGTGGTGCCGCGACAACGGCGTCGTGTTCGTCGCCGACGAGGTGCAGACCGGCTTCGCCCGCACCGGCGACTGGTTCGCCTGCGACCGGGAGGGCGTCGTACCCGACCTCATCGTCACCGCGAAGGGCATCGCCGGCGGCCTCCCGCTGTCGGCCGTCACCGGCCGCGCCGAGATCATGGACGCTCCGCACGTCGGCGGACTGGGCGGCACGTACGGCGGCAACCCGCTGGCCTGCGCCGCCGCGCTCGCCGCCATCGAGACCATCGAGGCCGACGGGCTGGTGGCACGCGCCCGGGAGATCGAGACCCTGATGCTGGGGCGCCTGCGCGCGCTGCAGGACCGAGACCCGCGCATCGGCGACGTCCGCGGCCGCGGCGCCATGATCGCGGTCGAGCTGGTCGAGGCCGGCACCACGACGCCCGACCCCGCACTCGCCCGAGAGGTCGCCACCGCGGCGCACCAGCAGGGCGTCATCGTGCTGACCTGCGGGACCTACGGCAACGTGCTGCGCTTCCTCCCGCCGCTGGCCATCTCCGACGAGCTGCTGCACGAGGCACTCGGGATCATCGAGGGAGCGCTCCGCCCATGACCGGCACACGGCACCTTCGCGGTCGAGGACCCGGCGACCCTCGAGGTCATCGACCACGTGGCCGACCACGGCGCCGGACGAAGCCACGGCCGCGGTCGACCGAGCAGCACGGGCGTTCCCCGAGTGGTCCGGCACTGCCCCCTCGCCACCGCTCCGAGGTCCTGCGCCGCGCGCACGAGCTGATGCTGCGCGACAAGGACCAGCTCGCCGCCCTGATCGCCCGCGAGAACGGCAAGTCCCTGACCGACGCCGCCGGCGAGGTCGGCTACGCGGCCGAGTTCTTCCGGTGGTTCTCCGAGGAGGCCGTCCGGCCCGGCGGGGAGTACGGCGAAGCACCCGCCGGTGGCGCCCGCACGCTCGTGACCCACCGGCCGGTCGGCGTCGCCGCGCTCGTGACGCCGTGGAACTTCCCCGCGGCGATGGCCACCCGCAAGATCGCCCCGGCGCTCGCGGCCGGCTGCACCGTCGTACTCAAGCCGGCCGCCGAGACGCCGCTGACCGCCCTCGCCATCGCCCGCATGCTCACCGAGGCGGGCGTGCCCGACGGCGTCGTCGAGCTCGTCACCACCACCGACGCCGCGAGCGTGGTCAGCACCTGGCTGCAGGATCCGCGGGTCCGCAAGGTCTCCTTCACCGGCTCGACCGCGGTCGGGCGCACCCTGCTGCGCCAGGCCGCCGACCGGGTCCTCAACGCTTCGATGGAGCTCGGCGGCAACGCCCCCGTCGTCGTCACCGAGGACGCCGACCTCGACGCAGCCGTCGCCGGAACGATGATCGCCAAGTTCCGCAACGGCGGCCAGGCCTGCACCGCGGCCAACCGGATCTACGTGCACCAGGACGTCGCCGTCGACTTCGTCGCGAAGCTCGGCGCCGAGGTCGAGAAGCTGACCGTCGGACCCGCCGCCGACGGCGCCGCGATCGGACCGCTCATCAGCTCCGCCGCGGTCGCCCGCGTCGGTGACCTCGTCGACGCGGCGGTGGCGGAGGGTGCGCGCATCTCCCACCGCGCCGAGCTGCCGGACGCACCCGGGCACTTCTACCCGCCGACCGTCCTCGCCGACGTCCCCGCCGACGCGGCGATCATGCGCGAGGAGATCTTCGGACCCGTCGCGCCCGGTCACCGTGTGGACCGACGAGGACGACCTCGTCCGGCTCGTGAACGACACCGAGTACGGCCTGGCGGCCTACGTCTTCGCCGGCGACCTCGGCCGCGCCCTCCGCCTCGGCGAACGGATCGAGGCCGGCATGGTCGGCATCAACCGCGGCCTGGTCTCCGACCCCTCCGCGCCCTTCGGCGGCGTGAAGCAGAGCGGCCTCGGCCGCGAGGGAGCCCGCGACGGACTGCGCGAGTTCCAGGAGACGCAGTACCTCAGCGTCGACTGGCCCGCACAGATCGTCTGATAGCAGTCGCGATCGACGGGGAGTCGCGGCTGTGTCGCGGCGCCCGCGCCAGTGGAGTCGCGGACCTGGAGATCGCGGTCGACATCCGCGAGCGGTACCCGTTCACCTTCGCCGACCGGCAGGCGACGACCCGCCGCGAGCCGCTCAAGGCCGGTGACTACGGACTCCTCGTCGACGGGCTGTTGCAGGCCACGGTGGAGCGCAAGTCGTTGGCCGATCTCGTCACGTCGTTGACGACCGGCAAGCTCAAGTTCCAGCTCACCGAGTTGGCCGCAATCCCGCGTGCTGCGGTCGTCGTCGAAGAGGGCTACTCGCGGGTCTTCAAGCTCGACCACGTCCGACCCAGCGTCGTGGCAGATGGCATCGCCGAATGCCAGATCCGGTTCCCGACAGTGCCGATCGTCTTCTGCGAGACCCGCAAGCTCGCCCAGGAGTGGACCTACCGCTTCCTCGCGGCTGCGCGCGTAGGACTCGCCGAGGAGATGGTCGGCGCCAACGCCGTACGAGCCCTTGAAGCGGCACCGCCGCTCGCGCCCGCACCGCCGACCCCGGCGGATGTACGTCGCTCGGCGTCCGCGCACGACATTGTCGTCTCCGACCGCGGCCGGATCCCAGTGGCGGTGATGGATCAGTACCTCGAAGCCCGCGCTCGCGGCGAGACCTGAAGATGCAGTTGTTTGCGACCGTCGGTGCCCGCTGACACCAGCGCTCGGAATGGGCTTGCTTTGATTCGCAAACGCTCTCAGTGGCGTGCTGTCGACCTCAGACCTCTCGGGCGGCATCGCTGCAGGTCAGAGGGCAGTTTCGCCCGTGGGTACAGCGAGACCGCCAAAGGATCGCACTCACGCTCAGGCCCATCGACTTGTTCCCGATGACGCACCACGTTGAGTGTGCCGCGCTCGTCCGTGTGGAACCCGGGTGCTCGCCCTGATTGCTGCCCCCGCAGTGGGGTGCACTGGGTACGCACAAGGATGAGAAACGACGTCTGACGCTGGAAGACGTTGAAAGACGTTTTCGCAGGTCAGACGCCGTTTCAGGCATCTAGCCGCAGGTCACAGAGACCCCGTCGTAGTAGAGCTCGAACTCGTGCGGGTGCGGGCGCTGCTGCACGGGAGCGATCTCCTGGTCGCGCTTGTAGGTGACCCAGGTGTCGATCAGGTCGGGCGTGAAGACGTTGCCGGCGGTCAGGAACTCGTGGTCCTCCTCCAGCGCGTCGAGCACAGCACTGAGCGAGGTCGGGACCTGGGCGATCTCGGCCATCTCGTCCGGCGGGAGCTCGTAGATGTCCTTGTCGATCGGTGCCGCCGGCTCGATCTTGTTCTGGATGCCGTCGAGACCGGCGAGCATCAGCGCCGAGAACGCGAGGTACGGGTTCGCAGACGGGTCGGGGAACCGGGTCTCGATCCGCTTCGCCTTGGGGTTGGTGCCCGTGATCGGGATCCGGACCGAGGCAGAGCGGTTGCGAGAGGAGTAGACCAATGAGATCGGGGCCTCGAAGCCCGGGACCAGGCGGTGGTAGGAGTTGACCGTCGGGTTGGTGAACGCCAGCAGCGCGGGGGCGTGCCTCAGGATGCCGCCGATGTACCAACGGGCCATGTCGGAGAGCCCGCCGTAGCCGGTCTCGTCGTAGAACAGCGGGTCGCCGCCCTTCCACAGCGATTGGTGCACGTGCATGCCCGATCCGTTGTCGCCGAAGATCGGCTTCGGCATGAAGGTGACCGACTTGTTCTGCTCCCACGCGGTGTTCTTGATGATGTACTTGAACTTCATCACGTCGTCCGCGGCCTTGAGCAGCGTGTCGAACTTGTAGTTGATCTCCGCCTGACCTGCGGTGCCGACCTCGTGGTGGCCGCGCTCGACCTGCAGGCCGACGTTCTCGAGGTTCTTGACCATGTCGTCGCGCAGGTCGCCGTAGTGGTCGTAAGGCGCTACGGGGAAGTAGCCCCCCTTGAAGCGGGTCTTGTAGCCCTTGTTGTCGCCCTCCTGGCCCGAGTTCCACCAGCCCTCGACGGAGTCGATGTGGTAGTACCCCTCGTTAGCGGTGGTCGAGTAGCGGACCGAGTCGAAGATGTAGAACTCGGCCTCGGGGGCGAAGTACGCGGTGTCCGCGACGCCGGTGGTGTTCAGGTAGGCCAGTGCCTTCTTCGCGATGTTGCGCGGGTCGCGGGAGTAGGGCTCGCCGGTGATCGGGTCGTGGATGAAGAAGTTCAGGTTGAGGGTCTTGGACTTCCGGAACGGGTCGACGTACGCCGTCGTCGGGTCCGGGAAGAGCGCCATGTCCGACTCGTTGATGGCCTGGAAGCCACGGATCGACGAGCCGTCGAAGCCGAGGCCGTCGTCGAACACCGACTGGTCGAACGACGAGACCGGCACCGTGAAGTGCTGCATGATGCCCGGCAGGTCACAGAAACGGACATCGACCATCTCGACGCCCTCGTCCGCGATGAACTTGAGCAGCTCTTCGCTGTTGCTGAACATTCGTTCCTCCTCGGCTGACCCGGGGTCAGCCACCAGTCTGGATCCGGTCTCCGGATATGAGGGGTGGATCGCGGCATCGTACCTACGCAACGCTGCGCTACGACCGCCTGTCCAGCAACCTACGGAGGGGCGGTTTCTCGACCATGACCACATTGTTTCAGGGATGTAACAGGTTTGTGGGACTCCCGTTCAGCCCCTCGGCATGCGATCACTAGGGTGGCGGCGATGCCCACCCTCGCCGCCTCCACCGTGCCGTTCCCGACCGCGTCCTGGGGTCGGCGGATCCTGGCGCTGTTCGTGGACTGGATCGCCTCGACCCTCGTCGTGATCGTGTTCGTCGGTCTGGAGGAGTACGGCGCGCCCGGCTCGCCCGCCCAGTTCTACACACTGGGTGTCTTCGTGCTCGAGTCAGCGCTGTTCACGTGGCTGCTCGGGGGATCCTTCGGGAAGCTCCTGACCCGGCTGCGCGTCGTACCCGCCCGCGGCCGCGGCCGCCTCGCCAACCCGCTGCCGCCTGCTCGGCCGGCAGGTGGCGATCGTGCTGGTCATCCCGCCGCTCGTCTTCCGTCCGGACGGCCGCGGACTGCACGACCTCCTCGCCGGCACGGCCACGGTGACGATGGAGACCTACCGCCGGCTCACCACGACTGGCGTCTAACCTCTCCTGGACGGCGTGCGGACGGGGGCAGGCAACCAGGAGGACGTCCTCAGGCCTGCGCCGAGGCCCAGGGGCGCTAGATCGGTCAGCGACCGCGGAGGTTGCCGCGCATGCCCTTCATGTTGGTCGGCACCGGGCCACGGGGGAGCGGGACCTTCGGGCGCTGCGCGTCAAGCGCCTTGAGTCGCATCAGGAGATCGGTCTGCTCGGCGGGCTTCACCTGACGGCCCAGCTTCTGCACGTGCTTCACCAGCTTGGGCAGCGGGACCTGACCCTCGTCGTTGCCGACGTAGACCTCGTGCACCGGGAAGTCGGCGGCGACGCGCTCGTGCTTCTTCCGCTCGCTCGCCATCAGCTGGCGCAGCCGGTGGGGGTTGCCCTCGCCGACGAGCACGATCCCCGGGGGCCCGACCACTCGGTGCACCATGTCCTGCTGCTTGGTGAAGCCGACGATCTCCTCGACCTTCCACCCGCGGCGCAGCATGGACAGCGCGCGAGCGCCGCCACCGACCTGGCCGTCGAGCCGCGAGTACGCCGCCTTCTGCGCGCGCCGGCTGAACACGATCATCATGCCGAGGAAGCCGAGCAGCAGGCCGCCCACGATGGCCATGACCAGGCTGATGATCCCGTCGCCGGGGAGGAACCAGAAGATGCCGAACCCGATGCCGCCGAGGACCAGGAACGCGAGGAGCATCCACCAACCGACGGCGCGGTCGACCTGCCGGGTCATCTTGAAGGTCTCGATGACCTGTCGGCGTCGGCTCATGGTCGAGGGATCGAGCGGCTGGTTCGACATCGTGCGGTGCTGCCTACCTCTTGGTCTGTGATCGGAGTCGAGTGCGGCTAGGCCGAGGCGAATCTGTCGGCTGTGCGCGCGTCCATCGCCTGACGGTACAGGCGACCGGCACGGTACGACGAACGCACCAGCGGTCCTGAGAGCACCCCGGCGAACCCGAGCTCGGTCGCCTCCTGCTGGAGCTCGACGAACTCCTCGGGCTTGACCCACCGCTCGACGGGGTGGTGGCGCACCGAGGGGCGGAGGTACTGGGTGATGGTGAGCAGCTCGCAGCCGGCGGCGTGCAGGTCGCGCATCGCCTGGCTGACCTCCTCGCGGGTCTCGCCCATGCCGAGGATCAGGTTGGACTTGGTCACCAGCCCGAACGCGCGGGCCTGGGTGAGCACGTCGAGCGACCGCTCGTAGCGGAACGCCGGCCGGATCCGCTTGAAGATCCGCGGCACCGTCTCGACGTTGTGGGCCAGCACCTCCGGGCGGGACTCGAAGACCTGCTGGAGCAGGTCGGGGACGCCGTTGAAGTCGGGGATCAGGTTCTCCACGCCGGTGTCGGGGTTGAGCTCGTGGATGGCGCGCACCGTCTCGGCGTACAACCAGGCGCCGCCGTCGTCGAGGTCGTCCCGGGCGACGCCGGTGATGGTGGCGTAGCGCAGCTCCATCTTCCTGACCGACTCCGCGACCCGACGCGGCTCGTCACGATCCAGCGGCTGCGGCTTGCCGGTGTCGATCTGGCAGAAGTCGCAGCGGCGCGTGCACTGGTCGCCGCCGATGAGGAACGTCGCCTCGCGGTCCTCCCAGCACTCGAAGATGTTGGGACAGCCGGCCTCCTGGCACACCGTGTGAAGACCCTCGGACTTCACCAGGCTCTGCAGCGCGGTGTACTCCGGTCCCATCTTGGCCCGGGTCTTGATCCACGAGGGCTTTCGCTCGATCGGGGTCTCGGCGTTGCGGACCTCCAGACGGAGGAGCTTGCGGCCTTCAGGAACGGGTGCGGACACGCCCGCAAGACTACCGCGCAGCCGGGTGACCACCGCTTTCCCGGCGCAGGCCCTCGGCGGTCGAGGAGGTCGCGCAGCGACCGTCTCGAGACCACCCCTCAGGGCACGTCTCTGTCGGCCCGGCGGTCGAGGAGGTCGCGCAGCGACCGTCTCGGGACCTAACCCTCAGGGCACGTCCCGACGCCCGAACGAGACCAGCGACGCGGCGGCGAACAGCACCAGGCCCGAGCCCAGGAACCTGAGTGCCCGGTCCAATGGGAGCACCTTCTCGACCTGGCACTCCCCGAGCCCCTCACCGTCGGCGCAGGGCCCGTCGGTCCAGTACGTCGCCCCGTCCAGGATGATCGCGGCGATGTTGAGCCCGGGGTTCCAGACCGAGTCGATCCCGATCACGGCGAGCACGATGCCCCCCGCCACGCTGGCGGCGAGGAGCACGCCGAGCGCGGCCACCGTGCTGCGGAACAGCATCGTGAGCGCGTACCCGGCCAGCGCGGCCGCAGCCGCCACGCCCGCCCCGCGCCAGCCGCTCTGCAGGCAGTCGAGCAGGAGCCCGTCACCGGTCGGGAGGTCGCGGGAGCGGGCCACCACGGCGAGCACCAGCCAGTACGCCGTCACTACCGCGCCTGTGAACAGTCCGGCCAGCACCGTGACGACGGCGCCCTTGGCGGCCCAGACCAGAGGCCTGCGGGGCTCGAACAGGAGCTGGTTGCTGACCGATCCGCTGGCCCAGTCGTGGCCGGCGAACGTGGTGCCGACCAGCATCATCAAGATCGCCAGCAGGATCACGACCGCGAGTCCGGAGCCCTGGTCGCGCTCCTCGGCGAGCTCCAGCGGGTCCCAGTACACGTACCACTCGACTTGCGGCAGGTAGTTCTCCTCGCAGGCGGCCTGGATGTCGTCCGGCACCGGCTCGCCGAGGAAGCGCTCGGGGTTGTCGACGCATTTCTGGAGCTGCCGCTCGACACCGGGCAGGGCGGACTCGGCGGCGACCTGCTCTTCGGCGTACGCGAGCTCGGCGTCGGACGGTGGCCGGGTGTTCAGGACGGTGGCGACGCCGATCACCGTCGGGATCGCGACGGAAACGGCGAGGATGACGAGCACCGCACGTCGGCACAGGAGCCGGGTCAGCTCGACCCGGAGCAGGCGGCTCATGCGACCGCACCCGTCGAACCGTGACCGAGCTCCTCGGCCTCGGTGAGCTGGAGGAAGTAGGCCTCCAGGTCGGCCCGGAGAGGGGTCAGCTCGGTGAGCCAGATGCCGGCCTCGCCAAGAACCTGGGTGATGTCGGACGACCGCTCAGCTTCGACGTGCAGGACGCCGTCGACGTGGGACGACAGGAGCTGCGCGCGAGCCAGTACCTCGGCGGCAATAGTGGGCTCCGGCACCACGACGCGGTACGCCGTACTGCTGCCCAGCAGCTCCTCGACCGTGCCCGATGCCAGCAGCCTGCCGTTGCCGATGATGGTGGCCGACGTGCAGACCTGCTGCACCTCGGCCAGGATGTGCGAGCTCAGCAGGACAGTGACACCGGACGCCCCGAGGTCGCGGATCGTCTCGCGTATCTCACGGATGCCGGCGGGGTCGAGGCCGTTGGTCGGCTCGTCGAGGATCAGCAGGTCCGGCTCCTTGAGAAGCGTCGCGGCGATCGCCAGCCGCTGCTTCATGCCGAGGGAGTAGGACTTGTAGCGGTCCTTCTCCCGCCCGGCGAGCCTGACCGTCTCGATGGCGGCGTCCACGCGCGCCGCCGGCGCGCCGATCGCGCCGGCGAGGAGATGCAGGTTGCGGCGGCCGCTGAAGTTGGGCGAGAACTTCGGGGACTCGACGACCGCGCCGACCCTCCCGATCACCTGCGGTAGGCGCTGGGGGACGGGCTGGCCGAACAGTCGCATCGTGCCCCTGGTCGGCCGGGCCAGTCCGAGCAGCATCCGGATGGTGGTGGTCTTGCCGGATCCGTTGGGTCCGAGGAAGCCGTGCACGCCGCCGCCGGCCGGCACCGCCAGGTCCAGACCCTGGACGGCGACCCGCAGTTCGCCCCGCAAGCTGCGGAACTCCTTCCGCAGGCCGGTCGTCTCGATGACGAGGTCGCTCACCCGTGTGCCCCTGTCTGTTCGTCCCCTCCGGGATCAGACGATCCGACCACGCGGGAGGTTGCACGGGAGGCCGGACACGCCCGCTCGGAGGGTTGCGGTTTGGTCCCAAACCGCAACCTCAGGGGCCGGAAAGCTGCAGTTTGTGACCACTCGACGGGCGGCTCAGCGGCTGGGCGCGAGGAGCGGGACCTGCGGGACCTGCGGGTGCGGCCCGGCTCGGGACGGGCCTCGTAGTCGGGGGTGGGGTCGTACGGCCGCCAGGAGAGCAGGTCGCTCAGGTGCCGCCGTACCGACGGCAGTACGTCGACCACCGGCACGTCACGGCCGAGCTCCTGGCTGAGCGAGGTGACGCCGGCGTCGGAGATGCCGCAGGGGACGAACCGGTCGTACCAGCCGAGGTCGACGTCGCAGTTGAGCGCGAAGCCGTGCATGGTGACGCCGCGGCTGACCCGGATGCCGAGGGCGGCGATCTTGCGCTCGGGCCCGCGGGCGTCGGCCCGGAGCCAGACACCGCTGCGGCCCGGGACCCGGGCGGTCGTGACACCGAGCTCGGCGCACACCGCGATCAGCGCCTCCTCGACCCGGCGGACGTAGTCGACGACCTTGACATGGTCGGGGAGCCGGACGATGGGATAGCCGACCAGCTGACCGGGACCGTGGAAGGTGATCTTGCCGCCGCGGTCGACGTCGATCACAGCGGCGCCGCCGGGGTCGGCGGGCCGTTCGTGCGGATCAGTGCGCTTGCCCGCGGTGAACACCGGCGGGTGCTCGAGAAGCAGCACGGTGCCGGGACGGTCTCCTGCGGTGACCTGCTGATGCACCCGGCGCTGGAGGTCCCACGCCGCCAGGTAGTCGATGGCATCGGCACCGAGGCCGGCCTCCTCGAACTGCAGATCCGTCACGGAGCGAGCCTACCGGGCGGTGCCGGCGAGCGAGGTAGTCGGAGCGACCGTCCGAGGCGACCTGTCGCAGGCCTGTGGATAGCCGGGTGCGCCGTCGCGGTGACCCGGGTAGGACTGTCGCCATGACCGCTGACCACGACCCCGCGTCGCCGCTTCCGCTCCGAGCGACCCTTGCGGTCGCCACGGCGACCGTGGTAGCCGTGGTCGCGCTGGTCATGACCGGGCTGCTGCGGTCTTCACTGGGGGAGGAGGACCGCAGCAGCCCTCCTTCGGCCGGTCCGCTGCCGCGGGCGGCGTCGGTGACGGCGACCGACGCGGTGGCTTCGCTCACCGTGCTACGCGACTGGGACCGCGCGCGTTCGGCGGCGTGGGCGCGCGGCGACGTGACAGCGCTGCGTCGGATCTACCTGCCGGGGTCGAGGGTCGGCGCCAAGGACGTCGGGATGCTGAGCCGGTGGGTCGAGCGCGGCCTGCGGGTACGGCGGATGATGATGCAGGTGCACTCGGTCCACCTGCGCGTGCGCACCGAACGACGGATCATCCTGGATGTCACCGATCGGCTCGCCGAAGCGGTGGCGGTGCCGGCCGGCGGTGGCCGCCCGCGGGCGCTGCCGCGCGACGGGCTGACCACCCGACGGCTCGTGTTCCGCTCGACGCGGGACGTTTGGGTGCTGGCGGCGGTCTACGAGAGACCGCTGGCCAGGACCGAGTCCACGTCGGGATCGGCGAACTCGTAGCCGAGGTCCAGGAGCGCCTGGGGTCGGACGTTCATCGATCCCAGGACCGCCGGCGCGAGCCGGCCGGCAGCGAGCTTGAGCGCCGGCCCCGGCACCGTCGCGAACGCCGGCCGGTGCACCCGCTGCGCGAGCGCCTTGGTGAACTCGCCGTTGGTCGGTGTCGTCTCGCAGCACAGGTTGAACGGGCCGTCGGCGGTCGGGTGCTCGATGAGGTACGACGTCGCGCCGACCCAGTCGCGCAACGAGATCATCGGCATGTGCTGGCGACCGTCGCCGAGCCGGCCGCCGAGGCCGGCCTTGAACAGCAGCCGGAGCTGCTGCAGCGGTGCGCTCGACCGGTGCATGACCGGCGTTGTCCGCAGGAACGCCACCCGCCCGCCCGCGTCGACAGCCGGCCGCGCGGCCGCCTGCCAGTCGCGGCAGACATTGGTCATCAGCGAGTGACCCCGGCTGTCTGCGGCCTCGGTCAGCTCGGCGGCACCGTGGTCGCCGTACCAGGCGACGGCGTTGCCCGCGACGAAGTACGGCGGCTGCGGTGCCGCCGCGATCGCCTCGGCCAGCACCTTCGTCGTCCCGACCCGTGAGTCGTGCAGCTCCGTCGACCACTTGCGCGAGTGCGGGTTGCCGACGGTCGGGGAGCCTGCGAGGTTGACGACGACGTCGGCCGATGCCACGAGCTCCCGGTCGACCTTGCCGGCGCCGGGATCCCAGCTGGACTCGTCAGGACCTTCGGCAGGTCGTCGTACGAGCGCGGTGACCCGGTGTCCGCGCCCCTCCAGCTCCTCGCGGAGGTGGGTCCCGAGGAAGCCGGAGCTGCCGGCCATGACGACGTGCAGACTCATGCGACCCACCCTGCCACGCCGATGGTGGAGCGCCGCCCGTCGTCACAACCGGTCAGAGGGGTCTCGAGACGGTCGCCAGGGCGACCTCCTCGACCACCGGTGGTCCCTGAGGTGCCCGGATTCTTTCGACCGACCGCTGCCCAGTGACGTCCCCGGACCCCTTGCCACCGGTGGTCGAGGAGGTCGCGCAGCGACCGTCTCGAGACCTCTCTTGCCACCGGTGGTCGAGGAGGTCGCGCAGCGACCGTCTCGAGACCTCCTCTGCCGGTACCCACCGGTGGTCCCTGGGGTGCCCGGATTCTCTCGACAGCCGGTGGTCAGGGACCTCGTCTCCGGTCAGTCGATGCCGGCGGTCCGATCGAGCTGTTGGAGCAGGTCGTAGGCAGCGGCTTCCACTTGCTTGTGCCGCCACTCGGCGGCGCGGTAGACGCACGCGATGAGCCCGCTGCGGTGGATCCGCCGGAAGTCGCCGTACACGAACGCGTAGCGCGCCTTGGTCTCGTCGTTGGCACCGACGGTCAGCCCGAGGTGCCAGGCGGCGTAGTCGTCCCACGAGTGGCGCTCGAGGAAGGCGTTGCCCGCGTCTGCGGCTGGTTGCACCTCACCCCAGTCGCTGTCGAGGACGTACTGCCGGCCCGCGATCAACGAGCGTGCCTTCGCCACGGCCGATTCGTTCAGCTCGTACCGTGCCATCGGTTCGCGCTATCCGGGCTCCGCTGCTCAGACCTCGAACTGCGCGGCCTCCAGGCGGCCCTTGACCTCCTGGAGGAAGCGGCCAGCGTCGGCGCCGTCGACCAACCGGTGGTCGTAGGTCAGCGCGAGGTAGACCATGTGGCGTACGGCGATCGTCTCGCCGAGGTCGTCGTCGTCGATGACCACGGGACGCTTCACCACGGTGCCGGGACCGAGGATGGCGACCTGGGGCTGGTTGATGATCGGCGTGTCCCACAGGGCGCCCACGCTGCCCAGGTTGGTGATCGTGAAGGTCCCGCCGGAAAGCTCGTCCGGTCCGATCTTGTTGGCGCGGGTACGGCCCGCGACGTCGGCGATCTTCTTCGCAAGACCGGACACCGACAGGTCGCCGGCGTCCTTGACGACCGGGGTGAGCAGGCCCTTCTCGGTATCCACGGCGAACGCGATGTTCTCGCGGTCGTGGTAGGTCACCTCGCCGGCCTCGAGGTCGAGCGTGGCGTTGAGCGACGGGTGCTGCTTGAGGGAGTCGATCGCGGCCTTGGCGAAGAACGGCAGGTAGGAGAGCTTCACGCCTTCACGGGCGAGGAAGTCCTCCTTCGTCGCCTCCCGCATCCGCGCGATGTTGGTGACGTCGACCTCGACCACCTGGGTGAGCTGGGCCGAGATCTGCACCGACTCGACCATCCGCTGGGCGATGATCTTGCGCAGCCTGCTGACCTTCACGGTCTGGCCCCGCAGCGGCGACGGGGTCGACGACCTCTGCGCAGGGGCCGAGGACGCGGCGGGAGCGGACGAAGCAGCCTGCCCCGACGAAGCCGAACAGCCGAAGCAGCCGCTGCGGGCTTCTGGGCCTCTGCGGCGTCGATGACGTCCTGCTTGCGGATCCGACCACCGACACCGGAACCCTTGACCGATCCGAGATCGACCCCGTGCTGGGCCGCGAGCTTGCGTACGAGCGGGGTGACGTAGCCGGGCCGGTCGTCGCCGGCGTCGCCGGACGGAGCCTCCCTGGCAGGCGCGGGCGCGGACTCCTTGGCCGGCTCAGGCTTCTTCTCAGGCTCGGACTCTGCCTCGGCTTCGGGCTCGGGCTCGGGCTCCGGCTCGGGCTCCTTCTCGGCCTCGGGCTCGGGCTCCGGCTCGGGCTCGGGCTCCTTCTCGGCCTCGGGCTCGGGCTCCGGCTCGGACTTCTCCTGGGCAGGAGAACCGGAGCCGATGATGGCGAGCTCGGCGCCCACCTCCACCGTCTCGTCCTCCTCCACCTTGATCTCCAGCAAGGTGCCTGCGACGGGCGAGGGGATCTCGGTGTCGACCTTGTCGGTCGAGACCTCGAGCAGGGCCTCGTCGACGGCGACCTCGTCGCCGACCTGCTTCAACCAGCGGGTGACGGTGCCCTCGGTGACCGACTCGCCCAGTGCGGGGAGCGTGACCGGCGTGCTGTCCCCAGAGCCGCCGGAGCCACCAGAGGTCTCGGCGGCGGGCTTCTCCGGCGCCGACTCCTGCTCCGGCTGTTCCGGCTGCGACTCCTGCTCGGACTTCTCGCTCTCAGCTGTCTCGTCGCCCGGAGGCAGGTCGCCGGTCTCCTCGGCGATCTCCTCCTCCTGCTCGGCCTTCTTCTCCGCGTTCTCGTCGTCCTTCGGCTGCGCCTCGGGTTCGGCGGACTCATCGGAGCCGCTGTCGCCGCCACCCTCACCCTCGTCACCGATCAGCGCGAGCACGGCGCCGACCTCGACGGTCTCGTCCTCATCCGCCTTGATCTCCAGGAGGGTGCCTGCGACAGGCGAGGGGATCTCGGTGTCGACCTTGTCCGTCGAGACCTCGAGCAGCGCCTCGTCGACGGCAACGCTGTCGCCGACCTGCTTCAGCCAGCGGGTGACGGTGCCTTCAGTGACGGACTCCCCGAGGGCCGGGAGGTTGACTTCGGTGGCCATGAAATCCTCGTCTTCGCTTGATGTTTCGGTGACTGCAGTCAGCTGTGGGCGTGCAGGGGCTTGCCGGCCAGGGCGAGGAACGCCTCGCCGAGAGCCTCGTTCTGGGTCGGGTGCGCATGGACCAGCGGCGCGACGTCGTCGGGGTGCGCCTCCCAGCCGTAGATGAGCTGCGCCTCTCCGATCAGCTCGCCGACCCGCTCGCCGACGAGATGGACTCCCACGACCGGGCCGTCGACCTTGCGGACCAGCTTGACGAAACCCTGGGTCCGCAGGATCTGCGACTTCCCGTTGCCGCCGAGGTCGTAGGTGAGCGTGGCGATCGCGTCGTCGCCGTACTCCTCCTTGGCCTGCTCCTCGGTGAGCCCCACCGACGCGACCTCGGGACGCGAGTAGGTGACCCGGGGGATGCCGCGCTCGTCGACCGGTCTCGGCGCGAGGCCGGCGATCTCCTCGGCCACGAAGATGCCCTGCTGGAAGCCGCGGTGTGCGAGCTGCAGCCCCGGCACGATGTCGCCGACGGCCCAGGTGCCGTCGACGCCGGTGCGGCAGCGGTCGTCGGTCGTCACGAAGCCGCGGTCGAGGGTGACGCCCTGCTCCTCGTAGCCCAGGCCCTCGGTCCGGGGCACCCGTCCGACCGCGACCAGGAGTACGTCGGCGCGGAGCTCGGTGTCGTCGGACAGCGTGACGACAACGCCGCCGCCGTCGCTGTCGATGGCGACGCTGGTGACCGACGTACCGGTGCGCGAGGTGATGCCGCGCTTGCGGAACGCACGTTCGAGCGCTGCGGACGAGGCAGCATCCTCCGGCGGCACCAGTCTCGGGAGCGCCTCGACGATGGTGACCTCGGCACCGAAGCTGCGCCAGACGCTGGCGAACTCGCAGCCGATGACCCCGCCGCCCAGCACGATCGCGGAGCTCGGCACCTGGTCGAGGCGGATCGCGTCGTCGGACGTGAGCACACGGCTGCCGTCGATCTCGATGCCGGGCAGCAGCCGCGGGGCGGACCCGGTCGCCAGCACCACGTTGCGGCCGGTCAACGTGACGGCGCCACCAGAGCCGTCGGTGCCCTCGACGGTGACCTGCTTCGGGCCGGTGAGCGTGCCCCGACCCTCGACGACCCGGATGCCGCGGCTCTTGATGAGTCCGCTGAGACCCTTGAACAACCGGCTGACCACGCCGTCTGCGTAGCTGCGGACGCCGGCGGCGTCGATGCCGTCGTACTTCGCCAGCACGCCGAACGTCTCCGCCTCCCGCGTCGCGTCGGCGACCTCCGCGGCGTGCAGCAGCGCCTTCGTCGGGATGCAGCCGACGTGGAGGCACGTGCCGCCGAGCTTCGACTGCTCGACCAGCGCGACGCTGAGCCCGAGCTGGGCGGCGCGGAGAGCACAGGCGTAGCCGCCCGACCCCGCGCCCAAGATCAGGACGTCGACTACGTCGTCGCCGTCGGCCTCGGCCACCACAGTTCTCCCTGTCACTCGGCTGCGCGCCCATCCTTGCACCACGGGTGTTACCCAGCGCAACGCCCCTCGCTCATCAGGCACACTTAGGGCATGGCGTTGTGGGACCGGTTCCGGAAGGCACCGAAGATGAGCGGGCCGGCGAGAGACGCAGCCCGGACCGGGTCGACGCGCGTGCGCGCGGCCGACAAGGTCGATGAGACCCATCTGCACGACTGGGTCGCGGCTCGTCGCGGGGTCGAGGGATTCGTCGAGCCCCGCACCGCGGTCAGCGAGGTGACGCTCCTCCTGGTCGCCCACGACGGCGAGTGGACCCGCCGCCGCGTCCCCGGCGTGAAGTGGGCGCACGACTTCTGCAACAAGCACCAGGTCCCGTCCTACGACGCCGCGGTGGTCGGGATCCCGCAGCGGATGCGCGACTACAACTCGCGGGTCCGCAAGGAGCAGAAGGCCGCGCAGTACCCGCAGTACAAGCCGCGCGACTACTGACCTCGGCGCCCGAAGCCTGAGACGCTCGGCGCGTCCTACGCCGGAGCCCGTGACGGGTCGGCGAGGGAGCGGGCGAGCTCGACCAGAGTGGCGACACCGAAGCCGGTCGCGCCGGAGGTCCAGTACCCGGTGGGGCCTCCCTTGTTGAACGCAGGACCGGCGATGTCGAGGTGGGCCCACGGCAGCCCGCCGGTGAACTGGCGCAGGAAGGCGGCGGCGAAGAGACCACCGCCCCAACGGATCCAGTCGTGCTGCGAGAGATCGGCGATCTTGGAGGTGCGGATCCGCTCCTCCATGTGCTCCGGGATCGGCATCGGCCAGGCCTCTTCACCGGCGGCCCGGGCCGCGGCGAGCACCCGCTCGACGGTCGCGTCGTCGCCCATCACGCCGCACATCTTGTCGCCGAGCGCGAGCGACATGTGCGCGGTGAGCGTGGCGACGTCGACGATGAGGTCGGGCTTGCGCTCGACCGCGCGGCCGAGCGCGTCGGCGAGCACGAGCCGGCCCTCGGCATCGGTGTTGGAGATCTCCACCGTGGTGCCGTCGTACGTCGTCAGCACGTCGCCCGGCCGGTAGGACCCGCCACCCACCATGTTCTCGGCGAGCGCTGCGATCGCGGTCAACCGGACGGGCAGCCGGAGCCGCGCGACGGTCAGCACCGCCTGCACCACGGCCGCGGCACCGGCCATGTCCTCCTTCATCGTCGGCATGCTGGCCGCGGGCTTGATGGTCAGCCCGCCGGAGTCGAACGTGATCCCCTTGCCGACCAGGACGAGGTGGGTGGTGCGCCTCGGAGGACTTGGCGGGGCGGTAGTCCAGCTCGACCAGGCGCGGGGGAGCGTCCGATCCCGCACCGACGCCGAGGATGCCGCCACAGCCGAGCTCGGCGAGCTCCGCCTCGTCGTAGACCTTGGCCTTGACGCCGGCGACCGGCTTCGCCGCGGCCACGATCCCGTCGGCGAAGACAGCCGGGGTGAGGTCGCCCGGGGGCGTGTTGACCCAGTCGCGGGCTGCGACGACCGCGTCGACGACGAGCTGCCCCTCGTCGAACGCGGCGATCGACTCCTTGCGCCGCGCCGCGGGCGAGAGCACGACGAGCTCTGCGGGTGCAGACGGCGATGCGCTGCTCTTGTAGCGGGTGAACGTGTAGCCGCCGAGCCGGTAGCCCTCGAGCACCGCGCGGACCAGCTCCGGGGTCTCCGCAGGCAGTGCCAGCGCGACCGACGCCGAGTTCGTGACGGCGCGCGCGGCAGCGCCGGCCGCGCGTCGTACGGACACCGGATCAGGGTCTGCACCGAGCCCGACGAGTACGAGAAGAGGTGACGCGATGCTGCCGCTGGTCGGCACCTTGGCGACCTCGCCCGGCTTGCCACTGAGCCCGAGCGAAGCCAGCAGCGGCGCGAGCCGGCGGCCGTAGGCCTTCGCGACGTCCTCGCCCCCGGCCGCCAGGCGGGCAGTGCCGGCACGTCCACGATCGCCTGCACGTCCACGATCGCCGGGCACCACGCCGACGACCACGGCTTCTGCCCGGGTCTTGGCAGGACTGGCAGTACGCAGGGCGAACGACGTCATGGGGGCGAGGGTAGACGTCAGCTGCGTCGGAACGTTCGTCGGTAGCGACGTCGGTAGAGTCGCCGTCATGCCCGACGGAACCCACCCTGCGTCGCCGCCCGCCCTGGTTCGCTCGCCGCTGCACGAGCGGCACGAGGCACTCGGCGCGAAGTTCGCAGAGTTCGGCGGTTGGGAGATGCCCCTGCAGTACTCCGGGATCGTCGAGGAGCACAACGCGGTCCGGTCCGCGGTCGGCATCTTCGACGTGAGCCACCTCGGCAAGGTGGTCGTCAGCGGACCCGGCGCGGTCGCATTCGTCAACGCGACCCTCAGCAACGACCTCGGTCGGATCGGCCCCGGGCGCGCTCAGTACACGCTGTGCCTGGACGCCGACACCGGCGGCATCGTCGACGACATCTTCAGCTACTACCGCGACGACGAGCACGTGCTCCTCGTTCCCAACGCCGCCAACAACGCCGAGGTCCACCGCCGGCTCCTTGCCGCTGCTCCCGACGGCATCGAGGTGGTCAACCACCATGCCGACTACGTGGTGCTCGCCGTGCAGGGCACGCGGTCCGACGACGTGCTGGCGAGGGTCGGCCTCCCCGTCGGCCACGACTACCTGACGTTCGTCGAGGCCGACTTCGCCGGGGAGTCGGTCATCGTCTGCCGCACCGGCTACACCGGCGAGCGCGGTTACGAGCTGATCGCTCCGAGCGCCGCGGCGCTCCCGCTGTGGGACGCGGTGATGGAGGCCGGCGCCGACCTCGGCATCCTCGCCTGCGGGCTCGGCGCCCGCGACACGCTGCGCACCGAGATGGGCTACCCGCTGCACGGCCAGGACATCGGACCGACGGTCACCCCCAACGAGGCACGCCTCGGCTGGGCCGTCGGATGGAAGAAGCCCGAGTTCTGGGGGCGGGACGCCGTGCTCGCCGAGAAGGAGAGGGGTGCGCGCCGCAAGCTGGTCGGCCTGGTCGCGACGGGCCGCGCGATCCCGCGGCCCCACATGTCGGTCTCGCTGATCCCCGACGTGCTGCTCGGTGAGGTCACCTCGGGCACGTACTCGCCGAGCCTCAAGCAGGGCATCGGCCTGGCGCTGGTCGCCAGCGTGGTCGCCGACGACGCAGAGGTCGCCGTCGACGTCCGCGGGCGGCGCGAGGTGTTCAAGATCGTCAAGCCGCCCTTCGTCGACACCTCAGTCAGGGAATCATGATGAACCTTCCCGACCCCCCGCCGGCCTTCCGTCAGGCGACCCCCTCCGAGCGCCCGTGGTGGTGGCGGCTGGAGGACGGCGCCGGTGCCGAGGTCACGCTCACCGGGGAGGCCGCCGAGGAGTACGGCGACCAGCGCTTCTCGAGCCAGGCCGATGCCGAGTCCTGGATCGGGGAGACCTGGGCCGGGCTCAAGGAGGCCGGTGTGGCGGCGGTGAGCCTGATCGAGCTGGAGCGGGTTGTGTACGGCCCGATGTCCCTGAGCGCGTGAGTTTGTAGGGCCTGCGGTTTGGTCCCAAACCGCAGCAATTTGCTGCGGGAGGGTGCAGTTCGTGCCCATTCGCCGGTGTCCCGACCCGCCCCCCTTCCGCCCCCGACCCCGCGCTCCGACGCGCCCCGGTGCCGACCCGGATCGGTGAGACCTGGGCCCGCCTCGTGGAGGGGGTGTGGCGGCGGGGTGCCTGATCGAGCTGGAGCGGGTTGTGTACGGCCCGATGTCCCTGAGCGCGTGAGCTGGTAGGGCTGCGGTTTGGTCCCAAACCGCAGCAATTTGCTGCGGGAGGGTGCAGTTCGTGCCCATTCGCCGGTGTCCCGACCCGCCCCCTTCCGCCCCGACCCCGCGCTCCGACGCGCCCGGTGCCGACCCGGATCGGTGAGACCTGGGCCCGCCTCGTGGAGGGGGTGTGGCGGCGGGGTGCCTGATCGAGCTGGAGCGGGTTGTGTACGGCCCGATGTCCCTCAGCGCGTGAGCTGGTAGGGATGCGGTTTGGTCCCAAACCGCAGCAATTTGCTGCGGGAGCGTGCAGTTCGTGCCCATTCGCCCGTGTCACCGACCCGACCCGACCCCCGCGCCCCGACCACCGCCACCGACCCGACCCGCCCCCGACCCGACCCCCGACCCCCGCCCGACCCCGCCCAGCCCGCCCCCGACCGCCCGCCGCTGGAATGTCCGTCGCGATCGCCTCGGGGCGGACTAACCTGAGCGATGTGCAGGCCTACCTCGATCTCGTGCAGCGGATCCTCGATGAGGGAGCGGAGAAGGGCGATCGCACCGGCACCGGCACGTTGAGCGTGTTCGGCCACCAGATGCGGTTCGACCTCAACGCCGGCTTCCCGCTGGTGACGACGAAGAAGATCCACACGCGTTCGGTGTTCGGCGAGCTGCTGTGGTTCCTCCGCGGGGACACGAACGTCAAGTGGCTCCAGGACCGTGGCATCACGATCTGGGACGAGTGGGCCGACGAGAACGGCGACCTCGGCCCGGTCTACGGCGCCCAGTGGCGTTCGTGGCCGACGCCCGACGGCGGCCACATCGACCAGCTCGCGCAGGTGGTCGCCCAGCTCCGGAGCAACCCGGACAGCCGTCGGCACATCGTGTCGGCGTGGAACCCGGCCGACATCCCCGAGATGGCCCTGGCGCCGTGCCACACCCTGTTCCAGTTCTACGTCGCCGAGGGCCGGCTCAGCTGCCAGCTCTACCAGCGCTCGGCCGACGTCTTCCTGGGCGTGCCGTTCAACATCGCGTCCTACGCCCTGTTGACGCACATGGTGGCCCAGGTGACCGGCCTCCAGGTCGGCGACTTCGTGCACACGCTCGGCGACGCCCACCTCTACTCCAACCACCTCGACCAGGCCCGCCTGCAGCTCACCCGGGAGCCACGGCCGCTGCCCAAGCTGGTGCTGGACCCCTCGGTCACCGCGATCGACGGGTTCGACCTCGAGCACATCCAGGTCGAGGGCTACGACCCGCACCCGGGGATCAAGGCACCGATCGCGGTCTGACCCGGGCAGAGGTCGCAGTGCCGACGACGGATGGCAGGCTTCCTCCCATGACTGCGCGAGGGTGTCCCGGTTCCGCGATCGGCGCCACTGGATGACCACCCCGGGCGGGAAGACGGTGACGATGGTCGCCGCAGTGGCCGAGAACGGCGTGATCGGGCTGGCCGGCAAGATCCCGTGGCACCTGCCCGAGGACTTCGCCCACTTCAAGGAGACGACGTCCGGACACATCCTGATCCTCGGACGCACCACGCACGAGGGCATCGGCAAGCCGCTGCCCGACCGGACCACGATCGTGCTGACCGGCGACCCGGGTTGGCACGGCGAGGGTGTGTACGTCGCGCCGACGTTGCTCGATGCGCTGACGCTCGCCGACACGATGGAGGGCGACGTGATGATCGGCGGGGGAGCGGTGGTCTACGCCGCGGCGCTGCCCTACGCCGACGTACAGGTCATCAGTGAGGTCCATGCCTCGCCGGAGGGCGACACCCACTACCCGGAGTTCAGCCGCAGCCGCTGGCGCGAGGTCGCCCGCGAACCGCGCGACGGGTTCGACGTCGTCCGGTGGGAGCGGTCCTTCGCCTGCGGTGGGGACGCCCGGGACGGGTCCTAGCCGTCACGGCCGCGGCCGCGCACGCGCGCCGCGCACTCCAGGATCACCCCTGCGACGGCCTCCGCATCGTCCGGACCCGACTTCCACGACGACACGCTGATCCGCATCGCGGCCGCGTCCTGCCACTGCGTGGCTCCGCACCAGATCCGGCCGTCCGCCTGCACCTCCGCGACGAGGGCGGTGGTGCTCGCGGCGTCGTCGAGCCGCACCAGCACCTGGTTGAGGACGACGTCGTTGAGCACGTCCAGCCCGCCGGCCCGGAGGAGGTCCGCGAGCGCGACCGCGGTGTCGCTGGTGCGCTGGACCAGCTCCGCGACGCCTGCCCGTCCCAGCGCGCGCAGGACCGCCCACACCTCGATCTGGCGCGCCCGCTGCGACGACTGCGGCGTGTGGTGCATCGCCTCGAACGCCATGTCGTCGGAGTCGCTGGGCAGGTAGCCGGCGACGGCGGTGAAGGTACGACGCAGCGCGGTCGGCTCCCGCACGAACGCCATCCCGCAGTCGTAGGTCACGTTGAGCCACTTGTGCCCGTCGGTCGCCCACGAGTCGGCGCGGTTGAGGCCCGACACCAGCTCGGCGCGGGTCGGGTCCGCGAGCGCCCAGAGCCCGAACGCCCCGTCGACGTGGACCCAGGCGCGTCGTTCGTACGCCCAGTCTGCGATCGCGTCGAACGGGTCGAACGCGCCGCTGTTGACCTCGCCTGCCTGCGCACAGACCAGGACCGGACCCGACACGTCCGGCAGCTCCTCAGCCCGCAGCCGGCCCTGGTCGTCGGCCGGGACGACGACCACGCGCTGGCGGCCGAGCCCGACCAGGCCGAGCGACTTCGACAGCGTCGAGTGCCGGTGCTCGCCGACCACGACCGTGACCGGGGGCGCCCCGAACAGGCCGTCCGCCTGGACGTCCCACCCGGCGCGCTCGAGCAGCGCGTCCCGCGCGGCAGCGAGGCAGGTCGCGTTGGCCACGGTGGCGCCGGTGGTGAACACCACCCCGGTGGCCTCCGGCAGCCGCAGCAGCTCGACGAGCCAGCGTCGTACGACGTGGTGCAGGCGTGCTGCCACCGGCGACATCACCGGCAGTGCCGCGTTCTGGTCCCAGGCGTCGGCCAGCCAGGCAGCGCCGAGGGCGGCGGGATGGACGCCGCCGATCACGAAGCCGAAGTAGCGGTCCGCGGTGCTGGCGACCGTCGCGGGAGAGCCCGCGCGGTCCAGCAACCGCAGCGTCTCGGCGACGCCGGCGCCGGTCTCGGGGATCGGCTCGTCGAAGGCATCGAGGCCGGCGACCGCTTCGGTGGTGGGGAAGGCGGGGCGGTCGTCGACCGATGCGGCGTAGGCGAGGGCCGCGGCGGCAGCGTCGCGAAGGGCATCCATCCGCCAGTCGTACCACTCTTCGCCGATGGTGGGCGACGTTGGCATTGGCTGACAGGCTGGCGCCATGACAGTCGAGCTCCGGGTGTTCACCGAGCCCCAGCAGGGCGCGTCGTACGACGACCTCCTCGCGGTCGTCCGCACCGCCGAGCTGCTCGGCTTCCCGGCGTTCTTCCGCTCCGACCACTACCTTGCGTTCGGCGGCGACGGCCTGCCGGGACCGTCGGACGCCTGGACGGCCTTGGCCGGGTTGGCGCGGGACACCTCGACGATCCGGCTCGGCACCATGATGACGAGCGCCACCTTCCGCCACCCTGGTGTGCTCGCGATGCAGGTGGCCCTGGTCGACGCGATGAGCGAGGGGCGGGTCGAGCTGGGCTTCGGGGCCGGCTGGTTCGGACGTGAGCACGAGGCCTACGGCATCCCGTTCCCGGACACCAAGGAACGGTTCGAGAGGTTCGCCGAGCAGCTCGAGATCGTCACCGGGCTGTGGTCGACGCCCGTCGGCGAGACCTACGACTTCGCCGGCAAGCACTACCGGCTGGAGGACTCCCCGGCGCTGCCGAAGCCGGTCCAGTCCGTTGGCCATCGCGGCGGTCCGCCCGTGCTGATCGGTGGCAGGGGCAGGAAGCAGACACCGGCGCTGACGGCCCGCTACGCCGACGAGTTCAACCTTCCGTTCGTCGACGAGGAGACCACCGCGGCCCAGTTCGCACGCGTGCGTGCGGCCTGCGAGGAGATCGGTCGGGACCCCGACGGCCTCACCTGGTCCAACGCGCTCACCGTGTGCGTGGGCCGGGACGAGGCCGAGGTCGTACGCCGCGCCGAGGCGATCGGCCGGACCGCAGAGGACCTGCGCGCCAACGCGCTGGCCGGGACGGTCCCGGAGGTCGTCGACACGATCGAGCGGTACGCCGCCCTCGGGTCGCAGCGGATCTACCTGCAGGTCCTCGACCTCGCCGACCTCGAGCACCTGCACCTGATCGCCGACGAGGTCATGCGTCACGTCTGAACGGCTCGACCGGCGGCTGCTCAAGCAGGCTTCGGTAGTGCGCCGAACTCCCGGTTGCACTCGGCTTGACCCGAGCAGTCCGCGAGCGCCAGGGTCCGGCGCAACAGCTCCTTCCTCACGCTCGCATAGGGCGGCCTGTCGAACTGGTTGACGGTCGCGTACGGGTCGCGCTGCCGGTCGAACAGGAGGCCCACGGTCGGGTCCCCGGCGTGGACCACGAACAGGTAGCGGTGGGTGGTGACGCCCCGGTACTTCCACCCGTCGGGACTGTCGGCCGCCGAGTCGCCGATCTGCACGAGGATCGTGTCCCGCGGATGCCGGTCGCCGATCTCGCGCAGCGGGAGCCCGTCCAGCGGCCGGCCGGGAGCGACCCCGCCCGCCCAGTCCAGGAACGTCGCGCCGAGGTCCACGAGGGTGACCGGCTCTCCGATGCGCTCTCCTGCAGGGATGCCTGGGCCCCGGATGACCAGGGGGATGTCGAAGGACTCGTCGAACGGCAGGTTCTTGCCTTTCTGCCGGTGCTCGCCGATCTGGAAGCCGTTGTCGGAGGTGAACACGACGTAGGTGTTGCTGGAGCTCGCCGGTCTTCCGTAGCCGGCCGATGGTGCGGGCCACGGCGTCGTCGACAGAGCGCAGTGCGCGGGCCCGGGCGCGGGTGAGGCGGATGAGCGCTCGGGTCGGGAGCCGCGGGACCCGGAGGTCGGGCGGCAGGTCACCGACACTGCTTTCCTGGAAGGCCGGGTCGCCGTACGACGGCGGCAACAGGTCGGGGTACGCGGTGCGATACTTGCGCTCGGCGCGGGGAGGCCCCCAGGTGCCGTCTGCTGAGGGCGCTGTGCGGAGCCAGGTGGTTGATGATCGTGAAGAACGGGCCGCCGTTGCGCGAGAAGCGGGCGATCGTGCTGTTCGAACGTCGCCGGATCACGTGAGCGACGTACTCGCCCTGGAACTCGTCGCCGTCGACGAACTGCATCCAGTCCGTCGTAGGTGTACTGTTGCCGATCTGGGTGTCCCAGCGGGTCCAGCCGGGTTCCTCGGGTGAGCTCACGCGGCGGTAGCCGTTCAGGTACTTGCCGTGGTGCGAGGTCAGGTAACCGGCCCCCTGCAGCCAGGCAGCGACGGTGTTGTGGGGCTGGTCGAGGGCTTGGTAGCCGCCCCACGGGCCCTGGTTGTCCTGCACGCCGTTGTTCTGGCCGTACTGGCCGGTCAGGAGCTCGGCGCGGGCAGGGCAGCAGACCGGGTGCGGGGACAGGGCGTTGGTGTAGCTGGTGCCCTTCCTGACCAGCAGCCGCCGGACGTTCGGCATCCGCTCGAGCTCGTCGGCGCGCATGTCGTCGGTCAGGATCACGACGATGTTCGGCAGGTCTCGCAGCGGCCGTCAGGGCGGCCGTCGGGGGACCGGCGTCGGCGGGCGCGGGGGCCGCCGCGTACGGACCGTCGCTGAGCCCCGGGACGACCAGCGCGACCAGTGCGACCAGCGTTACGAGGAAGACGACCCGCCCTCTTGCGCAGGAGCCTTTACCCACGGCAGCGATTTCCTTTCGACCGAGGACGACCACTAGTACTACAGGCATCCCGGGCTCGCGGCGGGTATTCGCGCCGCGCGTCGGGGCTCTGCGGATGAGGCGCGATAGCCTGGCTCCATGAGCTCCGCCCCCTTCGGCACCGTGCTGACCGCGATGGTCACGCCCTTCAGCGAGGACGGCACGGTCGATCTCGACGCGGTCCAACGGGTCGCCCGCCACCTCGCCGACCACGGCCACGACGGTCTGGTGGTCTCCGGGACCACCGGCGAGTCCGCGACCACCACCAAGGAAGAGGACGGGGAGACCCTCGCCGCGGTCAAGGATGCGGTGGGTGACCGGGTCAAGCTGGTCGCCGGGGTCGGCACCAACGACACCAGCACGTCGGTCTGGCTGGCACAGCAGGCCGCCAAGATCGGTGCCGACGGCGTGCTGCTCGTGACGCCGTACTACAGCAAGCCGGGCCCGCGCGGCGTCCTCAACCACTTCCGCCAGGTGGTCGATGCGGCAGAGCTGCCGGTGATGCTCTACGACGTCCCGGGTCGCACCGCCAGCCAGATCGCGTTCGAGTCCTACGAAGCGATGGCCGACTGGGAGCCGGTCGTAGCGGTCAAGGACGCGGTCGGTGACTTCGCCCGTGGAGTCCGGATCAAGGAGATGGGCTACGCCGTCTACTCCGGCGACGACATCTCCAACCTGGGCTGGCTGGCGCACGGTGCGGTCGGCTTCGTTTCGGTAGCCGGACACGTCGTCGGAGACCGGCTGCGAGCGATGTACGACGCGTTCCACCACGGGGACCCGATGGCGGCTCTCGACATCTACGCCGGCATGCTGCCCGCCGTCGACGCGATCATGGGCGCCCCCAACTACGGCGCGACCACCGCCAAGGCCTCCCTCGAGATGATCGGGGTGCTGGAGAACCGCCGGGTCCGTTCGCCGCTGATCGAGCTCGATGACGACGAGCTGGTCGCCCTGCGCGCCGGACTCGAAGCGGCAGGGGTCCTGCCTTGAGGGCGTCGCGAGGCCCCCTCGTGCGCAACCGGACGAAGCGAGTGGGTCGGTGAGTCACGCGCACCCCGAGCTCGGCGCCCCGCCGGAGCTCCCCGCCGGTGGCCTGCGGGTCATCCCCCTCGGCGGCCTCGGCGAGGTCGGCCGCAACATGACCGTCTTCGAGTACGACGGCCGCCTGCTGATCGTCGACTGCGGCGTGCTCTTCCCCGACGAGCACCATCCGGGCGTCGACCTGATCCTTCCCGACTTCGCGCCGATCCGGGGCCGGCTCGACGACATCGAGGCGCTGGTCCTGACCCACGGGCACGAGGACCACATCGGCGCGACGCCGTACCTCCTGCGCGAGCGGGGCGACATCCCCCTCATCGGTTCGGAGCTCACCCTCGCCCTGCTCAACGGCAAGCTCCGGGAGCACCGGCTGAAGCAGCCGGTGTTCCACACCGTCAAGGAGGGCGACCGGATCAGCTTCGGGCCGTTCGACCTCGAGTTCATCGCCGTCAACCACTCCATCCCCGACGCGCTGGCGGTCGCGATCCGGACCGGCGCCGGGTTGGTGCTCCACACCGGTGACTTCAAGATGGATCAGCTGCCTCTCGACGGCCGGATCACCGACCTCCGGGCGTTCGCCCGGCTGGGGGAGGAGGGCGTCGACCTCTTCCTCACCGACTCGACGAACGCCGAGGTCCCGGGCTTCACGACCTCGGAGAAGCACATCACGCCGGTGCTCGACCAGGTCTTCCGCGAGGCCGACCAGCGGATCATCGTGGCCTGCTTCGCCTCGCACGTGCACCGCGTCCAGCAGATCCTCGACACCGCCGTCGCCCACGACCGCCGGGTGGCCTTCGTCGGCCGTTCGATGGTGCGCAACATGGGCGTGGCACGAGATCTCGGTTACCTGACCATCCCGCCGGGCGTGATGGTCGAGGCCAAGGAGCTCGCAGACCTGCCGGTCGACCGCCAGGTCCTGATCTCGACCGGCTCCCAGGGCGAGCCCATGAGCGCGCTCGCGCGGATCGCCAACCGCAGCCACAACTTCGTCAACCTCGAGGCCGGCGACACCGTCGTCCTCGCGTCGAGCCTGATCCCCGGCAACGAGAACGCCGTCTACCGGGTGATCAACGGGCTGGCCCGGTGGGGCGCGCGCGTGGTCCACAAGGGCAACGCTCTCGTCCACGTCAGCGGCCACGCCAGCGCCGGAGAGCTCCTCTACTGCTACAACATCGTCCGCCCGCGCAACGTGCTGCCGGTGCACGGCGAGATCCGGCACATGCTCGCCAACGCCGCGCTGGCCAAGGAGACCGGCGTCGAGAACGTCGTCTACGCCGAGGACGGCGTCGTCGTCGATCTCGTCGACGGCGTCGCGTCGGTCAGCGGCAAGGTCGCCGTCGGTTATGTCTTCGTCGACGGTCCGTCGATCGGCGACGTCACCGAGTCCGAGCTCAAGGACCGCCGGATCCTCGGTGAGGAGGGCTTCATCTCCGTGATCGTGGTGGTCGACTCGGTCGCGGGGAAGGTCTCTGCCGGCCCCGAGATCCATGCCCGCGGGCACGCGTGGGACGACACCATGTTCGACGACATCAAGCAGCCGATCATCGACGCGGTCAACGGGCTGCTGTCCGAGGGCAACGTCGACACCTACCAGCTGCAGCAGTCCGTACGCCGCACGATCGGGCGCTGGGTCAGCAGCACCCACAAGCGCCGCCCGATGATCATCCCCGTCGTCGTCGAGGCCTGAGTCTCGCCAGGAGCGACTTCCGACCTCCGCGACGACAAAGGTCCCCGCCCTCTCGGAGAGGACCGGGGGCCCCGCTGCATCGGGTGCTGGGCGCCCAGCGCCGGACGCGGGGCGTCTGCACCGACGGCCTCGGGCTGCGTGAGGCAAGGGGCGTTTGGGGCGCCGACACGCTCACGTGATCCCTGGGGCAGATGTGACGAATGAGTAGGGTCATCAGCATGGCGACCCGTACGTCTTCCCCGACGCGGTCGCGCAGCCGGAGCACGTCCAAGAGCCGCGGTAGCGGTAGCACCTCAAGGGCCAGCACCAGCTCGCGATCGCGGAGTACTGCCAAGAAGCGACCGACCTCGAAGCGGAGCACCGCGAGCCGTCGGCCGGCACCTCGTGCTGTCCGCAACGGTCCCGGCCCGGTGTCGCACGCGTTCAGCGCGTTGGGTCGCGCACTGGCCGCGATCTGGCTCGGGATCGCGCACGGCGTGGGCGCCGTGGTGCGGGGCGTCGTCGGAGGTGCCAAGGAGATCGAGCCCGAGCAGCGCCGCGACGGGATCGGCCTGCTGCTCTGCGGCCTCGCCCTCGTGGTCGCGGCCGGCGTCTGGTTCGAGGTCCCCGGCGGCGTCATGGAGTTCGTCCGCACCGTCGTCGCCGGCACCGTCGGCAAGGTCGGTTGGTTGGTGCCGTTCCTGGTGCTGCTGGCGGCCTGGCGGGTCATGCGCGACCCGGTCTCCAACGGACCTGTCGGCCGCCAGGTGATCGGCTGGGCGGCGTTCAGCTTCGGCCTGCTCGGCATCGTGCACATCGCGAACGGCAGCCCGCAGCCGGTCAGCGGCGACACGAGCCCGCTGCGAGATGGCGGTGGCGCGGTCGGGTACGTCGTCTCCGCGCTGCTGCTCGACCTGCTCCGCTCGCCGGCCGTCGTCGTACCGCTGCTGGTGCTGCTCGCGTTCTTCGGCCTCCTGGTCATCACCGCGACCCCGCTCTACCGCGTCCCCGACCGCCTCCGCGCCCTGGGCGACTCCCTGCTCGGCCGCCGCCCGGCCACCGACGACGGCGGCGAGCCGACCCAGCCGATCCGCGTCAAGCGCGGCACCGGTGACGCAGGCGACACCATCGACCCGCTCATGGGCGACCAGGCCTACGACTCCCCGCTGCTCGGGGAGCCCACCAAGAAGCGACGCGGCCGCAAGGCCGCCGCCGCGGCTGCGGTGGAGGAGTCGATGGAGCTCCGCGAGCCGATCGACGTCGCGCTCGCCGACGAGCCCGGCGCCGTGCCGGCCGGCCAGGACGAGACCGGCGAGCTCGAGCCGCCGCCGCACACGCCGTTGCCGCAACGGGTCGAGCAGCTCGCGCTGTCCGGCGACATCGCCTACACGCTGCCGAACGGCGACGCCCTCAAGCCCGGCTCGCCGCACCGTGCGCGGTCGAAGGCCAGCGATGCCGTCGTGGAGAAGCTGACCCAGGTGCTCGACGAGTTCGGCATCGACGCCCAGGTCACCGGCTACACCCGGGGCCCGACCGTCACCCGTTACGAGATCGAGCTCGGCACGGGCGTCAAGGTCGAGAAGATCCTCGGCGTCTCGCGCAACATCTCCTACGCGGTGGGCTCGGAGGACGTGCGGATCCTCAGCCCGATCCCCGGCAAGTCCGCGGTCGGGGTCGAGATCCCCAACGTCGACAAGGAGATCGTGTCCCTCGGCGACGTGCTGCGGTCCAGCGCCGCGCGCAACGACCACCACCCGATGGTCGCGGGCCTCGGCAAGGACGTCGAGGGCGGCTTCGTCGTCGCCAACATGGCGAAGATGCCCCACCTGCTGGTCGCCGGCGCCACCGGCTCCGGCAAGTCCAGCTTCATCAACTCCTTGATCACCTCGGTGCTGATGCGGGCCACTCCCGACGAGGTACGGATGATCATGGTCGACCCCAAGCGGGTCGAGCTGAACAACTACGAGGGTGTGCCGCACCTGATCACGCCGATCATCACCAACCCCAAGAAGGCCGCCGAGGCGCTGGCGTGGGTCTGTCGCGAGATGGACATGCGCTACGACGACCTGGCCAACTTCGGGTTCCGCCACATCGACGACTTCAACAAGGCGGTCCGCGCAGGGAAGGTCACCGTCCCAGCGGGGAGCGAGCGGGTGCTCACGCCGTACCCCTACTTGCTGATCATCGTCGACGAGCTGGCCGACCTGATGATGGTCGCGCCGCGCGACGTGGAGGACTCGGTCGTCCGGATCACCCAGCTCGCGCGAGCCGCCGGCATCCACCTGGTGCTGGCCACGCAGCGGCCGTCCGTCGACGTCGTGACCGGCCTGATCAAGGCCAACGTCCCGTCGCGGCTCGCCTTCGCCACGTCGTCGCTCGCCGACAGCCGGGTCATCCTCGACCAGCCGGGCGCGGAGAAGCTCGTCGGTCAGGGTGACGGCCTGTTCCTGCCCATGGGTGCCTCGAAGCCGATCAGGGTCCAGGGCAGCTGGGTGACCGAGGCCGAGATCCACCAGGTGGTCCGCCACTGCAAGGCCCAGCTCGAGCCGACCTATCGCGAGGACGTCACTGCGCCGCAGAGCAGCGGCAAGGTCCTCGACGACGACATCGGCGACGACCTCGACCTGGTCATCCAGGCGATCGAGCTCGTCGTGTCGACCCAGTTCGGGTCGACGTCGATGCTGCAGCGCAAGCTCCGTGTCGGCTTCGCCAAGGCCGGCCGGTTGATGGACATCCTCGAGAGTCGCGGCATCGTCGGCCCGAGCGAGGGCTCCAAGGCGCGCGACGTGCTGGTGAAACCCGATGAGCTCGACTCCGTGATCGCGACCATCCAGGGGGAGTGACATGAACGACCAGACCTTCGACGCCGACCGTCCGATCACCGACCCGTTGACCTGACTGACCCGGGCGACCAGCGGCGACCAGAGCGACCAGAGCGAGATGACCGGCGGTCCGGCAGCGGACCAACCCATCGAGGAGCCCGTAGACCAGCCCGTCGAGCAGCCCGTCGAGCAGGTGGAGGTGCGCCGCAACGTCGTCCTCTCCGGCATCGTCGGTGTCGTCGCGGCCGCCCTCACCGTTGCCTTCGCGTTCCGTGTGTTCGGCGACAGCGGTGGCGCGATCGACTGGGCCCTCTTCGCCGTGCTCGGGGTGATCACCGTCCTGCACGTCGCAGCCGTAGCGGACGCACGGGCGCCCCTGTTGGTCGCGGACCGGCTCGGTGTGCGGCTGCGTGAGGGTGCGGAGTGGCAGGGCATCGCGTGGGACGACATCGAGTGCATGGAGCACCTGCCGCGCCGGTTGCCGCTGCACGACGGACACCTGCTGGTGGTGGGGGACAGCGGTCAGCAGCTGATCGTGCCCCTGACGCTGGCGACCCGCGTCCTGGGCGCCGACGACGCGGACAGCATCAGCGACGAGCTCGCCGCGCTTGCTGACGGACGCGCCGACGTGGTCGAGGTGGTGCCCGGCCTCGAGGAGGTCGAGGACCCGCATGCCGAGGGATTCGTGGGAGCCGAGGAGGGCTTGAGCACGCCGCAGCCCGCTCCGGCACCCGGCGATGCCGAGCAGCTGGCCGAGGACACCGAGCCGCTCGAGCGCCGCGGGATCGCGGCCGAGGTCGGGAAGCGCTCAGGCCCCCCGTTCGAGCCACCCGCCGACGAGACCGCCCCCGAGGCCGCCGACGACGCCAACGACGCCGAGGAGACCGAGGACATCGAGGACACCGAGTCGATGGACGACATCGACCCGACGAACGGCACCGTCGACCCGACCGGCCCCGCCGATGCCGACGCCTCGACCGACGACCTGGGTGCGGTGGCGGACGACGACAAGCCGATCGAGCCGACTGAGCCGGTCGAGCCGGTCGAGCCAGGCCCGCCGGGCCCGCCGGGCCCCGGCCGCCCGGTTGCCTCCGCGGCCCGGGTCGAGGTGCAGCGCACAGGATTCCTGCGGGCCTCCCGGGAGGACCATGCCGCGTCCCACCCGACCATCGGCGCCAACGCACTCGTCGTCGATCCTGAGCTCGACCGGCACTCTCAACCAGGCTCGCAACTGGACTCGGTCGAGCACACATTGACTGTCGTCTTCGACGACCTCGCCGTCCACCCTGCGGCGGAACCGGTCATCGGTCCGCAGCTGGAGGCCGCCCGCGATCGGCTCCGCCTCACCGTGGATCAGCTGTCGGAGCGCACCCGGATCCGTCCGCACGTGATCGAGGCGATGGAGGTCGACGACTTCGGCCCGTGCGGCGGTGACTTCTACGCGCGCGGCCACCTGCGCACGCTCGCGCGGGTGTTGGGGATCGACGCCGGCCCGCTGGTGGCGTCGTACGACGAGACCTATGCCGACGCACCTGTCGACCCCCGCCGGGTCTTCGAGTCCGAGCTGGCCACCGGGGTCGGCGGGTCGATCCGCGGCACCCGCGGCGGCCGGAACTGGTCTGTCCTGATCGCCGCCGTGATGGCAGCAGTCCTGGTCTGGTCGGTCGCCCGCCTGGTGATGGACGGCCCGGTGGCGCTCGGCGAGCCGTCGACGCTCAAGCAGACCGGCAGCAACGGCATCGGCGGCGGCGCGAAGGCCGAGGCGGTGCCGGTCACGCTGACCGCGACCGGCGGCGGCGCGCGGATCATCGTGCGCGACGGCTCCGGAGACATCGTCTTCGAAGGCCCGCTCGCGTTCGGTCAGACGTCGAAGCTCGACGTCGTCCCCCCGGTCCGCATCTGGAGCTCCGACGGTTCGGTGACCGCGGGCGTCGACTGCAAGGACCCCCTGCCCCTCGGCGAGACCGGCTCGGAGGCCAGCAAGTCCCTCCCCGCCTGCTGAACCCCGCCGACCCGGCACAAACAGGCCCCACGCGCGTCGACCCGGCTCCGACTCGGAGCCGGGTCGACGTGTTTCTCCTGACAGTTCGAGCCGGGTCGGCGTTTCGCGCGTGGGTCGGGGGAGCCGCCATACTGGCGGGCAGTCATGACGAACACTGAGACGTCCGCGCCCGCCGGCGATGAACTGTTGTCGGTGGCGCTGCTGACCCTCGGTTGTGCACGCAACGACGTCGACTCCGAGGAGCTGGCCGGGCGGCTCGCCGCCGACGGATTCGCGCTGGTGGACGACCCGGAGGACGCCGACACCGTCGTCGTCAACACCTGCGGGTTCGTCGACGCGGCCAAGAAGGACTCGATCGACACCCTGCTCGCAGCCGCGGACCTCAAGGACGCGGACGGCGGCGCCGGCGTCAAGGCGGTGGTCGCGGTCGGCTGCCTGGCCGAGAGGTACGGCGCCGAGCTCGCCGACTCTCTGCCCGAGGCCGACGCGGTGCTCGGGTTCGACGACTACACCGACATCGCGTCCCGGCTGCGCGCGATCGTGGCCGGCGAGCGACCGCACGCGCACACGCCCCAGGACCGGCGCAAGCTGCTACCGATCAGCCCTGCCGAACGACCGGCAGCAGCCCGGGTCGCGACAAGCGCGACCAGCGAACCCGCCCGGGCCCGGCTCGACTCCGGCCCGATGGCCCCCCTCAAGCTGGCCAGCGGCTGCGACCGGCGCTGCACGTTCTGTGCGATCCCGATGTTCCGCGGCTCCTTCGTGAGCCGTCGCCCCTCGGACGTGCTGGCCGAGGCGGCCTGGCTCGCTGATCAGGGCGCCCGCGAGCTGTTCCTCGTCTCGGAGAACTCCACCTCCTACGGCAAGGACCTCGGCGACATCCGGCTGCTCGAGACCCTGCTGCCCGAGCTGACGGCGGTCGACGGGGTCGACCGGGTCCGGGTGTCCTACCTGCAGCCGGCCGAGACCCGGCCGGGCCTGATCGAGGCGATCGCGACCACGCCGGGCGTGGCGCCGTACTTCGACCTCTCGTTCCAGCACGCCAGCAACGCGGTGCTGCGCCGGATGCGCCGCTTCGGCGACCCGGAGAGCTTCCTCGGGCTGCTCGACCAGGTCCGGGCCCTCGCACCGGAGGCCGGTGTCCGCTCCAACGTGATCGTCGGTTTCCCCGGCGAGACCGAGCGCGACCTGGAGATCCTCTGCGACTTCCTGACTGCGGCCCGGCTCGACGTCACGGGGGTGTTCGGCTACTCCGACGAGGACGGCACCGAGGCCGAGACGTTCGAGGGCAAGCACGACGAGGACGAGATCCGCGCCCGGCTCGCCCACGTGACCGACCTGGTCACCGCGCTCAACGCAGATCGCGCCGAGGAGCGGGTCGGAAGCACGGTCGAGGTGCTCGTCGAGGACCTCGACACCGACCGTCCGGGCCACGTCGAGGGCCGAGCGGCCCACCAGGGACCAGAAGTCGACGGCAGCACGTTGGTGCGCGGGTGTCCCGATGCCCGGCTCGGTGACCTGGTGCGGGCCGTGGTGGTCGAGAGCGACGGGGTCGACCTGGTCGCGGAAGCGACAGGAGAGAAGCGATGAGCGAAGGTACGACGCCGCCGGCCAGCCCGACCGAGCCGCCGAGCAACTGGAACCTCCCCAACGCGCTCACCGCGCTGCGGATCGTGTCGGTCCCGTTCTTCGGCTGGGCGCTGCTCGTCGACGGCGGGGAGTCGATCTTCTGGCGCACCGTTGCCTGGGCGATCTTCGCCGCCGCGATGATCACCGACAAGATCGACGGCGACATCGCGCGCAAGCGCAACCTGGTCACCAACTTCGGCAAGATCGCCGACCCGATCGCCGACAAGGCGATCACCGGGATGGCCTTCGTCGGCCTCGCGATCATCATGGACACCTGGTGGATGTGGACGATCACGATCGTCGTGCTCGTCCGGGAGTGGGCCGTCACGCTGCTCCGGCTCTCGGTCCTCAAGGCCGTCGTCATCCCCGCCGCCGAGATCGGCAAGTGGAAGACCATGGCACAGGCGCTCGCACTCGCCCTGCTCATCCTGCCGCTGCTCGAGGTCGACGGGTGGCTCGACGTCCCCGGCGAGATCGCCTACGTCGTCGCGCTCGTGCTCCTCGGCGTCGCCTTCGTGCTGACGCTGTGGTCCGGCTACGAGTTCTTCCGTGACGTCTGGAAGCAACGCCACCAGATCCGCAGGAAGACGGCGACGGCCGACGCCGGATCCCAGCCAAAGTAAAATTTTCTCGGCCTGGTCTAGTCATTTCGCGCTGAAATTCCGGGTTTCGGCGCGAAATCTTCGCGTCAGGTTTGGGCGTTCATTGCCCATTTGTCGGAGTTCCGTCTTAGGGTCCGTGTGACTTCCCCCACCACCTGCTCTGCGGCGCCAAAAAACCCGCCCGTGCGAGGCAGGACTCCTGTTGTGCTCGTTCACGTGGAAAGTGCCCCATGCCTTCAACGAAGCAGGTCCTGTTCGGAGTCCTTGGACTCGGTCTCACCGTCACTGGTCTCTCGATCGCCCTCCCCGCCTCGCCAGCCCAGGCCGCCAGTACCGGCCTGATCATCAACGAGGTCTACGGCGGGGGTGGCTCGACTCGCGGCGGCCTCGCTACAAGTCCGACTTCGTCGAGCTCTACAACCCGACGAGCGAGGCCCTGCCCGTCAACGGGCTGAGTCTGCAGTACCGAAGCGGCACATATAACGGCACGGGCACCGTCAGCGTCCTCCCGCTGCCCGACGAGAGCGTTCCGGCGGGCAGCACCTATCTCGTCCAGGTGAGCAGTCCGACCGGCTGCAGCGGCACCCGTGCGGCGGTGCTGACCTACCGTCGCCCGATCACACCGGCACGCTCGAACATGGCGGCCGGGTCAGGCCAGGTCATCCTCGCCCAGGGACGACGGGCAATCACCGCGGATCGGGCACCTCGATGCACAACGTCGCGAACGTGGTCGACTTCGTCGGGTACGGCACCGCGCCGACGTCCGCCGAGACCGCACCGACCGGGACCGCGCTGACCAGCACGCCTGTCCGCTCCAGCGGAACGACTTCGATCGACAACGACAACAACTCGCAACGACTACTCGGCTCCGGGCACTCCCTCACCGACCCCGGCAGAGTCCGAGCCCGTAGGCGCTCGCTGCGACGAGCGAGCCCAACGCCGACGCGACCGTCGACGAGCCGATGACCCCGGTCGTCCTCGAGGCGACCGGCGGCACCGCGCCGTACGGCTGGACCACCGCGAGCACCCTCCCGGCCGGGGTGACCCTGTCGGCCGCGGGCGAGCTCAGCGGCACGCCGACCGAGACCGGCGCCTTCCCGATCACCGCGACCGTCACCGACGCCGACGAGGCGACCGACGACGTCACGTTCACGCTCACGGTGAACGCGCCCCTCGAGGTCACCCCCATCCACGAGGTGCAGGGCGAAGGCGCCGCCTCGCCCGAGGTCGGCAACGACGTCGTCGGTCGAAGGTGTCATCACCGCGCTCTACCTGACCGGCGGCCAGAACGGGATGTACGTCCAGACGGCCGGCACCGGCGGCACTACCGACGCGACCCCGAACGCCTCGGACGGCATCTTCGTCTACGGCGGCAGCACGCTCGCCAACCTCCCGGCGGGCCTTGCGATCGGCGACTCGGTCCAGGTCACCGGCACGGTCAGCGAGTTCAACGGCAGCACCCAGATCTCCCCCGCGAGCGCGTCCGACGTCGTCGAGCTCGGCTCCCCGCTGGCGCCGGTCACCGGACTCGAGATCGCCTACCCGACGACCGAGGAGACCCGCGAGGCCCAGGAGGGCATGCTGCTCGCGCCGACGGACACGTTCACCGTCACCAACAACTTCAGCACCAACAACTTCGGCGAGGTCGGCCTGGCCACCGGCGACGTCCCGCTCAAGCAGCCGACCGAGTTCGCCGCGCCCGGCGACACCGCCGGCATCGACGCGATCGTCGCCGACAACGCCGAGCGCGCCGTGATCCTCGACGACGCAGCCACCACCAACTACCTGCAGAACCAGACCACCAAGGCGATCCCGCTGCCCTGGCTGACCGCTGCGAACGGCGACCCGGTGGCCTCTCCGCCGCGGGTCGGCGCCGAGGCGACCCTGGTCTCGCCGGTGATCCTGGCGAAGGCCTTCAACGCCTGGCGGTTCCAGCCGCGCCAGCAGGTGACCGGCGACGCGACCTACCCCGGTTCCAACGTCGCGACCTTCGAGGACACCCGCACGCCGAACCTGACCCCGCAGGACGTGGGCGGCGACATCTCGATCGCGACCTTCAACGTCCTCAACTTCTTCAACACCACCGGTGAGGCGTACGAAGCCGCCGGTCCGCTGCAGAACCCGCCGCTCGACACCGACTGCACGCTACTTCACCGACCGGCAGAGCAACCGGATCGGCAACAACTCCTGTGGCGTCCGCGAACCTGGACGACCCGGACACGCCCGGCCAACGAGAGCCGAACACCAACAACGGCAGCGGCCCGCGTGGTGCCGCGACCGCACGCGAGCCTGGCGCGCCAGGAGCAGAAGCTCGTCCACACCATCAACACCCTCGACGCCAGCGTCGTCGCGCTCGAGGAGATGGAGAACTCCATCAAGCTGCCGGGTGAGACCAACCGCGACGAGGCGCTGGCCTACCTGACGTCCCTGCTCAACGACGGCCGAACCCGGGCAAGTGGAAGTACGTCAAGAGCCCCAGCGAGGCCACCAACGCCGGTGCCGTCGCCGAGCAGGACGTGATCCGCAACGCGTTCATCTACCAGCCCGCGCTCGTCACCCCGGTGGGCCAGTCGGACATCCTGTTCGGCACCACCCAGTTCGCCAACGCCCGTGAGCCGCTGGCCCAGGCGTTCAAGGCGGCCGGCGCGCCCAACAGCGACGCGTTCGCCGTCATCGTCAACCACTTCAAGTCGAAGGGCGACAGCTGCACGACGCGGAGCGCGCGAAGCCGGCCAATGCGCGCCGCGACAACGCCAACGACGCGCTCGTCGGCGCCTTCAACGGCGACCGGGTGCGCCAGGCCAACCGCCTCGTGCAGTTCGCCAACGACTTCGCCGCGGCGCGCGACATCGAGGCGGTCTTCCTCGCCGGTGACTTCAACTCCTACTCCGAGGAGGAGCCGATCCACGTCCTCGAGACCGGCGGCTTCGAGCTGGTCGAGTCGACCGACGACCCGGACGAGGAGAGCTACTCCTTCAGCGGCCTGTCCGGCTCGCTCGACCACGTGCTCGGCAACGCCGCGGCCATGGACATGGTGACCGGCGCCGACATCTGGGAGATCAACGCCAACGAGTCGGTGGCCTACCAGTACAGCCGCTACAACTACAACGCGACGATCTTCTTCAACCCGAACGACCCGTTCGCGACCTCGGACCACAACCCCGAGATCGTGGGCCTCGACCTGCCGGACGTTCACGCCGGTCACGCCGAAGAAGATCCAGGTCCTCAGCACCAACGACTTCCACGGCCGGCTGCTGCCCGACGGCGGCAACGCGGCAGGCGCGGCGCCGTTCGCCACGGCGGTCGACGAGCTGCGGGCAGAGGCCCCGGCGGGCAACACGATCTTCGCCGCCGCCGGCGACCTGATCGGTGCCTCGACGTTCGAGTCGTTCGTCCAGGACGACGAGCCGACCATCGACGCCCTCAACGAGATGGGCCTCGAGGTCTCGGCAGCCGGCAACCACGAGTTCGACCAGGGCTACGAGGACTTCGTGGGCCGGGTCCAGACCCGCGCCGACTGGGAGTACATCGCGACCAACGTCGACGAGCCCGAGGGTCGTGACGACCTGGCCGAGAGCTGGACCAAGACCGTCGACGGCGTCGACATCGGCTTCGTCGGCGCGGTGACCGAGGACCTGCTGTCCCTGGTCAACCCTGTCGGGCATGGCCGACGTCGCCGTGCTCGACATCGTCGACGCGGTCAACCAGGAGGCGGCCGCGCTCAAGGCCGGCGGCTCCGACATCATCGTGCTGCTCGTCCACGAGGGCTCGCCGTCGACCGACTGCACGTCGTCGAGCTTCACCGACCCGGCGCACGGTGTTCGGAAACATCGTCCAGAACACCTCGGCCGACGTCGACGCGATCGTCTCCGGTCACACGCACCTGGCCTACAACTGCCGCTACACCGTGCAGGACTGGGTCGACGAGTCGCGCGCCGTGACCCGTCGTCCGGTGGTCTCCGCCGGTCAGTACGGCACCAACCTCAACCAGCTGGTGTTCAACTTCGACACCACCTCCGGCAACCTGCTCGAGATCGAGCAGGAGCTCGTCGGCACCGCCGGCGTCGGCTACGCGGCCGACCCCGACGTGCAGGAGATCGTCGACGACGCGGTCGACTTCGCCGCCGAGGTCGGCGACGACGTGCTCGGCCAGATGGACGGCCAGTTCAAGCGCGCGGTCTACGAGCCGGCCTCCGGCACGACCGAGAACCGTGGTGGTGAGTCGACGCTGGGCAACCTGGTCGCCGAGGTGCAGCGGTGGGCGACCCAGCTGCCGGACCAGAGCGTCGAGTCCGACATCGCGTTCATGAACCCGGGCGGGCTGCGGGCCGACATGGCCGGCGTGGCCAACGGTGGCGTGCGCGACCTGACCTACCGCGAGGCCGCCAACGTCCAGCCGTTCGCCAACACGCTGGTCAACATGGACCTGACGGGTGCCCAGATCGAGACCGTCCTCGAGCAGCAGTGGCAGCGCACGGCGGCCGGCACCGTCCCGTCGCGGCCGTTCCTGCGGCTCGGTGTGTCCGAGGGCTTCACCTACACCTACGTCGAGACCCCGGAGACGGTGAACGTGCCGGGCACCGACCCGGTGCTCACCCGCAAGGGCGAGGTCACGGGCATGTGGCTGAACGGGGTCGCGATCGACCCGGCGGCGACGTACTCGGTGACGGTGAACTCGTTCCTCGGCACCGGTGGCGACAACTTCTTCGAGCTCGCCAACGGCGCCAACAAGGTCGACACCGGCAAGGTGGACCTCGCGGCGATGGTCGACTACATGGACCAGTTCACCCCCGAGGCACCCGCTCGAGGTCGACTACAGCCAGCGTGCGGTCGAGGTGCGAGTTCCCGGGCGCAGCCCCGGCGGCCTACGCCCCGGGCGACACCGTCGCGTTCGATGTCGCGTCGTGGACCATGTCCAACGCCACGTGACGTCAAGGACACCGCGCTCCAGGTCAAGCTGGGCGACACGGTGCTCGACACGGCGCCGCTCAACAACGCGATCGGGATCCAGCCGTACGACGACTACGGCACCGCACGGTCGAGCTTCGCGCTCCCTGCGGACGTCGACCGGCGGCGACCATCGAGCTGACGCTCGTCGGCGCAGCAGACCGGCACCGAGGTCCCGGTGACGATCACCGTCGAGCGGGAGACGACCGAGGTTCAGATCCTGGGTACGAATGACTTCCATGGGCGTTTGGTTCGTGATGAGGCGCCTTCGGGTCAGGACTGCGATGACTACACTCTGTCCGGCGGCTGTGTTGTCGGGTGCGGTGAAGTCGTTGCGTGGCGAGAACCCGAACACGGTGTTTGCTGCGGCGGGTGACCTGATCGGTGCGTCGACGTTCGAGTCGTTCGTCCAGGACGACGAGCCGACGATCGAGGCGTTGAACGAGGCGACTCTGGATGTCTCGGCTGCTGGTAACCACGAGTTCGACCAGGGTTATGAGGACCTGGTGGGTCGGGTCAGATGACCTGGCGGACTGGGAGTACATCGCGTGCCAACGTCGAGGAGCCGGCGGGTCGTGACGACCTGGCGGAGACCTGGACGAAGACCATCGACGGTGTCGATGTCGGGTTCGTCGGGTGCGGTGACCGAGGAGCTTCCGGCTCTGGTGTCGCCGGATGGCATCGAGGGTGTCACGGTGACCGACATCGTGGACGCGACGAACGCGGCGGCGGCTGACTTGAAGGCCGCTGGTGCGGACATGGTGGTGCTGCTGGTGCACGAGGGTTCGCCGAGCACGTCGTGTGCGTCGCCGAACTTCACCGACGAGAACACGGTGTGGGGCAACATCACCCAGAACACCTCCGCGGACGTGGACGCGATCGTCTCGGGTCACACGCACCTGGCCTACAACTGCTCCTTCCCGGTGCCCGAGTGGGTCGCCGAGGACCGTGCGGTGACCGAGCGTCCGGTGGTGTCGTCTGGTCAGTACGGCCAGAACCTGAACAAGCTGGTCTTCACCGTCGACTCCGCGACCGGTGAGGTTGCGGCGAAGACGCAGTCGATCGTGCCGCTGACCGAGGCGAACTACCCCGAGGACCCGGCGGTGGTCTCGATCGTGCATGACGCGATCGCCTTCGCGGCTCCGATCGGTGCCCAGGTGCTGGGCGAGATCGAGGCTCCGTTCAACCGGGCCAAGCTGGCCAACGGCACCACGGAGAACCGTGGTGGTGAGTCGACGTTGGGCAACCTGGTTGCTGAGGTGCAGCGTGACCAGACCCCGGCTGACCAGGGTGGTGCGCAGATCGCGTTCATGAACCCCGGTGGTCTGCGGGCCGACATGGTCGGGACCTTGAACGGTGATGTCCGTGAGCTGACCTATCGGCAGGCTGCAGTGGTGCAGCCGTTCGCCAACGGGTTGACCAACATGGACATGACCGGCGCTCAGATCGAGGCGGCGCTGGAGCAGCAGTGGCAGCGCGACGGCCGACGGGCCTCGGGCACGGTGCCGTCGCGTCCGTTCCTGCGGCTGGGTGTCTCGGAAGGCTTCACCTACACCTATGTGGAGACGCGGTGTCACGGCTCCTGCATCTGGCACCGTGAGCACCTTCGAGGGTGAGATCACCGGGATGTGGCTGAACGGGGTCGCGATCGACCCGGCGACGTCGTACTCGGTGACGGTCAACTCGTTCCTGGCATCGGGTGGTGACAACTTCCGAGCCTTCGCCGGTGGTACGGGCAAGGCGCAGTGGGGTGTCACCGACCTGCAGGCGATGGTGACCTACATGGCTGAGAACACCGCTGACGACGCCGTTGCCGGTCGACTACAGCCAGCGTGCGGTCGAGGTGCACAACGTGGCCGACAGCTACACCGCGGGTGAGAACGTCACCTTCGATGTCGCCTCCTGGACCATGTCGGCCCCCGGCGACGTCAAGGACACCGAGATCCAGGTCAAGCTCGGCGACACGGTGCTCGGAACCGCGACGCTGGACAACACCATCGGCACCGCTGTCTACGACGCCTACGGCACCGCCTCAGTCGATGTCCCGCTCCCCGCCGGCACGACCGGTCCAGTGACGTTGACCCTGGTCGGCGCCAACACCGGCACCGAGATCCCGGTGGAGATCACCATCGACAAGGCGACGGCGACGGTGACCGGTACGGACGTGTCAGTCGACTACGGCATGGGCACGACGATGGAGGTCACGGTCGAGGCCGACGGTGTGGTGCCGACCGGCACGGTCACGCTGAAGGTCGGCGACGTCCAGCTCGGGACCGGAACACTGGTCGACGGCACGGCGATCGCGAACATCAACCGCAACCGGGTCGGCCCGGGTGTCCACACGGTGACGATCCTCTACTCCGGTGACGGTTCGGTCGCACCTGCCGAGGGCACGGCCACGCTGACCGTCAACAAGGCGACGCCGACGGTGGTCGGGACCAAGACCACCATGGAGTACGGCCAGAGCTCGACCATGGCAGTGCGGGTGGGCGCCACGGGCGTCGTCCCGACCGGTCAGGTCGTCCTCAAGGTGGGCGACGTCCGGCTGGGCAGCGGCACGCTGACCGACGGTGTGGCGGCGGCGTCGATCGGAGCCAAGAAGGTCGGCATCGGCACCCACACGGTGACGATCACCTACCAGGGCGACGAGTTCGTCAACGCCGGAACCGGCACCGCGACGTTGGTGGTCACCAAGGCGACCCCGACGGTTATCGGGAGCAACACCTCGATGACCTTCGGCCAGACCGGCTCGATGACGGTCAAGGTCAAGGCAACGGGTCTGGTCCCGACCGGGACGGTCCGGGTGTTCAGTGCCGAGGGCACTGCCCTCAGTGCGTCGACGACGCTGGTCAACGGTCAGGCAGTGGTGACGCTGACCAAGAGGAAGCTGCCGGCCTCGCCGACGCCGTACACGGTGACGATCAGGTACTCCGGCGACGAGCTCGTCAAGCCGGGTACGGGCACCGCCACGCTGCGGGTGAAGAACCCCTAGCAACGCAGCACCAGGCAGAGGGCCGGTCCACACCACGGGCCGGCCCTTTGCTCGCCTCGTCGCTGAAATTCTTGTTTCGTCTTGAGATCGCGGTGCTCGGCCTCCTGCTGAAAGGGCCTCATGTCGTCTCACAAAGGTCCTGATCGGAATGCTCGGATCCGCGCTAGAGGAGGTCGCGCTGGCGAGCGTGTCGAGACCGTCTTGGGCGCGCGACTAACATCCCCGTCATGTCTGATCCCGATCCCGTCGTCCAGCGGCTCATCGACGCCGGATGCACCGTCGCGACCGCCGAGTCGATCACCGGCGGCCGGCTCGCCGCTCGGCTGACCGACGGCGCGGGCGCGTCGTCCGCCTTCCTCGGCGCCGTCGTCACCTATGCCACCGAGGTCAAGATCTCGGTGCTCGGGGTGCCGGAGGCGCTCGTCGACGACCACGGCGTGATCTCCGCGGAGTGCGCGCGCTCCATGGCGGAGAAGGTCCGGACCCTGATGGGCACGACGTACGGCGTCAGCACGACCGGCGTCGCCGGCCCCGACACCCAGGAGGACCAGCCCGTCGGGACGGTCTTCGTCGGGGTCGCCGGCCCGGGCGACACCGACGTGCGCCGGCTTGCGCTCGACGGTGATCGGATGGAGATCCAGAAGCAGACTGTCGCGGAGGCGATGTCGGCGCTGACTGCGATGGTGGACGCCGAGGAGCGGTCCTCGGCCGGTCGCTGACCGGAACATCCGGGCCTCGGGTAGCGTTGGGCCCACAGATCGCTCAGGACGGGACGCGGAAGGAGATCGGCATGGCGCTTTTTCGGCGGATGCTCGGTGACGCACTGCGCGAGCGCCGCTCCGAGCTCGGCCTGACCCTGCGCGAGGTCTCCGGCGTGGCCCGGGTGAGCCTCGGCTACATCTCCGAGATCGAGCGCGGTCAGAAGGAAGCGTCCTCCGAGCTGCTGGCGTCGCTGTGCGACGCGCTCGAGGTGCCGCTGTCCCAGGTGCTGCGCAACGTCGCCGACGCGGTTGCCGTGGAGGAGCACGCGGTGGTGCCGACGCCGATCGGTTCGCTCCCGCAGCCAGACCGGGTCGTCCCCTCCGCCGCCTGACCCCGGCGGTCGTCGCCTCCGCCGCCGACCCGGGTGTCGCCCCCCCGCCCAGACCCGCGGTCGTCGAGTAGCCGTTGCGAGGTACGAGCAACGGCGTATCGAGACGCGGCGACGTGCCCGCCCAGGGTGGGGACGTCGGCGGTCGGGTGCGGGCGTCTCGATACGCCCTCGCCTAGGCGGCTCGGGCGATCGACGAGGGGTGCGCGGGCGTATCGACGAGCGCGCGGTGGTGCCGACGCCGATCGGGTCGCTCGACGCCCTCGCCGGGCTCCGCGCCTGACCGGGGTCGTCGTAGCCGTTGCGAGGTACGAGCGACGGCGTTCGAGACGCGGCGCGTCCCCGCCCGAGCGGGGGACGTCGGCGGTCGGGTGCGGGCGTCTCGATACGCCCTGCCGCGGCTCGGGCGACTCGACGAGCGGGTGCGGGCGTCTCGATACGTCCTCGCCTAGCGGCTCGGGCTACTCGACGAGCGCGCGGTGGGCGGGCTACTCGACGAGCGAGCGGTGCGCGGCCTCGAGCCGGGCGATCCGGTCGGCCATGGGCGGGTGGGTTGCGAAGAGGCGCGAGACGTCCTGGGCGCGGAACGGGTTCGCGATCATCAGGTGGCTCGCGTTCTGCAGCTGGGGAGTCGGCGGCAGCGGCGCCCGCTGGGTGCCGAGCTCCAGCTTGCGCAGCGCGGAGGCGAGCGCGAGCGGATCGTGGGTGAGGCGGGCTCCGTCCTCGTCGGCGTCGTATTCCCTCGTCCGGCTGATCGCGAGCTGGATCACCATCGCCGCGAACGGCGCGAGCAGGGCCATCGCGATCATCGCGAGCGGGTTGGGTCGCTCGTCGTCGCTGCCGCCTCCGAAGATCGAGGTGAACGCCAGGAACTGGCCGACCGCGCTGATCACGCCGGCGACGGCGGCCGCGACCGACGAGGTCAGGATGTCGCGGTTGTAGACGTGCATGAGCTCGTGGCCCAGTACGCCTCGCAGCTCGCGCTCGTTGAGCAGCTGCAGGATGCCTTCGGTGCAGCACACCGCGGCGTGCTCGGGGTTGCGGCCGGTCGCGAACGCGTTGGGCGCGGCGGTCGGCGACACGTAGAGCCGGGGCATCGGCTTGCCGGCGGCGGTCGAGAGCTCGCGGACGATCCGGTGCATCGCCGGCTGCTGCTGCTCGGTGACGGGGTAGGCGTGCATAGCCCGGATGGCGAGCTTGTCGGAGTTCCAGTATCCGTAGGCCGTGGTACCGACGCCGATCAGGGCGAAGACCCAGATGAAGATCGCGTTGCCGGTGGCCGCGGAGATGACCCCTCCGACGGCCAGGAGCAGGCCGATGATCGCCGCGAACAGGGCGGCGGTTTTCAGTCCGTTGAAGTGGTTGTGCACGTCAATTGCAACGCCAGCAGGGGGAAGGCCGTTCCCGGCCCAGGCGGGCTCACAGGGAAATTTCAGGCTGCCCGATCGATCGGTTCCGTCGGTGAGACGCGCTACTCCCGGTGGTCGAGGAGGTCGCTCTGGCGGTCGAGACCCCGCTCCCGCTGGTCGAGGAGCCCCCGGTGGTCGAGGAGGTCGCCCTGGCGACCGTCTCGAGACCCCCGTCTCGAGACCCCCGTCACAGCACCTGGCACGAGGGACACCAGTACGTCGTCCGCTCCCGCCCAGCCCCGCCCACCTCACCGGCCTGGATCGGCGTCCCGCAGCGCAGGCAGGACTGGCGCTGGCGGCGGAAGACCCAGACGGTCCCCTTGCGTTCACCCGCGGTCGTGGGCCGGCCGTAGTAGACGCCGTTGCGCAAGAGCTGCCGCCCGCGCTGGAGCAGCCGCGCCGGGTCGCGCACCGCGCTGACCGGCCCGAGCGGATGAGCGCCCTGGAGGAAGCAGAGCTCCGCGAGGTAGATCGTGCCGATGCCGGCGACCACGGTCTGGTCCAGCAGCGCCTCGCCGAGCTGGCGGTCGGGGTCGGCGAGCAACCGGCGGAGCGCCTCCTGCTCGTCGAAGTCCTTGGCCATCAGGTCGGGACCGAGGTGGCCGATGATGCTGTGCTCGTCGGCGGTCGGGATCAGCTCCACCACGCCGAGTGCGAACCCGACCGCTTCGCGACCCTCGGTCCTGAGCACGACCCGCGCTTCGTGCGCGGGCCGAGGCCAGCGGCGGCCCGCGTCGACCAGCCGCCAGACACCCTCCATCTTGAGGTGGGTGTGCAGCGTCAGCTCGCTGCCGTCGTGCTCGAGCCGGGTCAGCAGGTGCTTGCCGTGGGTGCCGGTGCCGTGGACGGTGGCGCCGGCAAGGTCGACGGTCGCCAGCGACGGCCAGCGGAAGTCGGTGCGCCGTCAGGACCCGGCCGGCGAGCCCACGGTCGAGCCGGCGGGCGGTGAGGTAGACGGCGTCGCCCTCCGGCATCGTCGATCCGCCGCCCTCAGCCCCGGATCCGCAACCCGCGCGGCGTGGTCACGAACCCGGCGGCGTCGAGCGCCGCCCGGACGGCGCTCGGCCCGGAGCCGAGGAGGGGCGCGCCGTCGGCCTTCTCGACGGTCAGCCGACCGAGGGTGCCGCGACGGACCGCGGACGACAGCGCCTCGGCAGCCGGTCCGAGCAGGTCGGGGTCGTCGCTCCACGTGAGCAGGGTGCGGCCGCCGCGTTCGACGTAGAGCGCCAGCGCGCCGTCGACGAGCACGACGATCGCTCCCGCCTTGCGCCCGGGGCGGTGTCCGGTCTCGCCGTCGGCAGCGGCCGGCCAGGGGAGCGCGGCGCCGTAGGGGTTGGCCGGGTCGGTGGCGGCCAGCGCGATCGCCTGCGGCTTGTCGTGCTCGGGCGCGGCGGAGAAGGTGCGCAGGCGGTCGATGGCGCCGGCGGTGCCGAACTGGGCGGCGCCGAGTCCTTCGACGAAGTAGCCGCGCCGGCAGCGACCCGAGTCCTCGAACGCCGACAGCACCCGGTAGACCGCCGCGAACCCGCCCGGGACCCGCTCGCTGACGACCGCGCCCCGCGTGACGACGCCGTGCCGGTCGAGGAGCCGCTCGGCTGTGGCATGGGCCCGACGGGTCGGATCGGTGTCGATCGCGGGGAGGAGCGCCCAGCGGCCGGCCGTCTCGGGCGGACCGGACCGCGCCACCCGCCCGGGCCGCGGTGCAGCCTGTCGGCTGCGGTGCGCCGGGCGACCGGACCTGGTGAGCGCACGGAGCGGCGCCAGGGTGTCGTTGCTGACCCGCCCGGACCACACCAGGTCCCACAGCGCGCTGCTGAGGGCGGCGTCGTCGAGGCTGCCGACGGAGTCGCTGAGCTGCCGGAAGAACCAGGCGCCACCCGGCGCGAGGGCGGCGAGGACCTGCCGCTGCAGCTCGTCGTCGATGTCGTGGAGCGGGTCGGGGAGGGTGAGCGGGGCCTGGTCCGCGAGATGGAGCGAAACCCAGCCGTCGCTGCCCGGCAGCGCACCGTGGCCCGCCCAGACGACCTCGCCTGCAGCGGTCAGCTGGTCGAGGTAGGCAGGCTCGTAGTCCCGCACCCGGGAGGCCAGCACCAACGGCTCGAGCGCAGAGGCGGGCACCGGAGCGCCGGCCAGCTGCTCGATCGCCCGAAGGACGCCGTCGACGCCCCGCAAGCCGCGCCCGGTCGGCAGCACCTGCTGCCACGCCGCGGAGAAGCGGGCGAGGGCCACCGGGTCGACCGGCTCGATCTCCTGGCGGAGCTTGGCCAGCGACCGCCGCCGGAGCCGGCGGAGGACCTCGGCGTCGCACCACTCGTCGCCGACGCCGGTCGGGCGGAACTCCCCGGTCAGGACCCGGCCCTGGCCCTCGAGCCGCCGGAGCGTGTGCCGGACCACGGCGGCGCCCAGGCCGAGCCGCTCGGCGACCTGCAGCTCGGTGAACGGCCCGTGGGTGCGGGCGTAGCGCGCGACCAGGTCCGCCAGCGGGTCCTCGACCGGCTCCGTGAACGTGGCCGGGGTGCCGGGCGGGACCGGCACACCCAGTCCGTCCCGCAGCCGGGCGACGTCCTCGACCAGGGCCCAGGCTTCGCCGTACGGCATCCGGACCGGGACCACCCGTCGCGTCGCCGCGAGGTCGGCCAGCCATTCCGACACCGGCGAGTCGGCCACCGCGCGGGCCGCGGCCTCGTCGTTCGTGAGCGGGCCGAGCAGGCGCAGCAGGTCGGCCATGCCCTCGGCGTTTCGGGCACGCCGGTCGGGGGCGACCCTCTGCAGCTCCGCCTCGACCTCGGCGAGCACGTCTGGGTCGAGCAGCTCGCGCAGCTCGGCCCGTCCGAGCAGCTCGGCCAGCAGGCCCTGGTCGAGGGTGAGAGCGGCAGCGCGGCGCTCGGCGATGGGGGAGTCGCCCTCGTAGACGAACTGGGCGACATAACCGAACAGCAGCGTCCGGGCGTACGGCGACGGCGCGCTGGTCTCGATGTCGGTGACCGTGACCTCGCGCCTCTCGACCCGGGTGAGCAGCGCAGTCAGGCTCGGCAGGTCGTAGACGTCGTTGAGCACCTCCCGGACGGTCTCGAGCACGATCGGGAACGACGGGTAGCGCGCGGCGACCTCGAGCAGCGCTGCCGCGCGCTGTCGCTGCTGCCACAACGGACTGCGCCGGCCCGGGTCGCGGCGCGGCAGCAGCAGGGCCCGGCCCGCGCACTCACGGAAACGACTGGCGAACAGCGCCGAACCACCGACCTCGCGGGTGACGACCTCGTCGATCTCGTCGGGCTCGAAGACCACCAGGTCGGCGCCGGGCGGCTCCGCATCGGTGTCGGGGATCCGGATCACGATGCCGTCGTCGGACGCGATCGCCTGGCTGCCCTGGCCGGCGAGACCGTAGCGCTCGCGGAGCCGGGCGTTGATCGCGAGCGCCCAGGGTGCGTGGACGGCGGTGCCGTAGGGGGAGTGCAGCACCAGGCGCCAGTCGCCCAGCTCGTCGCGGAACCGCTCGACGAGCAGCGTGGTGTCGCTGGGGACCAGCCGGGTGGCGTCGACCTGCTCGCGGACGTAGCCCACCAGGTTGGTGGCGGCGTTGTCGTCGAGCCCCTCGGCGAGGACGCGCGCCTTGGCGTGGTCGTCGGAGAGGGAGGCGAGCTCGCGGGTGAAGGCACCGACCGCAGCGCCGAGCTCGGCAGGGCGGCCCAGGGTGTCGCCCTTCCAGAACGGCAGCCGTCCGGGCACACCGGGAGCGGGGGAGACGATCACCCGGTCGTGGGTGATGTCCTCGATCCGCCAGCTGGTCGCCCCGAGCGCGAAGACGTCGCCGACCCTGCTCTCGTAGACCATCTCCTCGTCGAGCTCGCCGACCCGGCGGCCGGTGCCCTCGCCGACAAGGAAGACGCCGTAGAGGCCGCGGTCGGGGATGGTGCCGCCGCTGGTGACCGCCAGGCGCTGGGCGCCCGGCCGGCCTGCGATCCGGCCGGTGACCCGGTCCCAGGTGATGCGCGGCCGGAGCTCGGCGAACTCGTCGCTGGGGTAACGGCCCGCCAGCAGGTCGAGGACGGCGTCATAGGCGGACCGCGGCAGGTGGGAGTACGACGCCGCGCGCCGGACCGTGTCGAAGAGGTCGTCGACGTCCCACTCGTCGAGCGCGGTCGCGGCCACGACCTGCTGGGCGAGCACGTCGAGCGGGTTGGCGGGGATCCGCAGGGCCTCGATGCCTCCGGTGCGCATCCGGGAGACCGAGACCGCGGCCGGCGCGAGGTCGCCACGGTGCTGCGGGAAGAACACGCCCTTCGACGTCTCGCCCACCTGGTGCCCGGCCCGGCCGACGCGCTGCAGCGCGCTGGCGACGCTCGGCGGCGACGAGATCTGGAGCACCTGGTCGACCGCGCCCATGTCGATGCCGAGCTCGAGGCTGCTGGTGGCGACGACGGCAGGCAGCCGCCCGGCCTTGAGGTCGTCCTCGATCTGGGCGCGCTGCTCCTTCGAGACCGACCCGTGGTGGGCCTTGGCGAGCAGGGGCGCCGCGCCGGCCGTGGCACCCGACTGGGCCAGGATCTGGGCCGGTGGGGCCACTCCCTCGGCACTCTCGCCGGTGGCGATCTCGTTGAGGCGGGCGGTCAGCCGCTCGGCGGTGCGGCGGGAGTTGGCGAAGACGATGGTCGACCGGTGCTCGCGGATCAGCTCCGCCACCCGCTCCTCGACATGGGGCCAGATGCTGGCCCGTCGGCGGTCGACGGAGTCGCCGAGGGCGTCGTACTCCTCGACCTCGGGCTGCGGAGCGCCTGCGTCGGGCTCGGTCATGTCCTCGACCGGGACGACGACCTGGAGGTCCCACGACTTGTGCGCCGGCGGGGCCACGATCTCGACAGCGGCGTGGCCGCCGAGGAACCGGGCGACCTCGTCGGTCGGGCGGACCGTGGCCGACAGCCCGATCCGCTGGGCCGGGGCGGCGAGCAGCGCGTCGAGCCGCTCGAGGGTGACCGCGAGGTGGGCGCCGCGCTTGGTCCCGGCGACGGCGTGCACCTCGTCGACGATGACCGTCTGGACGCCCTGCAGCGACTCGCGGGCCCGGCTGGTCAACATGAGGAACAGCGACTCGGGCGTGGTGATCAGGACGTCGGGTGGGCGGGTCGTGAGGGTACGCCGCTCGCTGGCCGGTGTGTCGCCCGAGCGGATCCCGACCCGGACGTCGGGCAGCCCGGTCGCCCCGGGGGAGAGCCGCTCGGCGGTCTGCCGGATGCCGGCCAGGGGCGCCCGGAGGTTGCGCTCGACGTCGACGGCCAGCGCCTTGAGCGGGGAGATGTAGAGCACCCGGGTGCGCTTCGTCTTGTCCTCCGGCGTCGGCGTCGTCAGCAGCTGGTCGATGGACGCCAGGAACGCGCTGAGGGTCTTGCCGGACCCGGTCGGGGCGACGACGAGGGTGTGGTTGCCGCTCGCGATCGACGCCCAGGCACCTGCTTGCGCAGGCGTCGGCTCGGCGAACGCGGCCCGGAACCAGGCCCGGGTCGGTTCGCTGAACCGGCTCAGCGGATCGGGCTGCTCACTCACCCAGCCATCCTTGCGCACGGCACCGACATCGGCAGACTGGAGCAATGGGCGACTTCCCGAGGCTGAACCAGACCGCCATCGACACGACCGACTGCCGTGGGCTCGCGGAGTTCTACCGCGAGCTCCTGGGAGCCCGCTACCGGCCCGGAGACGAACCACCGAGCGACGGCACGCCGGACGATGCCGACTGGCTCGTGCTCCTCGACGAGAACGGCGGCCGGCTGCTGGCGTTCCAGCAGGTCGACCGGCTCGAGCGCACGACCTGGCCCGAGCACGACGTACCCATGCAGATGCACCTGGACTTCACGGTGCCCGGTCCCGACGAGCTGGAACGCCATCGCGGCCGGGCGGAGGCGCTGGGCGCCACCTTGGTCCTCGACCGGTCCGACGACGAGGAGGAGCCGCTCTACGTCCTCGCCGATCCTTCGGGGCACCCGTTCTGCCTCTTCGTCGGCTGACGACCCGAGCATGACCTGAGCATGACCTGAGCATGACCGCGCGACGCCAGGCGCGACATCCGGCACGATGGCAACCATGACCAGCGAGCTGACGCCGTACCTCTGCGTCCCGGACGCGCCGGCGGCGATCGACTGGTACGTCGAGGTGCTCGGCGCCGAGGTCGTCTACGAGCCGATCGTCATGCCCGATGGCCGGATCGGGCACGTGGAGCTCGCCCTCGACGGCGCGCGGTGGATGATGGCCGACGCCCATCCCGAGCTGGGCTTCGAGCCGCCGCCGGCGGATCGGGGAGCGGCCGTGACGCTGCACGTCACCGTGCCCGACGTCGACCGTCTGTGCGCCGCGGTGACCGCGGCCGGCACCGTCCTCGACCGCGGACCGGAGGACAGCCCGCCGGCCGGCCGGGTCGCGGTCTTCCGCGACCCGTTCGGGCACCGGTGGTTCCTCAACCAGCCGAAGCCCGGCGTCACTCAGCCCTGACGCGTCCACGCGGGGTCGCGGCCGATGAAGCCGAGCATCTTGGTCTGCCAACCGGCGTCGTCGGCGACCGCGACCTTGGCGCCGTACTGACCGCTCTGGCGCAGCACCTCGTCCATCGGCTCCATGCCCTCGAACAGCTGCCGGCAGTGGTCCTCGTCGAGCCGGTCGTCCTGCCCCGTCGCCCGCGCCAGGTCCCACGTGTGCATGAAGACGTCGTTGGTGTAGAACCGCGAGATCGCCATGGCGAGCGGCATCTCGGGCAGCCGTGGGTGGGCGAAGGTGGTGGCGGCGGACGCGGGGTCGTCGAGCACCTCCTGGACGGCGGCGGCGTGGTGCTCCCAGGCGGCCACCGGGTCGTCGTCGACCGACGGTCCCGGTGCGAGCTTGACGTCCGAGCCGCCGGCGAGGAACGGAGGGAACCACTCCACGAGGTGGCGCACGACGTCGCGTGCCTGCCACTCCGCCACCGGGCTCGGGACCTCCCACCCACCCGGGGCGACGCCCCGGACCCGGTCGGTGAACGTCGCCGCGACGGCACGGTGCTCCTCCGCGGGCGCCTGGGGGATCACGCGGGGGTCCCGGGCTCGTGCGAGGGTCGCGGCGCGACTGCCTCACCTGACGAGGCGAGGAGAGCGTCGAGGGCGGCGTAGCCCTCGTTGATCCCGACCTCCATGCCGCTGGCCATCATCCCGGCCTGCGCCTCCATCGACTCGACGACGGACTGGATCTCGAGCCGGGTGCGTCCGTCGCCGAGGTCGTGCAGCACCAGGGTCTCGAGGCTGACCGCCTCAGGCATCTCCTCGAAGCCGAACGTCTGGACGATCTTCTGGTTCTCCCAGACCCGGTGGATCGAGCCGTAGAAGTGGGCGACCTCCTCGCCGTCCCGGAGCGCGGTGTAGCGGTACTCCCCGCCGGTGCGCATGTCCCACTTCTCGATGTCCATGTCGATCGACCGCGGTCCCATCCACTGCTTCACGAGCTCCGGGTCGACATGGGCCCGGTAGACGAGCTCCGGGGGTGCGTCGAACTCGCGGAAGATCCGCACCACGGGGATGTCGGGGTCCGCCTCGATCACGGCGTCGGGCCGGCTGGTGGTAGCGGTAGTGCTCATCCTGCTGCTCCTTCGTTCGGTCGGGTGCTGCTGCTGGTGTCGTCCGTGCTGTCCTCGGGGGCCCGGCCCTGGAGCCGGTCGAGGAGCGCGTCGAGCCGTTGGTAACGCTCCTCCGCCTGCTGGCGGTAGCGCTCGATCCACTTCGTCATCAGGTCGAAGACCTCCGCGTCCAGGTGCACCGGTCGCCGCTGGGCGTCCCGGCTGCGGCTCACCAGGCCGGCCTCCTCGAGCACCTGGATGTGCTTGGAGACCGCCTGCAGCGAGACGTCGTACGGCGCTGCCAGCTCGCTCACCGTCGCGTCCCCGGCCGCAAGTCGGGCGACCATGTCGCGCCGGGTCGGGTCGGCAAGCGCGGAGAAGACCTTCGACAGCCGGTCTCCTTGCTCAATCATGTGGTTGAGTACAGCACTGCTCCCACCCAGTTGTCAACCGGCTGGTTGAACAACCTCCGTCGGATGACGACTGTCCCAGCGGGGTAGCCCTGAGAGATGAACGAGGAACGCGATCGGCCCACCACGACCCAGCCGCTCAACGCCAAGAAGCGGTCGCTGACGCCGATCCTGTGGGTGCTCTTGATCCTGCTCGCCGCGGCGGCCATCAACGCGTTGACCGGCTACCTGCGCTACGAGACCTGAGCACGCCGAGCGGATCGGGCTCACCCGGCCAGGCCGCGCACCATCGCGGCCAGTACGCGGTCGAGCTCGGCGTCGGTGACACCACCGAAGCCGACCACGAGTCCGCTCATCTCGGTGTTGCGGCAGTACGTCGAGATCGGTGAGACCTCGAACCCCGCCTCGCGTGCGGCAAGCCTGGCCCGGTGAACGGCGGGAGCAGGCAGCAGCCAGGTCGAGTACATGCCGGCCGCGGGTCCGGCCGGGGTCGCGTGCGGCGCGAGCGCCGCGGCGACCCGCGGCGCGCGGTCGGCGTAGACCCGGCGGGCGGTGCGCACCACCTTGTCGACCCAGCCCTCGCGGAGCAGCGCGAGGAGGGCACGCTGGGCCGGCCAGGAGGGCATGTCGTAGGTGTGCTCGCGGTGCTCGACGAGAGCAGGAAGGAGCGCCGGGGGCGGCACCATCCACCCCACCCGCAGGCCCGGTCCGACCGACTTGGAGGCGGTGCCGAGGTAGGCGACCCGGGTCCGGTCGAGCGACGCGAGCGCCGGGATCGGGGCGACGTCGTAGCGGAACTCTGAGTCGTAGTCGTCCTCGACCACGAACCCGCGGTGCTCCCGCGCCGCGGCGAGGAGGGCGAGCCGGTCGGTCGCCGGCATGACGTAGCCGAGCGGGTGCTGGTGAGCCGGGGTGACGTAGGCAGCGGCCAGGCCGGCCATCGTGATCGGCCCGGTCGGTGGTAGGTCGACGACCTCCCGGCCGGCGACACGCACGCACTCGACCGCTGCTCGATAGCCGGGGTCGTCCACGCCGACCGGTCCGGCCGGCAGGTGGGGGAGGAGCTGGCGGAGGCCGTCGGTGGTGCCGGAGGTGAGCAGCACCTCGTCGGGGTCCACGGTGAGCCCACGGGTGCGAGCGAGCCGTTCGGCGATGGCGACCCGGAGCTCGACGATCCCGCGCGGGTCGGGATAGCCCGCCGGCGGCGGCGCGGCCGAGACCTCCCGCCAGGCCCGCCGCCAGCCGGCGGCGTGCCGGGGATCGATCCAGGGGGAGCCGAGGTCGAGGTCGATCAGGTCTGGGGCAGTCTGCCGGTGCGGGCGCGGCCGGGCTGCGGCACGGGGAGCGCCGCCCGAGGCCACGAAGGTCCCGGCGCCCTGCCGAGAGGTCAGCCAGCCCTCGGCGACGAGCTGGTCGTAGGCCTGCTCGGTCACCGATCGGGCCACGCCGAGCTCGGCAGCCAGTGCCCGGGTGCTGGGGAGCCGGTCACCGGGCACGAGCGTCCCGGTGACGACGAGGTCGCGCACCTGCGTCGAGAGCTGCACGCCGAGGGGCTCGGGCCGGTCGCGGTCGAGCCGGACCGGGAGGGTCTTGGTGGCCATGAGTGTCCTGTTGAAATGGTCGAAAAGTGGCCCGTGACTACGGGCCAATAGTTCGACAGGCTAGTCCCATGTCGACGCTCTCGCCCACCGTCAGGACCACCGCGACCCGGGAGACGCACCGTGCCGTCGCCGAGCGCGGTCGGCTGCTCGAGCTGCTCGACGACGCCCTGCTCGCTCACTTCGGCGCCGTGGTCACCCGCGACGGGGTGACCCACCCGGTCGTGCTGCCGATGGCGTTCGCGCTCGACCCTGACGGCCCCGACGCCGACGGCACCCTCTACCTGCACGGCTCGACCGGCGCGGGCTGGCTGCGCTCCGCGCTCGGCACCGACGTGTGCGTCACCATCACCGAGCTCGACGGCCTGGTCGCGGCGCGGAGCGGGATGGAGCACTCCATGAACTACCGGTGCGCGGTGATCATCGGTCGGGCCCGGACCGTCGACGACCCTGCCGAGCGGGCTCGGGCGCTCGACCTGATCGTCGACCACATGATCCCGGGACGGGCCGCGACGCTGCGGGCGCCGACGCGCAAGGAGCTGGCCGCGACCGCCGTGCTCGCCCTGCCGCTGCGCGAGGCATCGATGAAGGAGCGTGCCGGGGGTCCCGACGACGAGGACGACGACATCGCTGCCGGCACCTGGGGCGGCCACATCCCGCTGCGCCGGGTCGCGCTGCCGCCGGTCAGCTCGCCCGACTCGCACACCGACGTGCCGGCGGACGTGATCGCCCGTGCCGGGGCGCTGGGTGATCTCGGTACAGCCGGTCTCGGATGAAGGCACCGGTCGCCGAGGGCGGCTCGCTCTCGGTCCTCCAGGGCACCGCCCTGACCCTGGCCGCCGTCCTCGGCGTCGGGGTGGTGTCCCTCCCGGCGCTCGCGATCGAAGCCGCCGGGCCCGCGTCCATGCTCGCCTGGGCGGCGTTGATCGCGATCTCGGTGCCGCTGGCAGCAACCTTCGCCGCGCTCGGCGCCCGCCACCCGGACGGCGGCGGCGTGGCGACGTACGCCCGGCTCGCGTTCGGCCCCAGGTGTCGACGATGGTCGGCTGGGCGTTCTTCCTCGCGATCCCGATCGGCGCTCCGGTCGCGGCCGGCTTCGGTGCGTCGTACGTCGCCGACGCGGCCGGTGGTGGCCGGGCGACCGAGGTCGGTGTGACGGCGGGGATCATCGTCGTCGTCGCGGTCATGAACTGGCTCGGGATCCAGGTGTCCGCGGGCGTGCAGCTCGGGATCGCTGCCGTGATCGCGACCCTCCTGCTGGTCGCGATCCTGGTCTCGCTGCCGCGGGTCGACACCGACAACCTGACTCCGTTCCTCACCCACGGCTGGTCCGGCGTGGGCACTGCTGCCGCGGTCCTGGTGTGGGCGTTCGCGGGATGGGAGATCGTGAGCTCGCTCTCCGCGGAGTACCGCCACCCTGCGCGCGACATCGCACGCGCCACCGCGATCACCGTGGGTGTGGTGACGGTCCTGTACCTGGGCATCGCGTTCGTGACGGTGGCCGTGCTCGGCAGCGGCGCCGGTCGGGCACCGCTGGCCGACCTGCTCGCCGGGGCGTTCGGAGACTGGGCGCGTCCCCTGACCACCGTGATCGCCGTGCTGCTCACCGTCGGCGCGATCAACTCCTACTTCGCCGGGGCGTCCCGGCTCGGCGCCTCGCTCGCCATCTCCGGCGCGATGCCGCGCTGGCTCGGAGCCGACATCGGTGACGGCCGAGCCACCCCGCGGCACGCGCTGCTGGTCGTGGCAGGGCTCGGCCTCGGGGTCACCGTCGGCGGGGCGGCGCTCGGCCAGCCCACCGACGCCACGCTGCTGGTCACCACGGGCACGTTCGCGCTGGTCTACGTGGTAGGTACGGCGGCCGCCGTACGACTGCTGCCCGGAGGCTGGCCCCGCGGCGCCGCGGTCGTGTCGCTCGTCGCGTCGGTCGGTCTCGTCGTCCTGACCGGCCCGCCGGTGCTGCTCCCGATCGCGATCGGGCTGGCCGGGCTGTGCTGGACGCTGCGCCGTCAGCCCCGCACCATCGGCGGTTGCACGAGGGTCGCCGGCCCTCTCCGGTAGAGCAGCGCCCGGCGCCCCCCCGATCCGGTGGTGGAGCCGTGGGCGTCGGTGGGGATCACGAAACCGTCGGTGCCGAGCACCTTGCGGCGGAAGTTGCCGAGGTCGGGCGGCGTGCCCCAGACCGCGGTGTAGACCCGGCGCAGCTCGGGGAGGGTGAACGGCTCGGCGACGAACTCGGTGGCGAGGGTGGTGTACTCGAGCTTGGCGCGTACCCGTTCCCTCGCGTCGACCAGGATCTGCCGGTGGTCGAAGGCCAGCTCCGGTGCCTCCTCGGCGGCGGCTGCCCCGGTCGGGGAGAGCAGGTCGTCCACGACCCACCAGCGGGCGTCAGCGGCGTCGGTGCCGGCGGTCGGCTCGGGGAGGTCCGGCGCCAGCGCGACGTGAGCGACGGAGACCACCCGCATCCGCGGGTCCCGGTCGGGCGCGGAGTAGGTGCGCAGCTGCTCCAGATGTCCCGAGAACCTCGCCGACGACTCCAGCCCGGTCTCCTCGTACAGCTCGCGCCACGCCGCCTGCTCGGCGTCCTCGTCCGGTTCCACGAAGCCGCCCGGCAGGGCCCACTGCCCGGCGTAGGGCTCCTCGCCCCGTTCGACGAGCAGCACCGACAGCGCGCCGTCACGGATGGTGAAGATCGCGAGGTCGACGGCGACCGCGAACGGCGGGTGCTCGGTCATGTCGTCACACCCGCTTCTGCCATCTCGGCCAGCGCCGCTGCGCTGGTCTCGGGTGCGACGCCGGCATGGAGGCCGTCCAGGAGGCGCACGGCGAAGCCAGCCTGTCGCGCGTCCAGAGCCGTTGCCCGCACGCAGTAGTCGGTGGCGATGCCGCTGATCTCGACCTCGGTGACGCCGGCGGCGCTCAGCACGTCGGCGAGCGCCATGCCGTCGTCGGTGACGCCCTCGAACGCGGAGTACGCCGGCACGCCCTGGCCCTTGTGCAGGTGGTGGGTGACCGCATCGGTGACCAGCTCGGGCGCGTAGTCCGACCCCGGCCCGTCCGACACGCAGTGGACCGGCCAGGTCGTGACGAAGTCGGGCTCCTCGCCCGGTTCGGCGAAGTGGCCGCTGTTGGTGTCGTGGCCGTGGTGCCAGTCGCGGGACGCGGCGATCACGGCGTAGTCGCCAGCGTGTGTGGCGAGGTGCTCGCTGATCCGGGTGGCGACGTCCCGCCCGCCGGTGACGGCGAGCGAGCCGCCCTCGACGAAGTCGTTCTGCACGTCGACGACGATCAGATGCCTTGGTGGTCATGCTGTCTCCTCCTCGGTGGCGGTGAGGTACGGGCCGCTGGCGGCGACCGAGAGTGCCTCGGGCGGCAGTCGCCGCAGCCCCGCGGCTGTGGACGAGCGGATCTCCTCGGTGTCGGGGGCGTGGATCGTGGCGCCGCCCCGCATCACCGGGATCTGCACGCGGTGGGCCCCGGCAGGCTCAGGGGAGCCGGGCACGGTGAAGCTCTCGCGGACCAGCAGCCCGGCGTCGTCGTACTCCCGCCAGGCGGTCTTGTGGCCGCCGACCGACACCTTGTCCTTCGACTTCTTCGAGACCGGGCGGACGGGCGCGGCGGGGTCCGCCGAGGACGCGACGGCGACCAGCTTGAAGACCATGCTCGCCGTCGGGTGGCCCGAACCGGTGGCGACCCTGGTGCCGACGCCGTAGCCGTCGATCGGCGCGTCGACCAGTGCGGTGATCACGAACTCGTCGAGGTCGCTGGTCGCCACGACCCGGGTCCCGGTGGCGCCGAGCTCGTCGAGGAGGGCGCGAGCCTTGGCCGCCTCGACGGCGAGATCGCCCGAGTCGATCCGCACGGCTCCGAGGGACGGCCCGGCGACCCGGACCGCGGTGCGGATGCCCTCGGCGATGTCGTAGGTGTCGACGAGCAGCGTGGTGCCGACGCCGTGCGCCTCGACCTGGCTGCGGAACGCCGCCTCCTCGCTCTCGTGCGCGAGCGTGAACGCGTGCGCCGCCGTGCCGACAGTCGGGATGCCGTAGCGCCGACCGGCCGCGAGGTTGCTGGTCGAGGCGAACCCCGCGAGGTAGGCGGCGCGGGCGGTGGCGACCGCCGCCTGCTCGTGGGTACGACGACCGCCCATCTCGATGATCGGCCGCCCCGCCGCGGCGGTGACCATCCGTGCCGCCGCCGACGCGATCGCGGTGTCGTGGTTGAGCACGCTCAGGACCAGCGTCTCCAGGACGATGCACTCGCCGAGGGCGCCGCGGACGGTCAGCACCGGGCTGCCGGGGAAGTAGAGGTCGCCCTCGGGATAGGCGTCGATGTCGCCTCGGAACCGGAAGTCCCGGAGGTACGCCGCGGTCTGCTCGCCCACCACCCCCTCCTCCACCAGCCACGCGACCTCCTCGGGGCCGAACGTGAACGACTCGATGAGGGGAAGCAGTCGCCCGAGCCCGGCGAGCACGCCGTACCTCCGGCCCTCGGGGAGCCGCCGGGCGAACACCTCGAACACCGCGCCGTGCCCCGCCGACCCGTCGCGCACCCAGGAGTCCAGCATGGTGAGCTCGTAGCGGTCCGTCAGCAGGCCGGTGCGGTCGGTCACGGGGTGCTCCCTTGTTGTAGTCGGTGTGACTATAACAAGGTGGTGGGCGGGGCGGAAGGATGCGGTTTGGTCCCAAACCGCATGAATTCGAGCCCCAGGACTGCAGTTCGTGACCATTCGACGCCCTGACAAGACCGTAGCCTTCCGTCCTGTGGACGAGCGGCAGCGATCGGAGGCGCTCGCGACGGCCTACGAGGACCGCCTGGTCCGAGAGCTCTCCGAGGAGCGGCGGGCGCGCGGGGCGTTCTACACGCCGCCCGCACTGGTCGACTGGATCCTGGACCGCGCCCTGACCGCCGGCACGACCCAGGTGCTCGACCCCGCGTGCGGGACCGGCCACTTCCTGGTCGCAACGGCGCGCCGCCTCGGCGACGTACGCGCGGTGCACGGCTCGGACCTCGACCCGGAGGCGGTCCGGATCGCCCGAGTCCGGCTCCAGGCCGAGGACCCGTCCGTGCCTGCCGAGGAGATCGAGGCTCGGGTGCGGGTCGCAGACGGGCTCGACGCGTGGGCCGGGCAGCGGTTCGACGCGGTGATCGGGAATCCGCCGTTCCTCGGGCAGCTGAGGCGTCGTACCGCGGGCCAGCGGGGAGGGCTCGCGGCGTACACCGACACCAGCGCGGCCTTCCTCCATCGCGCGCTCGAGCTCGTCGTGACCGGCGGCACGGTGGCACTGGTGCAACCGCTGTCCGTCCTCGGGGCACGCGACGCCGGCCCGGTGCGCGCGCGGGCGGCCGAGGTCGGCGCGGTGTCCGACCTGTGGGTGTCCGCCAAACCGGTCTTCCGCGGCACCTCGGTGCTGGCGTGCGTGCCCGTCGTCCGCATCGGGGCGACCGGCGGGCCCGGTCCCGACGACTGGGGCCGGCTCGCGGCGCCGTACTTCGGCATCCCCGACGCCGACCTCGCAGTCGCGTCGGGCCGGGTGGGCGACCTCGCGTCGTGCACGGCGGACTTTCGCGACCAGTACTACGGGCTCGTGCCGCATGTGAAAGACCCGCCGAATGGTCACGAACTGCATCCTGAGTGGCAGATTTCATGCGGTTTGGGACCAAACCGCTACCCCCACCCCGACCCCGACCAAGCGCCCCTCATCACCAGCGGCCTCATCGAGCCGGCAGCGTGCGACTGGGGCCTGAGACCGACCCGCTTCGCCCGGCAGCGGTACGACGCGCCGCTGGTCGACCTCGCCGCAGTCCGCTCAGGGCCGCTCGGGTCCTGGGCGGATGCGCGGCTGGTGCCGAAGCTGCTGGTCGCCGGGCAGGGGCGGGTGATCGAGGCGGTGGTCGACGAACGGGGGGAGTGGCTGCCGTCGGTGCCGGTGGTGTCGGTCGTACCGCGCGAGCCGGCCGACCTGTGGCGGATCCTCGCCGTGCTGCTGGCTCCGCCGGTGGTCGCGCACGCCGCTGCCCGATACCTCGGCACCGGGCTCACGCCCGGCTCGGTCAAGGTGAGCGCCCGGCAGCTGGCCGCGCTGCCGCTGCCCGCGGACGGATCGGCGTGGGCGGACGGCGCGGCCCTCGCCCGGCGGGCACAGGGGGCGAGCGCCGCGGACCGGCCGGTACTGCTCTCCGAGGTCGGCGCTGCGATGACCGCGGCGTACGGCGCCGGCGACGCCTGCCTCGACTGGTGGCGCGCCCGCATCGGACGCGGTACCGATGAGATCAAGGCCGAAGCCCGGTCGGAGCCGTCATGAGCGATTTCCTCGCCGACGGCGTCGAGCTGTTCGCCACCAGCTGCGTGCGGGACTACGCAGTCGCCTACACCTGGTGGGAGCGACTGCTCGGCGGACCGCCGTCGTTCACGGCCACCGCCACCGAAGCGGTCTGGGAAGTCGCACCCCACCGCTGGCTGGTCGTCGAGGAACGGCCCGAGCGTGCCGGCCACGGGTCGGTCACGCTCTTCGTCTCCGACCTCGACGAACGAGTCGCGGCGATCGCGAGCCGCGGGATCGAGCCGAGTGAGCGCGAGACGTACGGCGACGGCGTGCGCAAGGTGATCTACCGCGACCCCGACGGCAACGAGATCGGGCTCGGGGGCCAGGCGGTCTCGTGACGGTCGCTGCGCGACCGTCTCGACCACCGAGAACGAGGTCTCGCCGTGCGACCTCCTCGACCCGAGGCCGAGGTCAGCCGACCGCGGCCAGCACCCCGGCCAGCGGGGCCGGCACCTGCGCCGGCTCGAGCGCGGCGCTGAGGAGGGCGGCGTACTTGTCCTTGCGGCCGCTCGTCGTGCCCCAGAAGCGGCGCAGCACCGCGTCCTGCGGACGGGCCCGGTGGAAGGGCTGGTTCAGCAGGATGTGCCAGGCGTCGAGGTCGCCAGCGGCGGCGACCACCTCGAGCACCGCCGGGATGCCCAGGGCTCGGACCAGCTCGTCCTCGAGGTCCGCGTCGCAGACGAACCGCGCGACGGCGCCGTCGTGCCCGGCCAGGGTGCGGTCGACGTACGACGTCTCGCCCGCGTCGTGCAGGACGGCCACGGGACGGTCGCCGGTCACGCCGGCGAGGTACCGGCGCAGGTTCGTGATGCCCCCCATGCTGACGACGTCGACCGCGCTCAGGTCACGCTCGAGCCGACCGGCAAGGGTCAGCAGGGCGGTCCGGTCGCTCTCGCCCTCGACGAGCACGAGGGATCGGGGCACCTGTCCCACGATATTCGAGGGCCGCGTTCGGCGCCGGTCCCTAGGATCGGTCGGGTGAGCGAGATCCTCTCGGGCAGCACGGCTGACCCTGCGGTGGAGACCCCACAGCCCAGCGACGCGATGATCACCGCTCGTGAGCTGCGGAAGGAGTTCCGCCAGGCCTCCGGCGGCGTCTTCGAAGCGGTGAAGGGCATCGACCTCGACGTGCACCGCGGAGAGGCGTTCGGACTGCTCGGACCCAACGGCGCCGGCAAGTCCTCGACCATGCGGATGATCGCCTCGGTGTCGCCGGTCAGCGGCGGGACATTGCGCATCCTCGGGATGGACCCCGCTGTCGACGGCCCCGCCATCCGCGGGCGGCTCGGGGTGTGCCCGCAGGAGGACAACCTCGACCGGGAGCTCAACGTCTACGACAACCTCTACATCTACGGCCGCTACTTCGGGCTGCCCAAGCACGTGGTGCGTGAGCGGGTCGACGAGCTGCTGGAGTTCGCCAAGCTCACCGACAAGGCGAAGGCGAAGGTCGAGGAGCTCTCCGGCGGCATGAAGCGACGGCTCACGATCGCCCGCTCGCTCATCAACCGGCCCGACCTGCTGCTGCTCGACGAACCGACCACCGGGCTGGACCCGCAGGCCCGGCACGTGCTGTGGGACCAGCTGTTCCGGCTCAAGCACGCCGGCGTCACCCTGGTGCTGAGCACCCACTACATGGACGAGGCCGAGCAGCTCTGCGACCGGTTGGTCGTCATGGACAAGGGCGTGATCGTCGCCGAGGGCGCGCCGCTCGACCTGATCCGGGCTCACTCCACCCGTGAGGTGGCCGAGCTCCGGTTCGGCGCCGGCGAGCACGCCGCGCACGCCGAGGTGCTCGCCGATCTCGGAGGACGGGTCGAGGTACTGCCCGACCGGCTGCTCGTCTACACCGACGACGGCGAGGAGGTGCTGGCGCGCACCCACGAGCGGGGGCTGCAGCCGCTGGCGACGCTGGTACGACGCTCCACGCTGGAGGACGTCTTCCTCCGCCTCACCGGCCGGACCCTGGTCGACTAGGCATGGCCTCGGTCCAGCACCCGGCGCCGCGCCACCTCCCGTTCATGGAGGGCGTGCTGCGGCAGGTCGACTACTGGGCGACCCTCTGGGCCCGCACCTGGCGCGGCGTACTGGTGTCGTCGTTCCTGTCGCCGTTCCTCTACGTCCTGGCCATGGGCGTGCTGCTCGGCCGGTTCGTCGACGCCGACGCCGAGACGCTCGAGGGTGCGACGTCGTACCTCGCCTTCGTCGTGCCCGGCCTGATCGCCGCGCACGCGATGCAGACCGCGGTGTTCGAGACGACCTACCCGGTCATGGGAATGATCAAGTGGCAGCGGATCTACGAGTCCATGCTCGCCACGCCACTGCAGCCGCGGCACGTCGTGGGCGCGCACCTCGCGTCCGTGGCGCTGCACCTGGCCACGACCTGCGCGGTCTTCACGGCGGTGATGGCGCCGTTCGGCGTCTACCAGTCCTGGTGGGGGCCGTTCCTCGCCTACGGGTCGCAGGTGCTGTGCGGGATGACGTTCGCGACCCTCGTCTACGCCTTCTCCACCCGCAACAAGTCGGAGGAGGGATTCGGGGTCCTGTTCCGCCTCGGCGTGTTCCCGCTGTTCCTCTTCTCCGGCGCGTTCTTCCCGGTGAGCAACCTCGGTGAGGTCGGAGCCTGGCTGGCCCGGCTGACGCCGCTGTGGCACGGCGTCAACCTGTCCCGGATGTTCGCCCTCGACAACGTCACCTGGTGGCTCGCCGCGGTCAACGTGACGGTGCTCGTGGTGCTGATGCTGCTCGGCTGGCGCTGGTCGGTCTCCGGTCTGACGAAGCGGATGATCACATGAGGCCGCCCACGAAGCCCTTCGCTGCCCCCGCTCCGCTCCTCCAGGGCACAACCTCGTGGGGACCCCGCAGATGACCGACCTGCTCTCCTCCGACACCACCCAGGTCCGGCCCCTCAACCGGGGCGCTGCGACCAGACTCCTGGTGCTGCGCAACTACGTGGTCTACCGCGACGCCTGGAAGCTCTTCCTGACCGGCTTCCTGGAGCCGGTCTTCTACCTGCTGTCGATCGGCATCGGCGTCGGCTCCCTCGTCGAGAGCTTCGAGATCGGCGGCAAGGAGGTCTCGTACGCCACCTTCGTCGCCCCCGGCATGCTCGCCGCCTCCGCCTTCAACGGCGCACTGCTCGACTCGACGTACAACGTCTACTTCAAGCTGAAGTACTTCCGGCTCTACGACCAGATGCTCGCGACCCCGCTCTCCACCGGCGACATCGCCCGCGGCGAGATCGCCTGGGGACAGCTTCGCGGGTCGTCGTACGCCGCGATGTTCCTGCTGGTCATGCTCGCGATGGGGCTGATCGAGTCCTGGTGGGCGGTGCTCGCGCTGCCGGCGGCGCTGCTGATCGGCTTCGCGTTCAGCGCGGTGTGCATGGCGGCGACCACCTGGATGCGCAACTTCCAGGACTTCGACAAGATCACCTTGGTCCAGCTGCCGATGTTCCTCTTCTCCGCCACGTTCTTCCCGGTCGACACCTACGCGGGCCCGGTTCGCTGGATCATCGAGTGCACGCCGCTCTACCGGGGGGTCGTGCTGTGCCGCGAGCTCACGACGGGCACGGTTTCGATCGCCTCGGGGGTGTCGGTCGTCTACCTTCTGGTGATGGGAGTCGTGGGCCTCCTCGTGGTGCGCAGGCGGCTCGACACGCTGCTGCTGACCTGAGGAGAGATGACCGATGAGCCGCAAGAAGGCGATCTGGTTGAGCATCGGCAGCGTGCTGCTCGTGGTCCTGGTGGTCGCCCTGCTGCTGTTCCAGCCGTGGCTGCTCTTCGTCGACGACACGGTCGACGAGGCCGACGACGGCGGCGAGGTGGTCGGCACTGCGTCCGACGGGCTGTCCCAGACCGCCTTCCCGTCCGACAGCACGGGTAACCCGGAGGACCCCGGCACCGAGGAGACCCAGGAGACCGAGGACGAGCCGAAACGCGTCGAGCTCGCCGCAGCCGAGTTCATCGACGCCGAGCACGGGACCTCCGGCCGCGCGGTCATCTACCTCCGCGACGACGGGAGCCGCTACCTGCGGCTCGAGGGGTTCGAGACCTCCAACGGCCCCGACGTCCACGTCTGGATCACCGACCAGGACAGCGGCGGTGACTGCGAGGGGTGCAGCGACTCGTGGGGCATCTACGACGACGGCGACTACGTCAAGCTCGGTGAGCTCAAGGGCAACATCGGCGACCAGAACTACGAGATCCCCACGGACGCCGACCTCACGGACATGAGGTCGGTCGTCATCTGGTGCGACCGGTTCAACGTCGCGTTCGGCACCGCCGCGATCGCCTGACGCCGGGACGGCGGTCAGGTGATCTCGGGAAGGTCCTGCTCGACGCCGAGCAGCGCCCGGAACGGGTCACCCCGCTCGTCGAGCCGGTCGAGGACGGTGCGGATCGTCCACCGGTCCGGTCGCAGCCCCGGGTCGTCGAGCTCGCCCCAGCCGATGGGCACCGAGACCGGCGCACCCGCTGACGGTCGCGTGGAGTACGGCGCGACGAGCGTCTTGTTGATCGCGTTCTGGGTGTAGTCGAGCCGGGCCAGGCCGCCCCGGTCCTTCTTCTCCCACTTCCAGCTCACCAGGTCCGGCAGCACCTTGCCGATCGTCTTCGACAGCCGCTCGGTCCATGCCCGGGTCTCGTCGAAGGTGTAGCCCGGCCGGACGGGGATCCAGACCTGGATCCCACGCTTCCCGGTGACCTTCGCGCGGCTCACCAGACCGAGGTGGTCGAGAGCGGTGCGGTGCAGGCGGGCCAGCTCCAGCAGCTCGTCCCAGCTGGTCCGCTCGCCGGGGTCGAGGTCGATCATGGCGTAGGTCGGCTCGTGCATCGCGGAGGTCCGTGACGTCCACGGGTGCCACTCCAGCGCACCGAAGTTGGCCGCCCAGAGCAGCGCTGCGGGCTCGTCGACCACCAGGTAGGTCGTGGTCTCACCGGGGTCGGCCTCCGGGTTGTCCCACCGCGGCAGCCAGTCCGGCGCGTGCTTCGGCAGCTCCTTGTGCCAGAAGCCCTTGGTGTCCGCGCCGTCGGGATAGCGGTGCAGGTTGACCGCTCGCCCCTCCAGGTAGGGGACCGAGAGCGGCGCGATCCGCGCGACGTACGCCAACAGCTCCCGCTTGGTCACCGGCGGGTCACCGGGGAAGAGCACCTTGTCGAGGTTGGTCACCTTGAGCCGGCGGCCGAAGACCTCCCAGGTGCCTCCCTTGCCGAGTCCCTCGAGCGCCGCGATCGCCTCGTCGTCGACGGGCTCCGGAAGGACGGAGACCTCTGCGTCCTCGGCGGGAGCCCCCGAATGCCACATCCGGTCCGGGTCCTCCTTGACCTCGTCGTTGGTGCGTCCGGTCAGCACCGAGCGCGGGTGCTCCTCCGGGTCCCAACCTGGTACGGCGTGCTCGTCCTTCTTGTGCAGCAGCAGCCACTGCTCCTTGTCCCCGTCGCGGTCGTCGCGCCGGACCAGCACGAGTCGCCCGTGGAGCTTCTCGCCGTGCATCTCGGCATGCAGCTCGCCCTGCGCGAGGGCGGCCGCGGGGTCGTCGGTCTTCGCCGGCTCCCAGGTACCGGTGTCCCAGACGATGACGTCGCCACCGCCGTACTGGCCGCCCGGGATGATCCCCTCGAAGTCGATGTACTCGATCGGGTGGTCCTCGACGTGCACGGCCATCCGCTTGACCGACGGGTCGAGGGTCGGGCCCTTCGGGACCGCCCAGCTCACGAGGACGCCGTCGATCTCGAACCTCAGGTCGTAGTGCAGCCGGCTCGCCCGGTGCCGCTGGACGACGAAGCGCCGCTCGCCGTTGCTGCCGTCCGCGTCCGCGCCGGCCGGCTCCGGCGTACGCCGGAAGTCGCGCTTGCGGCGGTAGGTCGCGAGGTCGCCCATGGGTGAGCAGTGCCCGCTCAAGAAGGCGTCAGACCCACGGCGTCGGATCGTCCGTGCCGGGCCGTGCAGACGGCCACTGCGGACCCGACCACTCCGGCGCCGATGACCACCCAGTAGGCCGCCGACGGTCCCGAGGCGTCGACCGCGACACCCGCGAGCGCGGCACCCGGCGCCAAGCCGATGCCGAGCGCGGTGGTGAAGACCGTCATCCCCTCGGTGAGCCGACGGGCCGGGACGACCTCCTCGATCCAGGCGAAGCCCGCGATGAGGGTGGGCGAGATCGCGAACCCCGAGACGAAGAGACAACCAGCCAGCGCCCAGAAACCGTTCATGAACGGCAGGGGCAGGACCAGCACCGTGAGCGCCACCATGCTCCAGCGGAACCGAGTGGGGTTCGACGCCTCGGACCGCACCGCGCCGGTCAGCACCCCGCTGACGAGGCTGCCGAGAGCCCAGATGGCGAGCATCAGGCCGGACATCGCGGTCGCGCCCCGCTGGTCGGCGAAGGCGACGGTCGCCACCTCGGCGCCGCCGAGCATCGCGCCGAGCATCGCCGCGCACGCCATCAGCGGCACCAGCACCCGCCACGGCATCGGCTCCCGCGCCGTACGACGGTCGGCACCCGTCGCCGGGGGCTCGGTGCGCTTCTGGCCGACGAAGGCGGCGGTGCCGACCAGGGTGGCGACGACCGCGCAGATCAGACCGGCGAGCGGGTGGATGACGGTCGCGAACACGGTGACCAGCGCCGGGCCGACGATGAACACCACCTCGTCGACGACGGACTCGAAGGAGTACGCCGTGTGGAGGTCGCTCTTGTCCTCGACGAGGTGTGCCCAGCGGGACCGGACCGACGAGCCGATCTGGGGGAGCGCAGCACCTGCGACCGCTGCCGCCAGGTGGGGCCAGGGTGCGGGACCGCCGAGCTCCACCAGCAGCATCAGCGCCACCAACCCACCGGAGAAGGCGGCGGCAGCGACAGGCAGCACCCGACGCTGGCCGAGCCTGTCGATCGACCTCGCCTGGTGGGTGGCGAAGACGGCGTTGGCGACGAGGAAGGCGGCCGAGACCGTGCCGGCAAGCGAGTAGGACCCGCTGCGGGTCGAGACCAGGAGGACGATGCCGAGGCTGACCATCGACATCGGCATCCTCGCGAAGAGGCCGTAGATCGAGAACGCCAGGGCTCCGGGGAGACCCAGGACCCGTGAGTACGTGGAGATGGACGCGGTCGTGGCCATGACCCTGACGCTAGGTCTGCGCCAGGGCGCGGAGCAGGGTGCTGACCGCACCGAGCCGGAGGTTGCCCACACCTCTGGCGTCGGGAAGCACCGAACGGCCGGGGCACGGACGCGTGACGTCCGTGCCCCGGCCGGTAGTGGTGCTCAGGCGCGCTTCCTCCGGACGAGGGCGCCGGTGACGAGCAGACCACCACCGGCGGCGAGGCCTGCGCCGACGATCCACGAGCCCCAGAGGGCCCACTCGAACACGGGCACGGTGGCGCCGACGTCGGCGCGCACGTCGACTCCGGCCGAGCCGTCGGCGTTCATGATGATCGCGGTCCAGCTGCCCTCCCGAGGCGTCCAGGTGAGGCTCTGGGTACCGGTGCCGCTCGCCTGGGCGACCCAGATGTCGGCCGCTTCGGGCGCGGTCGAGGGAGCGCCGTTGCCGACGCGGTCGACGTACGTCGGGTCGCTGTCGTCGACGTCCACCACGGTGGTGTACGTGACGTCCTCGAGGAAGTCCGCGGCGTCCTCCGTGCGGGCGACACCGACGAAGATCGACGCGTCGGGGTCCTGGCTGGTCGCCCGCAGCCGTGCGTCGCCGAGGATCCAGTCGCCGTCGAGACCGTTCAGGTCGATCTTCTCGACGGCCAGGGCGTGGCTGTCGGACCTGAGCGACGTCTCGTCGGTGGTGAGGTAGTCGCCGTCCCGTCGGTCGGCATCGGCCCAGCTGAGGAGACCCGCGGTGGCGAGCGCGCCGGCGGATCCGATCAGCAGGCAGAAGCCCAGGACGAGCGCGGCCAGCCGGCCGGCCGAGCGGCCGGTCCGGACGGGCGGCGGGGGCGGGAAGGTGGGTCTGGTCTCGGTGATGGTCATGGTTCTTCTCCTAGGTCAGGTTGTTGGCTCGAGCTGGGTGCGGATGCGGCGCCGGTGGGCGCCCGGCCCGGCGGTGTCGGACGACCTGGCGGCCTCTGGTGGGATCGCCTGTTCGGCCACGTGTGACCAGCACACGCGAGTTCGCGCTGGCTGCCCATCGAGGTGAGCGCACGCCTGCAGGCGCTCCCCTCCCGGTTGTCGGGGGTCCCGAGGTGCGGGTAGCTCACCTCTGGGGGTTCGGGAAGACCCCGCGACCGACGGCGGGCGGTGCTCCGCCACTGCCGCACGAGGTAGCCGTCGTCGGACGCCACCCGAGAAGTCGCCCGCCCGCTGGAGGGCCGACCCTCCCCGAGAAGTGGTGACAGCCGCCTGGGGGTGTGCGGTCAGCAGCCTGCCGCGGCGGCGCCGCGGCGGCCTAGCGTCCTCAACATGACGACGACCATCCTTGCCGAGCCCCCTGCCCCGACTGACGCCGCGATCGAGCCCACGACCTCGCGCCCCGCGACCCGGGAACGTGGAGTGTTCTTGGCGGCGACCGCCGCGGTGATGCTGCACATCGCCGACGACAGCTTCCTCCAGCCGGAGCCGGGGGTGTCGGCCGGTGACCACCTGCTCAGCGGGCTGGTACCGCTGGGCTTCCTCTCGGTCGCCGCACTGATCTTCCTGCGGGTCCGGGCCGGGGCGCGCGCCGTGCTGGCCCTGCTCATCGGCCTGACCGGAGTGGTGGTCGGGTTCGTCGAAGCCGGCTACTACACGGTGACCGTCGGACCATCGGGCGACGACTACACCGGGCTTCTCGCCGGCTTCGCCGGCCTCGCGCTGCTGGCGCTCGCCGCCGTCGTGCTCTGGCGCACCCGGAAGCCAGGTCGGAGCCGACGCCGCCGCTACGCCCGCCGTGGCGTGACCGCAGCGATCGGGCTGGCGCTCGTCGCCGAGGTCCTCGGACCGTTCGTCATGGGCTACGTCAGCACCCACGTCCACACCGCCGGCGTCCCGGACGCGCACCTCGGCGCGCCGTACGAGGACGTCACCTTCACCACCAGCGACGGTCTCGAGATCCACGGCTGGTACGTCCCCTCGCGGAACGGCGCCGCAGTGATCCTGCCCGGACGCACCAAGTCGCAGCCGCATGCTCGGATGCTCGTCGAGCACGGGTACGGCGTCCTGTTGTTCGACCGGCGTGGAGAGGGCGCCAGCGAGGGCGACCCGAACCTGTACGGATGGGGCGGCTCGCGCGACATCCACGCCGCCGTCGACTTCCTCGAGGGCCGTTCCGAGGTGGATCCCGCACGGATCGGCGGCCTCGGTCTCTCGGTGTCCGGGGAGATGCTGCTCCAGGCAGCAGCGGAGGGCTCCTCACTGGCAGCCGTGGTCTCGGAGGGCGCCGGCACGCGCACCATGAGCGAGCAGCGCGAGACCTTCGAGGGCTTCGGTGAGGTGCGCGCCTTCCATGCGCTGCTCGCCCTGGAAGCCTCGGTGAAGCTGTTCTCCAACGAGGAGTCGCCGGAGAATCTCGTCGACCTGGCGCCCTGGATCGCCCCCCGCCCGGTGCTGCTGATCTGGGCACCGAACAGCCCGAACCAGGAGGACCTCAACCCGACGTACCGGCGCCAGATCGGGCCGTCCGCCAGCATCTGGACATTGCCCGACGCACCGCACGTGGGCGGTCTGCAGACGCATCCCGGGGAGTACGAGGAGCGCGTGATCGGGTTCTTCGACCGAGCGCTGCTCGGGACCGTCCGGCCCGTGGAGACGGCAGCGACCGACTGAGCTCAGCGGCCGCCGAGCCGGCGGGACAGGGTTCCCGCGGCCCGGGCCACGGACCCGGCGAGCACGCTGATGTCGGCGTCGCCGACGGGGAAGGTGACCGCGATCCCTGCCACCGGGTGCTGGTTGTGGTCGAGCACCGGCGCGGCGACGCTGGCCAGCCCGGGAGTGACCTCGCCGTCCTCGCGGGCGTGGCCCCGCCGCCGGGTGTCGGCGAGCACCGATCGCAGCGCGGTCAGTGACTGGGGGCCGACACCGGTGCGGTCGACGAAGGCCGACCGGTCCGGGTAGAGCGCGCGGACCTGGGCCGCCGGCAGGTGGGCGAGGATGGCGCGCCCGCTGGCGGTGAGATGGGCGGGCAGCCGGACGCCGACGTCGGTCACCAGCGACGGCCGTCCCGGAGCCCGCTCCTCGAGCACGTACAGCACGTCACGACCGTGCAGCACCGCGAGGTGCGCCGACTGACCGGCCTGGTCGACCAGCGCGGCCAGCGGCCGGCGGGCGATCCGCTGGAGCGGCTCCTGGCGGGCATAGCCGGACCCGACCTCGAACGCGGCCACGCCCACGCCGTACCTCTGCTCCTCGGGGAGGTGGACGACGAAGCCCTCCTCGACCATCGCGGTGAGCAGGTGGTAGGCCGACGAGCGCGGGATGCCGACCGCGGCCGTCACCCGTTCCAGGGGGACGGGCTCGGGTTGGGCGGCCAGGAACCGCAACACCCGCAGGGCGCGGGTGGCGGCCGGCACCTGGCCCATCAGCCGGCAGTCGCAGTCGCCATCGCCGTGCGACCCGCGAACGCGGCGAACCGCTCGAGCGGGCCCGCGCCGGCGGGCGGCTCGAGCTCGTCGGCGAACGAGCGGCCGCGCGCCATCGGCAGGATCGGCTCGGACAGTCCGCGGATGTAGGCGACCACCTCGTCGGACACCTCCACCGTGCGGCCCATGCCCTGGGCGAGGTCCCAGCCGTGGAGCAACAGCTCGGCACTGAGGAGGGCCGCACCGATGGACGCCGGCATCTCGCCCACCGGGCCCTGGACCACCGACTCCGGGTCGGTTCCACGCCACGCGGTGATCGTCTGGTCGGCGGCGGTGGACACCCGGTGCTCCGCAGACCCGTCGACCTCGGCGACCGTCGCCCCGACCATCGCGCCCAGTCCGACCATGGACGTGACGAGGTGGTCGACGAGGGCTCCGACGGGCAGCTGCGGGCAGGGCGTCGTCCGAGCCGCGTCCGCGACCGTGATGGCGCGCAGGACGGGCTGGATCGCCGCCAGTGCGGCCTCGGCCGCCGTCATCGGGGTGAGGTTCTCGGGCTTCCGGCCCCATGGGTCCTGACCCGCGTCGCCGGTCGCGGCGGCCGCCTCGAGCCGTTCGAGGAAGTGGTCCCAGCCCTCCGCGTGATTCTTCTGCTCCTCAGCCGTCAGCCCCTCGTGCACCAGGGTGACCTGAGAGCCGTCGCCGGCGGGTTCGATCGTCACGGTGAGCAAGGATCCGTCGGCGCTCGGTGTGACGCCCTCCTCCCAGCCCCACCCGAGCACGACGCGGCGGCCGGGCTCGAGCTCGCGGACGGTGCCGGCAGCGTGGGCACCTGGCACTACGGTCCAGCGATAGCTGCCGCCAGCCCGGAGGTCGACGTACGCCGACACGGTCATCCAGCGGCGGAGCCGTTCCGGCTGGGTGACGAGCGCGAACGCGTCGTCGGGCGACACGGGCAGGGTCACGGTCTTCGAGTAGGTCATTGCTTGCTCCTCAGTGCATGGGCGTCGGCGACGAGGCGGTCGAGCTCGTCGGTCCAGAACCGGTCGATCTCCGCCTGCAGCGAACGCAAGCCAGAGGGTACGACGCGGTAGATCCGTTGGCGGCCGACCTTGTCGGCTGTCACGAGGCCGGCGTCGGCCAGCAGCAGCAGGTGCTGGCTGATCGCCGAGCGCGTCACGGTGAACTCCGCAGCGATGTCACTCACCGTGCGGGGTGCGGACGCGAGCAGCTGCAGGATGCGGCGCCGGTTCGGCTCCGCTGCTGCGCTGAACGCGTCCACGTGAATACGTTAGTCAGCACTAACGTATTCGTGCAAGCATCGCGCCCCTTGACGTCTCGTATCCGAGACAGCACTCGGCTTCAGCTGCTGGTGGATGGGCCGGGACGGGCGTTGGATGGACGCATGGAGCAGACGTACGTCGAGATCGGCGTCGGACCGGTCTCGTTCGCCGACGTGGTGGCGGTCGCCCGGGAGGGTGCCGCCGTCCGGCTGGGCGCAGAGGCATTGACCGCGATCGACCGGGCGCGCGGGGTGGTGGAGGAGCTCGCTGCGTCGCCGACGCCGGCGTACGGCGTCTCGACCGGCTTCGGGGCGCTCGCGACCCGGCACATCGCACCCGAGCTGCGTACGCAGCTGCAGCGCTCGCTGGTGCGGTCGCACGCCGCCGGCTCCGGGCCGGAGGTCGAGCGCGAGGTGGTGCGGGGGCTGATGCTGCTGCGGCTGTCGACGCTGGCGACCGGTCACACCGGCATCCGCCGGGAGACCGCCGAGCTGCTGGCTGCGCTGCTGTCGCACGGCATCACGCCGGTGGTCTACGAGTACGGCTCGCTCGGCTGCTCCGGCGACCTGGCGCCGCTCGCGCACTGCGCGCTGGCGCTGATGGGCGAGGGGGAGGTCCGCGACGCCGACGGCCACCTGGTCCCCGCTGCCGACGCGCTCGCCGCGGCCGGCCTGACGCCGGTCGAGCTGGCCGAGAAGGAGGGTCTCGCCCTCATCAACGGCACCGACGGCATGCTCGGCATGCTGGTGCTGGCGATCACCGACCTCCGCCGGCTGCTGCGCACCGCCGACATCGCCGCCGCGATGTCGGTCGAGGCCCAGCTCGGCACCGACCGGGTGTTCGCGCCCGAGATCCAGGCGCTGCGTCCCCACCCCGGCCAGGCCGCCGCCGCCGCCAACCTCGTCGCCCTGCTCGCCGACTCCGGCGTGGTCGCCTCGCACCGCGGGCCGGACTGCAACCGGGTGCAGGACGCCTACTCGTTGCGCTGCTCGCCGCAGGTCCACGGCGCCGCCCGCGACACGGTGGAGTACGCCGCCGTCGTGGCCGGTCGCGAGCTGGCGAGCGCGGTCGACAACCCGGTGGTGGTGTTCGACGGGTCTCGAGACGGTCGCCAGAGCGACCTCCTCGACCAGCGGGCGGGCGGGCACCGCGACCAGCGGGAGGGGCGGGCTCCGCGACCAGCGGGAGGGCGGCGCACCGCGACCAGCGGGAGGCGCGGCCGGCTCGAGAGCAACGGCAACTTCCACGGGGCTCCGGTCGCCTACGTGCTCGACTTCCTCGCGATCGTGGCAGCGGACGTCGCCTCGATCAGCGAGCGGCGTACCGACCGGTTCCTCGACAAGGCCCGCAACCACGGCCTGCCGCCGTTCCTGGCCGACGACCCCGGGGTCGACAGCGGACACATGATCGCGCAGTACACCCAGGCCGCGATCGTCTCGGAGCTCAAGCGCCTCGCCAACCCCGCCAGCGTCGACTCGATCCCGTCGAGCGCCATGCAGGAGGACCACGTCTCGATGGGGTGGTCGGCCGCCCGCAAGCTGCGCCGCTCGGTCGACGGCCTGACCCGGGTCGTCGCGATCGAGGTGCTCACCGCTGCTCGGGCCCTCGACCTGCGGGCGCCGCTGGAGCCCTCGCCGGCCACCGGCGCCGTCGTACGACGACTGCGGGACGCCGGGATCGCCGGTCCCGGCCCGGACCGCCACCTCTCGCCCGAGATCGAGACCGCCGTCTCGCTCGTCCACACCGGCGCCGTGCTCGACGCCGCCGAATCCGTGATCGGAGACCTTCGATGACCAACCCCCGCCTACCGATCCACGCCCCGACCGGCAGCGAGCTCAGCGCGAAGTCGTGGCAGACCGAGGCACCGCTGCGGATGCTCATGAACAACCTCGACCCCGAGGTCGCGGAGCGTCCCGACGACCTCGTCGTCTACGGCGGCACCGGCAAGGCGGCGCGCAGCTGGGAGGCCTACGACGCGATCCTGCGCACCCTGCGCGACCTCGAGCCCGACGAGACGCTCCTGGTGCAGAGCGGCAAGCCCGTCGGCGTGATGCGCACCCACGAGTGGGCGCCGCGGGTGCTGATCGCGAACTCCAACCTGGTGGGCGACTGGGCCAACTGGGAGGAGTTCCGCCGGCTCGAGGACCTCGGGCTGACGATGTACGGCCAGATGACCGCCGGCTCCTGGATCTACATCGGCACCCAGGGCATCCTCCAGGGCACGTTCGAGACGTTCGCGGCGGTCGCCGACAAGAGGTTCGGAGGGACCCTGGCCGGCACGCTCACGGTCACCGCCGGGCTCGGAGGCATGGGCGGCGCCCAGCCCCTTGCGGTCACGATGAACGACGGCGTCGTCCTCTGCATCGAGTGCGACCAGTCCCGGATCACGCGCCGGATCGAGCACCGCTACCTCGACGTGCAGGCAGCAGACCTCGACGACGCCGTACGGCGCGCGCTCGAGGCCAAGGAGTCGCGCACGCCGCTGTCGATCGGGCTGCTCGGGAACGCGGCTGAGCTGCTGCCCCGCCTGCTGGACATGGACGTCGCCATCGACATCGTCACCGACCAGACCTCGGCACACGACCCGCTCTTCTACCTGCCGGTGGGCGTGCCGTTCGAGGAGTGGCAGTCCCAGCGCGAGACCGACCCGGTGGGGTTCACCAAGGCGGCACAGGCATCGATGGCAACCCACGTCGGGGCGATGGTCGGCTTCCTCGACAAGGGTGCCGAGGTCTTCGACTACGGCAACTCGATCCGTGACGAGGCACGCAAGGGCGGCTTCGACCGGGCCTTCGACTTCCCGGGCTTCGTGCCGGCCTACATCCGGCCGCTGTTCTGCGAGGGCAAGGGCCCGTTCCGCTGGGCGGCGCTCTCCGGCGACCCCGCCGACATCGCGGCCACCGACCGCGCCATCCTCGAGCTGTTTCCCGACAACGAGCGGTTGCGGAAGTGGATCACGATGGCCCAGGAGCGGGTCCACTTCCAGGGCCTGCCCGCCCGGATCTGCTGGCTCGGGTACGGCGAGCGGCACCTCGCCGGTCTCAAGTTCAACGAGATGGTCGCGTCCGGGGAGCTGAAGGCGCCGGTCGTGATCGGCCGTGACCACCTCGACTGCGGTTCGGTCGCCTCGCCGTACCGCGAGACCGAGGGCATGAGCGACGGCTCCGACGCGATCGCCGACTGGCCCCTCCTCAACGCGCTCGTCAACACCGCGTCCGGCGCGACCTGGGTGTCGATCCACCACGGCGGCGGGGTCGGCATGGGACGCTCGATCCATGCCGGACAGGTGTGCGTCGCCGACGGCACCGAGCTCGCGGCGCAGAAGATCGAGCGGGTGCTCACCAACGACCCGGGCATGGGCGTGATCCGCCACGTCGACGCGGGCTACGACCGTGCGGACGAGGTCGCGGCCGAGCGCGGCGTCCCGGTGCCGATGCAGGACGGTCGATGACCTTCGAGTCGTTGTGGCGTGACCTCGAGCCGATCGGCCGCTCCGCCACCTCTGGTGGCTACTTCCGCCAGCCCTGGGCCAGCGCGGAGCTGGAGCTGCGGGCGTGGTTCCGCGAGCAGGCGGCAGGCCGCGGTCTGGAGGTCGAGGAGGACCCCTTCGGCAACCTCGTGGCGTGGTGGAGGCCAGCGGTCGCAGGCGGGGGTCTCGAGACGGTTGCTGCGCAACCTCCTCGACCAACGGGGTCGCCTGGCCCGCCGCTGGTCGAGGAGGTCGCTCTGAGCCCGACCGGTGGTCGAGGAGGCCGGCCCGCCGCTGGTCGAGGAGGTCGCTCTGGCGACCGTCTCGAGACCGGCTGGTCGAGGCCCGCCCACCGCTGGTCGAGGAGGTCGCCCTGGCGACCGTCTCGAGACCGAGGCAGCCGACGCGGTGCTCACCGGCAGCCACCTCGACAGCGTCCTGGACGGCGGTGCGTACGACGGACCGCTCGGCGTCGTGTCCGCGCTGGCGGCGATCGACCGGATGCGCGAGCAGGGTGTGCAGCCCCGGCGCGCGCTGGGCGTCGGGGTGTTCGTCGAGGAGGAGGGCTCTCGGTTCGGCCGGGCGTGCCTCGGGTCGCGGCTGGCCACGGGCCAGGCGAGCTGGGAGGACGCGCAGGGCCTGACCGACCGCGACGGCGTACGTCTCGGCGACCTGGTCGCCGGTGGCGCACCGACCCCGTGGTTGCAGCAGGTCGGCCGGTTCGTGGAGCTGCACGTCGAGCAGGGCCGCGGGCTCGTCGACCAGGAGGCGCCGGTCGGCGTCGCGAGCGGGATCTGGCCGCACGGGCGCTGGAGGTACGACGTCGCCGGTCGCGCCGACCACGCCGGGACGACCCGGATGGAGGATCGCGCCGATCCGATGCTGACCTACGCGATGACCGCGCTCGCGGCGAACAAGCAGGCCCGGTTGGCGGGACAGCGAGCGACGTTCGGCCGGATCGAGGCCCACCCGAACGGCACCAACGCCGTACCGTCCCGCGTCACCGCCTGGCTCGACGCGCGTGCGGACTCTGACGCTGCCCTCGCCGACCTGGTGGCCTCGATCGAGAAGCAGGCCGCCGAGCGCGCGGCTCGCGACGGCACCCTGCTCGCGGTGACGGCCGAGTCCGTGAGCGGCGAGGTGGTCTTCGACGCCGACCTCGCCGCCACGATCGGCGCGGGGCTGCCGGTGCTGCCGACCCAGGCCGGCCACGACGCCGGCGTCCTCCAGGCTGCCGGGATCCCGTCCGCGATGCTCTTCGTCCGCAACCCGACCGGCGTCTCGCACTCGCCCGACGAGTTCGCCGGGACCGCCGACTGCGAGGCCGGGGTGGAGGCGCTCGCCACCGCGTTGGCGGGCCTGCTCGCATGACCACCCTCACCGTCCCTGCGATGGCGAACGCGCACTCGCACGCGTTCCACCGGGCGCTGCGCGGACGCACCCAGCAGGGGACGGGCAGCTTCTGGACCTGGCGCGAGCAGATGTACGACCTCGCCGCCCGGCTCACCCCGGACCTCTACTTCGGCCTCGCGCGCGCCGCGTATGCGGAGATGCTGGCCGGCGGGATCTCGGCGGTGGGGGAGTTCCACTACGTGCACCACCAGCCCGACGGGACGCCGTACGACGACCCGAACGAGATGGGGCGCGCCCTCCTCGCGGCCGCCGACGACGTCGGGATCCGGATCCGCCTGCTCGACACCTGCTACCTGACCGCCGGGATCGGCCAGCCCGGCGGAGGGCGTGCAACGCAGGTTCAGCGACGGCTCCGCCGACGCATGGGCGGAGCGGGTGGCGGCGTTCGACGACGACCGGGTGGGCGCGGCGATCCACAGCGTGCGCGCCGTCCCTGCCGACCAGATGAGCACCGTTGCAGCCTGGGCTGCAGACGGTCCCTTGCACGTCCACCTCTCCGAGCAGCCGGCGGAGAACGACGCCTGTCGCGCGGCGTACGGGCTCAGCCCCACAGCGCTGCTGGCGGAGGCCGGCGTGCTCGGCCCGCGGACGACGCTGGTCCACGCGACCCACCTGACCGACGACGACGTCCGGACGATCGGGGACGCCGGGTGCTTCGTGTGCCTGTGCCCGACGACCGAGCGGGACCTGGCCGACGGCCTCGGCCGGGGTGCCGACCTCCGCGCCGCGGGTAGCCGGATCTCGCTCGGGAGCGACAGCCACGCGGTGGTCGACCTGTTCGAGGAGATGCGCGGGGTCGAGATGCACGACCGGCTGAGGACGGGTGTGCGTGGCCACTGGACCGCGCGGGCGCTCCTGGACTGCGCCACAGTGCACGGCCACGCCTCGCTCGGGCTCGAGAAGGCTGGCCTCGTCACGCTCGATCCGGCCAGCCCGCGCACTGCCGGGGCCGGGGCCGACGAGCACGCGGCGGTCTTCGCTGCCACTGCTGCCGACGTGCGGGAGGTGGTGGTCGACGGGCGGGTGGTGTTCGACGGCGACCATGCGCGTGTGGGGCGCGACCTGGAGGCTGCGATCGAGAAGGTTTGGGCGTGAGCGGGGGTCGGGAGGGATGCGGTTTGGTCCCAAACCGCATGAATTCGGGCCCGGATCATGTCGTTTGGGACCAATCCGCACCACCAACCGCACCCAGGGGAGCACCCCGATGAGCACCCTCATCACCAACATCGGCGAGCTGGTGACCAACGACCCGGCCGCCGACGACCTGCTCGGCGCCCGCACCGACGCCGCGCTGGTGCTCGACGAGGGGCTCGTCGCCTGGGTCGGAATGCCGCAGAGGCGCCCGCGGCCGACGAGGCCGTCGACGCGGGCGGGCGGGCCGTGATCCCCGGCTTCGTCGACAGCCACAGCCACCTGGTGTTCGCCGGCGACCGGGCCGAGGAGTTCGGGCCCGGATGGCGGGGGAGAGGTACGCCGCGGGCGGGATCCGCACCACCGTGGCCGCCACCCGCGCCGCGACCGACGAAGCCCTCGCCGCCAACGTCGAGCGACTCGTCGTGGAGATGCGCCGCCAGGGCACGACCACCGTCGAGATCAAGTCCGGCTACGGCCTCACCGTCGCCGACGAAGCGCGGTCGCTGGAGGTGGCGGCGCGGTTCACCGACGAGACGACGTTCCTCGGGGCTCACGTCGTGCCACCGGAGTACGCCGACGACCCCGCCGGCTACGTCGAGCTGGTCACCGGCCCGATGCTCGCCGCCGCGGCACCTCACGCGAGATGGATCGACGCCTTCTGCGAGACCGGCGCCTTCGCCGCCGACCAGGCCCGGGCGGTGCTCGCGGCCGGCGCTGCCCTCGGTCTGCGCGGCCGGCTCCACGCCAACCAGCTCGGAGCCGGACCCGGCGTCGCCCTCGCCGCCGAGCTCGGGCTGACCGCGGTCGACCACTGCACCTACCTCACCGACTCCGACGTCGACGCGCTCCGGGAGTCGGGCACGATCGCGACCCTGCTCCCGGGTGTCGAGTTCTCGACGAAGCAGCCTTATCCCGATGCGCGCCGGCTGCTCGACGCCGGCGTCCGGGTCGCGCTGGCCAGCGACTGCAACCCCGGCTCGTCCTACACGAGCTCGATGCCGCTCTGCATCGCGCTGGCCGTCCGCGAGATGGGCATGACCCCCGCCGAGGCCGTGCACGCCACGACCGCCGGCGGCGCGGCCGCACTCGGGCGCGAGGACGTCGGCGCGCTGGTGCCGGGACGGCGCGCGGACGTCGTACTCCTCGAGGCGCCGAGCCACGTGCACCTCGCCTACCGACCGGGCGTGCCATTGGTTCGGCAGGTCTGGACCAGCGGCACGCCGCTGCTCTGAACCGGCTCAGTACGTCGAGCCCGTGGCGGAACCGGAACCCCGCGCTCCCGCACGGGCGCCGGCCAGCGTCAGCGGGTCTCCGCCGGGGCGACCCCGACCGGCACCAGGTCGCGCTGCACGATCGCGACGTCGTGCCACGCCCCGAGCTTGAAGCCGACCCGGCGCAGCAGCCCGACCCGTTCGAACCCGAACTTCGCGTGCAGCGCGTTGCTGGCGTCGTTGGGCTGGCTGATCTTCGCGAAGGCGACGTGGAAGCCGCGCTCGAGGAGCCGCGTGAGGAGCGCGTCGTACAGCGCGCTCCCGGCGCCCGTGCCGAGACGCGCCGGGTCGAGATAGACGCTGACCTCGCACGACCACCGGTACGCCGGCCGCTCGGCGAACCGGGTGCCGTAGGCGAACCCGGTCACCACCCCGTCGCTCTCCGAGACGAGCCAGGCGTGGGACCCCTGGCAGGCGTCGATCCGGCGGCCGACCTCGGCGACCGAGGGCGGGTCGGTCTCGAAGGTCGCCGCGGTGGCCCGGACGTAGTGCCCGTAGACCGCCGCGCAGGCACTCGCGTCGCTCTCGTGAGCGTCCCGGATCGTCGGTCTCTGCACGTGGCGCATTCTGACAGCCGGCCTCCGGAGCGCGCCGCACCCGCCTCCCGGGGTCCAGTCCAATACCGTGGTCCAGCCCACCGGCCTCACAGATCGGACCCGACCATGGAGATCCTTCACACGGCCATCGCGATCCTGGCCGCCATCGTCCTCATCATCCGGTTCAAGGTCGACCCCGTCATCTCCCTGCTGATCGCGTGCATCTACCTCGGTCTGGCGACCGGGCTCGGTGCCGAGGGCACCGTGGCCGAGATCACGGGAGGGTTCGGCGAGATCATGGCCGAGGTCGGCCTGCTCATCGGCTTCGGCGTGCTGATCGGCGCCCTCCTGCACTCGATGGGCACCTTCAGCGACCTGGTGCAGATCCTCGCCCTGCGCGTGGGCCGCCGACTGCCGTACGCGATGGCGGGGACGCTGTCCACGATCTTCCCGTCGATCTACGTCGACGTGCAGGTCGTGCTGGCGGCGCCGATGGTCAAGGAGTCCGCACCGGCGGTCGACCGCCGCCACGGCCTGCCCTGGCTCGCCGGGGCCATGGCGATCGGCATCTTCTCCGGCTACGTCTTCGTCGTTCCCGGCCTCGCCGCGGTCGCGATCGCCGGGCTCATGGACGTGCCGCTGGGCACCTACCTGCTGTACGGACTGCCGATCGGGCTGATCACCGCCCTGGTCACGACGTTCCTGTTCCGACTGCTGCTGGGACGCGGCTACTGGGACGACAAGACCGACTTCGACCAGGACGTCGTCGTCGAGGAGGGCCGGGTCCACGACGAGACGGAGGACGTGCCGCTCGCCGAGCGCGCATCTCGGTTGCCGCTGGTGGTCCGTCTGCTGCCGATCCTGGTGCCGCTGGTCCTGATCGCCACCGGGGCGATCGCCGACGTGGCGGGCGTCTCGAACCCGGTGCTCGCCTTCCTCGGCGACGCCAACATCGCCCTCTTCCTGGGACTGCTCATCGCCTTTGCCATGGTCCGGCCGTCCCTGGGTGCCGACGGCGTCGGCACCGTCCTCGGAGCGGGCTTCCACACGACCGGTGAGATCCTGCTCGTCACCGGCGTCGGTGGGTCGCTGGGCGCGATCATCGCCGCGAGCGGCATGGCCGAGACGCTCGCGGACCTGTTCTCAGCCGACGAGAGCGCGCCGGTGATCCTCAGCATCCTGCTGGCCTGGTGCATCGCGGCGGTCCTGCACTTCGCGATCGGGTCGGTCTCCGTCGCGGCGATCACCGCCGCGGGGATCATCTCGCCCATCGTCGGCTCGCTCGACGTCGCCCCGGTCGTCATCGCGCTCGCGATCGCCTCGGGCAGCATGTTCGCGCTCCACGTCAACAGCAACTTCTTCTGGATGTTCAGCACGCTGCTCGACCTCTCGACCAAGGGCAGCCTCAAGACACTGACCATGGCCACCTCGCTCGGGGCCGTGGTCTCGCTGCCGCTGGTGCTGGCGGCCAGCCTGGTGGCGGCGGCGGTTTGAGCGCAGCGGGTCGGGTAGGTGAGCCCTCGAGGGGCGGCGTAATGTCGGCCGCGATCGACCAAGACCTGAGGGAGTCCCATGGATGACGAGCTGCTCGACCACGCCCGCCGGCTGGCGCACACCCTCGGGCCGGGTGACCTCGACCAGACACTGCGCCTCATCACCGCTGCCGCGGTCGAGGTGCTGCCCGACGTGACCATGGCCAGCATCACGATCCGACACAGCGACAACCGGCTGGAGACCGTCGCCCCGACCGACGGCGTGCTCCGCGACGTCGACGCAGCGCAGTACGCGCTCCAGCAGGGCCCGTGCTACGAGACGGCGACCGACGAGGCGTACGTCGTCTCGTCCGACCTCGCCTCCGACCAGCGGTGGCCCGACTACACGGAGAAGGCGCTGGCCGCAGGCATCCGCGCCCAGGCGGGCATCGCGCTCTTCGACGGTCCGCGCTTCCAGGGCGCGCTCAACCTGTACGCCGAGCAGGTGGGCGCGTTCGAGGACCTCGGACCCCTGGGGGCGCTGTTCTCCCACCAGGCGGCCGTCGCCATCGGCTACGCCCAGGAGGTCTCCGACCTGCGCCAGGCGGTCGCCACCCGCCAGCAGATCGGCCAGGCCGTCGGCATCGTCATGGAGCGCTACGGGCTCAGCGAGGACCGGGCCTTCGCGTTCCTCGCCCGGCTGTCCCAGGACCGAAACGTGAAGCTGCGCGAGATCGCCCGCGAGTTCAACTCCTCGGTGGGCGAGCCCGGTCGCGAGACCGGCGGCTGACCGAACCGCAGGTCAGGCCGGGTCACCCCCCTCGAAGACGACCGCGCTCTTCGCCCGCGTGTCGACGTGGAGCGTGAAGACATCGGGGCGCGCGTAGTGACCCACCGGATCGAACATCCGCCGCTGCTGCTGCACGGCGGCCACGTCGAGGTCGGCGTACACGATCTCCTCACGCTCGACGACCGGACCTGCGATGACCGCGCCGCCCGGTGCCACGATCGTGGTGAAGCCGCGCGACATCCAGTCGTCCTCCAGCCCGTAGAGGGTCCCGCGAAGCTCTTCGGGCACGTCCGAGCCGCGCAGGAGCGGCGCGACCCCGATGACGAACTGCCTGCCCTCCTTCGCGATGTGCCGCAGCGTGCCCACCCACGTGTCGCTGGTGTCCCAGGTCGGGGCGAGGTAGACGTCGCAGTGCTGCGCGTAGATCGCGGCCCGGGCCAGCGGCATGTAGTTCTCCCAGCACAGCAACCCTCCGACGACGCCGAACGGTGTGCTCACCACACCGAGCTCGGAACCGTCACCCATGCCCCAGACCGTCCGTTCCCCGCCGGTGGGCATGAGCTTGCGGTGCCGCTGCAGGAGCCGACCGTCCGGTCCCAGGTAGAGCAGGGTGTTGTAGAGCGTGCCGCCCTCGATCTCGGTCACGCCGATCACGACGTACGCGTTCGCCTCCGCGGCCGCTTCCCCGATCCGCTGCAGCGTCGGACCCGGGACGCTCACGGCCTGCGCGTACAGGCGCTGCACGAACTCACCGTCGCTCCAAGCGGGGGTTCGCCAGACCCAGTCCGGATAGGCGGGGATGAAGGACTCACCGAAGACGATCAGCTCCGCGCCCGCCGCTGCGGCCTCCTTGACCAGCGCACACACCTTGTCCGCGGTCGCCTCCCGATCGAGGAAGACGGGGGTTGCCTGTACGGCGGCCACGGTGACCATCACTGCCTCCAGTCGCGGCCACATCCTTGGCCTCGTCCCAGTGTGGACCTCGCGCTCGGTCCCGTCGAGAAGGTGCGGCTCGTCCTCGCCACGCAGCGCGGAACGGTGCTGCCGCTACAGTGCGGAAGTGGTGAGATCTCGCAGGCTGACCGACGTCGGGCGGGTCCTGGAGGCTGCGGAGTCGGCTTCGCCGGTGGAGGCGGTCGAGGGGGTCGCCCTCGAGCTGGGTCTCGCGTTCGACGCAGTAGCCGTGTCGTTCCTCATCGCGGACCTGTCCGGGCGGGCCCTGGTCCGGCTGGCGCACGTTCCGGTCACCGGGCGGACCAGCCGTCCCGGTGCCCTGTCGGTAGGCGAACGTCGCGACGAAGAGGAGTCCGCGACCGTGCTGCCGTTCGACGGCGGGCCGGAGGAGCAGGCCGTGCGCACGCAGAGCGCCCAGGTCGTGCGGCCCGGTGGTGCGGACGAGGAGTCGGACCTCGCGCAGCTGTGGCGCATCCTGGCCCCGGTGACGGAGCGCGGCGAGTCCATCGGCTTGCTCGAGCTGTACCTCCCGGACGAACCGGACCAGGACGTCGTCGCGGAAGTTGCGCAGGTGGCCCACCTGCTGGCCTTCGTGGTGATCGCGAACCGTCGGCACACGGACCTGTTCGAGTGGGGCCAACGCAGCCGGGCGTTCAGCTTGTCCGCGGAGATCCAGCAGCGGCTTCTACCGGAGGCACGCACCTGCGAGGCCGCCGCGTTCACCGTCGCCGGGTGGCTCGAGCCGGCCGCCAGCATCGGCGGGGACACCTTCGACTACAGCCTGGCCCGCGACCTGCTGCACCTGTCGCTGACCGATGCCATGGGCCACGGTGTCAGTGCCGCGCTCACCGCCAGCACCTGCATCGGGGGGCTGCGCGGCTCCCGTCGCCGAGGCGTCTCGTTGCTGGAGCAGGCGAGGGAGGCCAACGAGGCCCTGCTCGAGCACGCGGTCGGCTCCGACGGCGACGACTTCGCCACCGGGCTGCTCGCGCGGGTGGAGCTGTCGACCGGCTCGATGGAGGTCGTCAATGCCGGCCACGTCGCGCCCTACCTGTTCCGCGACTCCGCCTTCATCCCGATGGACCTGCGTATCGACCTCCCCTTCGGGATGTTCGAGGACACCACCTACGACAGCACCAGCGTGGTCCTCGAGCCGGGCGATCGGATCGTCTTCGTGACCGACGGCATGCTCGAGCGCAACGTGGCCGGCATCGACATCCGCGGCACGATCGAGGCCAACGCGGATCTCCACCCACGGGAGCTGGTCCGTGCGCTGGCTGACACCGCGCTGGCGGCCGCCGGCCACGCCCTCGAGGACGATGCCACGGTGCTGTGCCTGGACTGGCACGGGACTCATGACGAGTCCAGGGTCTCGGTCCTCGGTGCCGATCCGGATCGTGCGACGTCCCCTCTCGCATGAGCGCGCCCGAATCCGCCGGCGGCCGACTTTGGCGGCCGATCGAGCATCGCTGGACGGATTTCGGGTCGCGGCTGTCGGTGAGGCGGGCGAGGATGTCCTCGTGAGCTCACCTGCAGAGATCGTGCCCGACACCAAGGACTGGACCTGGGTCCTCGACCGGGCCGTGCGAGGAGTGCGGCTTCGACGCCGGCGTGGTCGACCGCGTGGACCTCGGCGCGATGTTGCGCGACAACGCGGCGGCCTGGCAGCGCGTGCTCGCCGCGCCCGAGGCGACGCAGCGGCCCGAGCCGACGGTGTGGTCGCCGACGGAGTACGCCGCACACGTCCGCGACGTCCACCGGACGTTCGCCGTGCGGGTGCGCCTGATGCTCGACGAGGACGACCCGACCTTCGCCAACTGGGACCAGGACGAGACCGCGCTCGCCGAGCGCTACGACCTCCAGGACCCGGCCCGGGTGGCGTCGGAGCTGCTGGGGGCCGCCGAGGAGGTCGCGACGACGTACGACCGCGTGGCGGGGGAGGACTGGGAGCGTCGCGGCACGCGCAGCAACGGCAGCGTCTTCACGATCGACTCGCTCGGCCGCTACCACCTGCACGACGTGGCGCACCACCTGTGGGACGTGCGGTGGATCGAGGCTCCATGAGGCACACCGAGTTCTGGGCACGGCTCGACCACCACCTCGGGCGCGCCTACTCGCGCACCTGGGCGGAGCAGCAGGTGATCGGCGACCTCGGGCACCGCACGGCCGTCGAGGCACTCCAGGCCGGTGTTCCGCCCAAGGAGGTCTGGGCCGCGGTGTGGCAGACCCTCGAGCTGCCCATGAGCGAGAGATGACCGCCGCGACGCCGACGCCGGTGCAGCGGCACGGCGATCTCGTCGTGCTCCAGCGTCGCACCGTCCGGGTGCTCGTGCTGACCCAGGCAGTGGGCGCGCTCGGGATCACGATCGGCATCGCCACCGCCTCGCTGCTCGCCAAGGACCTCTCGGGCTCCGAGGCGCTCTCGGGACTGGCCCAGACCGCGCAGGTGCTCGGCGCAGCCGTCATCTCGCTCCTGCTCGCGTCCGTGATGGCGCGCCGCGGGCGCCGGATCGGGCTGGTGACCGGCTACGTCCTCGGGGCCGCGGGCGGCGGCCTCGCGGTCCTCGCCGGCGTCGTCGGCTCGATGGCGCTGCTGCTGGTCGGGGCCGTGCTGATCGGTGCGGGCACCTCGGCCAACAGCGCGGCCAGGTTCGCCGCGACCGACCTCGCCGACGACTCCAACCGGGCGCGGTCCTTGTCGGTCGTCGTCTGGGCGACCACGATCGGCGCCGTGCTCGGACCCAACCTCACCGGGCCCGCCGGTGCCTTCGCCGACGCGGTCAACATCCCGGAGCTGACCGGGCCGTTCGCCATCGGCGCCTTCGGCATGCTGGCGGCCGCGCTGGTCGCGTTCGTGATGCTGCGTCCCGACCCGCTCTTCGTGGCCCGCGAACGCGCCGGCGCGGTCAACGTCGGCCACGTCCTCGTGGGTTCGTCGGTGTCGCGGGCGCGGCGGGCGGTGCGCGAGCGGCCGGTGATCGGGTTCGCGATCGCCGGCCTCGCGCTCGCCCACGCCACGATGATCAGCGTGATGGTGATGACGCCGCTCCACATGCAGCACGGCGGCGCCGAGCTGGACGTGATCGGTCTGGTGATCAGCGTCCACGTCCTGGGCATGTTCGCCTTCTCGCCGCTGGTCGGCATGCTCGCCGACCGGGTTGGACGGCCGCTGGTGCTGGGCGGCGGGGGACTGGTGCTGGTCGCGGCGCTGCTGCTGTGCGCCTCCTCGCCGGACGGGATGTCGTGGCAGGTCACCGCCGGGTTGTTCCTGCTGGGCCTCGGTTGGTCGTTCGCGATGGTCTCGGCGTCGACGATGGTCGCCGAGTACGCGCCGCTCGCCGCCCGCACCGACGTGCAGGGCACCTCCGACCTGGTGATGGGCCTGACGGCCGCCACGGCCGGTGTCCTCGCCGGCGTGATCGTCGACCTCGCCGGCTACCCGGTGCTGTCCCTGGTGGCACTGGCGCTCGCGCTCGGGGTCGCCGGGGTGCGCTGCGCGGGCCCAGACCATGGCTTCGGCGGCTTCGTCGGGTTCGGCGGATTCCTCGGATTCCGCGGGTTCCTCGGATTCGTCGGATTCGGTGGTCGAGTAGCCCGAGCCGCCAGACGAGGGCGTAGCGGGACCCGACACGCCGTACCCCAATCCCGCGACTTCGAACAGGTGTTCGGTAGCGTCCGGTGCACGACGAGGGGTGCTCGCCACCAACCGTCCACAGGTACGACGTAATCCCGGGCTTCTCCACAACCCCGATGTGGCTGATCAGGCTATGTCGGACCCTCGCCCTAGCGTCGCCGATGTACCTGGCTCGACCACCAGACGAAGGACGTGAGGGACATGGCGGATGACCGCCTCAAGGCGCTCGACACAGCGCTGCTCAACATCGAGAAGCAGTACGGCAAGGGCTCGGTCATGCGCCTCGGCGACGACACGCGTGCGCCGCTGGAAGTGATCCCCACCGGCTCGATCGCGCTCGACGTGGCGCTCGGTGTCGGTGGCCTCCCGCGCGGCCGCGTCGTGGAGATCTACGGCCCGGAGAGCAGCGGCAAGACGACCGTGGCGCTGCACGCGGTCGCCAGCGCGCAGGCCGCCGGCGGCATCGTGGCGTTCATCGACGCCGAGCACGCCCTCGACCCCGACTACGCCAAGGCGCTCGGTGTCGACACCGACGCGCTGCTGGTCTCCCAGCCCGACTCCGGTGAGCAGGCGCTCGAGATCGCCGACATGCTGATCCGCTCCGGCGCGCTCAGCCTCATCGTCATCGACTCCGTGGCGGCGCTCGTGCCCCGGGCCGAGATCGAGGGCGAGATGGGCGACAGCCACGTCGGCCTCCAGGCCCGGCTGATGAGCCAGGCGCTGCGCAAGATGACTGGTGCCCTCAACAACTCCGGCACCACGATGATCTTCATCAACCAGCTGCGCGAAAAGATCGGCGTGATGTTCGGTTCGCCCGAGACCACCACCGGTGGCCGGGCGCTGAAGTTCTACTCCTCGGTCAGGCTCGACGTGCGCCGGATCGAGACCCTCAAGGACGGCACCGACATGGTCGGCAACCGGACCCGGATCAAGGTCGTCAAGAACAAGGTCGCCCCGCCGTTCAAGCAGGCCGAGTTCGACATCATGTACGGCAAGGGCATCAGCCGCGAGGGCAGCCTGATCGACGTGGGCGTCGAGGCAGGCCTGGTCCGCAAGGCCGGCGCTTGGTACACCTACGAGGGCGACCAGCTCGGCCAGGGCAAGGAGAACGCCCGTCAGTTCCTGGTCGACAACCCCGATCTCGCCAACGAGCTCGAGAAGAAGATCCTCGAGAAGCTCGGCGTCGGCCCGCAGGTCGACAAGGACGGCTTCGCGGACCTCCCCGACGAGCCCATCGGCGTCGACACCTTCTAATGGCGCGAGCGTGTCGCACCATCGTGCGGCGCCCGGGCCGAGCGAAGTGCCAGCGAAGGTCGGGATGAATGACGCATAGGGCGGAGCCAGACAGGGAGCGGGATCTCGGGCCCGAGCCCTTCGAGACGGTCGCAGAGCGACCTCCTCAGGAACCACCTGACCACGAGGCAGTCGCGCGCAAGATCCTGCTCGACCAGCTGACCGGCCAGGCCCGGAGCCGCCGAGAGCTGGCCGACCGGCTGGCCCGCCGCAACGTCCCCGACGACGTGGCGGGTCGGCTGCTCGACCGGTTCGAGGAGGTCGGCCTGGTCGACGACGAGGTCTTCGCCCGATCGTGGGTCGACAGCCGGCAGCGCACTCGCGGCCTGGCCCGGCGAGCACTCGCCCAGGAGCTGCGCCGCAAGGGCGTCCCCGACGAGACCGCTCGCGACGTGCTCGCCGAGGTCGACCCGGCCGACGAGGAGCGGACCGCTCGGGAGCTGGTCCGCAAGAAGCTGCGTGGGCTCCGCGGTGTCGACGACGCCGTCGCCGGCCGGCGGCTCGCGGGCATGCTCGCTCGCAAGGGCTATCCGGCCGGCCTCGCCTACGCGGTCGTCAAGGACGAGCTGGCCGTCGCCGGGCGCGAGATCTTCGCCGAGGAGTAGTAGCCCGGCGGTGTCACGGGTGCGCGGGGCGCGGCACAATGGCGCGGGTGACGAGCGATGAGGCGCCGGCCCGCGAGATTCTCACCTACGAGCTCTTCGGCACTGCCGTGCGCGAGCTCGCCCAGCAGGTCGTCGACGACGGCTACGAGCCGGACCTGGTCCTCGCCATCGCCCGTGGCGGTCTGGGGCTCGGCATGGGCATGGGCTATGCCCTCGACGTCAAGAACCTCAGCGCGGTGAACGTCGAGTTCTACACCGGCGTCGACGAGCGACTCGACGTACCGATGATGCTGCCGCCCACGCCGGCGGCCATCGACCTGACCGGGATGAAGGTCCTCATCACCGACGACGTCGCCGACACCGGCAAGACGCTGGAAGTGGTCCGCGACTTCGTCGCCGATCACGTCGCGGAAGCACGCACCGCCGTGATCTACGAGAAGCCCTGGACCGTGATCCACGCCGAATACGTCTGGCGTCGTACCGAACGGTGGATCGACTTCCCCTGGTCGTCGACGCCACCCCTGGTCGACCGCCGTGGTGGTCTCGCGCACTGAGGGCGATGTGACGGCCCCCTCACTCGAGCCGCCGCCGGTGGCGCTGCGTCCGATGACGCACGCCGACTTCGGCGACCTGCTGCGATGGCGGCGCGAGCCGCACGTCGCCTGCTGGTTCGCCGAGACCGGACCGGTGACACCGGACCTGATCGAGCAGCGATACGGGCCGCGGATCCGCGGTGACGACCCGACCCGGATGTTCGTGGTCACCGTCGACGAGCGGCCGGTCGGCTTTCTGCAGGACTACCGGATCAAGGACCACCCCGGGTTCGCCGTACTGGCGCCCGAGCCGGACGCGATCGGGGTCGACTACTCGATCGGCGAGCCGACCTGGATCCGGCGCGGAGTCGGGCTCCGGATGCTCCGACGGTGGTTCGACGTCGCACGCGCGGGCTATCCGGACGCGGCGACGTACTTCGCGGCGCCGGATCATCGCAACATCGCTTCGCGCCGGCTGCTCCTCAAGGCGGGCTTCGTCGAGGGCATCTGGTTCGACGAGCCGCAGCGCGACGGGAGCACGGCGACCGTCGTCGGTCACAGCCTCGACGTGCCATCGATGCTTGGATAGCGCCCATGACCGACAACGCAGAGCTGGTCGCGTCCCTCAGGGTCCCGGCCGGCCCCGTCGACCTCGAGGCGATCGACACCGACAGTGCGCCCGGCTTCGCGGGCAAGAAGACGGACGGCGAGGTGTCGCTTCTGGAGCTCGGCGATCCGTTGTCGGACCTCCAAGAGCGCCTCTTCGCCGAGGGCAAGGCGGGTGGCAGCCGGAGCCTGCTCCTGGTCCTGCAGGGGATGGACACCTCGGGCAAGGGCGGCACCCTGCGGTCGACGGTCGGGCTCATGGACCCGCAGGGAGTGCGGATCACCTCTTTCAAGGGGCCGACGCCGGAGGAGCTCGAGCACGACTTCCTGTGGCGGATCACCAAGGCGCTGCCCACGGCCGGGTACGTCGGTGTCTTCGACCGCTCGCACTACGAGGACGTGCTGATCGGCCGGGTCCGCCAGCTCGCGCCCCTGGAGGAGATCGAGCGACGGTACGACGCGATCAACGCGTTCGAGGCCGAGCTGGCCAAGAACGGCACGACCATCGTGAAGTGCATGCTCCACATCTCCGCCGAGGAGCAGAAGGAGCGGTTGCTGGCGCGGCTCGACGACCCGACGAAGTACTGGAAGTACAACTCCGGCGACCTCGACGAGCGGGCGCTCTGGCCGACCTACCAGGGTGCCTACCAGGTCGCCATCCAGCGCACCAACACCGACGCCGCTCCGTGGCACGTCATCCCGGCCGACAAGAAGTGGTACCGCAACCTCGCGATCGGTCACCTCCTCCTCGACGCGCTCGAGCGGATGGACCTGCGGTGGCCGGAGGCCGACTTCGACGTGGCGGAGGAGAAGCGACGGCTGACCGAGGAGGACCCGCTCTCTTGAACACCCCGCCTCGCTCGTCTGGCGAACAACGCCGCGGGGACGACGAAGACCTGAGCCTGCTGAGCCTTCCGACCGTCACGGTCACCCGCTACGTCACGCCGCTCCGGGAGGGCGGCAGCCTCCCCGGCATCGTCGAGGCCGACGACCTCGGCACCTACGTCTGCAAGTTCCGCGGCGCCGGGCAGGGACTGCGGGTCCTGGTCGCGGAGGTGATCATCGCGGGCCTGGCCGAGCGGATCGGGCTCCGCACGCCACGACAGGTGCTCCTCGACCTCGGGGCGGACCTGGCCCGCTACGAGGCCGACGAGGAGGTGCAGGACCTGCTCCGCGCCAGCATCGGGGTCAACCTCGGCATCGACTTCCTGCCCGGCTCCTTCGGCTACGACGGCGACCTCGCCCCGCACGCAGAGATCGCCGCCCGCGTGCTGTGGCTCGACGCGTTCTGCGCGAACGTCGACCGATCGTGGCGCAACCCCAACCTGCTGCTCTGGCACGACGACCTCTGGGTCATCGACCACGGCGCCGCGCTCTACTTCCACCACGCCTGGAACAACGGCCTCACCGACCCGGCCCGGTTCGCACGGCAGCCGTGGGATGCGTCCGACCACGTGTTGCGGGGTTACCTGGCGCGGCCTGCCCGCCGCGGACGCCGAGATCAGCGGGCGCCTCACGGAGGCCGACCTGGTCGAGGTCGTCGGGCGGGTGCCGGACGCGTGGCTGGAGCCGGTGCCGGGCGCCGAGGCGCCCGACCAGCTGCGCGCGGCGTACGTCGCCTTCCTCACCGCCCGGCTCGGGACCCGCCAGTGGCTGCCCGTGGCAGGTGCCGCATGAACGACCCGATGCCGTACCAGTACGTCGTCCTGCGCTGCGTGCCCCGCGTCGACCGCGAGGAGTTCGTCAACGTCGGCGTGGTGCTCTACTGCCAGGCGGCCGAGTTCCTCAGCGTCATCTGGCACTGCGACGCCGACCGGCTCCGCACCCTCGACCCGTCGCTCGACGTCGACCGGGTGTGGGAAGCGCTCACCTTCGTCGAGGACGTCTGCTCAGGTGACGAACGGGTGGGAGAGGTGGCCGGTCAGCCGTTGACCCAGCGGTTCGGGTTCCTCAAAGCACCCAAGTCGACCGTGCTCCAGCCCGGCCCGGTCCACGGCGGCCTCGCCCGCGACCCCGCCCGCGAGCTCGACCACCTCTTCACCAGGCTGGTCGGCTAGCGACCCGTCACAAATCTGCGCCCCAAACCCGCCGACCCGTCGCAAATCTGCGTCGAAAAGGCGCCGACCCGTCCCGAGTCGGGACGGGTCGGCGTGATCTGAAGGCGGGTTCGAGCCAGGTGGGTCAGACGGGGACGAGCTCGACCGCCCCGACGGCGTACCGCGCCAGCACGGTGCGAGCGATCTCCGGGTGGGCGCCGAGCGGCTCGGACACGGCGACCGCACCGGCCTCGAACGCGAGCTCCGTCGCCCGGTCGAGCAGGGTGCCCGGCGCGAGGAACAGGGACGCGACGGCGATGTGCCGCCGACCCTCGGCGCGGAACGCACGTACCGCTTCGCCGGTCGCCGGCGGCGCGGCGGCGGCGTAGGCAGCGGTGACGGGCAGCTTGTGGTGCGTGCCCCACACCCGTGCCAGCCGGGCGACGGCCTGGTTGGCGAGCGGGTCGGACGAGCCGGCCGCTGCGAGCACGAGCGCGTCGAGCTCGCGGACCCGGGCGTCCTTGAGCGCAGCGCGCATCCGCTCGTCGAGCACCTCGAGGAACCGCGCCTCGAGACCGAGTACGTCGGTCGCGCGGATCTTCAGGGCAGGGTGGCGGGTCGTCGCCTCGACGATCTGCTCGGGTACGTCGACCCGCGCGTGGAACGCCTCGTTGAGCAGGAGGGGTACGACGACGATCTCGTCGTAGCCCGCCCGGACCAGCTTGTCGACGACGGTCTGGAAGCTCGGCTTGGCGAGCTCGAGGAACGCCTTCTCGATGCGCAGGTCCGGACGGAGTGCCTTGACCTCGTCGACAAGGGCGGTCACCGTAGCGGCGGATCGGGGGTCCCGGCTGCCATGAGCCAGGGCCACCAGTGCAGGAGCGGCCATCAGCAGCTGTCTCCTCTCATGTGGTTCACGGAAAGTGGGGTTGTCGTGGGGGATGGGGTCACGAGTGGATTCCGCACTCGGTCTTGTTGGTGCCGGCCCAGCGCCCACTGCGAGGGTCCTCGCCCGGGGCTACTCGGCGCGTGCACGGCCAGCACCCGATCGAGGGATAGCCGTCGTACACCAGGGGGTTCACGAGGACTCCGTTGTCCGCGATGTAGTGCTCGACCTGCTCGTCGGTCCAACGAGCGAGCGGGGACACCTTGACCTTGCCCTTCTTGGCGTCCCAGCCGATGACGGGTGCGATCACCCGGTTGTGGGTCTCAGCGCGGCGTAGGCCGGTGGCCCACGCGTCGTACCCCGACAGTGACGTCCTGCAGGGGCTTCACCTTGCGCAGCTGGCAGCAGAGGTCGGGGTCACGCTTGTAGAGGTCCTTGCCGTACTCGGCGTCCTGCTCGGCCACGCTCTGCACGGGCGTGATCGTGATCAGGTTGACCGGCAGCGTGTGCTTGACGGCGTCGGCGGTGCCGACGGTCTCGGCGAAGTGGTAGCCGGTGTCGAGGAAGACGACGTCGATGCCGGGGACGACCTTGGCCGCGAGGTGGGAGAGTACGGCGTCGCCCATCGACGAGGTCACGCAGAAGCGCTCGCCGAACGTGGCGGCCGCCCACTCGATGATCACCTCGGCGGGCGCGAGCTCGAGCTCGGCGCCCCAGTGCGACACGATCTCGCGCAGCTCCTCGGGCGAGCGGCCGCCGGTCTCGGCGCCCCGCGCGAGCCGAGCCTTGGCGGTGGACACGCTCATGCCCGATCACCTCCCGGACGCACCATGCCGAGCATCTTGACGGTGAACGCGCGCAGGCACGATCGGCACTCCCACCCACCGTGAGGTGCAGCCTCGGACGCCTCGTGCGGCCAGAGATCTCCCTCGCCGCAGAAGGGGCAGTGGAACGGCACTGCGCGCTCGCTCATGCGAGGGACTCCAGGACCTTGTCGCCGCGCAGTGCGTCGTCGTCGGCCCGGGCCGCCCAGTCGGCGAAGCGCTCGTCGTCCTTGCGGTCGGAGAGGAAGTTGGTCACGACGTTGGTGATGTAGTCGTCGAGCCCGGCGCTGGTCACCTTGTGGGCACGCAGCTTGCGGCCGAAGTTGGCTGCGAGCCCGGTCGCGCCGCCGAGGTGCACCTGGAAGCCCTCGACCTGCTTGCCGTCGTCGTCGAGGACGAGCTGGCCCTTGAGCCCGAAGTCGGCGACCTGGGTCCGGGCGCAGGCGTTGGGGCAGCCGTTGACGTTGACCGTGATCCCGGAAGGAACCTGCTGCTCGAGGTCGGGGAACCGCCGCTCGAGCTCGGCGACCAGGTCGCGGGCGCGATCCTTGGTGTCGACGATCGCCAGCTTGCAGAACTCGATGCCGGTGCACGCCATCGTGTTGCGCCGCCAGTTCGAAGGCTTTGCAGACAGGCCGATCACCTCGAGTCGGGCGACCAGCGCGTCGACCTTGTCCGCGTCGACGCCGATCAGCACGATCTTCTGGTACGGCGTCAGCCGGGCGCCGGCGACGCCGTACTCCTCGAGCAGGTCGGCCAGCTCCACCAGGAGCGTGCCGGACACGCGGCCCACGGTCGGCGCGATGCCGACGTAGAACCTGCCGTCCTTCTGGGCGTGGACGCCGATGTGGTCGCGGTGGCCGACCGGCGAGGGCGGCGACGGGTTGGTGACCAGCTGCTTGCCGAGGTACTCGTTCTCGAGCACCTCGCGGAACTTCTCGACACCCCAGTCGGCGACGAGGAACTTGAGCCTGGCCCGCGAGCGCAGCCGGCGGTAGCCGTAGTCACGGAAGATCGAGGCCACGCCCTCCCAGACGTCGGCGACCTCGTCGACCGGGATCCAGACGCCGAGCTTCTGGGCGAGCATCGGGTTGGTCGACAGGCCGCCACCCACCCAGACGTCGAAGCCGGGACCCAGCTCGGGGTGGACCGTGCCCACGAAGGAGACGTCGTTGGTCTCCGGTGACACGTCGTGGCTCGGGTGCCCGGTCAGCGCGGTCTTGAACTTGCGGGGCAGGTTGGAGAAGTCCTTGTTGCCGATGTAGCGGCGCTCGATCTCCTCGAGGGCGGAGGTGCCGTCGATGATCTCGTCGGCGGCGACACCGGCGACCGGTGAGCCGAGGAAGGGCCGCGGGGAGTCGCCGCACGCCTCGATCGAGTGCACGCCGACGGCGTCGAGGCGGTCCCAGATCGTGGGGACGTCCTTGATGTCGATCCAGTGGTACTGGATGTTCTGGCGGTCGGTGACGTCGGCGGTGTCGCGGGCGAAGTCGACGCCGATCTCGCCGAGCACCCGGACCGCGGCGGGGGAGAGCAGCTTGCCGTCGGAGCGGACCCGCAGCATGAAGTACTTGTCGTCCAGCTCCTCCTCCTCGAGTGCGCCGGTCTTGCCGCCGTCGATGCCGGGCTTGCGCTGGGTGTAGAGGCCCATCCAGCGCATCCGACCGCGGAGGTCGGCGGGATCGATGGAGTCGAAGCCACGCTTGGAGTAGATGTGGAGGATGCGGTCGCGCACGTTGAGGGCGTCGTCGTTCTTCTTCGACTCCTCGTTCTTGTTCAGCGGCTCGCGGTAGCCGAACGACCACTGCCCCTCAGCGCGACGGGGGCGCGGCACGTCGGTACGACGTGGCGGTTGGGAGTCGAAACGCAGGTCAGACATGGCGGCTTGAGGTCCTTCGCTGATGGGCGCGCGCGGCGCGCGGCTGAGGTCGAGAGCGAGGTGGATCAGCGAGGCCGACACATCATGCTGCGGGTGCGCCCGAGGTCCACGTGGCGACGTACCACGAGGAACGCATGGGTTGCAGCAGAGACCATGTCAATGAGTCTCAGTCCGCGGACGGACGGTTCACAAATCTAGATCTCATGATGTGGACGCATGTCTCATGATCTGGACCGCGGCAGACCCGATTCAGCCGTGTGAGCGCGCGCCGTGCGACGGAGGTCACACGGGCGGCGGCGGTCCGGCACAGGGGTCACGGTGATCGCAACGCCCTTCACCCCTACGATCTTCCGCATGAGCGACGCAACCTCCAGCAGCCTCATCAGCAGCGCCTACAACCAGGCCCTGGAGGTGATCGCCAGCGTCGAGCCCCGGATCGCCGACGCCACCCGCAAGGAGCTCGCCGACCAGCGGGGGTCGCTCAAGCTGATCGCCAGCGAGAACTACGCCTCGCCTGCGGTGCTGCTCACCATGGGCACCTGGTTCAGCGACAAGTACGCCGAGGGCACGATCGGGCACCGCTTCTACGCCGGCTGCCAGAACGTCGACACCGTCGAGGCGCTCGCTGCCGAGCACGCGCGCGAGCTGTTCGACGCGCCGTACGCCTATGCCCAGCCGCACTCCGGCATCGACGCCAACCTGGTCGCCTACTGGTCGATCCTCGCCCACAGGGTCGAGGGCCCGTGGCTGGAGAAGCTCGGCGCCAAGAACATGAACGAGCTCAGCGACCAGGACTGGGAGAAGCTCCGCGGCGAGCTCGGCAACCAGCGGCTGCTCGGCATGTCCCTGGACTCCGGCGGCCACCTCACCCACGGGTTCCGTCCGAACATCTCCGGGAAGATGTTCCACCAGCAGCAGTACGGCACCGACCCGGAGACCGGGCTCCTCGACTACGACGTGGTGCGGGCGAAGGCCAAGGAGTTCAAGCCGCTCGTGCTCGTGGCCGGCTACTCCGCCTACCCGCGCCGGGTGAACTTCGCCAAGATGCGCGAGATCGCCGACGAGGTCGGCGCCACCCTGTTCGTCGACATGGCCCACTTCGCCGGCCTGGTCGCGGGGAAGGTCTTCACCGGTGACGAGAACCCGGTTCCGTTCGCCCACATCACGGCGACCACGACCCACAAGTCGCTCCGTGGTCCGCGGGGCGGCCTGCTGCTCGCCCAGGAGGAGTACGCCCCGTCGGTCGACCGCGGCTGCCCGATGGTGCTCGGCGGGCCGCTGTCCCACGTGATGGCAGCCAAGGCCGTGGCCCTTGCCGAGGCGCGTCGGCCGGAGTTCCAGACCTACTCGCAGAACGTCGCCGACAACGCCAAGACGCTCGCCGAGGGCTTCCTGAGCCGCGGCGGCAAGCTGGTGACCGGCGGCACCGACAACCACATCGTGCTGCTCGACGTCACCTCGTTCGGGCTGACCGGCCGGCAGGCCGAGTCGGCGCTGCTCGACGCAGGCGTCGTCACCAACCGCAACTCGGTCCCGTCCGACCCGAACGGCGCCTGGTACACCTCCGGCATCCGGCTCGGCACCCCTGCGCTGACCACTCGCGGCTTCGGCAAGGACGAGTTCGACCGGGTCGCCGAGCTGATCGTGCACGTGCTGCAGAACACCCAGCCCGGCAGCACCAAGGCCGGCACGCCGTCGAAGGCGTCGTACGCCCTCGCCGACGGCGTCGCCGACAAGGTCAAGGACGCCTCCGCCGAGATGCTCGACAAGCACCCGCTCTACCCCGGCCTCGAGCTGGTCTGAGCGGCGAAGGGGTCAGGCGGGCTTCCGCCAGACCGACACGTGCTTCGTGCTCTCGCTGGTGAACGGGCTGCGGTCCCAGTCGGAGTAGCGCGCCTCGAGCTGCAGACCGGCGATCCGCGCCATCAGGTCGAGCTCGCCGGGCCAGGCGAACCGGAAGTGCCCGGCGCCTCGACGCCAGGTGCCGTCGGGGTTCCTCGTGAAGTGGTGGGAGGTCGACCGCTGGGTCGCAAGGTCGAAGGTGTCGAAGCCGACGTGATCGGCGGAGACGTCGAACGGGACGGCCGACTGGGTCGGCGGCAGGCGGCGGAGCGGCGGCACCCCGACCTCGACGAGGAACCGTCCACCGGGTGCGAGGTGACGGGCGGCGTTGACGAAGCACGCGACCTGGCCGTCTTGGGTCTGCAGGTTCGAGATCGTGTTGTAGACGAGGTAGACCAGCGCGAAGGATCCCGCGCCCTCGACGACCGTCGTGGCCATGTCGCCGATCGCGACGGGCAGCCGCGCTTCGTCGACCTTCGCCCGCAGCCGCGCCGCCATCGGCGCGGACAGCTCGATCCCCACGACCGGCACGCCGCGCTCCCTCAGGGGTACGCCGACCCGGCCGGTGCCGATCGCGAGCTCGAGCGCCGCACCGCCGCCGGCGAGCTCCTCGAGCAGGTCGACGGTCGGACCGAGCACCTCGGGCGCGAACATCCCGCGGTCCTCGTCGTCGTAGCGGGCGGCGGTCTCCGCGCTCCACACCTCGCTGCTGGTCATGGTCCACCACATTGGTTTGTGCCACACCTCTGTGTCGACCCGATTTCCCGCACCGCCTACGGACGTACCAAACCCCGTTCGGCTGCGCTGCTCACGCTGCGCCGCAGCGTGAACAGGACACTTTGGTACGGGCAGACCAGGTCAACGCGGCCATCAGTACGGATCGGACGATGCCGCCGAGGTGGAGGAGAGCCTCGACCGGGTCCGGAGCGGTCGGATGCGTCACCGGGGCATGGGCTCCAGGAAGCGGGACTTCATGCGGCCATCGTGCTTGCGAAGAGGACGCTTCGCGAGTACCTCGACTTCGGGGTGTGGACAACCGGCTGCGGTGGCTCTGGATCAGGAGCTGGCGTCGAGCAGGTCGAGGCTGAATCGGGCGATCTCGGCGCGGGACGCACTCACGGCCTGGAGCGCCGGGGTCGGCTGCTCGCCGAGCAGCTCGAGCGGGAGGCTGGAGAGCCCGGTGAAGATCAGTAGCAGGAGGGCATGGCCCCGGGTCACCGTCGCGAGCGGCACGTCCAGACCCGCTGCGGCGAGCCCGTCGCGGTAGGCGGCGACACACGCCGCGTCTCGCTCGGCAAGGTTGTCGGTGCCGCGCCTGCCGATCTGGACGTCCCCCACGAGCAGCTGCCCGAGGTCGAAGCCGACCGGCATCGCTGCGAGGTAGCCGAAGTCGATCATGGTGAACCCGGGGCGGTCCGGGCGCACCAGGAGGTTGTTGGGACAGGCGTCGCCGTGCGCGACGAGCAGTGGGAGCGTGGCCAGCTCCTCGGCGTACGCCGGCACCTGGTCGGCCGCAGCCAGCAGCCGGTCGCGCAGCGGTCCGAAGGGCTCGACCAGCGGGTGGTTGCCAGACGCCTTCGTCGTGCAGGACCGGCAGCACCTGGTGGGCAAGGCGGCCGGCGACGTACGACTCGACACCGACGTCGTGACCCCCGACGTCGGCGAGGGCGCGGATCCCCGGCGTACCGGCGAACCGCCCGAGCAGCTCGGCGGCCGCAGCGTCGCGCTCCACGTCCCACGTCACGTCGGCGGTCGGGACGACCTCGAGCCAGACGGCGTACGACGACTCGTCGATCTCCCGCACGGTGACCGCGCGCGGGACGGCCAGTCCGTCCGGCAGGTGCTCAGCGAGGTCGGAGCGGTAGATCGCACCCTCGGTCCGCCACGGCACGGACGCGCGGGCGAAGTCGCGGATCTCCTCGGGCACCTCGGCGAAGAACGGTGACCGGATCCACTCGTGCACGTGCTTGACGAAGAAGGAGTACGACTGGCACTCGCCGTCCACGACCGCCGCACCGTCGACGCGGTAGCGACCGGCAGTCGTGATCGCAGGGATGTCGTAGGCCACGTGCTCCGCGCGCGAGGAGACGACGTCGGCGGTCGGTACGCCGAGCAGGTCAGCGACCATCGCCGCCAGCTCCTCGTCGCTGACATCAGCGTCGCCCAGGACGGTCCGGTCGTGCATGGTCCGCCACGTTAGCGGCGGGACCTCCTCAGCGCAGTGAAACTGCGCCAGACCCGCCCGCCCGACCACGCGAGGCGTGCCGGGTCCCGGCATCGCGGGCGACTACCGTTGCCGGCGTGGAGGCTGAGGATCCGGGGAAGCCCGCGGCGGGCACCGATCCGCCCGACCTCACCTTCCTCCAGAAGGTCCGGCACACGCTCTGGCGGCTGCTCGTCACCACGGTGGGCTCCTGCCTCAAGCACCGGGTGACCGGTCTGGCGGCGGAGGGTGCGTTCTTCGCGGTGCTGTCGGTGCCGCCGCTGATCTTCGCGCTCATCGGTGGCGTCGGCTACGTGTCGGACAACTTCAGCGCCGCGCAGATCCAGGACATCCGCCAGGCCGTGGTCGAGCTGTTCTCGACGTTCCTCACCGACCGGGCGGTCAACCAGGTCATCGAGCCGACCCTGAACCAGGTGCTGGGCGGCGGCCGGTTCGACATCATCTCGCTCGGCTTCGTGCTCGCCCTGTGGTCCGGCTCCCGCGCGCTCAACGTCTTCGTCGACACCATCACGATCATGCACGGCCTCGGTGGCCACCGAGGGATCGTCAAGACCCGCGCACTGTCCTTCGTGCTCTACATCCTCGCGCTGATCACCGGGGCGATCTCGATCCCGCTGGTCGTCGCCGGTCCGACGCTGGTCCGCGACTGGTTGCCCGAACCGGGCGGACTTCCTGATGAACTTCTACTGGCCGACCGTCGTGGTGATCTGCATCTGCTTCCTCGCGACGCTCTACCACGTGTCGGTCCCGGTCCGGACCAACTGGACCTTCAACCTGCCCGGCGCGACGTTCTCCTTGGCCGCGTGGATCCTCGGGTCCTACGTGCTGCGGTGGGTGCTGACGGTGACGGCCACCGACTCGCGATCCATCTACGGCCCGCTGGCGGCCCCGATCGCGGTCCTGCTCTGGCTCTACATCGTGGCGCTGGCCGTCCTCATCGGCGCCGCGGTCAACGCCGCGTTCGACACCGTCTTCCCCCAAGAGATGACGACCCGCGCCCGCCGCGAGATGGTCGCCCGGTTGCGCAGCCGCGTCGCGCAGGCGAGGGAGCGCGGCGGCGAGCCCACGGTCGACTAGATTCGCGGCTGTGCACGACCTTTCGTCGGCGGACAACCGCCAGGCCGGGAGCCTGGTCGCGCTGCCCGAGCGCGCACGCTCGCCGTGGTGGGAGCTGGGTCGCCGGCTGCTCATGGCGTTCGCCATCCTGGCCGGCACCGTCCTGCTGGTGATGATCGACCGCGACGGCTACCGCGACGCCGGCGACGCCACCCTGGCCAATCCCTACGGGACGGTCTCGCTGGTCGACGCGATCTACTACACGACCGTCACGCTCAGCACCACCGGGTACGGCGACATCGCGCCCGTCTCGGACCAGGCCCGCCTGGTCAACGCGTTCGTCATCACGCCGCTCCGCATCGCCTTCCTGGTGCTGCTGATCGGCACCACCCTCGAGGTCCTCGCGCAGCGCGGGCGCGAGATGTTCCGCATCGCCCGTTGGAGGAAGCACATGGGACACCACGTGGTCGTCATCGGCTATGGCACCAAGGGTCGCAGCGCCGTCGAGACCCTCGTCAACAACGGACTCGAACGCGACCACGTGATCATCGTCGACCCGAGCCCCGAGGCACTGGCCGACGCGCACGCGGACCAGCTCGCAGTCGTCACCGGCGACGCGACCCGCCGCGAGGTGCTGCGCCGCGCCGGCATCGCCACCGCCGACCAGGTCATCGTCACCACCGACCGCGACGACACCAACGTGCTGGCCACGCTGACCGTCCGCCAGCTCAACCCCGACGCGTTCATCGTGGCGGCGGTGCGCGAGCAGGAGAACGCCCCCCTGATCCGGCAGTCGGGTGCCAACTCGGTCATCATCTCGGCCGACGCGGTCGGCCGGCTGCTCGGCCTCTCGACGCTCTCGCCCACGCTCGGCACGGTGATGGAGGACCTGCTGACCTACGGCGAGGGGCTGGAGGTGGCCGAGCGCGAGCTGCTCGTCAACGAGGTCGGCGTCCCCCCGCAGTCACTGCCGGACCAGGTGATCGCGGTCGTGCGCGACGAGCGCGTCTACCGCTACTTCGACCCGGTGGTGACCCTGCTCGCGCGCGGCGACCGGCTGGTCGTCGTACGCCCGGCCAAGGAGCTCCCGTGGGCGCCCCGGCCGGGCACCCACAACGAGCAGCTCGCGACCGAGGACGGCCAGGGCTAGGGCTGGCTCAACGAGCCGTGACTCCAGCCGGCTCCGGCTGCAGCATGAACTCGTCGATGTGGCGCGCCATCAGGTCGAGCACCTGCTCGGCGACGCGGTCGTCGCGGCGGACCAGCCAGTCGAGGGTCAGCCCGTCGACGGTTGCGGACAGGTAGCGGCCGATCACCTCGGGGGACACCACGGGCTGCGCGCCGATCGCGTCGAGGACCGCGATGAACGCGTTGGCGTAGTGGTCGTACTGCTGGCGTGCGACGGCGGCATAGCCGGGCTTGCGGAGGCAGTACTGCGTGAGCTCGTAGGTCAGCAGGTGCTGGTCGGGATTGGCGACCACGTGCTTCCAGTACGCCGTGAGGCCGGCGCGGATCATCTGCTGGCGGTTGGCACCGGCGTCGAAAGACGCCTCGGCCAGGTCGACCGTCGTGCCGACGAGGGTCTTGATCACTGCGTCGAGCAGCTCCTGCTTGGAGTCGAAGCAGTAGTGGAAGACGCTCAGCGACGTCCCGGCTTCGGCCACGATCGCCCGGGTCGTCGTCTTGGGCACACCCTCCCGGGTGAGCACGACGATGGCAGCCTCGACGAGCTGTTGTCGTCGTTGGGCCAGCGGCATCCGCGCCATCAGTGGTCCCCTTCTCGGTCGCCGAGCCGACCCCACGGGCGGCAGGAAGTGCACCCGCTTCCCCCGGGGTGCCGGGCCATTCTCTCAGCGATTCTCGCCGACGACGGACGTTCGCCTAGAATCCGCTGGTGCCATCACGCCGTACGAGGGGGGTCGTGCTGCCGCTCGTCGGCTGCCTGGCCGTCCTCTTCGCCCCAGCCTCCGCCGTCGACGCTCCCGCGGGAGTCGTCGCTTACCGCTTCAACCACGGCTCGATCGGCCAGCCGATCGAGGCTCCGTCCAACCTCGGCAGCGACCCGGACGTCGTTGCGACCGTCGTGACCAGCAACGGTGGTGAGGCGATGACGGTTCGCTCGCGGGCCGGTCAGGGCCGCGCGGTCGACTTCCCCGCCGTGGCCGACAGCGCCGCCGGGCGCCGGGCGGCGCTGGCGATCTCCGACGTCGACACCAGCGACGGCGATGCGCTGAGTCCGGGCCGCCGCAGCTTCGCGCTGCTCGCCGACTTCAACCTCGACGCGGGCAACACCCAGGCCGATGGTGGCAACAACCTGGTCCAGCGGGGGCTCGCGAAGAGCAGCGACCAGTTCAAGGTCCAGGTCGATCTCGCAGACGGGCAGGCGTGGCCTGAGTGCGCGGTGGGGCAGACCCGTGATGGCGAGTGGCAGGTGGCCGTCGCCACCTCGCCGCGCCCGGTCCAGCCGGGCCAGTGGTACCGCATTCGCTGTCGCCGTACGCCGGACGCCCTCGCCCTCACCGTTCTCGCGATCGCGGACGACGGCACCCGTGCCAGGTTCTCCCACATCCGGGTCTCCGGCATCCCCCTGTTCAACCTGAGGTGGCCGGCCGACTCCACCGTGCCGATGTCGATCGGCGGCAAGCTGCGTCCGAGCGGCCAGTTCTATCCGCAGGGCGACCAGTTCAGTGGGGTCGTCGACAACGTCAGCCTGCGGATCAGGGACACGACCTGACCCAGCCGACGCCTCGTGCCGCGCGACGGCGATGCCGAGGGGTTGACCGGGCCTGCTCAGTTGAGTCCGTGCTCGTACGCGTAGGCCGCCGCTGCGGTACGCGACGAGACGTCCAGCTTGTTGAAGATGTTGCTCAGGTGCCGGGCGACCGTCTTCTCGCTCAGGAACAGCGCCTGCGGCGATCTGCGGGTTCGACCGGCCGGCGGCGACGAGGCGGAGCACCTCTGCCTCGCGGGCGGTGAGGCCGCCCGGCAGGGTCCCCGGGGCCATCAGCCGCGTCACCTCCTGCGCGGCGGGCTCGGCCCCGAGCGCTGCCAGCGCACGTGCCGCGCCCGCGAGCTCGGAGGTCGCGGACTCCTCGTCGCCCAGCGCTCGCAGCGCGCGGCCGAGCAGCACCTGGGTCCGCGCGGTCTCGTAGGGCCAGCTCAGCTCCCGCCACGTGGTGAGTGCCGTGCGCAGCGCGGCCAGCGCTTCGCCCGGTCGCTCCTCGGCGAGGGCCAGCGCCCCGACTGCATAGCCGGCCATCGCGCTCAGCGAGGCGGACTCGAACGCCTCTCCGACGGCCACCAGCTCGGCGACCAGCGGTCGCGTGCCGTCCAGGTCGTTGGCGGCGAGGAGCACCTCGATGGCGCCGGGCAGCAGCTGGGAGCGGTGGATGGGGTCCCGGGGCTCGCCGAGGACCCGGCGTATGGCGGCTGCGGCGGCGTCGACGCGGCCGCGGGCCAGGTGCAGCAAGGCGTGCGCCGGCTGGGGGTCGTGCCCGAGGTCGACCGCCTGCTGGAACGCCTCCTCGGATGCGTCCAGCTCCCCGCGGATGCACAGCACAGCCGCCTTCTCCGCGTATGCCAGACCCGCAGCGGCAGGCATGGACGCCGCGGCGTAGCGCGCGACCGCGCCGTCGAGCTCGCGGATGGCTTCCGCGAAGGCACCCCGGACCCGCATCACCTGGCCGCGGTGGACCGCACACTGTCCCGTGAACGGCACCAGCCCGACCTGGCCGCTGCACCAGGTGGTCAGCGTCATCGTCCACTGCGCCACCCTGCCGAAGTCCGAGATCTCCTGGCACGCCTCGATCAGCGAGCAGTAGGTGTGGCCGGCGAAGACGGGCGAGACCTCGCCCGTCGTCACGCCGACCATGGCTTCGTCGAGCAGCCGTACGCCTTCGGGTACCCGACCGAGGTAGAGCAGGCAGCGACCCTGCGCCATCAGTCCGGTGGCGAGCAGGTCCCCGTCACCGAAGCGGCGGCCGTACGACGTCAGCGCGACCGCCTCGTCGATCGCGGTGCTCGGATCACCACCGAGGATGTGCCTGAGCATCCGGAAGAACAGGAAGTACCCGTGCTCCACGGTGTCTTCCTCACAAGCCTCCAACAGTCGCTCGGCGCGGGAGATCCAGCCACCCGCGACCGCGACCTCGCCACGGTCCATGAGCGTCATCGCCAGCCAGAAGGCCGAGCGGATCGCCGCCTGCTGGTCACCGGCCTCCAGGTGGCCCTGATAGGCCCGCTGGAGCGCCTGGATGCAGTCGTTGTGACGCCCGACGAGGAAGGCAGCGGTGGCCAGATCGGCGAAGTCGGTGGCCAGCAGCGCGTCGCTCCCGGCCGCCGAGAGGCGTTCGTACGCCGTGACCCAGTCGCGGCGGTCGAACGCCTCACGCGCCCGCAGCAGCTCCTCGACGACGTCCAACGACCTTCACCTCGAAACGAGCATAGGACGGTTGCTCGCGCGGGTGCCGATCTTTCGTGCGAGGTACTCCGCGTCCCTGCCGATGCCCGGGAAGACCATCGAGCTGAACGAGTACTGGAACGCCAGCCCGCAGAAGAACAGGCCGGGCACCTCCTCGACGACGCCGCGCATCTCCACGGGCCAGCCGTCCTCGCCCACCACCGGCAGCTTGATCCAGTCGAAGACCTGCCGGAACCCGGTGGCCCAGACGACGTTCGTGACCGGGACGACCGTGCCGTCGTCGAGCAGCGGCATGCCGTCCCGGACCCCGACCATGCGGGCCGGCTGCCGTTCGACGCCCCGGGCGGCCAGGTCCTCGCGGTGGACCCGGATCATCGGGCCGCCGTGCGCCCGGACCGCGTGGAACTCCTTGCGTCCCACCGGGGTGCGTCGGGTGAGGATGTGCCGCCACGCGAAGACCACCACCGGGAAGATGACCTTGGCCCGCCGCTGCTCGGGCCTGAAGGGCAGCTGACCGGGGTCCCGTCCGCACAAGACGACCGGATGGGTCTGCGCGGCCTCGAAGGCGATGTCCGTGCCGGAGTGCGAGGCACCTACCACCAGGACCGGTCCGGACTGGAGGTCGTCGGGGCGGTGGTACTCGGACGAGTGCAGCTGCCTGACGGCCGGGGCGAGCTGACGCGCGAAGTCGGGGATGTTCGGCGCCTGCCCGAAGGTCCCGGTTGCCACCACCACGTTGTCGACAGGTGATCGTGCTGTCCCCGATGCGCAGCTCGAAGGTGCCGTCGGACCGCTGCTCCAGGGCGTCGACCCGGGTGCTCATCCGGACCGGCAGGTCGAACTTCATCGCGTAGGTCTCGAGGAAGGCCGCGACCTCGTCCTTCTGGGGGAACGCCCACGGGTCGGCTGGGAAGCGCATGCCGGGGAGCCCGTCGTACTTCGCCGGGCTGTAGAGCCGCAGCGTGTCCCAGTGCCGGCGCCAGTTGTCGCCGATCCGCGCGTTGGCGTCGAGCACGACGCAGGCGCGGCCCTGCTTCTTGAGGTGGTACGCCGTCGCCAGGCCGGCCTGGCCGGCTCCGATGATCACGGTCTCGATGTGTTCGGTGGACATGGTTCCTCCTGGTGTCGATGGAGCTCCGACGCTAGGAACCGCCCGCCGGCCACGGCATCGGGCGAGATGCCCATCCCGGTGCGGGCGGAATGGGTGGATCGCCCCACTCAGCCGTACGCCGAACCGGTGCGCGGCTTGTCCGAAACCGGCCGGAGCTCGTCGACCGGCACCCACGCCGTGATCACCCGCCCGCGGGTCTCGACCCAGGTCACCAGCGCCTGCCAGGCACCCTCAGGCCCGCGGCGCCACTCGAGGACGAGCCCGGGCATCTCCGAGGGCGCGAACGCCGGACGCACCCACACGAACCGCGTCCTCACCATCAGCCTACAATAGAACATCTGTTCCCTTGCGGACCGATCGTCCGGAACGAGCAGTCGAGGCGACTTCCCGAGCAGTCTGCGTGCTCGCACCGTTCCTCGTGCTCTGGCGAATGGTGATCCCGTCAGGGCACGACCTGGTCGGTGTCGACGAACGTGGCACCTTCGGCCATCTGGGTCATCTCGTCGACCTGCCTGGGGGTCGGGCCCCCGCGATCGGGGAAGTACCCGGCGATGAGCATGACGCGGTGCCCGTCGACGTCCAGGATCCAGAGGCGCTGGGTCTTGCCTGGGCCGATCCCTTGCGTGCCGCCAAGGTGGTCGCGCCAGCTGAGAGGCTCGCCTTGGCACTTGGCTGGGATGTGGGCGGGCACGTTGAGCTCCATGAAGACGCCCTCGTACCCTCCGATCGTCCTCGCGGCCGGCCGTGTGCTCTCCCAGACCGGTAGCGCCCTCAGCGCCTCGGCGAGGTCGTCCACGGTGGGCCCGGGGTCGACCCAGTCCGTGCCTCCGCACGGCTGCGCGGCAACCTCGGCCACGGTCCAGGTGCCGAAGTGACGGAAGCCGTTGCCGTCCTCCCCGGCCCCGATCTCGTACCCCTCGCCGCCCCCCGAGTAGCCGGCGGGCACGTCGATCAGCACCACGGGTGCGTCGGACTGGTCGCTCGAGACGTCCATGGCGTATCGGCCGGGCTGGAGTGGGGTATCGGCGGTCACACCCGCGAGCCGGATTGCCTGGACCGGGTCACCAGACGGCGACGAGGGTGACGAGTTCTCACCGTCTGAGGCTGGGGGGCTGTCGTCACTGCAGGCGGAGAGCAGCATCGCGATCGTCGCAAGCACGATCGCCGCGCTCGGGGTTGAGCTGTGTCGCATCATCATGAGCTCCTCAAGGTGCCGCTATCTGCGGCCTTGCCATCCGTTCTGCGCCCGTGGGGTAACGGCTTGTCGCCGGAGGGGTATCAGCGAAATATCGGTGCCGTTGACCCGCCCCCAGATCAGGTCGACAGTCAGACCATGGGTATCGCCGTCCTCGGCCCGCTTCGCGTCGACGGCCACGCGAACGGACTCAGCCCCAGGGACCGGGTGATCCTCTCGGCGCTGGTCGTGAACGCTCGCCAGCCCATGAGCAGGGATGCCCTCGCCGATGCCCTGTGGGGGAGCCAACCGCCGGTTTCCTGGGCCAAGGTGGTGTACGGCTGCGTGTCGCGGCTGCGGAAGGTGCTCGGGGACGCGGCCATCGAGACCGCGCCCACGGGCTACCGCCTGACCCTGGGCGACGGCGAGCTCGACCACAGGCTGTTCGAGCGACTGCTCGAACGCGGCCGGGAGGCGCTCACGGGCGACGACCCTGCGCGCGCCTCGTTCCTGGTGGACGAGGGGCTCGGCCTGTGGCGGGGCCGGGCCCTGGCCGACCTCGAGGAGTGGGAGCCGGGGCGGGTGGAGGCGGCCCGGCTCGAGGGACTGCGGATGGACGCCGAGGAGCTGCGGGTCGAGGCGGAGGTGCGCTCCGGCAATGCGCCGGCGGTGCTGGAGCAGGCGCGGGCACTGGTCGCGCAGACCCCGTTCCGAGAGAAGCGATGGGCGTTGCTGGCCACTGCTCTGTACCAGTCCGGTCGGCAACGCGACGCGCTCGGGGCCGTGCAGCGGGCTCGCACCATGCTGGTCGACGAGCTCGGCCTCGATCCGGGTCGCGAACTCGTCGAGCTCGAGCAGAAGCTGTTGCGGCAGGATCCTTCGTTGACGCCGGGCGTGCGGGGCGAGGCCAGCCCCGTCTGCCCGTACCGGGGGCTGCTGCCGTACGACGCCGAGGACGCCGACTCGTTCTTCGGCAGGGAGGACGACATCGCGGCCTGCCTGCGGCGGCTGCGTGACTCTGGGGTTCTGGTGGTGGTCGGTCCTTCCGGCGTCGGGAAGTCCTCGCTCGTGCGCGCCGGCGTGGTGGCCTCGCTGGCCCGGGCCGACACGCCCATCCTGGTGGGCTCACCGGGCGCGCATCCGGTCGACTCGCTCGCCGGGCTGAAGCAGCGGGGCCGCCAGACCCTGGTGGTGGACCAGGCCGAGGAGGCCGTCACACTGTGCGCCGACCACGCCGAGCGGATGCGGTACTTCACGGCCTTGGCCACCCACGTGGGCGCCGGCGGCGGGCTCGTGCTCTCGCTCCGTGCCGACCACCTCGGCGACCTGGCGCCGTACTCGGACATCGCGCGCATCCTCGAGGAGGGCCTGTACCTCCTCGGCCCGATGCACGAGCCGGATCTGCGTCGCGCGATCGAGGGCCCTGCGAATCGCGCCGGGCTCCGGCTCGAGCCGGGCCTGGTCGACATCATGGTCCGCGACGTCGAGGGTGAGCCGGCTGGCCTGCCGATGCTCTCGCACGTGCTGCGGGAGACATGGGAGCGACGCGAGGGCTCGACCCTGACTGTCGAGGGGTACAGATCGACCGGCGGGATCCAGAACGCGGTCTCGCAGTCGGCGGAGACGCTGTACGACGCCATGGACGAGGCTCAACGCGCCCGGCTCCGGAACCTGCTGCTGCGACTCGTGATCCCTGCCGAGGACGGCCAGCCGGTGCGCGCCAGAGTGTCGCGGGACAAGGTCACGGCCGACGACGCACACCGGCGGATCGTGGAGCAGCTCGTCGAGGCCCGCCTCCTGACCATCGACGGCGACGCGGTGCAGATCGCCCACGAGGCGCTGGTCCGGGTGTGGCCACGGTTGCGGGACTGGCTCGACGACGACGTGGAGGGACAGCGGCTCTTCCGGCACCTCGCCGCCGCCGCCGACGCGTGGGACGGCATGGGCCGGCCCGACAGCGAGCTCTACCGGGGAAGCCGGCTCACCCGCGCGGTGGAGTGGCGGGACGGCTCCTCCGTGGACCTGGACGACACCGAGGCTGCCTTCCTGCAGGCCTCCGTGGCTCTCTCCGAGGCGGAGCTCCGGGCCTCCGAGGAGCGGATCGCCCGGGAGCGCCGGATCAACCGCCGGCTCGGGGGCGCCCTGGCCGGGGTCGCGCTGCTACTCGCACTCGCCCTCGTGACCGGCCTCCTGGCGCTGCGCAGCGCCGACCGAGAGCGGGAACAGAGGGCTCGCGCCCAGCACGAGGCCACCGTCGCGGAAGCCGGTCGCGCCAGCGACCGGGCGGTCAACCATCAAGTTCTCGCCACTTCCCTGCTGGTCGAGCTCGAGGCTCTCCGGCTCGATGACGCCTCGCCGCGCGGCTGGGAGAACCTCGCCAGCACGCTGACGCGGGCAGGGTCACTTCAGCGGATCCACCTTGCCTCTGGTGTCCCGACAGTCGCAGGAGCCGTGTCGGTCACGGTGAGCAGTGATGGTGCCCTGGTGGCCGAGAGCGACCCGCGCCAGGGCGTGCAGCTCTATGACGCCGAGACCATGGCGCCCGTACCGTTCGGCGACGACACGCCGACCAGCGTGATCAGGTTCTCACCGGACGGCCAGGTGCTCGCCGCGGCGGTCAACCACTGGCAGGAGTCCGGACGCGAGAGGATCGTGCCGCTGCCCGTCCGACTCTACGACGTCCGTGGGATGAGGTTGTCCGATCGCCAGCTCGGTGGTTGGCCGGCCGGAAGCAGTGTCGACTACCGGCTGGACTTCAGTCGGGACGGGCGTCGGCTCGCGGCCGGCGTGATGCTCTGGGACGACGATGCGAAGGACTGGCGGAGGAGCGGGCACCGTCATGGTGTGGGACGTGCGCCGGCCGGAGGTGCCCGTCTTCGAGGCCGCTGTGCCCGACGAGGCCATCGCCGCGCTGAGCCCGGACGGGCGGCGGGTGTTCACCGCGACCCTCCGGGAGCGGAGCCTGCGGGTCTACGACGTCGACACCGGCCGCCTGCTCCTGTCGGCCGAACCCACCTACCATCGGCACCTCCGGCGTGACCGATCTGGAGGTCAGTCCGGACGGATCGACGCTCGCGGTCGGGGCGGGTGACAGGGTCCATCTCCTCGACGCGACGACGTTGGCAGCTCGCGCCGCGGCCCTGCGGGGTCACGCGGGGCCCGTGTCCAGTACTCCCACGACGGCACGATGTTGGTCTCGACGTCTGCCGACGGCAGCGCGATCGTCTGGGACGCTGACACCGGGGCCGAGCTGCATCGGCTGGTTGGTCACGCCGGCGAGATCGGGGACGCCGTCTTCACCCCCGATGACCGGACCCTGTACACGACGGACAGCGACGAGGTGATGACCTGGGACGTGACCGGGAAGGACGCCCTCCTCTCGGCCGGACAGGCGACCACGCCGGTGCTGGGCCAGCTGGATCTCTCCGTTCCCGCGCCCGACGGTCGCACGATCGCACGCGTGGCGGGGCAACGGCTGTGGTTCGTGGACGACACGAACGGGCGGGAGACGGCCCGGTCGAAGACCGATCGCACCGTTTGGTTTCACGGCTGGTCGCCAGACTCCGAGCGGTTCTTCACGGTCGGCCCCGGGCTGCTGACGCTCTGGGACCCGGACACTGGACGCCTGGTCGTCGAGCGCAGGTACGCCGAGGGCTACGGCGTGGTGGCCGCCCTCGGCAGTGACGGAGATCGCGTCTACGTCCACGACCGCTTCGGGAACCTCGAGACGCTCGACCCGGCGACGCTAGAGCCGCTTGGCCGACACCGTCAGCGTGGGCGACGTCGCGGCGATGGTGTTGCACCCGACGGACGACACCGTCCTCGGGCTCAAGTCCGACGGGTCCATCATCCGCGTCGATCCCGGGACCGGGCACCTGCTCGCGACCGAGTCCCTCGATCTGGACTACGAGTTCGGTGAATACCTCGGCGGAGCGGTGTCCCCGGACGGATCGCTGCTCGCCTTGCACCTTCCGCAGGGAGGCATGCGACTGCTCGACACGGACACGTTGGAGTGGGTGGGCGAGCAGTCACCCATCGAGGTCGGTAGGAACATCTCATTCGCCCCGGACGGAAGCCAGTTGGCCTCTGTCATTGCGGGCTGGATTCGGCTGTGGGACGGCCGGACCGGCGCCTACCAGGCCGGCATCCCGCTCCCCGACCCGACCGCCGACGCTGACGTGTCGTACCTACCCGACGGTTCCGGTCTGCTCGTCTCGGCACTGGACGGAAGGACGTGGACCGTGGACACCCGCACGACGGCGTGGGTGGAACGCGCGTGCCGGATCGCCGGCCGCAACCTGACCCGGAGCGAGTGGAAACAGTTCTTCCCCAACCGGCCGTACGAGGTCACCTGCCCCCAGTGGCCCGCGGGCGAATGACGCCACCCAGCACTCAGGTCCGCCGGTGCGCCTCGAGGGAACACTTGTTCGATACCGTGACGGGACCACCTCGCCCTCGTTGTCAAGGAGACCACAACAGCGCGTCGAGGTCCCCGGGAGAAGCCGCATGCATCCGTTCCGCAAGGCCGTCGAGGCTCGCGACATCGAGGCGATGACCGCCCTGCTCGCCGACGACGTCGTCTTCATCAGCCCGGTGGCGTTCAAGCCGTACGCCGGAAAGGCGATCACCTCCGCGATCCTGGAGACCGTGATGGAGGTGTTCCAGGACTTCCGTTACGTGCGGGAGATCGGGGACGAGACCTCGAACGAGCACGCCCTGGTGTTCGAGGCCAAGGTCGCCAACAAGGCCATCACCGGCTGCGACTTCATCCGCACCAACGGCGACGGCCTCATCCACGACTTCATGGTGATGGTCCGCCCGCTGCGCGCCGCGCAGGCCCTGTCGGAGGAGATGGGCGCCCGGTTCGACGACATCGTCCGGCGCGCTTCCGGCGGCTGAGGCAGGTGCACCCGGGCTGAGCGCCAATGGCCGAGCCCCAGACCCACCCACGAGGTGGGCGGGTCTGGGGCTCGGTGGGGCGATGCGCTCGGAGAGCGCGCGGTGAGCTACTCGGGCGCCACGTCGTCCCAGAGGCCGAGCGGAGCCAGGACCGACTCCATCCACGCCTGGACGTCGGCGGTGTCGACCCGGTAGGAGAAGCCCTGGCCGCCGCAGCTCCAGTTCTTCACCCACGAGTTCACCGCGAGCACCGTGTTGGTGTCGCCGGCGAACACCGGGCCGCCGGAGTCACCGAAGCAGGTGCCGACCCGGCCGCCGCCGGGGTTCGAGGCGAGCTGGAGGTTGTAACCCGCCGTGTCCTGGTTGCGAGTGCTGATGATGAACGTCTGGCCCATCTTCCGCTCGCGGAACGACACCGTGTTGTTGCCGTTCTTGCCGTTGGTGCGCGTGACGCCGTAGCCGGAGACCGTGACGACCGCGTCCCTGCCGGTGCCGAGGAGGTTCGCATCGCCGATCCCCGCCAAGGTGCCGTAGGTGTCGATGTCGGGATAGACCGCCTCGACCGCGCCGGGCTCCAGCACGATCAGCCCCGCGTCCTTGGTCTCGGGGATCGTCGACAGGTCGGTGTACCCGTAGTTGTAGAGCATCGTGGAGGTGACGCCACCTGATTCCGGGTAACCCGAGGGGGCCGGCGTACCGGTCGCGGGGTCGTAACCGACACCCGCGTCCTGCTCGAACCAGATACGGGCCAACGGGGCGACATTGCCCTCGTCGTCCGCGGCGACGCAGTGCCCGGCGGTCAGGAAGACCTCGGGGGAGAGAAGGGTTCCGGTGCAACGGTGGAGGAAGACGCCCTCGGCGTCGTAGAAGGCGACGAGACCGACGTACTCGTGCTCGAAGTCGTCGACGATGTTCTTGCCGGTGACCGCGCCGGATTGCGACGGGGCCAGGAGCGATGAGGATGCCAATGCCAGGGCGAGGGGTACCAGCGCCAGGCGGGTGAGCCTTTTGAGCATGTGAGTTCCTTGTCAGTGGTTGGACCGAACCTCGGTTTTAACCCGCCGATGCCGCGCCCACAACCACCCACGCCGATCCGTAGTGCCTCATCTGGTACCACCGCGGAAATGGGCTCCGAACAGCCCTGCGAGGGCATTGTCACCCGGTGGGGCCAGGCTTAGCGTGCTGAGAGGTCGTCGCGGTCGTCGGCAGCCGCCCAGCCGCGTGAACGACCGCGGACACGACGGGGAGCATTCCATGCGCAGAATCCTGCTCTCGGGCGTCGCCAGCGCGGCGCTCCTCCTCTCAGTTCTCGGTGCCGCTACCGACACCTCGACAGCCGCGGCGCCAGTCGTCGACGTCGGCGACGACGTCGCGGTCAGCGACGACGGCGCCTACACCCGCCACGACGGGGGCACCGACCAAGCCATCGCGCACTGCTCGACCGGCGGGACCAATCCGGCGGACGACCCCGTTGCCGACGACGGCGACGTGGACAGCAACGACGGGGGCAACCGCAGGCAGGGCAACGAGCCGACGGTGGCGATCGACCCGACCGACCCCGACGTCGTCGTCGCCGGCTGGAACGACTACTGCATGACCGACCTCGCCGCCGGCTGGATGGGTCTCGGCTTCTCCACCGACGGTGGCCAGACCTGGGCGAACTCCGCGCTCCCCGGCTACCCGCTGGACGACTCGACGGAGGGCTCACGGTCCCCGCTGAAGGGCCGCACCGACTCCGGTGACCCGCTCGTCGCCTTCGACAGCGACGGCCGGTTGTTCGTCGGTGGCATCGCGTTCAACCGCGTCCGGCCGCAGCTCGGCTCGGTGTTCGTGTCGACGTACGGACCGCAGCCAGGTCCCGCCGGCCCCACCGGACAGCTGCCGAAGGACTACAAGCGCACGGTCATCGTCGGCAAGGCCGGGACGCCGGCCATCCCCGGGATCTTCCAGGACAAGCCGATGCTGGAGGTGGACCGGACCGGCGGGCCCGGTGACGGCAACGTCTACTACTGCTTCAGCACCTTCCAGGGCAACGGGCGCAACAAGATCTACTTCGCCCGCTCCACCGACTCCGGCCGGACGTTCAGCCGGGCGAAGATCGTGTCGGAGGGCTACGTGCAAGGCTGCGACATCGCGGTGGAGCACGACGGTGACGTCTACGTCTCGTGGCGGACGTTCGCTGCGTCGGCGAAGAAGCGCGTCAACGGGATGGCGGTCGTCCGGTCGACCGACTACGGCGTGACCTTCAACAGGCCCCGGCAGATCGCCTCCTTCACGCCGTACTTCCCGAGCCAGGCGGGGCAACGCGACTGCGGCGACGGACCGTTCTTCTGCGGCGCCCCTGGCTTCGTGTTCCACCGGGTGCCGCTCGAGCCTCGGCTGACCGCTGACCAGACCGGCGAGCTGAGGGGGATCTACGCCACATGGAACGCCATCGCTCCTGCCTCCGTCGTGCCGAGCACGTCGCCCTACAGCTCCGCAGGGGCGGGACAGGTCGGCCGGTCGCTGGTCTACGTCGCCCGCTCCACCGACAACGCGCGGACGTGGGGCACGCCGCGGGCGGTCGAACCTTCGGCTGGCGACCCCGGGCACCAGTACTTCTCCGACATCGATGCGCTCGACGGCGTGCTGCTGGCCGTGTGGCAGGACAACCGCACCGACGACGCCTACTCGGTGCAGCTCCCGATCGGCAACCGGATCGGAGCCGACGGCCGGGCGCGCAGCAGCGGGGACGACGTGGTCGCGACGTACGCCGCCGTGTCGACCGACGGTCTGACGTGGACCCCGCTCGGTGCGGTGTCCGACGAGACCCACGAGTCGCAGAAGGAGATGTTCGGCAACCGCGACATCCCGTTCCAAGGCGACTACAACTGGGTGGCGATCGCTCGCGACGGTGCCGGCCTGGTCGCGAACATGGCCTGGACCGACAACCGCGAGGTCGTCGACGGGCCGGACCCACGCGAGCTCGAGGCCGACGGCTACGACGACGGCTTCGACGTCCTGCAGTGCCGCACCGACCTGGCAGCGCCGGCGCCCGTCCTGAACCCGGACCTTCCGCTCGCCCGCCGGGACGCGCCGTACTCCGGCGACTCCTGCGGGAACGGCGGCGGGCTTGACCAGGACATCTACGGGGTGAGGCTGCTGCTGCCATGAGCACCGCCCGTCACGCTGCCCTCCACGAGGGCGGCGTGACGGGCTCACTCGGCGGGCGGCCGGGCGAAGGGCGCGGACCGGCAGCCCGACGACGTACTCCAACGGCCCGCGCCTGCCGCAGGCGACGAATGCCGCGCCGATCGCGAGCAGCACCAGCACGTGCCAGCGGTAGGACCGAGGGTCATCCGGGGGCCAGATCTCCGGAGTGCGGAGGACGACGTGCAGGCTGTACAGCGTGAGCGTCATCGTGCCGGCGCCGAACAGCACGGCGAGGAACGTCTTCCCGCCCGCGGGTAGCGCCTGCTCGACCAGCAGACAGGCCGCGATGACGAACACGGCGCTGCCGATGGTCTGCGCCAGGTCGAACGGCGTCGCGCTGTGCGGCGCGACCAGCAACAGCCACGACCAGTCGCCGTCGCTCGGCGGGTTGCCGAACATCCCGCGCGCGTGCAGGTCGCTGACCGCGGGGTCGACCACGGCACGCGAGATCTGGGTCGCGAGGATCGCGAGTGCCAGACCGCCGGCGGCGAGGGCGACGAGAAGACGACGGTCCCGGAGATCGCAACGGCCGAGCGCCAATCCTGCCAACAGGTAGGCAAGCCAGGGGATCGCCGGGTAGTAGCCCGTGAGCAGCAGCTCGCTCGCGAGCTGGCCGGGATCGCCGAGCTGGTCGAAGGTCGGGCTCGCGAAGCCGCGCCCCGGGAGCTCCGGACGCACCAGGTGGGAGAAGACGGGCGCGAGCACGACCCACGCGGTGGCGAGCAGCGCGAGAGCACGAGCCCGCAGTCCGACGAACGGCAGCCCGAGCAGGAACAGCACGCCGTAGTAGGTGAGGATGATCGCCAGGCCGCTGTCGAGGGCGGCGAGCTGGAAGCCGATCGCGGCGATGAGCAGCGACCGGATGGCGAGTCCTGCCGACGTCAGCAACCTGTCCCGTCCGTGGACGGGTTCGCGGCCGCCGGTCATCAGCGCGAGGCTGACCCCGGCGAGGACCGCGAACAGCGCCGACGCCCGACCGCCGGCCAGCCACTGGCTCGAGGACAGGCCGCCCTCGGGCGTGACGTCGAGCAGGACGTGGGTGGCGACCATCCCCAGGAGCGCGATGCAGCGGGCCACGTCGAGCCCAACCAGACGGCCGGGCCGCGCCGGCCCTGCCGCCGTACGACGTGGACCGGGCGTCATTCCGGCACTCTGGCACGGGTGCGCAGCGTGCGGGCCTACCAGGTGCGCGCCCAGAGGCAGTGCTCCGAGCGTCGGAGGTCTTGGACGGTGTCGGCCGAGAGCGGCTCGGTCGCGTCGGTGACCACGTAGCCGAGGTCGTCCCTGGTCGAGAGGTGTTGGTCGACCACGTTGTCGCCGGCGGCGGCGAAAGCGGCGTTGAGGTCGGCCAGCACGCCGGGGACGTTGCGGTGCAGGATAGCCCAGCCGTCGACCGGACGTCGCCAGCGGGGGAGGGAGGACGGGCGGCAGGTTGACCGAGAGCGCCGTGCTCCCCTCGAGCGCGAACCGGGTCAGCTTCTCGGCCACGAACCAGCCGATCTCCTCCTGCGCCTCTTGCGTGGAGCCGCCGACGTGCGGGGTCAGGATGACGTTGTCGAGACCGCGCAGCACCGACTCGAACGGGTCGCCCTGGGCCTTCGGCTCGACGGGGAAGACGTCGAGCGCGGCGCCGGCGATGTGGCCCGACAGCAGGTGGTCGCGGAGCGAACGGTCGTCGACGACCATGCCACGGGACGCGTTGATGAACAGCGACCGCGGCTTCATCGCCGCGAACTCGGCGGGGCCGAAGAACCCGGCGTTGCCGGGTCGTCCGTCGACGTGGAGGCTCACGACGTCGGCGACCTCGAGCAGCTCCGCGAGAGACCGGGTACGACGCGCGTTGCCGTGCGCCGGCCGGTCCGCCTTGTCGTAGAACACGACGCGCATCCCGAGCGCCTCGGCGAGGTTCGACAGCTGCGTGCCGATGTTGCCGTAGCCCACGATGCCCAGGGTCCGGCCACGCACCTCGTGACTGCCGCGCGCGGACTTGTCCCACACGCCGTCGTGCATCCGCATCGTCTTCTCCGGCAGCCGCCGCGCGAGCGCGATGATCTCGCCGATCACGAGCTCCACCACGCTGCGCGTGTTGGAGTACGGCGCGTTGAAGACCGCGATGCCCCGGTCGGCCGCAGCGGCGAGGTCGACCTGGTTGGTGCCGATGCAGAAGCAGCCGACCGCCTCGAGGTCGGGCGCCGCCGCCAGGACTCGCGCGGTCACCGTGGTGTTGGACCGGATCCCGAGCAGGCTGACCCCGGCGAGGGAATCGGCCAGCTCGTCCTCGGGCAGTGCACCCACACGCAGGTCCACCTCGTAGCCGCGGCTGCCGAGGATCTCGGCGGCCGTCGGATGGATGTTCTCCAGGACGAGAGCCTTCATGGCAACACCGTAGGGGTCGTAGTCTGCGGCCACCGACCGCGGGAGGAGAGCACATGGATCTGTACGAGGTGATGCGGACGACGTCCGCCGTACGCGAGTTCACCGACGACCCACTGCCGGACGCCGTGCTTCTCACGATCCTGGACAACGCGCGCTTCGCCCCGAGCGGCGGCAACCGGCAGGGCACGCAGGTCCTCGTCGTCCGGGACATGGAGGCACGGCGGAGGCTGGCGGAGCTGACCATCCCCGGCGCTCGCCGCTACACCGCTCAGAAGGCGGCGGGGGAGGGACCTTGGAACGCCGTGATCCCGACCAGGCTGTCGGAGGACGAGGTCGCGGCGACCGACGTACCGGGCTTCTGGACGACTCCGGTCCTCGAGGCCGCGGTGGTGCTCGTCGTCGTGGTCGACCTCCGGGTGGTGGCCGCCGTCGACCAGGACCTGGACCGCGTCGGCATCGTCGGGGGAGCGTCGGTCTATCCGCTGGTGTGGAACATCCTGCTGGCGGCGCGGCACGAGGGCTTCGGGGGGACGATCACGACCATGGCCGTTGCCGAGGAGCCGGCCGTGCGCGAGCTCTTCGGCATCCCCGAGGAGTACGCCGTCGCCTGCGTCGTGCCGATGGGCAAGCCGGTCAAGCAGCTCACCAAGCTGTCCCGCGTTAGTGTCGAGGACCTGACCCGCCGCGAGAACTGGGAAGGTGGTCCGCTGTCGTGACCAGCGAATCTGAAGGGCAGTCGGTCGACCTGGCCGCCGTCGACGCCGAACGGGACCGCATCCGGGCGGAGTACCTGGAGCCGGAGGACAGTCGACCGGCCTCGATGGCGCGCGGTCTGCACCACTTCGCGATCGTGGCGCGGGACGTCGAGGAGACGGTCCGGTTCTACCAGGGCGTGCTCGGCTTCCCGCTGACCGACATCTTCGAGAACCGCGACTACAAGGGCTCGAACCACTTCTTCTTCGACATCGGCAACGACAACCTGATCGCCTTCTTCGACTTCCCCGGGCTCGATGTCGGCCCGTACGCCGAGGTGCTCGGCGGCCTCCACCACGTCGCCATCTCGGTCGAGCCGGGGAAGTGGGCAGAGCTCAAGGCCCGCCTCGAGGAAGCCGGTGTCGAGTACCAGAGCGAGAGCGGCACGTCGATCTACTTCCGCGATCCCAACGGGGCCCGGCTCGAGCTCATCGCCGACCCGCTGGGGGAGATGTACGGCACGAAGGTGCTGTAACCGCGGCGAGCCCGGGACATGCGGGTGGGCCGGGTGAGCAGCACGCTCACCCGACCCACTCGCTTTCCGTCGGCCGCGCCCTCCGGCGCCGCACGACTACTTGATCTCCGACCGCATCACGAGGACGAGCCCCAGGATCGCGGGCAGGACCAGCCATGCGGCTGACGTGACCGCGACGTTCGCCCACTGCTCGGCCGACAGCGTGCCCTCGAAGAGGGCGGACTGCGCATACTTGGCGTCGACCCACGGCTGCAGGTCGCGGAACCACTCCTGGCTCGAGGCCAGGATGCCGGCGACGGTGGGCAGCAGCAGCGACACGACGAAGTACACGACCAGCGCCGCTGCGGAGCTACGGAACAGCATCCCGAGCATGGTGCCCGTCAGCAGGCAGAGCAGGCTCCCCAGCACGATGTTCGACCCCTCCGCGAGGGAGACGTCCCACACCAGGTCGGTGCCGGCGGTCGCCGAGCCGATCAGGTTGCCGACCGCCCCGATGGCGAACGCGAACAGCATGGATGCGACCGCGACGATGACCGACGAGATGACCTTGGCCAGGATCACGCGGTCGCGGTGCGGCGCGAGCGTGAACGTCGTGAGGCCGCTCCGGTGGCTCCACTCGCTGGTGATGGACAGTACGGCGATGATCGGCAGCACGACCGTCATCGGGAACCCGATCGCCTTGGCGAACGTGTAGTACGTGAGGTCGGAGTCCGGTGCGAACGCCACCGTGCCGACCATGGTCAGGAGTCCGGTGATGACGATGCTCGCCATCAGCCAGAACCCGGAGCGGGTGTCGAACATCTTGCGCAGCTCGACGTTGACGATGCGGGTCAGCGGCACCGAGGGCGCCTCGGTCTGGTGCTGGCTCGCGGGGGCCTGGGTGACGGTGGTCATGCTGCTTTCCCTTCTCGTTGGGTGTCGGCGGTGAGCTGGAGGAACATGTCCTCCAAGCCGCCTTCGGCGTGACGCAGCTCGATGAGGGGCACGTCGGCGCTGTGCGCGACCAGGCCCGCCTGAGCCGGATCTGCGTCGGTGTGGAGAGCCCCGTCCTCGGAGACGGTGGCTCGGAGGCCGGACAGCTCGAAGGCACGCTTGAGTGCGAACGGGTCCGCCGCACGGACGATGGTGCTGCCCGACTGCAGGAACTGAGCCTTGGTGCCTTGGCACACGATGCGGCCGTTCCCGATCATCACGATGTCGTCCGCGATGATCTCGATCTCGTGGAGCAGGTGCGAGGACAACAGCACGGTGCCGCCACGGTCCGCGTAGTTGCGGAGGAGGTCCCGCATCCAGCGGATGCCGGCGGGGTCGAGGCCGTTGGCCGGCTCGTCGAGGATCAGCACCGACGGGTCGCCGATCAGCGCGGTGGCGACGCCGAGGCGCTGCCGCATCCCGAGGGAGTAGGAGCCGACGCGGCGGTCGGCCTCAGCGGGGGTGAGGCTGACGGTCGCCAGCATCTCCGCCACTCGTCCCTCGGGGACGCCGATCATCCGTTGCGCGAGGGTGAGGATCTCCCGACCGGTGCGACCGGGGTGCTGAGCGGAGGCGTCGAGCATGACGCCGACCTCGCGCCCCGGGTTGGGGAGGTCGGCGAACCGGCGACCGTTGATGGTTGCGGTTCCCGACGTGGGTGACGTCAGACCGACCATCATCCGCATGGATGTCGACTTGCCTGCTCCGTTGGGTCCGAGGAAGCCGGTCACCCGGCCTGGCCTCGCGACGAAGCTGATGTCGTCGACGACCTTGTGGGCGCCGTACGACTTGGTCAGAGAGCCGATCGTGATCATGCTCGACCGCCTCCTCGTGCCGATTCGTGCTTGTGGGTGTTCATCTCGGTGAGTCCTTTCGTCGTGGTCGAGAACACGAGACGACGCTATGAGCGCGGAGGGCGTCGGCGCGTCGTCGCGAGGTCGCTCTCGTCTGCGACGAATCGAGGAACCCGGGGTCCTCCGAAGGAAGTACGAGGTACCGCTCGAGTGGGCGGCTCAGCGCGGGCTGTCGGGCCGATCCGACGGCGCCTCGGGGCCGCCGAACAAGCCGGTCTGGTAGGCGAGGACGATCGCCTGTGCCCGGTCGCGCAGGTCGAGCTTCTGCAGCAGGCGCGTGACGTGAGTCTTGACCGTGGTGTCGCTGATGAAGAGCTCCCGGCCGATCTCGGCGTTGGACAGGCCACGGGTGATCAGGCGGTAGACGTCCATCTCGCGTGAGGTCAGGTCGCTCATCGCTCTCGGCGGGGCCTGTCGGTTGAGGCGGGTGAAGTGGCGGATGACCCGCTTGGTGATCGCCGGGGAAAGGAGCGCGTCGCCGCGGGCGACGGTGCGTACGGCCGCGATGAGCTGCTCGGGCGGATCGTCCTTGAGCACGAACCCGCTCGCGCCGGCCTGCAGCGCTTGGTAGACGTAGTCGTCCAGGTCGAAGGTGGTGAGGATGAGGACGCGCGCCTCCGGGTCGGCGGCCAGGATCCTCCGCGTCGCCTCGAGCCCGTCGAGCTCCGGCATCCGGATGTCCATCAAGATGACGTTCGGCTTGTGAAGAGCAGCCTTCTCCACGGCTTCGAGCCCGTTGCCGGCCTCTGCGACGACCTCCATCTCGGTCTCGTCCGCGAGGAGCAGGCTGAACCCCGCCCGCACCATCGACTGGTCGTCCACGACGAGGATCCGGATCGTCATGCGGCACCTCCGTCCATCGGGAGCCGGGCGCGAACCACGAACCCGCCGCCGTCGGCAGCGCCCGCAGACATGTCGCCGCCGAAGATCTTGACGCGCTCGCGGATCCCCACGAGTCCGTGGCCGACCCCGGCGTTCGCGGTAGGAGCTCCCGACCCGTCGTCTCGTACCTCGAGGCGGAGATCGGTGGCGCTGTAGCTCACGTCCACCGCGGCGTAGCTCGCCCGGGCGTGCTTGAGGGTGTTGGTCAGCGCCTCCTGCACGATGCGGTACGCCGAGAGGTCGAGCCCCGGTGGCAGGGCCACTGGCTGCCCACGGACGTGGAGCCGCACCGGGAGCCCGGCGGCGCGGACCTCGTCGACGAGCGCGTCGAGGTCGCCGAGGCCCGGCCGGGGCAGCAGCTCGAGCTCGTCGCCGTCCTCTCGCATCGCGTTGAGGAGGCGCCGCATCTCCACCAGCGCGGTCCGCCCGGCGTGCTCGGCGTTCGTGAGGGCGTCCCGATCCTCGGTGTCCGACTCCGGCATCCGGTGCCGCACGGCGCCCACCTGGAGGACCATCACGCTGACCGCGTGCGCGACGACGTCGTGGAGCTCTCGGGCGATCCTTCCGCGCTCCTCGGCCACCGCAACCCGCGCCGCCGCCTCTCGCTCCCTCTCTGCGCGAGCAGCGCGCTCCTCGGCGGCCGCGGTCTGGTCGGACCGCTCCCTGAGGGCGAAGCCGACGAGCCAGCCGATCGCGAACAGGGCCGGCGTGAAGAGGAGGTCACCGGCCTGGTAGGCCGGGTTGTTGTAGGTGACGATCGCGGCGCCGCCAACTGTGATGCCGAGCCCGATCCGAGCCTTGGTGTCCTGGTGCAGGTTGCCCAGCAGCACGGCCGCGCCCATCCCGGCGAGGAAGAGACTCGGCTTGGTCGGCGACCAGACCACCGTCTGCGAACGAGAGGGCCGCCGCGCACACCCAGGTGCCGGCAGGTGCCCCGAACGGGAATCGGCGCCGGCCGAGCAGCAGGAGGATGGTCACGCTGACCGCCAGCGCCTGGAGCCACCGGCCGAGTCCGTCGGGACTGCCGGTGTCGTCGCGCAGCACCGTGCTGACGGCACCCTCGATCGCACCGATCACGATCAGGAGATCGAGACCGTACTTGGAGAGGAACGGCCACGCGCGGGTCACGTGGTCAAGTTACGTCGCTCAGGTCGGTCATGACGTCCTACGAAAGTAGGAGGGGATCAGCCGGAGACCCGGTTGCACAGACGACAGCTGCTCGACTCAGAAGGCCACATACGCCAGTCCGATGGCCGCAAGGCCGACCAGCGACGCGACGACCGCGACCGAGCTGATCCGATTCGCCTGCCTGAGCTGACAGAGCTCCCCGTCGGACGCATCAGGCCGTCGAGCAGCTGCTCGAAGACGCAGCCCCACGAATCCTCGAATCAGAAACCCGATCAGGGTTGCTACGCCTAGGAACACAAGTATCGGCACCATCAGCAGACGCGCTCCCAACCGGAAGAGTGGACGCCTCATCGTCCCACGGGTTCGCACGGAGAAGGGTCGACATACTCAGTCGATCGCGTCAGGGGACCGAAGGTTCAGCCTGGCCCCACTGCGGACAGGTCTCGCGGTAGGTGTCAGACCCGAAGACGCTGCTCCATTCTTCCTCGTCCAAGTTCCGCCCGGCGACCTGGCACGCGTAGGTGAGCCAAGCCGCAGGCTCCGTGTCCCATCGGAACATCTGGCCGTTGGACGCGGCGATGTGCACCGTGTGGCCGTCCGGCAGGAACGCGACGCCGGTCTCGAAGTCCGGTCCGAGCGGCTGCACGGCCGCCAGTCGCTCCCCGGTCAGACCGTCCCAGAGGACGACCCGCCCGTCGAAACCGCTGGTCACGAAGCGGGTGCCGTCACCGTTGAAGTCGACGCGGGTCGCGGTCTCGTCATGCGCGTCGGTGAGACCGGCGATCCAGCTCCCGGCCTGCAGGTCGATGAGGCCGGCGAAACCCTCCTGGGTGACCGCGAGCCGCTTCCCGTCGGGCGAGACCGCGGCAAAGCTCGCTTGAGTCTCTGCCTGCAGCCCGCCCTCGGCGACGCGACCAGTCGCCGGATCGGCCTCCACGTAGTACGGCCAGGCTCTCCCGTCGCTCCAGCCTACGAGCACCACGACACCGGTCCCCTCGGCCGCCGGGACGAGGTCAGTGAGGTGCATGTGCAGCGAGATCTGCTCGCCGACCGGGGCGAGGGTGTCGGCGTCGACGGCCCGGATCGATCCGTCGCTGTCACCGACGACGAGCCACGACCCGTCCGGGGTGAAGGTGACTGCCTCGGCATGGTCGATGCCGGGCACCTTCGTCTGCCTGAGAAGACGGCCGTTCCTGGGATCCCACACCTGCAACCGGCTGTTCACGACGGTGGCGAGCAGGTCCCCCGATGGCGAGTAGGCGCCCCAGTTCGCGAAGCCGGCGGGCACTGCCGCGCGCCGCCCGCGCGCTGTGACGACGTCGAACCTCGTGTCCCTCCCGAAGGTGGTGACGGTCGCCCGGAAGTACGCCGCCGACCGCCCGTCGGGGCCGGCCGCGACGAGGTAGCCGAACGAACCGACCGGCGCGCTGACGGTCGACACGAACCGCCGGCTCCCGGCCAGGTCCCAGACCAGGACGCTGCCCTCGACCGATCCGTATAGCGTCTCGGAGTCGGGCGCGAAGGCCAGGTTCTCCACCGGCATCCGGATCCCTTCCAGTCGCTCGAGCAGCGCCCCGGTCTCCCGGTCCCAGACGAGCGTGGAGCCGTCGAGTGCGCTGGCTGCGACCAGTCGGTCGTCGCTCGAGAACTCGGTGGTGATGACCCGGTGGGTATGCCCGCGCAGCCGGTTCGTCACTGCCATCGTCTCCGGGTCCACGAGCACGACGTCGGGTCCGTCGCTGGTGGCGAGCGTGCGTCCGTCGTGGCTGACCCGGATGAAGATGCGACTGCGATCCCAGGCATCGAGTGGTCGCCCGCTGTGGGCCAGCGCGGCCCCGCCGGCGGGGGCCGGCAACGCGGCGAGCAGGTCACCGTTGTTGGTGTCGTAGGCCCGGATCCACTCGTCCTCGTCGGGGACCGCGACGTACAACCGGTCACCATCGGGGGCCAAGGCGAAGTCGTGGATCCCGCCGTGGGCGGCGGTGCCACCGACGTCCACCCGGACGTGTGGGTCCGCGAGACGCCGGGCACCCCAGACGACGACGGTGGACTCGTAGCGGTCGGCGTCCGGCGACTCGCGGTCGAAGCCCGCCGCGATGCGTCCTGCGGTGCGGTCACCGGTTGCCTGCCACAGGTCCCATCCCCGCATGCCTGGCGCCCGGATGGTCCGCAGCTCCCCGGCAGACGTCTCGAGGTGCACGACGCCGTCGCTGGCGAAGACCGTGCGTCCGGGCTCGGCCAGCAGCTGGGCGAACGCGTCGTCGTCGGCTGCGAGCGTGGCGAACGAGGTGGTGTCCACAGTCCGGGGTCCGTCGCCGAGGATGTACAGCCGGGTGCCGTCCGCGCTGACGCCCAGGACGCCTTCACCGGGGATGACCCGCACCAGCGCGGGACTGCGGTTCAGCGCGGCCAGCAGCGTGGCACGGGTGTCTGCGGAGTCGTCCCGGCGGACGGCCTCGACAGCAAGCAGAAGCGACGCGGCCGGATCATCGGCGGCGTGGGAGAGCGCGGCCGCTCGGCGTGCGGAGGCCACCAGTCGCTCTGCCGCCGCCTGGTCACGCTCTCGCGCTGCCTGGTCGCTCTCGCGCAGTGCGATCCAGGCGGCGAGACCGGCGATCACGGCGAGCGTCGTCGCCACCGCCACCAGGGTCCGGGCGCGGCGCCGGTTGCGGCGTCGGACTGACGCCTCCCGCTCGAGCTCGGCAGCAGCCCCCTGCGCGATCTTGCGGGACTGCGAGAGGAAGTCGGCCTCGTGCGAGGTCAGGTCAGCGCCGGAGGCCGCCTGCCAGGCGACCGCCCGCGCCAGCCGGTCTCCGCGATAGAGCTCCGCGTCGGGGCGTCCCATCGCGTGCCAGCTCTCGGCCGCGGCACTGAGGTGGCGCAGGGTCCGCTGGCCCTCGATGTCGTCGTCGAGCCAGCCCCGAAGTCGCGGCCAGGCCCGCGCAAGTGTCTCGTGCGCGAGATCGAGCACGTCGGCGTCCGCCGTCACCAGCCGGGCCTGCACCAGGCGCTCGACGAGGTGCTCGTGCGCGGCGTCCTCGGGGATCGCACCGCGCGGTACTGCAGAGCGCAGCGGCTCTCCGTCGGGCGAGAGGGTGAGGAGGCGGAGCATGAGACCGCGCAGCTTGGCGCGGTCGTCGCCCAGCAGGTCGTCGTACACCCCTTCTGCCGAGCGGGCCACGGCGCCCCGGATCCCGCCCGAGGCCCGGTAGCCCTCCACGGTGAGGGTGCGGCCCTCCCGGCGCTCCCAGGTCTCGCGCAAGGCGTGGGACAGCAGGGGGAGCGCGCCCGGATCGTCGCGGACATCCTGGAGCAGGACGTCGACCATGCCAGGCTCCAGGAGCAGCGCCGCCTCGCGAGCGGGCCCCTCGATCGCCTCGCGCAGCGCTTCCTCGCCGAGCGGGCCGAGCAGCACCAGACCGCTCTCAGCGAGGTTGGCGAACCCGGGCAGCTCCGCCAGGTCCCCGAACCGGTCGGCCCTGATCGCCAGCACCAGCCGTCGGCGACCGGCACAGGCGACGAGAGCTTGGGCGAGCCGCGCCCGCTGCGCGGCGGACGCGAGCCGGGCCACGACTTCCTCGACCTGGTCGAGCACCAGGACGCTTCGGGCATCACCCTCCTTGATCTCGGTCAGCAGCTCGTTCTCGGACGCGCCCGTCGGCACGATCACGCACTGCACACCGTCGTCCGCCAGGGATGCGGCCAAGCCCGCCCGCAGGAGCGAGGACTTGCCGCTGCCCGAGGGACCGACCAGCACGAGCACGCCGCTCTCGGCGAGACGCCGGCGACACGCGGCGAGGTCGGGGGCCCGGCCGAAGAAGAAGTCGGCGTCGTCGACCTCGTAGGGCAACAGCCCCGGGTACGGACATCGCGCGACGGGGCGAGGCAGCGCGGTCGCCGCGCTCAGGGAGGGGTCCTGGCGGAGCATCGCCTTCTCGAGCTCGACGAGCTCGGGCCCGGGGTCCAACCCGAGCTCGCGGGACAGCATCTCGCGAGCCCGGCGGAGGGTTGCCAGCGCGTCGGCCTGGGAGCCGGACAGGTACTGCGCCAGCGCCAGCAGCGCCCAGCGACGTTCCCGGACCGGGGCCTGCGTCACGCGCGATCGCGCCTCGGCGAGGATCCCGGCCTGGAGGCCGACCCTCAGGCTCGCGTCGATGACGGCCTCCTCGCTCTCGAGGCGCAGCTCCTCGAGGCGCTCGATCTCTGCGCGCGCGGGGGGCCACTCGTCCACCTCGGGGAGGGCCGGCCCGCGCCACAGCGCGAGCGCCTCCCGGAAGGCAAGGATCGCGCGGTCGGCTTCGCCCAGCGCGAGCATCTGATGGCCCTTGGCGACCAGCCGCTCGAACCGGCGTACGTCCACGTCGCCATCGGCCAGCTCCAGCCGGTAGCCGTTGGGGGAGGTGACGATGGCTTCGGCGCCGAGGGCCTTCCGGAGACGGTTCACGCAGCCGGGAACGACCTTGTGCCACGAGGCCGGCGGTTGGTCCCCCCAGAGTGCGTCCGCGAGCTCCTCGGCAGACGTGACGGACCCGCTGCGCACCACCAGGGCTGAGAGCACGACTCGGTCACGCGGCGACAGCGCCACGTCCGCCCCTGCCGTCAGCGGTCCGAGCAGACCGATGCCCATGAAGCCAATGTGGCGGTGCTGGCGACACGGGTCAACGGCGCTGATACCGGACTGATAACGCGGTGACAGCCCGCTGATACCACCTCGCGGTCCCCTTGTCGGCACCGACGGGCTCCCCGACACCCGAGCAGCCGCCGTCGCCGAGAAGCAGTAACCCAGACAAGGAGTACGCATGAACCCCATCCATCGCTACCTGACGGGTATCACTCTCGCGGCCGTCGCCGCGGGACTGACCGTCGCGACACCCGGCGGTTCGGGCGCCGCTGCCGCGGAGCCGGAGTCTGCCGAGGTCGCACTCGCGTGGCAGGGCACCGCCCTGGCCACTGTGCCGTTCTCGCCGGCCCAAGCGCTCTACCTGTCGTTCACGAGCACGGCTGTCGACCGGGCGGTCCGGAAGTCACTCAAGACGGCGAGCTCTTCGGAGGCCGCCGCGGTCGCTCGAGCCGCGCACGACGTGCTCGTGGAGTACTTCCCGGGATCGGTCGGCACTCTCGACGCGAAGCTCGCGGAGAGCCTGGCCACGGTCCCCGATGGTCCGGCAGAGGACAGGGGGGCCGAGATCGGCGCCCAGGCGGCTGCTGCGATGATCGCGTCGCGAGTCGACGACGGTCGGGGCGACCCTTCCATCGTCTACAGCGCCGAGCCGGGCATCGGCGTGTGGGTGGACGCCCGGCCGTTGGCGGCGGCGTGGTACGGCTTCGTCGACCGGATCGTCGGAGGCCCTCCAGTCGTGGTCGACGGACCAGACCCGGTCGGCAGCCCCGCCTATCGGACCGACCTCGCCGAGGTCCAGGCCGACGGCCGCTCCGGTGCCGACGCCGCGAAGGCGGCGACCGCGACGTTCTTCAATGTCCCGGCCTTCGCGCTCTACCGCAACGCGCTGATCGTGCACCTTCAAGCTCACCCACTGAGCCTGCGTGGCACCACCGACCTCTTCAAGGACCTCGACCGTGCGACCGCGGAGGCCATGCGGCAGACGTGGCGGCACAAGTTCACCGAGGGGTTCTGGCGGCCGACGGCGGCGATCACCTCCAACGACGGAGACCCGCTGACCGACCCGGTGGCCGGCTGGACGTCGGTGCTGCCCGTGCCGCCGTACCCGGACTATGCGAGCGGCCACGGGACCCTGACCGGCGCGTTCGCCGCGACGGTGCGCTGTCACCTCGGAAACATCCCGCTGACGCTCAACGGCGCCGGCGACCCGCGCACCTACACCAGCTTGGCAGCGCTCGAGCATGACGCGTTCATGTCCCGCATCTGGGGCGGCATCCACTTCCGCGATGCGATGGAGGACGCATACCTGATCGGCCACACGGTCGCCCGGCGCACCTGCGCCTAGCCAGCCGTGAACCCGGTCCGCGGAGAACGGAGCCGCGGACCGGGTCTCCCGGAGCTCGAAGCTGGTCGACGGGGTCGTCGGCCGGCTTCGAGCGGCATGGGCGGCCATCGGGGACGGACACTGTCCTTCTAATTGGTGGCCGTGCCCTATCGAGGTCGATTGGCCGGACGACTCCCGCTCATGAGGTCGGCAGCAGTACGTCGGCTCCGAGCGGCAGCGGGTCGCACCGGCGCTCACTCGCGTCACAGGCGAACAGCCGGTCGGGCCCCGGCGTCCGGACGTCGCGGATCACGGCGACGTCGCCGTACGACCAAGCGATCTCGACGTACCAGTCCTCCCCGAGGAGGTCCCACCGTTCTCCGCTGCGGACATCCAGGATCGCTGCTCCGTGGGTGCCGCGACCCTCTGTCGGGGCGAGCAGCAAGGAACCGTCGGAGCTGAGCCTGGCTGTTGCCTCCAGAACCGGAGCGGCGTAGGGCTCCCGACCCTCGACCTCGATCACGGCGCCGGTGAAGTCGGCGTTGGCGAGGATGCGAGTGCCGTCGTGCACATCGAGAAGCTCGGGTATCGGCGCGCCCTTTGCGAGCGTGCTCACCGGCGCCGACTCACCGGTCGCCACGTCGAGCCGGTAGATATGGGGCCAGTCAGCCGACCAGATGACCTCCTCGGCCGAGATGTGCTTGAACCCGTTCCCGCCTCCGTAGTGGTCGCCTTCAGGCATCATGCGAAGGCCTTCGTACTCGAGCGTCCGGGAGAGCTCCACACCGCGTGCGGTGTCGTAGACCACGAGCTCGAAACCCTCGAACCAGGCGGCGACGTCACCGTCGGGATCCCCGCCGGGGCCGGCGTACGAGTCGTGGCCGACGATGCGGGGCTCACCGCCCCAGGGGTGGAACCAGACGTCGTGCTCCGCGGGGTCCAGGTAGAGCGCACCCTGGCGGACGAGCGCGAGCGCACCAGGCGGGACGGACCCGTTCGGACCGCGCGTGTCAGGGTCGAAGAGGTCCACCGGCGTCGGCTCGACGACGTCGCCGTGGTGAAGCCCGGCGTCGTCGTACCAGACCGGGCCGCGGCCGATCTCGCCAGGACGGTCGACGGGTTCGGGTGCCGGACCCTCGGGGGAGGGGCCGGTCAGGAGCGCTCCGCCCACGGCGATCGCCGCGACGGCTGCAGCGACAGCGGCGACCGTGACGCCGCCGATGGTGCGGCGGCGGTTCGTCCGCGCCGCGGAGCGGACCGCCGCGGGGTCGACGGCGGGTGCGGTGAGACCGTCCGCGATGGCGCGGCTGGCGTCGGTGAGTCGCTGGTCGAGATTCATGTTGCGACCTCCTTTGCAGGACCGGTCTGCTGTTCGGCCCGCTCCTCCAGCAGGATCGCGAGCTTGCGCGACGCTGCGTGGCTGTGGCTCTTGACGGTGCCGGGAGCCATGCCGAGGATTGCTGCGATCTCCAGTTCGGACAGGTCCTCGTAGAACCTGAGGACGGTGACCGCGCGCTGCCGCGGCGGCAGGCTCAGCACGGCCCGCCAGACCCGCTCGTGCTCCTCGATCCCGTCCGGGTCGCCGGTCCAGGCCGGCTCGTCGCGCAGGAGCGTGGGGCTCTCGTGGGAGGAGCGGCGCCGCCACCACGAGGCGGCCTGGTTCACCAGCACCTTGCGCGCGTAGCCGACCGGGTGGTCCATCGCCTCGACCTTCGCCCATCGCTGGTAGACGCGGACGAGCGTGGACTGCAGGAGGTCCTCGGCGCGCTGGTAGTCGCCGGTCATCAGGTAGGCGGTGCGGAACAGCGTCGCCGAGTGTGCGCGCACGAAGTCAGTGAACCGTTCCTCCTCGCCTTGCCACATCTCGCCTCCTCGTGGAGGGCCATCGACGTGACGCTCCAACGACCTCAACGCCGTGACGGCGCTCCGAGGTTCAGTCGGCGGGGCATCTGGTTATGTCCTCTCCCAGGATGCACCGTCCGCAGCCGTCACGGCAGCCTCCTTTCGCGGACCTGCCGTGCAGCAGCAAACGGCTATGCCCCGCCCCCTGCGGCTGCGATCATGCGGGCATGGGCACAGTGACGCCCGGGCCTCCCGGTACGACCGACGCCCTGGCACCACTCCCGTTGGTCGCGAGGGAGCGTGAGCTCGGCGAGATCTCGGAGCTCCTGGCCAGGAAGGACGTCCGGCCGGCGGCTCTGGTCCTCGAGGGCGAACCGGGCATCGGCAAGACCAGCCTGTGGGAGACGGGTATGGCGCTGGGCGATCAGCAGGGCCTGCGTGTGCTCTCGACGAGGGCGAGCGAGGCGGAGGCAGGTCTGCCGTTCGCGGCGGTCATCGACCTGCTGGACGTCGTCACGGACGACGAGCTTGATCCACTGCCCCCGCCGCAGCTGCACGCGCTCAAGGTGGCGTTGTACCGCGAGGACCCGATCGGACATCGCGCGGACCCTCAGGCGATCTCGCTCGGTCTCCTCACCGCACTGCGCGTGCTCGCGGCAGACGGCCCGCTGCTCGTGGCGATCGACGACGTGCAGTGGCTGGACCGGGCCTCGGACGACGCGTTGACGTACGTCGTACGCCGCCTGGGTGTGGACCAGGTGACCTTCTTGCTGGCCCGCCGCCCGGGCCGGCGGTCGGCGCTCGAGGACGCGTTCCCAAGAGATCGCCTGCGGCGCGTGATCGTCGAGCCGACCAGTCTCGGTGCGACACGGCACATCCTCGCCGCTCGACTCGGGCTTCGACTGCCCCACCACCTGCTCCGGAGGGTCTACGACACGACCCTCGGCAACCCATTGTTCGCGCTGGAGGTCGGACGGGTCCTCGCGTCCCAGGACCCCGGATCGCTCGGAGAGGACGTCCCGGTCCCCGACCACGTGGAGGACCTGCTGGGCCTGCGAGTGACGGACCTGGAAGCCCCCGTACGCCGGGTGCTACTGGCCCTTGCCCTCGACGCGGATCTCCGGGTCGTCCAGCTGCGAGAGCTCTCCGGCTCGGAGGCCATCGAACGGGCGCGGGAGGAAGGCGTCGTCGTGGTCGAGGGGGAGCGCGTCCGGGCCTCGCATCCCTTGCTGGCAGCAGCCGCGAAACGACACGCGACGGCGGACGAGAGGCGGGACCTGCATCGCGCCCTCGCCGACACCGTGGCCAACGAGCAGCGCAGGGCTCTCCACCTCGCGCTTGCCACGCCGGGCGAGGATGACCACCTGGCCGTGCGCGTCGCCGCAGCCGCTGACCTGGCAGCCGCGCGAGGCACGCCACGTCTGGCGGTCGAGCTGGGCACCCACGCGGTGCGGCTGACGCCGACTGACGGACCGACGTACACCGCCCGTGTGCTCGAGCTGGGCCAGCACCTCGCTATCGCCGGCGAGAAGCAGCGCCTCACCGAGCTGCTCGGCGGACGGGTCGAGTCGATGCCCGATCCAGACTCTCGCGTCGCGGCGTACCTCCTGTCTGATCCAGGGGGTCGTGCGGGACAACGACGAGATCCGGCAGCTCCTGACGGAGGCACTGGCCGCGGCCGGCGACGATCGGCACCTCCGGGCTCCGGTGCTCGCGGAGCTGGCGGAGAACGAGGCTGCCATCACGGTGGCCGGGCTCGCGCGTGCCGAGGAGCGCGCAGAGGAGGCCGTGGACTCGCTCGGCCAGGACCGACCCGACGATCTTCGCCGCGCCCTCGCTGCGCTCGCCTGGACACGGGCACTCCGCGGCAAACCGGTCGACGACCTGGCGGAGAAGTACCAAGTCCTCCCCGACGACCGATTCCGGGTCTCCCGACACCCCGAGCGCGTCGCCGGTCAGCGCCTGGTGTGGCGGGGAGAGGTGCCGGAGGCACGCGAGCTACTGACCTCGCTGAAGAGGCGGGCCGAGGAGCGGGGCGAGCCGTCGGCGTACGCCCTGATCCGGCTGCACCTGTGCGAGCTGGAGCTTCGCGTCGGTGCCTGGAGCGAAGCGCAACGACTGCTCGACGACTGGGGAGCCTCCACCGACAACGCGCTCCTGCACTGGCCGATGTACGAGCGCTGCCAGGCGCTCCTCGCCGCGGGACGCGGTGACTCCGACGAGGCGCGACGCTGGGGCCGCACGACCCTCGACAGAGTGGAGTCGACCGGCGTGCGATGGGACTGGCTCGAAGCCAAGCGAGCACTGGGCCTGGCGGCGCTGCTCGACAAGGACCTCACCGAGGCGAGCCAGCAGTTCGCCACCGTGTGGGACCACACGCAGAAAGAGGGTGTCGAGGACCCGGGCGTCTACCCGGTGGCCCCTGATCTTGTCGAGGCACTGGTCGAGAGCGACGACATCGAGCGGGCGCGGGACGTGACCGCCCGCCTGGTGGCGCTCGCTGCAGGCCCAGAACCATCCATGGGCGCAGGTCGGGGCCCAACGCAGTGCCGCACTGGTGGAGCTGGCCGGGGTCCTCTACGACGACGCGGCAGCCGACAAGCTCGAAGCGGCGGCCACGACCTATCGGGGCCTGGGCCTTCTCTTCGAGGAGGCCCAGGAGTCTGCTCGCCCTTGGCCGGGCGCAGCGACGCGCCAGGAAGTGGGGCGCAGCGAGGGACACTCTCGAACGCGCTGTCTCGGCTTTCGACTCGATCGGGTCGCCCGGATGGGCGACGGATGCGCGCTCGGAGCTGGCGAGAGTCGGTGCCCGGAGGCCGACGTCGCCGGGCCTGCTCACCGCCACCGAGCTCCGGGTCGCCGGCCTCGCCGTGGACGGGCTGTCGAACAAGGAGATCGCGCGGAACCTCGTCGTCACCGTCAACACCATCGAGTTCCACCTGCGCAACACCTACGCCAAGCTCGGCATCCGATCCCGCGTGCAGCTGGCCGCCCGGCTGCACGAGGAGGGCCTCGACCCACGGTCCTGAGGGCTCCGGACCTGGGGCTGACCCGCCTACTTCCTCAGGTGTTCCGTAGTTTCGGGCCACGGTCGCCGGTCGGCACGGTTGAGCCATGCCAGAGTTCCTCGTCGAGCTGTACGTCGCAAGCGGCGACCACAGCGCCGCCCGACTCCACGCCGAGCGTGCCGGGAAGGCGACCGCCGACCTGACCCGCGAGGGTCACCCGGTGAGCTGCGTCCGATCGATCTTCGTCCCCCAGGACGAGACGTGCTTCCTGCTCTTCGAGGCGCCCTCGGCCGATGCGGTCGAGGAGGCGGTACGCCGAGCCGGGCTCCGGCACGAACACATCTCGGCCGCCGCTTCAGCACAGGCATTCCAACCCGCCGGGGGCGCCTCCGAGCCTCCGCACAACGCAACGAAAGGCACCACCGTGACCATCACCCCCAGCTACACCGAGCTCCGTGACAAGCAGCAGAAGGTCTGGAGCAGCGGCGACTACAACAAGATCGCCGCGGTCACCGTCCCGCTCTCCGAGCACCTCGTCGACCACGTCGGCGTGGAGCAGGGCTCCCGCGTCCTCGACGTCGCCACCGGGACCGGCCACGCGGCGCTGGCGGCAGCACGCCGCTCGGCCGTCGTGACGGGCATCGACTACGTGCCCGGCCTGCTCGACATCGCCCGCCGCCGCGCTGCTGCGGAGGACCTCGAGATCGACTTCGCCCAAGCGGATGCGGAGGACCTGCCGTACGGCGACGCGACGTTCGACATCGTCGTTTCCGCGATCGGGGTGATGTTCGCCGCGGACCACCAGCGCGCGGCGCAGGAGCTCGTTCGCGTTGCGCGCCCTGGCGGCCGCATCGCCGTTGCCAGCTGGACGCCCGAGGGCTTCGTCGGCGGGCTGCTCGCCACGGTCGGCAAGCACGTCACGCCGCCGGCCGGCGCACAGCCGCCCACGCGTTGGGGCGTCGAGTCGGTGGTCGCGGAGCTCTTCGGCAACGAGGTCGTCGACGTCGAGTCCACCACCGCCACCGTGACCCAGCGGTTCACCGACGCCGAGGCGTTCGCCGACCTGTTCCTCACCTACTACGGCCCCACCTTCTCCGCTGCCAGCCGGCTCGACGAAGGGGGTCGCGCCGCGCTCCGGGCGGACATGATCGCGCTCGCGGGCTCGTTCGACCGTGGCGAGGGCAAGGGTCTCGTCGTCGACTGGGAGTACCGCATCGTCACCGCGACCCGTCGCTGAGACCTGCTTCCCCGACGTCCAGGGAAGGCGTCGGGAAGGTCGACCAGTGATGGTCGTGGCGCCACGGCGGCCGCGGCCTGCAAACCGGTCGTCCGCTCGTCGCTCAACACCTCGAACCCCAACGGCCGCCAGGCGGCCGATCCAACGTGCCCGAAAGGGGCCAGCTCAGCAATGAATACTCACCCTCGCCTGCATCAAGCGGCGCTCGCCGTACTCGCCCTGTCGGGTGCGACCCTGCTCGTCGCGCCGGCCGCCCACGCCGCCCCGATCTCTGCCGTCTTCACCCAGGGTGTCCTGGTCGTGAACGGCGACGCGACCGACAACACGATCGTCGTCAGCCGTACCTCGTCCGGAAAGCTGCAGGTCAACGGCGGCGCGGTGAAGGTCAAGGGCAACCCGACGATCTCCAACACCTCCCGGGTGCAGCTGTTCGGCCAGGGCGGCAACGACGTCCTCACCATCGATGAGCTGACCGGCTCGATGCCGCCGGCCGACCTGTTCGGCGGCGCGGGCAACGACACCCTCACGGGCGGCACGGGTGCTGACCGCGTCTACGGGCAGGCCGGCGTCGATCGGCTTGTCACCAACAGCGGTCCCGGCAGCGACCTCGTCGAAGGCGGGGAGGGCGTGGACACCGTCGAGGTCAACGGCATGGACGGCGCCGAGACACTCACCGTCACGGCCAACGGGACCCGGGTGCGGTTCGACCGCCTTGGTCAGGGCGCGTTCAACCTGGACATCGGCGCCGTCGAACATCTCGCCATCAACGCCCGTGGCGGCGCCGACACGTTCAGCGCTACCGGCAACCTCGCTGCGTTGATCGCGGTAGCTGTGGACGGCGGGTCCGGCGACGACTCGATCAGCGGCAGCAACGGCAATGACGCGCTGGCGGGTGGCGACGGCAACGACTTCGTCGACGGTCAACAGGGCCAGGACGTGATAGCGCTCGGCACGGGCGACGACGTCGCCCAGTGGGACCCGGGCGACAGCAGCGACGACGTCGACGGGGCCGCCGGCCTCGACCGTCTCGTGTTCAACGGCAGCAGCGCCGCGGAGCAGATCGGGCTCACCGCGAACGGCACCTCGGCGCGGCTCACCCGCGACATCGCGGCGATCACCCTCGGGCTGGACCATTTCGAGCGGCTCGACGTCCGGACCTTCGCGGGCATCGACACGGTCACCGTCGACGACCTCACCGGCACCGACGTGGCGGACGTGCGCGTCGACCTGGCCGCGTTCGGCGGCGCCGGGGACGCAGCGGCCGACGCGGTCGTCGTCAAGGGCGGATCCGGCAACGACGTCGCGGACGTCGTCGCCGACGGGACGGCGTACGCCGTCACCGGCCTGCGCGCCGCGGTCGCGGTGACCGGCGCCGAGAACGGCGACAGCCTTGCCCTCGACGGACAGGACGGTGACGACACCGTGACCGTGCACGGCACGGACGCCGTCGACACGATCGACGCCGCTGTCGTCAACGGAGTCGTCGGGGTGTTCCGGAACCCCGGGAACGTGCGCACCGCCCTCGACAATGTCGAGAACCTGCGTCTGAACCCGGAGCAGGGAGCTGACGCAGTGTTCGTGGGCGACCTGACCGGCGGCGACGTGACGAACATCCACGTCTCAGCCGCGGACAGCGCCGCCGACACCGTGACCGTGAGTGGCACGCAGGGCGACGACGCCATCGTCCTGAGCGGCGCCCAGGTCAGCGGGATCCCAGCCACGGTGACCGTCGGCGCGGCCGACGCCGACCTGGACACCCTCGTGCTCAACGGCCTCGGCGGCAACGACTCGATCAACGCGGGCGCAGCGGCGTCGGGACAGCTCCGGCTGGCCGTGAACGGCGGCCTCGGCATCGACACGATCACCGGCAGCGGCGGCAGCGACGCGGTCAACGGCGGCGACGGCGACGACGTCGTCCTGCTCGGCGGCGGTGACGACAGCTTCGTGTGGTCCCCGGGTGACGACAACGACACCGTCGACGGCCAGGGCGGCACGGACATGCTTCGCTTCAACGGCTCCAACATCGCGGAGAACGTGGCTGTCGTTGCGAACGGCGACCGGGTGCGCTTCACCCGCGACATCGCGACCGTCACCCTGGACCTCGGCACGCTCGAGCGGATCGACCTCGCGCTCGTCGGCGGCGCCGACAACGTCACCGTCGGTGACCTGTCCGGGACGACCGTGACCGCGGTCAACATCGCGGCAGGCGGCGCCGGCGGCACGCCGGACGGCGTCCAGGACTCGATCACCGTCCTCGGCTCCGAAGGAGACGACTCGGCGGTCGTGACCGGTCTCGTGCCCGGCACGGTCGAGGTCAGCCGGGCTCGCGGCCACGGTCACCGTCACCGGCACTGACGGGCCGCTCGATCAGCTCATCCTGGACGTTCGCGGAGGCGACGACAACGTCGACGCGAGCGACCTGACCAACGGCGCCGTCACCCTCACCGTCTACGGCGGGGAGGGAGCGGACTTCCTCATCGGCGGGTCCGGCAAGGACACCCTCGACGGCGGCGCTCACGACGACGGCGCCCTCGGTGGCGACGGTGACGACGTGCTCATCGGGGGCGACGGAGACGACGTCCTGATCGGGGGCGCCGGCGTCGACACCCTCACCGGCGGCGAGGGCGACGACATCGAGATCCAGGACTAGCTCCACACCTCAAGTCACACCACTAGAAGGAGAACCAGACATGTACAAGAGCATCGCGATCGCCACAGGCATCCTCGCCGCGGCCATGACCACGCCGGCCAACGCCGGCCCGGCGGACCCCCAGGTTCCGGGCACCATCGCAGTTACGGAGCCCGGCCACCAGGTGTTCCTGGTGGGGCACGCAACCGGCGTGCAGATCTACACCTGTGACGGCTCCACGTGGAACTTCGACGGCCCCCGCGCCGTCCTCCGCGACGACCGAGGCAAAGTGGTCACCACCCACTTCGGCGGGCCGACCTGGCAGGCGAAGGATGGGAGCTACGTCGTCGGCCAGCGCGTCGACGGTGTGACGGTCGACCCGTCCGCGATCCCGTGGCTGCTGCTGTCCCGGAAGTCGTCCGACGCAGGCGCAGACGGTGACCGCCTCGAAGGCACCACCTTCATCCAACGGGTGGCGACCACCGGCGGCCTGGCACCGAGCCCGGACACCTGCACGCCGAGCGCCGCGAACACGACCACGGAGGTGCCGTACACCGCCGACTACTACTTCTGGAAGCGCGTCGACTGAGGCGCCGACCTGCACACCAGCAGGCGGTTCGGAAGCACAGGTCCAAGCAAGAGGTCGCCAGGGCGGCGATCCTCGAGTACACGTCGCGTCGTAGCGGCCTTAGTGACTTGCTCGCCAAGATCGGTCGCGAGAATGCCGGCGATCGGGCGTCTTGCTGACTCGGCTGCAAGGAGCTCGCGGGACGTCTTGCTCTATGGGTGGTCAGGCGCTGACTGACTTCGGTGCCTGTTCCGAGACCGGAGCCCACATACCGCTTGGAAGATCTCGTGTGCTGGCAGATGTCGGTGCGCCCTGACGGATCTCGCGGGGACAGACTCCACTATGCCGCGGTGCTCGGTGAGCTGCCCGTGCGTGACGAAAGGTCAGGTACGCCGGTGCCGCATCCAAGCCCAGCTCGAGCCCAGACGAGTGGCCAGCATGCGAGTACGGCGCTCGTCACGCTCGCGCTGCCGCCGCTGGACGACGGTGCGATCGACCGGGTACCCGGTCAGTCGTGGTACGAGCATGTCGCCTCCTTTCTCGGATCGCGCGGTCTTGGGGTTTGTCTCGGACTCTCAGATCGCGGGGACCTAGGCCACGGAGGCGACGCTCGCGGCTCCGTCGAGCATGGCGCCCGACACGACCGCGTAGGCCTCGGTCCAGGCGAGCTCGTACTCGACGGTCCAGGCATCTCCGGCGATCTCCGCCATGGAGGCGATCAGGACCTGCCCGACGACGGGATAGTGCTCGGGGAGGGCGCCGTACCGGACGTGCCGTGCTCCGAGGTCACGCAGCGTGGGAGTGACCGCCGCGAGGTTTCGAAGGGACTTCCGGAGCAGCACGAGTGCGGCCAGCAGCATGCCCTTCTGACGCTTGAGGTCGGTGCCCGTGAACAGCGGACGCACCGCCGGCGCCACGTCGAAGAGTCGCTGGTAGAAGACTTCCACAAGCTCGTCGCCTCGTGGGGCAACACTGTCGAAGCTCGCTTCGAGGGCGTCGATGTTGAGGTTCATGACTTCCTGTCCTTGGTGGTCGATGGACACGAGTCTCGGCGGATCGACCTGCCAGCGGCAGGGGTGCGACCGTCATCGCGGTGTCGGTTCCGCGCCCGGTTCCTGTCGGTCTTCCGACAGCCGTGACTGTTCAGCCCGCCCAGCGGCGGCCCGCGCCCTCAGGGGAGCGGGAGCCGAGCCAGGAGGCGAGTGCCGCGACCGGGAGGACTCTCCAGCGCCAGCGTCCCGCTGAGTGCCTCGATCCGGTCTGCAAGGCCGCGTAACCCGCTGCCTTCTTCATCAGCCCCACCGATGCCGTCATCGCGCACCTCGACCGTGAGGGCACCGCTGTCGGTCTGCAGGTGGATCGCAACCTTCGCCGCGCCGCCGTGCTTGTACGCGTTCGCCAACCCTTCGGAGACCACGTAGTACGCCGCCGCCTCCGTCTGCTCGGAAAGCTCTGACCGGATGTCGGCCCGCACCGCTGTCGGGATGCTCGCACGAATGGCAAGGGCCTCGAGGGCCTTCACCAGACCGCGCTCCGCGAGCACGGAGGGGTGCAGGCCGCGAGCGAGCTCGCGGATCTCGTTGAGTCCCGCGGACAGCTCCTCGATGGCTGAGTCGATCAGCTCTGGATGTCCCAGGGGTGTCTGGCGCATGCGTCCCAGGCTGAGGAGTACGGCGGTGATCCGCTGCTGGGCGCCGTCATGAAGGTTCCGCTGGATCCGCCGACGCTCGTCGTCGGCAACCTCGACCAGTCGCGCGCGCGACGCACGCAGCTCGGTCTCCGCGAGTTTCCGATCGGTGATGTCCCGCAGATAGCCGGTGAACATGGGCAGGCCGGGAAGCGCGATCCGGGTGACCGTGAGCTCGACGGGGAACTCGGTGCCGTTCTTGTGCAGTGCGCTCAGTTCGATCCGGCTGTCGAGGATCACTGGCATGCTCGGTCTCGAGGAACCGAGCGAGCCCCCGCCGGTGCCCCGCCCGCAATGCCGGCGGCACGATGGTGTCCGCCATTTCCCGGCCGACGACCTCGTCCGCGCGGTAGCCGAAGGTCGTCTCGGCTGCATGGTTCCAACCAGTGATGAGTCCGGTGTGATCCATCGTCACCACGGCGTCGAGCGCGGCCTCGAGCATCGCTCGCAGCTGGGACTCACTGGCGCGCACCCCGTCCTCGGCGTGCCGTCGGGCGACGTACTGCCCGACCTGGCTGCCGAGTCCGCGCATCGTCTCGAGCAGGTGCTCGTCGGGCTGGCGGAGCTCCTGGGTGAAGAACTCCATCATGCCCACGACGCCCCTTGGGCTGAGCAACGGGAAGCCGAAGGCCGCGTGGAGGCCGCAGCGCCGGGCGATGGCAGCTCGAGGGAAGTTTGGATTCGCTGGCGCGTCGACGATCCACGCCGGGTCACCCGACTCCACGACCATCCCTGGGAGGCCCTCACCGGGCGCGAGAGTGATGTGCTCGCTGAGCGCCTCGAACTCGGGGAATCCTCCGCCGGCATGCCAGGTTCGGATGCAGTGCAACAGGCCATCTCCGGGTGCGACCTCCCACACCGCTCCCAGCTCCCAGCCGAGCGAGCTTCCGACGACCTGCAGGACCGCCTCGTACACCTCGACAGGCCGATCCCTTTCAGCGAGGATGCGGGCGACCGCATACTCAACTCGCTGGATGTTCCCGGCGTCTGCGAACCCGGTGCCGGCGCGCCCGATGGCCACACACCATGTGTACGCCCCGTGCGCGTTGCCGCCAAGACCTGATCGAGAAGCGTGTGACGACCGAGAGACCACTGCGCATCGTCGTCGCGGACGACAGCGCCTTGCTCCGCGAAGGGATTGCCTCCCTGCTCGAGGACGCGGGGCATGACGTCGTGGGCCGGTCTGGCAGCGCCGATGACCTCTTGGAGAAGGTGCGCGCCCTCAGTCCGGACATCGCGATCGTCGATGTGCGGATGCCGCCTGGCAACGCCGACGACGGGCTGGTCGCGGCCGTCGAGATCCGCCAGTCACAGCGCGACGTCGCCGTGCTCGTGCTCTCGCAGCACCTCGAGCCTGCCTACATGCTCGAGTTGCTCGGCGACGACCCGGGCGGGGTCGGCTACCTCCTCAAGGACCGGGTACGGGACGTGAACGAGTTCCTCGACTCAGTGGAGCGCGTTGCATCGGGCGGTACGGCGTTCGACCCGGAGGTCGTCAAAGCGCTGGTCGGTGGACGCGGACGCTCAGCGCTCGACGACTTCACAGACCGCGAACGCGCCGTACTGGAACTGGTGGCCGAGGGCCGTTCCAACCGGGCGATCGCCAAGCAGCTCTACCTGAGCTCGCGCGCGGTCGAGCGGCATGTGCAAGCCATCTTCCAGAAGCTCGGGCTTCCTGACAGCGAGGACGACAACCGACGTGTCCTCGCCGTCCTCGCGCTGCTCGGCCGGTGACAGCATCGTGAAAAGCGGCGAGATCGGCTCACCGTCG